>NZ_LR698973.1:556877-636552 GCF_902381825.1 Pseudocoprococcus catus
GATACTTGGCTCAGTAGAGCCATTGAGCAAGAAGCCCCCACTTCAAAATCTGTGATTTAAGTGGTGGGAGCATGTCACTGGTAGAACCATATATAAAAATTGCAGTGGGAGATTATAATGATTTATGTAAAGTCCAAGGAAAAGATGACGCATTAGCAGCAATTTTATGTTCAATAACGCATGAATTAACTCACTATTTTCAGTGGATAAAATACCATGAATTATGGTTATCAGGGGAAAAAAACCAGTATTTTGAAAGACAAGCAGTGTATTATGGCAGACAAATTGTTTATGATTATGCAGATACGAGAGAACATCCTTAACTTTAAAATATATTATAAAGTATTCAGATAGGTGCTGAAAATGCATTCGCACTCCACTTAAAAAATATTTCATTGGAAATGGGAACGAATTCATTAGGAAGAGTATATGGAAAGTATACACATTCGGTAGGAGATGGCTATGGTTATAGTAAGCTGTCAATAAATTTTCCAGAAATTATGGCGGTTGCAGCTCTTGTAATTCATGTACCAGGAGTATTGGGAGCGATTGAAACAATTGGAGCAGTTATTTCAATATTTGATTAATTTATAAAGGGGCGATTAGATGAATACAGGTACAGTGCAAATAATGTGGAAAGAAATTATAGTTGGTTTCATTATTCTTTATTTACTTCGCGGAGTATTAGATGTCTATATGATAAAGAAATATGAAAAATTACTTAAGTTATTTGGCGTGATTGAAATGGATACGCTTAAGTTAGAAGCAGAAAAACATCTAAAATTATGTAATTTTTTCTCAGTTGGGCCGTGGAATAAGGCTATATATTGGACATATAATGGACTTTGTTGGTTATTGGCAACAATAAGTTATGTTGAAGATGATGAATATGATTTTTTAGCATATTTGGGGAAAGTAAAAAATGAGCAGGAATTTGAAATGAAATCATTTGTACTTGCACTGTATTATCGCTCAAAAAAGGATTTTAATCAGGCAAGGCATTATTATGATGTGTATTTGACCAGCAAACATGTTAATAATGATATTGGAGTCATAATGGATAGTGTTTGGAGCGGAAAAGCAAAAAGTGAATTGGTGGCTGAAAGTGTCAAGAAATTTGAAAACCCGGTGTTAAGAAAACTTTTTGCGGAAAATCATATTTTGTAAAAAGGTGTTTTCAATGCCCAGCATTCCTGCGAGGCATTCCTTCACTGCAAAAAATAAACTGAAAATATACAAATAAAAAATTAAGAGGAAAGGAGATTGATGAAAGATGAGAGATTTTCTTGCCAATATGACATCAGAGCTGCCAGTTTCCTGACAGCTCTGTAATATTCAAAAAGAGAGGATTGGATGGGCCGCTTTGTTCAAAAGTCATTGCACGCGGCCGCATCCGGTTATGAAAAAGAAAAGAAAAAATCTATATAATGTGTTATTAGCACTTGCTTTTGTTTTTTTATGGCTTTATTATAGAGAAGAAATGTGGCGAATGTGTGACCGCTTTCTGAAAAGAAAATGAAAATTCTTAACAGAAAACAGTATAAAAGGTAAATTGTTTATTTAGAAAGGTATTTTTGTATTTATGGAAAAGCTATCCAATCCACAGAGAACGATTGAGGTTATAAAGAAATATGAATTCTGTTTCCAGAAGAAGTTTGGACAGAATTTCCTGATTGACGGACATGTTCTGGACAAGATTATTGCCGGAGCCGGTGTGACAAAAGACGATATGGTGCTGGAAATCGGTCCGGGTATCGGAACCATGACACAGTATCTGGCAGAGGCAGCAGGCAAGGTAGTCGCAGTGGAAATCGACAGAAATCTTCTGCCTATTTTACAGGAAACACTGGCAGATTATGACAATGTAAAGGTGATTCACGCGGATGTGCTGTCTCTTGATCTGGAGAAGCTGGTGCAGGAGGAAAATGGCGGCAGACCGATTAAGGTTGTAGCCAATCTGCCGTACTATATTACAACACCGATTATTATGGCATTATTTGAGCAGCATGTGCCGCTGGCCAATGTGACGGTCATGGTGCAGAAGGAAGTGGCGGCCCGTATGAAATCCGGTCCGGGTTCCAAGGATTACGGTGCATTATCTCTGGCTGTGCAGTATTATGCAGAGCCGTATATCGTGGCCAATGTGCCTTGTAACTGTTTTATGCCGCGCCCAAATGTGGATTCTGCAGTGATTCGTCTGACACGTTACGAAGAACCGCCGGTTCAGGTGAAGGATGAGAAGATGCTGTTTAAGATTATCAGAGCGTCCTTTAACCAGCGACGTAAGACACTTCAGAATGGGCTGAACAATTCTTCTGAGCTGAATTTTACAAAGGATCAGATTGCAGCAGCCATTGCAGAGGCGGGATTTTCACCGTCTGTGCGAGGTGAGGCACTGACGCTGGAACAGTTTGCAAAGCTGACGGATATTTTGCTGAATGCTTAGAAAAAGCTGCGCTGCAAACTAGAAAATAAATAAAAAACTGCCTTGCAGCAGGTTTAAAGGTATCATTGATTTAAAAAGCACAAAACAGGGATTCGGATAGTGACTGTCTGAATCCTTTTTTGTGCTCTTTTAGGTTGTATATTAACATTGACATATCAGGTGTCTTGACACCTGATATGTCAAGTTGTATAATGACAAAAAGCAATAAAAACCTGATCGGGAAAGAGGTATAAATAAAATGAATGAATATTATGACGTCATTATCGTGGGAACCGGAGCAGCCGGATTGTACTGCGCTTTGATGTTGCCGGAGCGGAAGAAAATATTGATGCTGACAAAGCAGGAAGCCGATCTGTCAGATTCTTTTCTGGCACAGGGCGGTATTTGTATGCTCCGTGGGGAAGATGATTATAAAGACTATTTTGAAGATACGATGCGTGCCGGACATTATGAGAATAATGAACGTGCCGTGGATTTGATGATCCGCAGTTCCAATGATATTATCAGGGATCTGGTTTTCAGAAAGGTGGATTTTGCCAGAACAGCGGATGGAGAACTTGATTTCACAAGAGAGGGTGCCCATTCAAGACCGAGAATTTTGTTCCATAAGGATATCACGGGCAAGGAGATTACAAGTACACTGCTGAAACAGGTCTTGACAAAAGAGAATATTGAAATCCGTGAGCATATGACCATGGTGGATCTGATTGAGAAGGATAATATCTGCGGCGGTGTAGTAGCCATGGATGAGGAGAATCATGTTTATCCGATCCGTTCACAGTATGTGGTACTGGCCTGCGGCGGTATCGGCGGTTTGTACCAGAATTCCACCAATTATCCGCATATTGCCGGGGATGGCCTTGGTATTGCCATGAAACATCAGGTTGAGGTGGAACATCTGGATTACATACAGATCCATCCGACGACACTCTTTTCCAGAAGTAAGGGAAGAAGATTCCTGATCTCTGAATCGGTGCGCGGGGAAGGCGCATTATTATACGACAAAAACGGACAGCGTTTTACCAATGAACTGCAGCCGAGAGATATTGTCAGCCAGGCGATTTTCGCACAGATGGAGAAAGATGGTACGGAATTTGTTCTGGAGGATATGCGTCCGTTGGGAGAAAAGACCATTAGAGAGCATTTCCCGAATATTTATCAGCATTGCATAGAGGAAGGATTTGACCCGATCAAAGAGCCGATTCCGGTTGTACCGGCCCAGCATTACTTTATGGGTGGCATTAAGGTCGATTTGTCCAGCCGCACGTCTATGAAAGGACTTTATGCCTGCGGTGAGACAAGCTGCAATGGGGTACACGGCAAGAATCGTCTGGCCAGCAATTCACTGCTGGAGTCTCTTGTGTTTGCCAGAAGGGCGGCCTATGATATGCTGTTTGGTCAGGCCCCGGATCCGTGTCAGGCAGAACCGGATCTGAAGCGATATGAGGATAAAGAGGTATTGCTTGAAGATTACCATCAGGTTGTATTAGAAGGAATAGAAAGGATGCGTGGAAATGAATAGTATTACAATGCAGCTTCAGGCGGACAAGTTGATCCGCATGGCTTTGGAGGAAGATATTACAAGTGAAGATGTGTCAACCAATGCGGTGATGCCGACGAAGGTTCAGGGAACCGTAGATCTGATTGCCAAGGAAGACGGTGTGATCGCGGGTATGGATGTATATGCCAGAGTTTTTAAGCTTCTGGATGAAGATACAGAGATTGAGATGTTCTGTCATGATGGCGATGAGGTCAGAGAAGGCGATCTGATGGCAAAGGTGACAGGAGATATCAGGGTTCTTTTGTCGGGAGAAAGAGTTGCGCTGAATTATCTGCAGCGGATGAGCGGAATTGCCACCTATACAAGAAGTGTGGCAAAGCTTCTGGAAGGCAGTGGTGTGACACTGCTTGACACACGCAAAACGACACCGAATTGTCGTGTTTTTGAAAAATATGCGGTTCGTGTCGGCGGCGGATGCAATCACCGTTACAATCTGTCCGACGGCGTTCTTTTGAAGGATAATCACATCGGGGCAGCAGGCAGTATTACAAAGGCTATTCAGATGGCAAAGGCATATGCGCCGTTTGTCCGAAAGATTGAGATCGAGACAGAGACACTGGAACAGGTAGCGGAGGCTGTAGAGGCCGGTGCGGATATTATTATGTTGGACAATATGACACCGGAAGTGATGAAGCAGGCGGTCGCTTTGATTGACGGAAGAGCTCAGACAGAGTGTTCAGGTAATATTACAAAGGAAAACATTGCCCGTATTTGTGAAATCGGCGTGGATTTTGTTTCCAGCGGTGCATTGACACATTCTGCGCCGATCCTGGATATTTCCATGAAGCATCTGCATGCAGTGTGAGAGGAGCTGAAAGAATGAAAACTGCAGAGAGAAGAAATGCGATTTTGAAGCTCCTTCAAAACGCAGAGGAGCCTGTTGCAGCGAGAAAACTGGCAGAAAGGTATGGTGTCAGCCGGCAGGTGATTGTTCAGGATATGGCGGTGATCCGGGCTTACACACCGGGGATCATTTCAACGACCAAGGGTTATGTGATGGAGCAGGAACCGCGCTGTGTAAGAGAATTTAAGGTGCGGCATAAGCAGAGTGATGCGGCCAAAGAGCTGAATCTGATTGTGGATTGCGGCGGAAGAGTGTGCAATATCAGTATCAGCCATAGAGTTTACGGTCGTGTCAGTGCGGAGATGGATATTCGATCAAGGCAGGATGTGACAGAATTTATTGCTGCTTTAAATGACAGTCAGTCTACGGTTCTGAGTACAGCTACATCCGGTTATCATTATCATCTGGTGGAGGCGGCCAGCGAAGAACGTCTGAATCTGATCGGCGAACAGCTGAAAGCGGCCGGTTTTCTGGCACCGCTTCGACCATGGGAACAGAAGAAAGGGGAATAAAGAAGATGACAATTGCGGAAATTCAGCAGGAAATCATGCGCATGAAAAAGGAGCAGGATATCTGTATTCTGGCGCATGCTTATCAGGGGCAGGAGATACTGGAAGTGGCTGATTATATGGGAGATTCTTATGGTTTGAGCGTGCAGGCATCAAAGAGTGACTGCAAGGGTGTGATCATGTGCGGTGTGCGCTTTATGGCAGAGACCTGCAAGGTGCTCAGCCCGGACAAAAAGGTATGGCTGGCGAATCCTGCAGCCGGATGTCCGATGGCAGAACAGCTGGATCTGGAAGGCCTTCGTGAATTAAAAGCAAAGTATCCGGATTATGCGGTTGTGGCTTATATTAATACAACCTCTGAATTAAAGACAGAATGTGATGTCTGCGTCACATCTTCTTCCGCGGTTCAGATCTGCAGCCGTCTGGACAATGACAAGATTCTTTTTATCCCGGATCCGAATCTGGGCCGTTATGTGGCAGAGCAGATGCCGGAGAAAAAATTTGCCTTTTATAAGGGCGGATGTCCGAGACATATTGTTGTTAGCGCCAAAGATGTGGAGAAAGCGCGCAAGGCCCATCCGAATGCACTGCTTCTGGTGCATCCGGAATGCCGTCAGGAAGTGGTTGAACAGGCCGATTATGTCGGATCCACAACGGGTATTATGAATTATGCCAAGAAATCTGACTGCAGAGAATTTATTATCGGAACGGAAAACAGTATTGTAGAACATCTGCAGTTTGACTGCCCGAACAAGTCCTTCTATCCGTTGGCTGTTCCGTTGACATGTATGAATATGAAGATCACAACACTGATGGATATTTATAACTGTCTGAAAGGCCGCGGCGGAGAAGAAATCCAGCTGCCTGAGAATGTGATTGAAGGTGCCGGAAGATGCATTCGAAGAATGGTGGAATTGGGCGAATAACAGACAGGCGTGAATACGGACAGATGGCTGTAAGGCCTGAATACACATAAAAATGGGACATGTGAAATATGCATACTTATATTTCACATGTCCTATTTATGTTCGGATTATTATGCAATTATGCATTGCGTGCAGATTTTCTGGCTTCGCGTTTTTTTTCAAGATTGGATACAACAATACAGCAGCTGGCATCGCCGGTGATATTGACAACTGTACGTCCCATATCAAAGATTCTGTCGACACCTGCAACCAGGGCAATACCGTCAACCGGCAGACCAACGGAAGTCAGGACCATGGCCAGCATGACCATACCTGCACCGGGAACACCGGCAGTACCGATGGAAGCCAGTGTGGCTGTCAGAACAACGGTGAGCATCTGGGTCGGCGTCAGTGTGATGCCGTAACAGGAAGCGATGAAGATCGCACAGACACCCTGATAAATGGCTGTACCGTCCATGTTGATGGTCGCACCCAGCGGCAGAACAAAAGAAGATATCTCTCTGGAAGCACCAAGTCCTTCCACACATTCCAGGTTGATCGGAAGTGTTCCCACGGAAGAAGAACTGGAGAAGGCAAACATCATTGCCGGAAGCATGCCTTTGAAGAACTTCAGTGGGCTTAATCCGCCGATGGCCTTGACTGCCAGGGAATATACAACGACCACATGGATCACATAGCAGAGATAAGCGGTCAGGAGTACCATCGCCAGAGAGGCGATAATGTTGGAACCGTTGGCAGCAATGACCGGGCAGAGCAGACAGAAGACACCGATTGGTGACAGCTTGAGGATCAGTTCCATACTCTTCATAAAGACTTCATTCAGGTCGTTGATGGCGGTTACCAGTCGGCTGTTTTTTTCTGAACCGATCAGAATAATTGAAAAACCAAAGATTAATGCCATAACAATGACCTGAAGCATGTTGGATTCAGACATCGGGGCAATAAAATTAGATGGAAAAATATTGACAATTGTATCCATCAGGGAAGGGGCCTCAGTGACCTCATAGGAAAGATCTGTTGTCGCTACGACAGGAAAGGCATTTTTGAAAAGGTTACCGAAAAGCAGTCCGAATGTGATGGCAAAAGCAGTTGTACAGAAGTAGTAAATAACTGTTTTTAATCCAATGGAACCGACCTTCTTGATATCACTCATGGAGATGATACCGCTCATAATAGAGAAAAGGACAATCGGTACAACAATAAACTTCAGCAAGTTCAGAAAGATCGTACCAAATGGTTTGATATAGTTTTCAGCAAACTCAGCATGGCTCTGCATCAGCAGACCGGCAATGATGGCCAGAATCAAAGCTATAAAAATCTGTCCGGCCAGAGAAAGTTTCTTCTTTTCTTTCATTTTAGTGTTCTCACTTTCAGGAAATCTAAATCTATATGTTTCACATTTATATTCAGGATAAACGTCTAAAAATAGCGCAACCTTACCAATCATAGCAGAATTTTCGGGGTGAATCAACAAAAAAATGACTTTTTTTAATGATAAAATTTCATTTCCACCCAATTTTTTATTTAAAAATGGTATAATAGCGTTGAAATTTGCAAGAAAAAAGAATGAAATTCTTATGTTTTACAAAATATGGGAGTGAAAATCTAAGTAGTGATGCTATTTGAGATGAAAAGAATTCGTGACAGGAAGGATCATACGCGATTACGAACCTGAGGAGGCCATTCGGGAGCTGAAAAAACGATGTGCAATGGACAACAACGTGGTACAATAAAAAGGCAATCAATTCAAAATTTAAAGTTAAGGTAGGAATTAAGATGCAGACAATAACACTGGAGGAAGCGCAGGCACGATTACTGGAAGTCGTTCATTGTGTCATGTCGGAAAAGGTCGAATTATTAAGAAGTATCGACAGAATTCTGGCAGAAGATGTGTATGCACATGTCAGTCAGCCGCCTTTTGAACGGTCGGCTATGGATGGTTATGCCGTTAGAAGTGAAGATATACGGACAGTGAGCAGAAGCAATCCGGTCTGTCTGAAAGTCATTGACCGGGTTTGTGCCGGAGAAGTGACGGACAAAAGCGTACATGCCGGTGAGGCCATTCGGATTATGACCGGTGCCATGATACCGGAAGGTGCGGATTGTGTTGTCAAACAGGAGGACACGGATTATGGTCAGGAACAGGTCAAAATTTATGTGTCATTGGCTCAAAAAATGAATTGCTGCCCCGCAGGCGAGGACTTTCACCAGGGCGACTGCCTTGGCTGGGAAGGGGAAAAAGTCGATGCTTATATGATGGCTTCCATGGCATCCGGAGGAATAGACAGTGTTCCGGTGAGAAGGAAAGTCCGTGCGGCGGTGATTACAACCGGTGAGGAGTTGATGCCGCATGGGCAGCCGTTGCTTCCCGGAAAAATCTATAATGCCAATCTGGCTTATCTGACAGGCAGACTCCTGCAGCTTGACTGCAATCTGACGGAGGGGATCTTTGTCGGTGATGATGCGGATAAAATAACAGCGGCAGTAGAAAAATGCGCAGAAGAGGCAGATGTGATATTGACAACGGGCGGTGTATCTGTCGGGGTCAAAGACTTATTGCCGGAGATTATGAAGAAACTGGGTGCAGACATTTTGTTCCATGGTATTGATTTAAAACCGGGCATGCCCACAATGGCATCTTTATATGGCGGGAAACCAGTCATTTCCCTGTCCGGGAATCCCTTCTCTGCATCTGCTGTATTTGAGCTGCTGATGCAGCCGTTATTGCAGAAGATGACAGGAAGCCAACAAACATCTTTGGTGAAAAAAGAAGCTGACATTGCTTATGATTACCCAGGCAATAAAGGCAGTCGTCGGGTATTAAAAGCCTATGACGATGGACATGCCGTTCACATCACAAAAGGGCAGCATAACGCTCAGATGCGTCAGGGGATCGGAACCAACTGCTTTGTCGATATGCCGGCGGGGACAGAGCCATTGAAAGCCGGGGATAAAGTCCATATCTGGAGATTATAAAAAAGATGGGGCTGTCGGAAAATAGACAGCCCCATCTTTTTAGGCGTTGAGAATATTCATGAACTCTTCGCCGGTAATGGTTTCTTTGTCATAGAGGAAGTGAGCCAATTCATCCAGTTTCGCACGATTCTCAATCAGAATCTGAAGGGCTTTCTGATGCTGCTGTTTCACCAGTTCAACGACCTTGTGGTCAATCTCAGCCTGAGTTTCAGCAGAACATGCCAGAGATGTATCACCGCCAAGATACTGGTTGGTGACTGTTTCAAGGGCAACCATGTCGAAGTCCTCATTCATACCGTAGCGGGTGATCATGGCACGGGCAAGGCGGGTTGCCTGTTCGATATCATTGGAAGCCCCTGTTGTGACGGAGCCGAAGATAACTTCTTCAGCGGCACGACCACCTGTAAATGTAGCGATCTTATTCTCAATTTCTTCTTTGCTCATCAGATAGTGATTGCCTTCATCCACCTGCATGGTGTAGCCAAGGGCACCGGATGTTCTCGGAATAATCGTGATCTTCTGGACAGGCGCAGAATTGTTCTGTTTTGCAGCCACAAGCGCATGTCCGATTTCGTGGTAGGAAACAATAAGCTTCTCTTTGTTGGTGAGGATCGCATTCTTCTTCTGGTAACCGGCAATAACGGTTTCAATACTTTCTTCCAAATCGGCTTGCGTTGCAAAGCGTCGATTGTCACGGACTGCGCGAAGCGCTGCTTCGTTGACAATATTCGCCAGTTCGGCACCGGAAGCACCGGAAGCCATACGGGCAATCTTATTAAAATCGATATCGTCAGAAAGACGAATCTTCTTGGCATGGACTTTCAGAATTTCTTCACGGCCCTTCAAATCAGGCAGTTCAACAGGCACACGTCTGTCAAAACGTCCCGGACGGGTCAGGGCAGGATCCAGGGATTCGGGTCTGTTGGTAGCTGCAAGAATAATAACACCTGTGTTGCCTTCAAAACCATCCATCTCAGTCAGCAGCTGATTCAGTGTCTGTTCACGTTCATCATTGCCGCCAATCTGGCCGTCACGCTTCTTGCCGATGGCATCGATTTCATCAATAAAAACGATACATGGAGCTTTCTCCTTCGCCTGTTTGAACAGGTCACGGACCTTGGAAGCACCCATGCCGACGAACATTTCGACAAATTCTGAACCGGACATGGAGAAAAACGGCACATTGGATTCACCGGCAACAGCCTTGGCAAGCATTGTCTTACCTGTTCCGGGAGGGCCTACAAGGAGAATACCCTTCGGCATGGAAGCACCGATCTCCTTGTATTTATTCGGATTGTGGAGATAATCCACAATTTCTGTCAGGTTCTCTTTGGCTTCATCTTCACCGGCAACATCGGAGAATTTGATGCCTTCGGTGGATTTCACATAAATCTTGGCGTTGCTCTTGCCCATACCAAACATCATGGAATCTTTGCCGCCGCCCATCTTGTTCATGAGCTTCTTGGACATATACTGGCCCAGGGCAAAGAAAATGACCAATGGGAGAATCCATGTGAGCAGGAAACTGACCAGTGGGGACATCTGTTCAATAATCTCGCTGGAGAATTCTGCACCGGATTCATAAAGTCGTTCTGTACGGTTCGGATCATCCATCAGACCGGTCTTGTAAATCTGGGATTCATCCTTATTCGTGAAAACAATCTGATTGCTTTCAATTTCAACCTTGCCAATCTCTTTCTTCTCAGTCATGCTGATGAAAGTGCCGTAATCGACCTCTTTCACGCTGTGCTGCTGAATCAGCGGCATAATGAATGTATTGAGAATAATGAGGATGAGCAGAACGATTGTATAGTAGTAAAACCAATTCTTTTTTGGAGTTTTGACTTCATTCATAATATTCGGCCTCCTTATAATGCATGTTTCTAATAATTCTACATTATATCATTATATCCAAAAATATACCATGCACAATCTCTTATAAATCTGTTTAATAATTGAAAATATTAAGAAATATAAATAATATTTTTATTAAATCTTTAGTTGACGGGAGAAATGATACCATGCATACTTATAGTAGAGGGTGTATGCCTGCACCGGCTATGATGGAGAGAAGCGGTGCAGACAGTGTACGGAGAATTGATGGGGGAGAAATATGCGATTAATGTTATCTTATCTCAAGCGCTATAAAGGGCTTGTTTTTTTAAACTTTATTTCTGTTTTTGGGTTTGCATTGACAGAACTGGGTATTCCGACGATTATCTCCAGAATGGTTGACGGCGGTGTAGCCAGTGGGGATCGGGAATATCTGCTGAAAATGGGCGGGCTGATCGCTCTGATTTCGGTTGTGGGTATTCTCGGAACGGTTGTCCTCGGCTATTGCGGTGCCAGAATTTCTACAGCGGTCACCTGCGATATCAGAAATGATCTTTTTGAAAAGGTTCAGAGTTTTTCTCATCGGGAAATGAATCAGCTGGGTGTTTCTTCACTGATCACAAGGACGAGTAATGATGCACTTCAGATTATGAATTTTATGAATATCATTCTGAGAACGGCAATGCTGACACCGGTCATGATCGCGGTCAGTTTTACGCTGATTATCATGTCATCGGTGAAATTATCGCTGATCATTGCGGCGACAGTGCCTTTTATTATTCTGGGTGTCATACTTGTCGCTAAAATATCCGGTCCGGTCAGTGAACGTCAGCAGACGGCATTAGATGGCCTGAATCGTATTTTCAGAGAGAATCTGACAGGAATCCGGGTGATCCGTTCTTTTAATAATGATGCCCGTGAGACAGAACGTTTCGGGGAACAGAATCAGGCGTTTACAAATCAGTCCAAAAAGCTGTTCACATTGATGAGTTCTACGGAACCGCTGTTTTTTCTTCTGATGAATATTGCAGCATTGGCGATTTATTTTGTTGCCAGTCAGATGATCGATAAGAGTGCGCTGCAGGTGGGGCAGCTGATGGCGTTTATGGAATACCTGTTTCATGCCATGTTCTCAGTGATGCTGTTCTGCCTTGTGTTTATGATGTATCCCCGTGCGAATATTTCGGCCAAACGTATAGAGACAGTGATGAATATGACGCCGGATATCACAGATGAGACTGTCAGCACGCAGCGTGTACATGATGATAAAGAACCTATAAAAGAAGTTATATTTGAACATGTTGATTTCTGTTATCCGGATGGGGAAGAAGCGGTTCTGAAAGATATTTCTTTTTCTGCCAGGGCCGGACAGACAACGGCTATTATCGGAAGTACCGGTTCCGGAAAGAGCACATTGATCCAGCTGATCCCGAGATTTTATGACGTGACCGGCGGACGTGTTCTGGTTAATGGCGTGGATGTCAGACAGATCAACAGTCATAAGTTGCGTGAACATATCGGATTTGTTGCACAGAAGGCGAATTTGTTCAGTGGCACCATTGAGGAAAATATTCGTTTCGGTTGCTCTGAAGCAACGGATGAGGAAATACGGCATGCTGCTGATATTGCGCAGGCAGCGGATTTTATTATGAATAAGCCAAAGGGTTTTAAAGAACGGATTGTAGAGGGAGCAGGCAATTTGTCCGGCGGACAGAAGCAGCGCCTGTCTATTGCAAGGGCGCTGGTCAGAAAACCGGATATTTATATTTACGACGATTCATTTTCAGCACTGGATATGAAAACAGATGCTGTACTGCGTCAGGCATTAAAACCGGAAGTGAAGAATGCGATTGTTATCATTGTTGCCCAACGTGTTTCGACAATTATGGATGCGGATCAGATCCTTGTTCTGGATGAGGGGCGTCTGGCAGCATCGGGCCGCCATGAGGAATTATTAAAAACATGCCCGCTTTACTATGAAATTGCAGCATCTCAGCTGAGTGAGGAGGAACTGCAGAATGTCTGTTGATCGAACTGAAAATAAAAACGGCAGGAAGGGACTTGCCCAGGTGGGTTACTGCCTCAAATATCTGATGAATTTTTTGCGTCCGTATAAAGGCGGCCTGATCCTTGGTCTGCTGATGGTTGTCGTGGCCAATATAACATTTGCGGTGATGCCGGTGGTGGAGGGAGAGATGACAACACAGCTCTTTAGTGACGGGGAAGCGATACTGAAGGGCGTGGAAGGTGCACATGTCCATTTTGATGTGATTTTCGGAATCATGGGGACGCTGGTGATTATTTATATCATCAAAACAGTTTCTCAGCTGATCACGGCTGTTTTTCTGACGCGGGTGCTGCAGCAGGCCATGTGTGATATACGCAATGCTTTGCAGAAAAAGATTCAGCGGCTGCCGGTGCGTTATTTTGATGATCATGCTTTTGGGGATGTACTCAGTTGTGTGACCAATGATGTGGATACGCTGAGCAATGCGCTGCAGGAAACCCTGCAGAGAGTTCTGGCAGCGATTCTGACCTTCATTTTTGTTATAGGGATGATGTTTTACATTCACACCATTTTGGCCTGTATAGCGATTTTGATCATTCCACTGTCACTGATCGTGACCCGGTTTTTTGTAACGAGATCACAAAAATTGTTTGATACACAGCAGGAAACACTGGGGGAGCTGAATGGTACGATCACGGAGATGTATGGTGGTTTTAATGAAATCATTTTATATAACAGGCAGAAAATGGCTCTGGACAAATTTCACGATGTGAATGACAGGATGCGGAAGGCTTCTTTCAGGGCACAATTTGCATCCTCTCTGATCTCGCCGTGTATTTCTCTGATCACGTATCTGATTATCGGTTCTGTGGCTGTAACAGGCTGTTTGTTTGTCATGAATGGAACGCTTTTGCTTGGCAATCTCCAGGCCTTTGTCCGTTATATCTGGCAGATCAATGACCCGCTGTCACAGATTTCCCAATTGTCTTCACAGGTACAGTCT
This sequence comes from Pseudocoprococcus catus, assembly GCF_902381825.1. GTDB lineage: Bacteria > Bacillota > Clostridia > Lachnospirales > Lachnospiraceae > Coprococcus_A > Coprococcus_A intestinihominis. The sequence continues at coordinate 570,984 of NZ_LR698973.1, forward strand.
GCCTTTGCGGCCATGGGAAGAATTTTTAATCTGATGGATGAGGAAGAGGAAGTACAGGATGGCAAAGTCGAGATCCGACCGGAAAAATTCCGGGGTGAAGTCACTTTTGATCATGTTGTTTTTGGGTATGATGATGAAACATTAATGCGGGATGTGAATTTTCAGGCGAAGCCGGGACAGATGGTGGCAATTGTAGGACCGACCGGGGCAGGCAAAACGACATTGATGAATTTGCTGCTGCGTTTTTATGATGTAAAGGGCGGAGCCATCAAAATTGATGGTATTGATATCCGGGATATGAACCGAGAAGAACTGAGACAGCTTTTTTCATTGGTGCTGCAGGATACATGGCTGTTTAAGGGCAGCATTTATGATAATATTCATTACGGAAGGCTGACAGCCAGAAAGGATGAAGTTATTTCCGCTGCCAAAATGGCCAATGTGCATCATTTTATCAAAACACTGACCGGCGGTTACAACTTTGAGATCAATGAGGAAAGCAGTAATATTTCACAGGGAGAGAAGCAGCTTTTGACGATTGCAAGGGCGATTCTGAAAGATCCCCGGATCATCATTCTGGATGAAGCAACTTCGTCTGTGGATACCCGTCTGGAGAAAATGCTGCAGGATGCCATGCATAAAGTCATGGACGGCAGAACATCCTTTGTGATCGCCCATCGTCTGTCAACTGTCAGAAATGCGGATCTGATTCTTGTGGTTGACCATGGTGATATTGTGGAGCAGGGGACTCATGAGGAACTTCTGGCGAAAAAAGGTGTTTACGAAAATTTATATCATAGCGGCACATCACTTGCGAATCATCAGCCAGTGTGCTAAGATAGAGATTAATTGTAATTATCTAAACAATGAATTACAAAAGAAATTTGACAACATGAAGCTATTTATATGGAGGAAATGTTATGAGCAGCAAAAGACGAAGAAAAAAAGCCCGGGTTCCGGGATTGATCATTACTATTATATTGCTGTTGCTTGTCGCTGAATTTGTAGGACTCTTGGCGATTACAAAGCTTTTGCCGGTCTATCTGCTTTTTGCAGTAGGCATTGTATTTATGACCTGTGTATTGCTGGTGGCAATGCTGACAGGAAATTTCAGGAAGAAAGTCCGATTTATTATCGGTGCAATTCTGGGTGTTCTGCTTCTTGTAATTCTGCTTCTGGGCAATCTTTATGTGATGAGCACATATAATACGTTGAATAAGATATCAGGTGTAAATACACAGACTTCTCAGATTGGTGTTTATGTATTGAAGGATGATTCAGCCCAGTCTATTGAGGATGCAAAGAGTTATACTTTCGGTACTTTAAGCAATCTGGATACAGAGAACACACAGGCTGCTGTCAAGCAGATAGAAGAGCGTACCGGGCAGTCTGTAAAGACACAGGAAGAAAATGGTGTAACAAAGCTTGTGGACAGCCTGCTGGACGGCAGTTGTGATGCGATTATTCTGAATCATGCTTACCTGCCTGTACTTGAGGACATGGAAGGTTATGCAGATATCGAGGATAAGATCAGAGAACTGGATCTTCTGAGTGTTGATGTGGAGATTAAGACAGATGATACTGCTTCTTCAGATGATACAGCGAAACAGACAGATCCGGATAATATTATCCGTCTGTATATCAGCGGTATTGATACCAGAGGCAGTGAGATCATTAATACGCGAAGCGATGTCAATATCATTGCAACGATCAATATAGATACCAAGCAGATGCTGCTTGTATCTACACCGCGTGATTATTTTGTACCCCTGTCTATTTCCAATGGTGTACCGGATAAGCTGACTCATGCCGGTATTTACGGTATTGATGTTTCTATGGATACACTGGGTATGCTCTATGATATTTCTCTGGACGATTATTTCCGTGTGAACTTTGCCGGATTTATCAAGATTATTGATGCGCTTGGCGGTGTTGATATGAATGTAGAAGCATCATTTTCTGATAGAGGGTATTCATTTACACAGGGGATGATGCATATGAACGGTGAAGAAGCGTTAGTATATGCTCGAGAAAGATATGCGTTTTCAGATGGAGACCGTGCAAGAGGTCGTCATCAAATGGAATTGATCAATGCGGTTATGCAGAAAGTATTATCGCCAGAAATTTTAAGTAAGTATACTGAAGTGCTGGCAAGTTTGGATGGCTGCTTTGAGACAAACTTCTCCTATGACCGTCTGGCTGAACTGGTACGTCAGCAGCTGACAGACGGCGGAAGCTGGAATATTGTCAGCTACAGTGTAAACGGCAGCGGTGATACAAGACAGCCGTATTCCATGAGTGCTAATGCCTATGTTATGATACCGGATCAGACAACTGTTGACAAAGCGAAAGAGCTGATGCAGCAGGTTGTTGATGGAGAGGTTGTTAATCTGAACGAATAGTCTGGATGGAGTGGACGGCATGAATTATGTAGTTGTGGATTTTGAATGGAATCAGGCTTGTTATGGCAAGGGATCTGAGAATCGGAAGATACCCTTTGAGATCATTGAGATTGGTGCAGTGAAGCTGGATGAGAACTTGAAGGAGATCGACCGTTTCAGCCGGACCATTCGTCCGAAAGTATACAAGAAACTTCATTATATTACACGGGATCTGACAGGGATTACCCAGGAGGAGCTGTGTGCCAGTGATCCGTTTTCTTATGTCCTGGTAGATTTTATGCTGTGGTGCGGCAAGGATTATATTTTCTGCACATGGGGCAATATGGACCTGGTGGAATTGCAGCGCAACATGAAATACTATGGCCTGTTGGATCTTTTGAAGGGGCCGGTCAAATATTACAACGTGCAGAAGTTTTTTCGATTACTTTGTGCGCATGATGCATCGGCGGTATCTCTTGAATCGGCAGTTGATTATTTTCAGCTGCCGAAAGAGGCCGGTTTTCATCGGGCGGTCAATGATGCGGCTTATACGGCAGATGTTTTCCGCAGGATTGATCAGGAAGAAGCGAAGAAACTCTACTCGATTGATTATTATCAGAATCCGCAGAGTAAAGGGGATGAGATCCATCTTCGATATGATTCCTATTACAAGTATATTTCCAGAGTTTTTGATACGAGAGAAGAAGCATTGGCGGACAGGGAAGTGCGTTCAACAAAATGTTATAAGTGCGGACGTGCAGCAAGGAAGAAAATGCATTGGTTTTCGGCAAGAACGAAAGCGTACTATTGTCTGGCCGATTGCCCGGAACATGGTTATATACGCGGCAAACTGAGAATTAAGAAAGATGATGAGCAGCATATCTATATTGTCAAGACATTGCGGCTGATCGATGAAGAGGGTGCGCAGCAATTGCGCCAAATGAAAGCAGATGTTTTGAAAAAGCGCCGTGAGCGCAGACAAAAAGGCTGTCAATGTCACTGAAGTAACTTCAGTGGCATTGACAGCCTTTTGTACTAATGGGATTGATTGAAATCCCGTAGTGTATCGTGCATTTGTTCCAGCAAAGTATCTACACGGCCATAATAAGGCAGCGGCTGACGTTTGCCGGATAACTTGCGTCGGATCTGTTTAAGCTCAAGAATAATGGCATCAATATCCCGCACACCCTTCTTCTCTTTCAGAAGGTATTCCATGGCTTTCTGATTTCCATCATCTGTAATCTTATCATAGATGACCTTAATGTTCGGTTTCTCACCGATATAACGGAAAGTGATATTCGGGGATGCGTGATTCAGCAAATTCTGGATATACTGAATATCACCGGTTTCCTTGTAATAACGCCACGCGAAGGTCTTTCGCATGGTCTGCGTACCAATGGACTTTAATCCAATCTTGTTTCCTGTTTGTTTAAAGATGCGGTAAGCTTGTTCACGAGACAGAGGCCTGTTCGTGCTGGCATATCCGGTAATCAGATATTCATCATCATCTCTGCCGTCAATAAAGTCAGTAATTACAGCCTGAAGTTCCGGCTTTAATGGGAAAGCCTGTTCAATCTGCCGTGTTCCGATCACAGCAATCAACATATCCTTGCCGCGTACGTCTTTCACCTTAAATTGTAGAATGTCCTGCAGCTGTAATCCTGTTCCGATTCCGATCTCAAATAAAATATAATATTTGTCATCAACAGATCTTAATGTGTCTCTAAATTTTTGGAGTGTTTCGTCATCTTTAATCGGAGCGACCCAGTTCATATATTCACCTCGTATAAAACGTATCCTCGTAGTGAAGAGGTAGACTATTCACTACATTATATTAATCCCATTATAACACGGATGCATTTTAAATCAAGTGATTTATCAAACTTCAGTTATATTCGACAATTATATTATTTATTTTTAACATTTTTTTTGATGCGTTCATTGCGGAGACGCTTATATTTACGGCGGTGATAGCTGCGTTTTAAAACATGATACAGCCAGATCAGGATCAGGGTAAATAAAGCGAAAGCTACAAGCATGCATAATATAAACAGTGCCATATGGTGCATGGCAAAAGTCATGAGTTTGCTCTTCAGATGGGAGGCAAGCACTTTAGGAGAAAGCGAGGTGCGTGCATCAGGAACCGCTGCTTCTGTCTCAGTTTCTGTCTCTGTCAGCGGAGCAAAGGCAGGGAGATCTTCTGTTTCACCGGAATGAGCAAAGGCCGAAGTCTCTGTTTCGGTATTTGCAGCAGTGTCTGCCATTTGGGCCATTAACTGATCATAATGATCGAAGCAGTAGTCCATGGCATTGATGGTATCCGGATAAATGTGACCGTCGGAATTCTCCATCACAACACAGGCAAGGGTGTGACCGTCCTTTTCAGCATAGGTAACAAGGGTGTTCTTAGCTTCGGATGTATAGCCTGTCTTCCCTCCGATGCAGGCATCATAATGATATTTGGTATACATCAGCATCTGATGTTTGTGACTGAGGGGGAATCCCTCAGGACGCAGGTTGGTGGAAGCTACCGTGTATTCTGTACAGCCGGTAATTTCACGAAATATCGGATTCTGAATTGCCTCTCTGGAAATAAGTGCCATGTCATGGGCACTTGTATAATGATCCGGATCATGAAGACCGTTGGGATTGACAAAATGTGTATTCGTACAGCCAAGTGCCTTCGCACGCTCATTCATCAGGTCGCAGAAAGCACTGACGGAGCCACTGACAAACTTGGCGGCACCATTGCAGACTTCATTGGCAGATGACATAAGAATAGCATGCAGGGCGTCATTAACTGTCAGCTGTTCACCATCCAATATGCCGATATTCATATCATTATAATAATTCAGACCATTCCAGCAATCCTGGGAGAAGGTGATCGTGTCATCAAGATTGGCATTCTCAATAAGCAGAAGCCCGGTCAGTACCTTGGTGATACTGGCAGGATAATGCCTGTCGTCCATATTTTTATAATAAAGAATTTCACCGGAATCAACATCTATGACGCAGGCGGCGCTGGAATAAAGGATAATGTCGTCGGTTGACACTTTATCTGTCGACAGAATCACGGGGCCGGCCTGTGTTTCAGGAACAGTTTCTGATGGTGCAGTTTCTGAATCAGAGGATTTTGTTTCGTCTGCATAGGTGTCCGTGGAGAACCACAGACAGCCGGATAAAATACAAAGAAGCACTGTAAAGAGGCTAATTAATTTTTTCATATTATAAATATCTCCTGGAAATAGTATTACCCGAAATAATAGTATAGGATTTCAGCTTAAAAGTCAAATTCTATCTTTTGCCATAAGGTGTCAGATCAAGAAAAAAAGGTGATTATTGAATAAGCATTCGACATGTGTTAAACTTGATTGCATACGAGAAATTTGCGGACGAAATGATGAAAATTGTCCGGATAGGATAGACATCATTGGATAAAAAACGGTACAGAAACAGCGATAAGGAAAGGATGATCAGAGAATGTTAAGCAAAGAAATGCAGGAAAAGTTGATGGGAGAAATTAAACGAAGTGATAAATTTATTGAACTTATTGGTATTAAAATCATAGAAGCTGATGAGGGCTATTGCAAGGCAGAACTTAAAGTGGACGATTGTCATTTGAACCCGCTGGGAACGGTGCATGGCGGCTGCCTGTACACACTGGCGGATACAGTCGCTGGTTTTGCTGCGGCCTCATGTGGTTTTGAGGGCCCAACACTTTCAGGCAATATGTATTTTCTCAGACCGACAATGGGTGTGAAGAAACTGACATGTGAAAGCCGTGTTGTGAAAAACGGCAAGCGTATCCGTGTTGTTGAGGCAACAATCTATGGTGATAATGGACAGGAAATTGCAAGGAGCCTTCTGGAATATATGGATATGCAGAGAGAAATGGTTGTAAAATAGGCGCGAAATCTGAATAAAACGATAAAAAATTTCTATGAATGAGATAAATATTTAACGGGGCTGCATTTATTTACACTCTTGCTGGAATGTGATAAAATGTATTACATTCAACATGAGACGTGTATCCCGGAGCGTACAGTGCAGAGGCCAACCTGCAGGCTGACAGATAAGGGATATAAAGGAAACGAAGCTGTGAACATAAGCTTCAGCTGCTGAGAAAATAGAGTGTGTGGAGGTAGTATTTATGTTAACTGGGGCACAGGTAATGGTTAAATGTCTGGAAGCCGAGGGCATCAAGGCTGTGTTCGGCTACCCGGGTGTTGCAATCTGTCCTTTTTATGACAGTTTATATGATTCAGGTATCAGGAATATTTTAGTTAGACAGGAACAGAATGGCGGTCATATGGCTAGCGGTTATGCCCGGGTGACGAGGAAGCCGGCGGTCTGTGTGGCAACTTCGGGACCGGGGGCAACGAATCTGATCACAGCACTGGCAACAGCTTATGCTGACAGTATTCCGCTGATCGCGATCACAGGACAGGTTTCAAGTGAACTGCTGGGCAAGGATGTATTTCAGGAAGCAGATATTACTGGTTCTGCAGAACCCTTTGTTAAATACAGTTATCTTGTCAGAGATGCCAGAGAGATCCCACGTATTTTCAAGGAAGCTTTCCACATTGCATCTACGGGACGCCGCGGTCCGGTGCTGATTGATGTGCCGTTGGATGTTCAGCAGAAACAGATTGATTATGTGCCGGTGAATGAAGTCAGCATTCGTGGCTATAAACCGACAGTGAAAGGCAATAATCTTCAGATTCGCAAGGTTGTGGACGTACTGTCCCATGCACATAAACCGCTGATCTGCGTGGGCGGCGGTACGATTCTCGGCAATGGCGAACAGGTTGTCCGTGAATTCGCCAATAAGTTCCATATTCCGGTCGTATCAACGATGATGGGTATCGGTGTTATGCCGAATGATGATGATTTATATATGGGTATGTTGGGTACAAACGGCAAGCCACATGCCAACTATGCTGTCCATGAGTGTGATGTGCTTGTGCTTGTCGGTGCAAGAGTGGCAGATCGTGCGGTTGTCAAACCTTACAAGCTTGAGAGAAGAAATACAACCATCGTTCATATTGACGTGGATCCGGCTGAGATCGGCAAGAATCTCGGTACGACAGTACCTCTGGTCGGAGATGTCCATGTAATTTTTGAGAATCTTCTGCAGTATGAGATTCCGGGAGATTACACAGCGTGGAATGAAGAGCTGGCAGAGAAGAAGGCAGCTTATGTGGACAGACGTCATTTCAATCCGGATTTTGTCAATCCATGTCGTTTTGTTCAGACATTGAGCAGCAAGATGAATGACGATGCCATTTATGTGGCTGATGTGGGACAGAATCAGCTCTGGTCAGCAGATAATTATGTCATGAAGCATGGACGTTTCCTGACAACAGGCGGTTTTGGCACAATGGGCTATTCCATCCCAGCAGCTATTGGTGTACGTGCCGCATTGCCGGATACACAGATCGTTGCTGTCTGCGGTGATGGTTCTTTCCAGATGTCTCTGATGGAACTGGCTACCATGCGTCAGTGGAACCTGCCGATTAAGTTTGTTATTATGAGAAACGGCTATCTTGGTCTGGTACGTGAATACCAGCATCATACGTATCATGATCGTTACAGCGGTGTTTCTCTTGACGGCAGTCCTGACTTTGAGAAGATCGCGGATGCTTACGGACTGGATTATTTCCACCTTGAGCATAATGATGAGATGGAGCAGAGAATAGATGAATTTCTTGCATGTGAGCATGCAGCCATGATGGTTTGCGAGGTTTACAGTTTTGATTTGGTAAAGGAGTAATAGGCGGATGAAAGGAATATTTTCGGTATTAGTAGAGAATAAAGCCGGTGCATTGAGCAAAACCGCCGGATTATTTGCCAGAAGAGGTTTTAATATCGACAGTCTTGCTGTAGGTGAGACTGATGATAGAGATATTTCCAGTATGACCATCATCTCAACCGGGGATGAGCGTATCATGGAACAGATCGAGAAACAGCTGAACAAGAAGATTGATGTTATTAAGGTTCGCCGTTTTGCAGAGAATAAATGTGTAACAAGAGAACTTCTGATGCTGAAGGTGACGTATACGAATGTGACAAGATCAGATATTATGGAGATCTGCAATATTACAGGTGCCCATATTGCTGACCTTTCTCCGAAGTCCATGGTCATCGAGCTGACAGCCAAGACATCGAAGATCGATCGATTTATCAAGCTGATGCAGCCATTTGGCATTATTGAGATGGCACGTACAGGTGCACTGGCCGTGCAGAGAGATTCCAACGAATAGGCAGGTTTTTTATGAGACTTAGAAATGTAAGAGGTTCCAGGGAGACAATTGCAGCAGATGAATGCGTTCTGCATGATCCTGAGGAGCAGCGGGCACAGAAGGGCCACTGGCATGAACTTTTCGGCAATGACCATCCGATCCACATTGAAGTCGGCATGGGTAAAGGTCAGTTTATCATGACGCTGGCACAGCAGAACCCGGATATTAATTATATTGGTATTGAGAAGTATTCAAGCGTGCTTGTGCGTGCTTTGGAGAAATACCATACATATGAGGGCGACAATATTTTCTTCCTTCGCATGGATGCGGAAGAGATTGCGGATGTTTTTGATGAGAATGAAGTAAGCAGGATTTATTTGAATTTCTCAGATCCATGGCCGAAGGATCGCCATGCTAAACGTCGTTTGACTTCCAAGGAATACTGGGCACGATATGATCGGATTCTCTGCCCGGAGGGACGTGTGATTTTCAAGACAGACAATCGTCCGTTATTTGATTTTTCACTGGAGCAGGTGGAAGTGGCCGGCTGGCAGCTGGACAACTATACGTTTGACCTGCATCACAGTGAATATGTGGAAGGTAACGTTATGACGGAGTATGAGGAGCGCTTTACAGCCAAGGGCAATCCAATTTGTCGTCTGGTGGCACACAGAGATCCGCAAAAAAAAGGATAGAGCGCAGAAAACAGACCTTAGACGGATTTGTGAAACATTCAGGATTTTCCGAAAACATATAAAATTCCCCTCTTCACAGCAGGCACGTTCGCACTGCCTAACACTGTCAGCGGTACATAAGATGCCAAAGGACGGCATCTAAGTACCGGACGTGTTAGGAGCACCTGCTGTGAAGAGGGGAATTTCTATATGTTTACCCGAGAATTGAGTGTTTCACAAATCCTGTTTCATGAAGTTTTTGACTGCACGCTTTGGATTTGAAGCGCTAGGTGCTGGATAATGTTTAGAAGAAGATAATGTTTCGAAAACAATATTTCAGATTGCGGCATAAGATAGTAATAGGAAATTTGAATTCCGGAGGCGTATGCATGGCTTCTTTTAAGCGAAGGATGTCGGGTAAGGCGGTACTGTTTGCCTATGATCATAAACAGATTTCGAAGCGCGGGAAACGGTTGGGGGATTCTTATAAAGAAGTGAAAAAGATAATTGAAAATATTGGCAAGGATAAAACACGCTAAAAGTTGTTGTTTCATATAAGAGACATCTTTTGATATGACTTTGTATAAGATACAGAGAAAATATCAGAGGATGTCTCTTTTTTTGGCTTCTTGTATTCTGAGAAAGTGCAGAGAATAAAAATCTGAAAAAATTAGAAAATACCTATTGACAATCTCTGAAAGTGGGAATATAATAACCTCAACATCACGGAAACTAAGAAAATTAGATAAGACATTCTTCAAATGTAAGAATGCATGCAAGAAAGAATGTCTGAGAAAAGCAGAACTCAATGCGGAAAACCTGTTTCTGAAAATTCGAGAATACAGTTGGAATTCCGGGATGGGGCTGCCGTGATGATGATATAGCAAATATCCGGATCTTTGCACGAAACTTTATATATGACAGAACAAAAGAAAAAGGAGAAAGAACAATGAGTAAAGAATTAATGAATACCACAGAGATGAAAGAAGTTATTTCAAAGAGAACGGCCTGCATGAAGGTGTTTGAACATGCAGACCACCGTTTTACAGCGGCCATTTACGGCACACCGGTCCACTACATGAAGGACGGCCGCTGGGAAGAGATCGACAACCGCCTGGAAGCGGCAGCTGATAAAGTGCCGGCTGATGCGGATGATATGAAAAATATCTCAGGTGCCTTCAAAGTCCGCCTGTCCAACAAGGTGAAGAAAAAGCAGATGGTTTCCCTGGGAGAGGGCAGCAGAAAGCTCACATGGGGCTTCGTGGATGCCAACGCCGTGAAACGCCAGATTTTGAAAGAGACAGAGGAGGAGCAGCAGCCGGATAGTGCCGGTACGGAGGGTAATGCATCAGGCAGTGAAAAGGACCCCACAGCGGCCTATGCTGTCAGACATTTAAAGAGCCGCATCCTTTATCCGGAAGCCTTCCATGGTGTAGATATCCGTTACACCATCGGCCCGGAAAGCCTGAAAGAGGATCTGGTCTTAAAGCAGTCAGACGCAGTGCATGCTTTCACATGGCGCTATGCCCCGGGTGGGTTAAAGGCCAGACAGGAAGGTGCGGATATCGTCTTTGAGGATGCAGGGGGCAGGGAAGCCTACAGACTGTCTGCACCGTATATGACGGATGCCGCAGGGGAAGTGAGCCACGGCCTGACACTGACCCTGACAGATGACGGCGGAGAAAAGAACAAGGAGGCGTATGTGAGACTGGAAGCGGATGCGGGATGGCTTGCGGCAGAAGAAAGAGCATATCCGGTGGTCATTGACCCGGTGGTGACCACCGATGTGGCCAGGGATAAGATCCAGGACTGCCATGTCTCTTCTTTCTACAATACAGACAATTTTTACAACAGCCATATCCTGAAGACAGGCAGGGTGGACGGTTCCGTCCTCAGAAGCTACCTGAAGTTCACCCTCCCGCAGCTCAACAAAGCTTCTGAGATGGTGACATCCGCCTGGTATGTGGCCATCAGACGCCCGGGCGGCTCAGACCAGCGCCGCATTGATATCCACCGTGTGACAAAGGACTGGAACAGTAAGACTGTCACATGGGACAACAAACCGTCTTACGACCCGAAAGTGGCCGATTATATCGCTTTTTCAGGTTCTGGATTGACAAGACTGGTCTTTGATATCACAGGTGTGGTAAAAGACTGGTATGCGGATGGGAAGAACTACGGCCTGATGATGAAAGAGCATGGGGAGGAAGAAGGTACGTATAACGAATACATTTCATCTGATGACAATCTGGATGATAATGCGGCCACACGTCCCCAGATCATGATCCAGTACGTAAGCTGCGAGGGCCTGGAGGATTTCTGGACGTATCACCAGCATGATATCGGCAGGGCCGGTACAGGCTATGTGAATGATTATAACGGCAGCCAGATCCTGGTGCATCCGACTTATGCCCTTTCCGGCAGCCGTGCACCTATCAGCCTGAGCCATGTGTTCAACAGCAGTGAACAGGGGGCGGATATCGGTTACGGCAAAGGCTTCCGTCTGAACTACCACCAGACCATGACGGCGAAGAAGATCGGAAGTACAGACTATTACTGCCAGACTGACGGTGACGGTACGAGAAGATATTTTGCCAAGGATACAACAGACAGCAAGTGGAAGGATGAGCTGGATCAGACCCGTATCCTGACACTGGATTCATCCAACAGATATACCGTGACGGATAAGGACGGCGGCAAACAGCACTTTTTAAACGGGCTGCTTGTAAAGGAGGAAGATGCTTCCGGCAACACGCTGTCGATCTTACACAACGCATCGAAGATCGTGAAGCTGACAGACGGCTCCGGCCGTGAAGTCAATCTGGCCTATGGCAGTGACGGCCATCTGTCCAAACTGACGGATGCAGCAGGCAGGGTGACAGCATTTGGTTATACCAACGGTTTCCTGACATCCATCACAGACCCGGACGGTGCCGTGAGCCGCTTTACTTACGACACGGCAGCGGGCAAGGGCATGATGCTGACAGCGGCAGACCCTTACGGCTATAAAGTACAGTACAGCTATGGCAGCCGGGCCCCTTACAGGGTCAGCAAAGTCACGGAATATGCCGGCAGCACAGAGGGACAGAGCCTGACACTGGCTTACGGACACAACCGGACAAGCTTTACAGACAGCAAAGGAAGAAAAGAAGTCTATCTCTTTGACAATGCAGGGCGTACCGTCAGTGTGCGCAATGATGCCGGTTACGGTGCCGCATGGCAGTATCTGGATACGGCAAAGAACAAGAACAAACTGTCCGCAGCCACAGACCTGCGCTATGTATCCCCGCAGTATCTGAGGGGCGTCACGGGCGGTATGGCAGGCTGGACACGTTACAGCAATGCGGATCACGTTGTGGTGGAAGACAGTGCGGCAGGTGAAGCTTATATCGGCACAAAGTGTATCCGCATCCGCAGCACAGCAGCTTCCGGAGACGGTGCAGCGTTCCAGAACCTGACGGTAAAGGCGGGGAAGAAATATGTTTTTTCTGTTTATGTCAGAGCCAGTGTCAGTGAACTGGCGGCAAAAGGGCGTATCTGGCTGCAGATAGAGGATACAGCGAAGAATCTGGCGGTCGTGGCGGATTCAGCCGGCATCACGGCGGGTACGGAGGGCTTTAAGCGCCTGTCAGTGTCCTTTACGGCACCGGATAACGGGACAGGCAATGGCACATCCTCCTTAAGGATCCTTGCCAGGACCCGCAATTTCAAGGGAACTGCATGGTTTGACGGCCTCCAGATGGAAGAAGGGGAGGCAGCGGGACGCCTGAACCTGGTTTCCAACAACTGCTTCCAGAATGGCATGACGGACCATACAGCATTACAGTTCGCTGGCGGTGACGGCGTGTTAAAGACCGGTGCGGCGGCACAGGTGCCGACCGTCTTAAAAGGCACTGTCAATGAGGATAAAGTCAACATCCGTGCGGCGGCAGGTACGGCGTATCAAGCCCTTGTCATGGCGCCGAAGGGCACCAGTGCGACAATTCATGGGGCGGATTATGACAGTGACGGTTCTATCTGGTATGCCATCCGTGCAAAGATCAGCAATAAGATCTATGACGGCTATATGAAAGGCACCTATCTGAACCTGTCCATTTCAGGGGCGGTTGTGACAGTCAGGGGTGTGGTTGCGGCAGACAACCTGAACCTGCGTGCAGGTGCAGGCACCGGCTACAGCGCAAAGACCATGATGGCGGCAGGCACAACGGTAGGCATCAAAGGTGCGGCAAAGGATAGCAGCGGCACGAAGTGGTATCGCCTGGCCTTTACAAAGAACGGCACACAGTATGATGGCTATGCATCTGCAGATTATGTGGCGGTCATGCGTCCATCCACTTCCCATGCGGCACCGTCTGGTACGCTGAATGTCCGAACAGAACCGAATACATCCTGTTCTGTGGCCGTCCAGATCGGCAGCAGTGACAAGGTAAATATCGTCAGCCATGCCGGTTTAAAGAACGGAGACCTGTGGTACGGTGTGAAACTGACCAAAGGAGGCAAAGCCTACACCGGTTATGTGCTGTCTGATCTTGTGACGGTTTCATCTACAGATGTTCCTGCAGAGATCCGGATGGGACAGCAGGAAAAAGTACCGGGCGGCAACGGCCCGACAGGTGACAGCGTCTTAAAGATCACAGGGGATGAGAAGAACAACAAGCGCTGCTATCAGCCGCTTGCCATCTCCGGCAAAAAGGGCGACTGCTTCATGGCCTGCGGCTGGGGCTATGCCGACAGCGTGAGCCTGAAAGAGAAGTTCTTTGAAAGCGATCCCCATGCAGGCAACAGCTTAAACAGCAGGAAGAACCGCCATTTTGGCCTCCATATCAACTTCATATCCAGTGATGCCAATGACAGGAATGACATCCACTATGCGGAATTCGGGGCAGACTGCAGTGAGTGGCAGTTCATGAACACCGCTTTTGTGGCGAAACATGATTATGTGCGGGTGGATATCGGCTTCTGTTATGGCAACAACAGCAATCAGGCGTACTTTACAGGTCTTGGCCTTTATAAAGAAGAGTATGGCACAAGCTTTGCCTATGATGACAAGGGCAATGTGGTGAAGGTGACGGACCAGGCGAAGAAAAACAGCAGCTTTGAGTATGACACAGCGGATAACTTAAAGAAGCTCATGGACCCGAAGGGCAATGCCTTTAAGTATGACTATGATAAAAAACACCGTGTGACAGGGGCGGCATCTGCGGCAGGCATGAAATATACCTTTGTCTATGATGATTATGGCAATCCGGTGACAGCGAGAACGGTTGATCCGTCGGCAGAGACGGATGCGAAGAAAGCCATGACATCAAAGGCGGTCTATACAACCGGCACGGCAGAAGGTCAGTACATGGCCTCCCAGACTTCACCGGAAGGGGTGACAACGGCGTATGCCTGGGATGTGACAAAAGGCCTTTTAAAGAATGTCAGTGTGTCCGGCCATCAGGCGGATTACAGCTATGACACCATGGACCGTCTGACAAAAGTCGCAGGAAAAGCAGCGGTAAACGGAACAGAAACAGATGTCCAGGTCCAGTATACCTATGACAGGGACCGTCTGACCAAGATCACCCATAACGGTTTTGACTATACCTTTGCCTATGACGGATTCGGCAACAGAAAGAGCGTGTCCATTGCCGGAAAGGCGGCAGTCAGCCATGATTATGAGGCCAAGAACGGCAATCTCTTAAAGAGCACCTATGCCAACGGCTGGGAAGTGACCTATACGTATGATAACCTTGACCGTGTGACAGAAGTAAAAGCATCAAAAGACGGCACAAGTTATACCATCGGACGGTATATCTATGACAAACTGGGAAGGGTGGCACGTTTTGTGGACGGACAGGTATCAGGAAAATCCTGTACCTACGGCTATGACCTGACAGACAGGCTGTGTGAAGCAGTCTTTGATGACGGTACAGCCTACCGATACACTTATGATGCCAATGACTGCCTGGTAAAAGAAGTCCAGACGACACCGGATGGCATAAGGACTGTTACAAGGGGCTATGATGCAGACAGCCGTGAAACATCGGTGGCCTGCGGCAGTGCCAGGGTTGAAAAGACCTTTGACAAGCTGGGAAGACTCACATCCATCAAAAGGAACGGCGGGAAACATACGACAACGTATACCTATGAGACAGCATCCGACGGCGGACAGACAGGACGGATAAAGACCGTGAAAAACGGCAGCGGCACATGGGAGTATGCTTATGATGCCTGGGGCAATGTGTCTAAAGCCACAGAAAACGGCAGTGCAGACAGCCATACTTATACCTATGATGCTCAGGGACAGCTGATCCGTGAATATGACCCGGATAAGAAGCTGTATCTCGGCTATCAGTACGATGCCGGCGGCAACCTGACGGAAGTGCGCAGTTACCCGGCAGGGGCAGAGGGCGGACCGGAAGGAACAGGGACAGTCCTTAAGCGTTTTGCCTATGGCAGCACATGGAAAGACCAGATGACATCGGTTACAATGGACGGGAAGACAAGGAACTTCACCTATGATGCCAACGGCAATCTGCTCAGTGACGGGAAATATACCTACAGCTGGACAAAAGGAAGCCTGCTTGAGAAAGTGACAGGCGATGGCCTGGAGGCTGTCTATACCTATGACGCATCGGGCATCCGGACATCCAAGAAGGTGAACGGCATCACAACAGAATACCTGACAGCGGGCGGCAGTGTCCTGTCCGAGAAGAAGAACGGCGTATGGCAGCATTACCTGTATGACGGCAGCGGTCAGCTGATGGCTATCCGTTATAAGGGCGCGGATTACTATTATATCCGTGACGGCTTAATGAGCATCACAGGACTGGTTGACGCCAATGGTGTGGCTGTAGTAAACTATAGATATGACAGTTGGGGTATACTGACCGGCATCACAGGCAGCATGGCAGGGACACTTGGAAAGGATAACCCGTACAGATTTAAGGGGTACTACTATGATGAAGAGACGGGGATGTACTATCTGAAGAGCCGCTATTATCAGCCGGAGATCTGCAGGTTTATCAGTGCGGATAGTTATGATGTATTGACACAGTCTCCGATGGCATTAGTTGATACAAATTTGTATAATTATTGTGATAATAACCCTGTTTATAGGGAAGATGAGAATGGTCAGTTTTGGAACATAGTAATTCCAGCACTGATAGGTGCGGCTGTAGGTACATTTTTGACGTGGGCAGCAACATCTGCAACAGGTCAGGAATATAGAACAAAAGATTATCTGAGTGATTTTGTAGCAGGATTTATTATCAATTTGATTCCGATTAAAAATATATCTAGAGCATTCTATGTAATTTATACAACTGGTAAAGGCATATATGATGGTGAAGAACCAAAGAGTATTGCATTTAATGCAGCGATAGCATGGACGGCTTCTTCATTGAATATTAGTGAAAGACTTAATTTGCCATATAAGACAAATTATGATAAAGTTGCTAATAATGTAATTGATGTAGTGGAAAATGCGGGAAGAGAGTTTGTAGGTGCTATTACAAGTAGAATTTTTAATTCAGGCCCTTCAAAAACTAAAGCGTCAAAATCGGTAAAAAATAGTTTTAAACGTACTTTAATTTCTAATCAGATTATAAGGAAAGGGAAAAAAGTATATAGAAAGAGAGTGTATTATTATCGAGGACGAAAAGAATGGAGAATAGAAAGGATACATTAAAACGTGGATGAGGATAAAATTATAATTATACCTGAAAAATATTATATGCAAATCTATCAAGTGGGTTTTTGGTTTCTTATAATCATGTCTATTATATGTATAGCGTATGGTTTTTTTGCAAATGAAAAAGCATGGTTAACGTATACTATAATAGGGATTGTTGTAGGAGAAGTAATATTGATTCGAGAATGGTTTAGCTTTGGCAGAGTGATAGAGATGGATAAAGAAGGCTGTACCGTCAAATGGCGAAACCGCAGTAAGGAATATCGCTGGAGTGAATTAAAAACAAGAAGGATAGAGAATAATATAAAATCATGTTATACAAATTGCCGCAAATGCGCAGTGATTTCTCCGTATGAAATAAAAAGATTTCGAAAGAAAGATCCAATGAGCTATTTTATAAATATTTTACATTGGAGAGATTGGAGTACTTTTTATGTATATTTAGATAGCGGAAAAATAAATGATGGAAAGAATAGTTATGAAGGCGGAATTAACGAAAGTATATTCAGAGGAAAAATTGCTCAATGGGGAGTAACATTTGATGATGTTAACTTGAAAAAAGTTAAACCATGGGAAGAAATATTATAACCATTCCATTTTATTCTCAATGCCCCGCATTCTTGCGGGGCATTCCCTTACCACAAGAAAAATAAACTGAAAATATACAAACAAAAAATTGAGAGGAAAGGAGATTGATGAAAGATGAGAGATTTAATGTTACAGTTTTCAAATAACATTTTTATAGAAATCCTGATGCTGGCTATCTGCGCGGATACACTGCTGGGGGTTCTTCGGGCCATCAAGTTTCGACAGTTCAACAGTTCTGTGGGTATCGACGGAGCTATCAGAAAGGTGGCCATGGTTGTCAGTGTAGGGATTTTGATGCTGGCGGATTTACTGATTCATGTGAATCTTCTGGCTTTTATACCTGAGGAATATGTGCATGATCTGGGTGTTCAGAAACTGGGGATGTGCGAATTCTTCTGTCTGCTGTTTACAGCCTGTGAATGTTTATCCGTATTGAAAAACATGGTTCTGTGCGGCCTGCCGGTGCCGAAGAAGGTCGAAAGCTGGCTGAGAGATTTTCTTGCCAATATGACATCAGAGCTGCCAATGGACAATGGTATAAGTGATAAGATATATGAAGCAGGCGAGGCGAACACCAATGAAGCGAATACTAATAATAGTGTGCTGAATAAAATGAAGGCAGGAGGTGGAGAAAATGTCAGAAAATAAAAAGCTGTTAGTCGTCATTGACCCGGGACATACGGGGAATACCTATAATGCCGGAGCCGTGAAAGGTTATTATGAAAGCAAGGCTGTTTATGATTTGAGTCTTTATGAAAAGACAGCCCTGGAAAAGAGAGGGATTGATGTTATCCTGACAAGAGAACGGAATCAGGACCCGGGGCTTTATGAACGCGGACAGATGGCAGTGAAAAAGGGGAACGGATATGCCAATGTTTTGTTTGAGAGCAACCATACGGATGCATTCAATGGAAAAGCCTGCGGTGTGACGGTGGTTCGTTCGGCACATCTTCCGGGATCAGAAAAACTGGCAGAGAAAATGATCGATGCCATTGTCAAAGTCATGAAGCCATCCACAGGCATTACTTATAACAGGGGAGTCGTGACAAAGACCCAGAGCAACGGCGCAGACTGGTATGGGGTTATCCGCGGGGCAGTATCTGGAGCAGCTTCACAGGGACAGGCGAAAAATGGCCCGGTTCGTTATGATTACATTGTTGAGCATGGCTTTCATGATAATCCCAAGGAATGTCTTTTTCTGTCGAAACAGGAGGATTTAAAGGCTATAGCGGAGGCCAAGGCAGCTGCAATAGCAGAGTATTTTGGTATTGGGAATAAAAGCCAGCCAGCAAATCAAAGCGGGCAGAGCAGTCAGAATAACCGGAATAATAACAGTCATCAGGCAAATCAAAATACTTCGACAGATAGTACGACATTAAATAAAAAGACAGCATATCTGGTAAGAGTTTCTGTTGACGATCTGAACATCCGGCAGGCACCCACGATTCATTCAAAGGCTGTGGGATTTACAGGCAAGGGGGTATTTACCATTACAGAAGAAGCAACGGGAATTGTCAATGCAGCCGGAGAGAAAAGCCAATGGGGAAAACTGAAATCAGGGCAGGGGTGGATATGCCTTGATTATGCCGAGAAAGTGGCTTGAAAAGTTTGAAAAGAGTTTTAACCGGTTCAAGATAAAGGAATGAGATGCTATAATGAAAGTACTGTGATAAATTATAGTTGTAACAGTAGTAGCTGGTAAGAGATATACTAATGATTATAAGGGATGATTGAACAAAAGGGGCGTCCGCTTTACGATTTTTTAATCGTTAAAGCGACGCCTTATTTACGCGAGCAACGAGCCAGGGTTCGTGCTTGCACAAGACTTTGGCGTTGCTAAGCGCCAGTGGCGCTTGTTTAGCAACGACCGAAACGGAGTGTAGAGGCCGCGATAACTTGAGAAACTCGCGGAGCGTGTTTCTCATAGTTTGATATACATGGGCCGCACGCTTTGGGGTTATTGGTGCAGCCCTTTTTTTAGTTTAGCGGGCTGCAAAAGATTCGCAGTCGGTGCCCTCTTTTGTCTTAGGGGAACATTCGCAGGCGCCGATGCTGACACAGTTTAAGGTACAGTATTCCACATTACCTGCATGATGTTTACAATCATGAACGCCACATTTAATTGAATTGTTTACTTCCATTTTGATAATCTCCTTTCAATTGCGAAAAAACTGAGTCCGTTCAACATGTAATCGTGAGAAATATTTTTCACTTGATGCTGTGAACGGAAAAGCTAACATATTGACGGGTGACAGCATTAGTTTGCACCGAAATTTATGAAATATGTATAAAAGACTATTTTTTTTCAAAAAATTTGTTATACTGATAATATACGTTCAAAATAAGAGAAGACAGGAGGGATCTTTATGCAGCATGAGGTAACGGATGTTCAGAAGTTGTTGGATAAGCAGGGATACGTTGTGACGCCTGGATGGGCGAGACGACCGGTCTGGCAGTATAATCGCGAGAATATTGCAGCCCCTTCTTTTCGCATTAAGGAATGGGATTATTATCTTGCGGGCAATGAACATTATGCCGTTGCATTTACCCTGTCGGATCTGGGATATGCGGGATTAATTAGTGTTTCTTTGATTGATCTTGTGGAACGAAAGGAACATACTGAGACCATATTGACGGCAATGCCTATGGGACGATTGGGACTGGGGAGGACATCGGACGATGGCAATGCGGATTTCAGAAATGGTCGGATTCATCTTCGTTATACGGTGAAGCCGCATAGAAGAAGAATTCAGTGTGTTTTCCGTGATTTTCAGGATGGTAAGACATTGACGGCGGATCTTCTGATGAAGCAGCCGGAGATGGACAGCATCTGTATTGCAACACCGTGGAAGGAGAATCAGAAGGCTTTTTATTACAATCAGAAGGTGAATTGTATGCCGGTCAAGGGCAAAGTGAACTTTGACGGGCGCGATTATATTTTTGATGGGAGAAAAGATATGGCTGTCCTTGACTGGGGACGCGGTGTGTGGACTTATGACAATATCTGGCGTTGGGGAACCTGCAGTACAAGGCTGAACGGTGTACCTTTCGGTTTCAATCTCGGCTATGGATTCAGTGATCGGAGCAGTGCCACTGAGAATGTGATTTTCTATAATGGCCGTGCCCATAAGCTTCAGGAAGTTGTTTTTATGATTGGACAGGATGATAAGGGCAATTTTAATTACATGGATCCGTGGACGATTTCATCCAGTGATGGTCGGTTTGAGGGGATTTTTGAGCCGATCCTGGACAGAAAAGCAAAGATTGATATGAAAGTAATTGCCAGCGATCAGCATCAGGTGTTTGGGCATCTGACGGGGACGGCAGTTCTGGATGACGGAACCGAACTCAAGATGCGGGATGTCATTGCAGCCATAGAAGTTGTTCATAATCGCTATTAAGACTTGTGGGAGAAGTGTTGGCTGATGGAAGAGAGGAACATTAGTCATGTGACAGAAGCAGCTGTTGGCGGAGCTGCAGTAATTAGGAGGGGTTTACATGAGAGGAGCAGTTGAACTTAGGACAGACGGATGTACAGATTTACAGATGGACAGCAATAAGCAATATATTGTGACCAAGTGGTATGGCAGCAGTCTGGCTATTTTTGAAGAAGCCGCTTTTCAGAAATATCTCAGGAGACTGGATACGGATTTCAAGGATAATGGTCATGGACAGAGTGTGATCCGCTATTTTCTGTCAGCGGCCGTTACCATGATGACAGAAGAATCAGATGGATGGCGTATTCCGCCGGAGCTTCTGACGTGCATTGAGAAAGACGGGGAAAGGCTGGAATACTGGGAATGTGAGATCAACAGCAGTTATCAGGACAGTTTGCCTGTTTTTGTAGTGGCAGCATCCGGGAATATGGACAGTGCCATTGAGATGACGAAGGAGCGGCATGCCGCATAAACGGCTTATTCGGTGAATATTATTATGTAACTGTTCAGAGCCAAGTAAAATTTCAAAAAACTTCATAAATAAGCACGAATACATAATGTATATACAGGCAGGGCTGACAGGCAATAGAAGGAGGTGCGGTGCATGGGTGGTTATCTGAATCCTGGGAATGAGAAGTTTGGAGAAGCTTTGAATTCTCAGATTTATGTGGATAAAACGGGGTTAATTGAATATACCAATAGGGTCATGTACAGCAATCAGAAATATGTGTGTGTCAGCCGGCCTCGACGCTTTGGCAAGTCGATGGCGGCCAATATGTTGGCGGCCTATTACAGCCGAGGGTGTGATTCGCGGGAATTATTTCAGGGATTGAAGATTTCCAAAGCGGATGCCTGCGAGAAGAAATTAAATCAATATAATACAATATTTCTGAATATGCAGGAATTCCTCAGTCAGACATCAAGCATGGATGAGATGCTGCGTTTAGTAAAAAAATCAGTTTTATGGGATTTGTTTTTTGAATATCCGGATATTAATTATTTTGATAAAGAAAATTTTAGCAGGGCAATGCAGGATGTTTACCAGCAGACGAAATGTCCGTTTGTGATTATTATTGATGAATGGGACTGCATTTTCAGGGAATATCGCGAGAACCATGAAGCGCAGGAACAGTATCTGGATTTCCTGAGGGATTTCCTGAAGGACAAGGCGTATATTCATCTTGCCTACATGACCGGAATCTTGCCGATTAAGAAATATGGCACACATTCAGCACTTAATATGTTTGATGAGTTTTCTATGACGAATCCGGGACCCTTGGCAGAATTTGTCGGTTTTACGGAAGAGGAAGTTGCCGCTTTATGTAAGCAATATGGAAGAAATTTGTCTGAACTGAAAGAATGGTATGACGGTTATCATTTTGAGAAGGCCAGATCCATCTACAGTCCGCGCTCCGTGGTGACGGCTATTTTAACCGGTATTTGCGATTCTTACTGGAATCGGACGGAGACATTTGAAGCTCTTCGGTTCTATATTGATATGAACTTTGAAGGACTGAAGGATGATGTTTTGAGTATGTTGGCGGGAGAGAGAATTCCGGTTAATACAGGAACATTTTCCAATGATATGACGACATTCTACAGTGAGGATGATGTTTTGACGTTGTTGATCCATCTTGGCTATTTGGGATATGATTTTTCATACAAGGAAGTTTTCATTCCAAACAGTGAAGTGCGGGGCGAATACATCAATGCCGTTGCTGCATCCCAGTGGGGTGAGGTTTCCAAGGCATTAAAGAATTCTTCAGATACGCTTCAGGCTATCTGGCAGAAATATCCTGAGAAAGTCGCCGAAGGGATTGAACAGGCGCACTTTGAAACGGCACATATTCAGTACAACGATGAAAATGCATTGAGTTATACCATTTCACTTGCTTTATATGCAGCAAGAAATTTTTACACTGTATATCGTGAACTGCCCACAGGAAAAGGGTTGGCTGACATGGTTTTCCTGCCTCGCAGACAGTTTCCGGATAAACCGGCATTGGTGGTTGAACTGAAATGGAATCACAGTGCCGAGGGTGCCCTTGCTCAGATTAAAGAAAAACAATACTGTAAGAGCCTCGAAGATTATAGGGGAAATATTCTGCTGGTGGGTGTCAACTATGATAAAGTGACGCGAGAACATACCTGTGTGATAGAGGAAGCGGAGAAATAAATAATAAATTCTATGTAAGAGGATGTCTTAGGGCATCCTTTTTTTGTCTATAGTTATACTAAATTTTCTTTCAGAATTCTTTCACTCCATATAACTTTCTTACAATACCCCGACTTTTCCTGTTTTCGGATTTTTTTGTGCTATGATAGGGGCACCAAAGAGAACAGGGGGCGATAGCTTGAAAAATATATTGGAATATCTTGAACATTCAGTCGGTCGGCGGCCTGAGAAAACAGCCTGTGCCGATACAGATACATCGATGACCTGGCGTCAGCTTCGAGAGGCATCAGCGCGGATCGGCAGTTTACTGCTGAAGCACCGGTTGACACACCGTCCGGTGGCTGTTTATATGGAAAAAACACCGGCCTGTCTGGCGACAATGCTGGGAACGGTTTACGGCGGTGATTTCTATACAGTGATTGATACCAAAATGCCCTGGGACAGAATCCGCAAGATTTTCAGTGTGCTGAAACCGGCGGCGATTATTACCGACAGGGATCATGAAGAGACAGTCAGGGAAGCCCTTGCCTCCGAAAGAAAAGACAGTCCGAAGATTCTTCTTTATGAGAAGGCCATGTATGTGCCTGAGGATCGGGAAGGGCTGGCAAAGATTCGGAGAAAAGCAGTGGATACGGATCTGGTGTATACCCTTTTTACATCCGGTTCCACAGGCATGCCGAAGGGTGTTGCCGTTTCCCATCGAAATGTGATGGCTTATGCGGAATGGGTGAAAACGACATTTGATATCAATGAAGCGACGGTTTTCGGCAGCCAGACACCTTTTTATTTCAGTATGTCGGTGCTGGATATTTATACAACTCTGGCAGCAGGCGCAGAACTTCAGATTCTGCCGAAGCAATTATTTGCTTTTCCGGTGCGTCTGTTGGAGTATATGAATAGTCGAAAAGTGAATACCATTTACTGGGTGCCGACGGCATTATCCATTGTTGCTAATTGGAAAGTGCTGGACTATGTGTCCCTTCCATATATGGAGAAGGTTCTTTTCGCCGGTGAGGTGATGCCGGTGAAACAGCTGAATTACTGGCGGAGAAAAATGCCGGAGCTGCTGTATGCCAATCTGTATGGGCCGACAGAAGTAACAGATATCTGTGCCTATTACATTGTGGACCGGGATTTTGCGGATAGTGAAACACTGCCTATTGGGCGTGCCTGCGACAACTGTGACCTGATCATCCTTCGTGAGGATGGTACGGAAGCGGCACCGGGAGAAATCGGCGAACTGTGCGTCAGAGGCTCTTTTGTAGCCGGCGGATATTATGGAGATCCGGACAAAACGGATGCTGCTTTTATCCAGAACCCGCTGAACCCATGGTATCCGGAGAAGATATATAAAACCGGTGATCTGGTCCGCTATAATGACCGCGGCGAGCTGCTGTATCTGGGACGCAGAGATTTTCAGATTAAGCATATGGGATACCGTATCGAGTTAGGTGAAGTTGAAGCTGCCGCCGGTGCGGCCTCTGATGTCAAGAGCTGTGTCAGTATTTACGATGAAGTGCGTGACAGAATTGTCCTGTTCTATGAGGGCGGTCCCAAAAATGAAAATCAGATGCGGGTTCTTTTGGAAGGGAAATTGCCGCCGTATATGAGGCCGGGAGAATGCATCAGAGTGAAGAGGATGCCGGAAAATGCCAACGGCAAAATCGACAGGAAATACTTGAAGAGCTACTATACAGATTTAATGGATGGGCAGGCCATCGGTTAGTTTATCAAGTTTGCAAAATCGGGGCTTTGAAGCGTCCGTCAGACATGCACTTATCAGAAGTTTATTGGGTTTTGCAAACAAGATAGCTATTGCAGGAATCCGATGGCTTGCCCATCGGAGGTTGAGGGGATAAGAAGTAGTGTTATCAAGTATTAGTTGTGGTAGATAATAGAGTGAAAATGGAAGGAGATGCTATTGACATGAAAGAACTGTTAGATATTTTAAATAAAGTGAAACCGGGTATTGATTATGTGAATGAGAAGCATCTGGTGTCGGATGAACTGATTGATTCTCTGGATGTGATGACGATTGTGACGGAGATCTGTGACGAGTTTGATGTGGAGATTCTGCCGACGGATGTGGTGCCGGAGAATTTTGAGTCTGTGGAGGCGATGTGGCAGCTGATCATGCGGCTTCAGGAGGATTAGTCCGGGATGAGTTATACCTCTTATTTTTATCTGCTGTTTTTTCTGGGGGTGCTGGTGGCTTTATATTACCTGATACCCTTGAAAAAACGGTGGTTGGTGCTGCTGGGCGGCAGTTATTTCTTCTACTGGATGGCCTCCGGAAAAATGATTGTTTTTCTGCTGATCACAACCGTTTCGGTTTATCTGGGAGCTCTGGCTATGGAGGGGGAGCAGCAGGCCTTTGACAGTGTGTGCAAAAGTCTGAAAAAAGAAGAAAGAAAAGCCAGAAAGGCAGTTATGATGCGCCGAAAGCGCTATATTGTGTTTGCCATGGTGCTGATCAATGTGGGGCTTCTGGCCTTTTTGAAATATTATCACTTTTTCAGTGCCAATATCAATGCGCTGGGAAGCCATCTGGAGCCTGGTTTTCAGCTGCCGGCGCTGAAACTGTTGATGCCTCTGGGCATTTCTTTTTATACGCTGTCAGCGGTGGGCTATGTGATCGATGTTTACCGGGGGCAGACAGCGGCGGATCATCACTTCGGCAGACTGGCACTTTTCCTCAGCCTTTTCACCAATATTACGGAAGGCCCTATCAGCCGTTACGACCAGCTTGCAGGGCAGGCCTTTGAAGGACACAGGGCTGATTACCGGCAGTTTACCTTTGGCGCGCAGCTGATCCTCTGGGGACTTTTCCAGAAAATGGTGCTGGCTGACCGGGCGGCGCTGCTTGTCAGTACCGTTTTCGGCAGTCCGTCGGATTACAGCGGCGGCATTGTGATCTTGGCGATGTTCGTCTATACATTGCAGATTTATGCGGATTTTGCCGGATGCATGGACATCGTGCGGGGCAGCGGGGCACTGTTTGGCATTGAGATTGCCCGGAACTTCAATCAGCCTTTTTTCTCGAAGTCCATCGGTGAATTCTGGCGAAGATGGCATATGACGCTGGGGGCCTGGTTCAAAGATTATATTTTCTATCCGGTAACATTGTCGAAAACAAATATGAAGCTGGGAAGATGGGCCAAGAAACATCTGAGTGTCCATCTGGGGCAGGCAATGCCAACGGCGTTTGCGCTGTTTTTCGTCTGGCTGGCCAATGGACTCTGGCATGGAGCTGCATGGAAATATGTGGCTTACGGCATGTACTACTATGTATTGACATTATTCGGCCTTTTTGGCAAACCGGTGATACATTGTTTTTATGAAAAAACCGGGATTCGGAAGGAGAGCCGGCCATGGCAGCTGCTGCTGATCATCAGAACTTTTATACTGGTGAATATCGGTATGCTGTTGTTTCGGGCAAACAGTCTGCGTATTTTTGCGGAGATGTTTGAATCCATGTTTAGAAAAACAACAGGAAACTGGCTTGAGCTGGGATTAGACAGACATGATCTGGCTGTGCTGGCGCTGGGCGCTTTACTGATGCTGATGGTGGGTATTGTCAGAGAAAGAGGTATTTGTATACGTGAGCGAATTGCATCATGGCCGATGGTGCTCAGGTGGACCGTTTATGCAGGGGTATTTTGTGCCATTGTACTGCTTGGAGCCTATGGCAGCGGATATGGCGTGGTGGATCCATTGTATGCTAACTTCTAAATCCAAATGCATAATGGGCAGAAGTTTCAGACAGCGACGGAAGCAGAAGTGGGCAATATGTCTAATACGCAGAAATAACTTCGTGAATGAGGAGTCAGTGAAATGCATATATCTAATAGAAAACAGTTTGCCGGACGGGCATTGAAAATGATTGCTTTTGTGCTGTTGACGGTTTTGCTGTTGGTGGGAATGTCGAAGACGTTGGTGCCAAGGTCGAATTCCGCCAGCGGCGGCATGCACAATTACAGAGCCAGAGGGTTTTATGGGGAAGAAAAGGATTCTCTGGATGTGGTGGCTATCGGCAACAGTGATCTGGCCAGTGGATTTTCACCTATGGAATTGTGGAAAACGCATGGCATTTCAGGCTTTGCCTGTGGAGAACCCAATCAGACCATCGATCAGTCCGTGAGATTGCTTCAGGAAGTGCTGACATGCCAGAGGCCAAAAGTTGTTATCCTGGAGACGGACGCCCTTTTCCAGGAAAACATGGACGGTCATCTGACCTCATTGGTCAAGGCCGCAGCCAATTATCTTTTTCCGGTATTGGAATATCATGATCGCTGGAAAAGTGTGACGATCTCAGAGCTGATGGGCAAACCGCAGAAACCATGGCATGATGCGGCCAAGGGGTACCGCTATTCGGATGACCGGGTGGCTTACAAAGGGTTCGATTATATGGCGAAGACGGATGATCGGGAAGAAATAGATGCCATAGCGCTGCAGAGCCTCAATCAGTTTGTTGAAATCTGCCGGAATGCGGACATTCAGGTGCTATTTGTGGAGATGCCGTCAGCCAACTCATGGAATATGGCCAGACATCAGGCAGTGGCGGACTACGCATCTGATCGAAATATTCCTTTTATTGATTTTAATATGAAGGATATGATGACAAAGACGGGCTTTGACTGGCTGACGGACAGTCGTGACGGAGGCAATCATCTGAATTACAGCGGTGCAAAGAAGATCAGTACATGGTTGGGAAATTATCTGGGATCGCAGTACCAGCTGGAAGACCATAGAAAAGACAGCCGTTATCAGCGATGGCAGCAGGACAGTGCTGATTATAACCGCATTGTCTCCGGTGCGGACAAGCAGGCTGCCGATGAAAATTGAACATAAAAATTAAATGGATATACAGAAGAAAATGACCGTTTGTGACCGTTCACAGAATGGTCATTTTTTCGTCACAAAATCCCCACCAAAGCATCACAAATATTGGTTATGCTATACCTTGAGAGAAAATAGCATGCTATAAAGCATGAAACAGACAATTACGAAACCCATTAGATATGGAAAATGCTAAAATTCTTGGGTTTCGTAATTGTCTGTTCAAATAGTGAGAAGGAGGAGAGAGACTTTGATAGAAGTCAAAAATCTTGTGAAGAAATACGGCGATCATATTGCCGTAGATCATCTGAGTTTTACAGTGGAAGAAGGCCATATTTACGGTTTTCTGGGACCGAACGGTGCCGGCAAATCCACAACGATGAATATGATTACCGGTTATATCGGACCGACAGAAGGCAGCATTATGATCAACGGGCATGATATGCTGGAGAATCCGGAGGAGGCCAAGAAATGTATTGGTTATCTGCCGGAGATCCCGCCTTTGTATACAGATATGACACCCCTTGAATATCTGCGTTTTGCGGCCGAATTAAAAGGAATTGCCAGGAATAAAAAAGAAGAAGAAGTTCAGAAAGTGATCGCAGATGCCAAATTGGAGGCGGTGTCAGACCGTCTGATCCGGAATCTGTCCAAAGGTTACAAACAGCGTGTAGGTCTGGCCCAGGCACTGCTTGGATATCCGGAGGTGATTATTCTGGATGAGCCGACAGTCGGCCTGGATCCGGCGCAGATCATTGAGATGCGCGGATTGATCCGAAGCCTTGGCAAGAAACATACCGTCATTCTGAGTTCCCATATTTTGTCTGAAATCAGTGCAGTCTGTGATGATGTGCTGATTTTGTCCCACGGCAAACTGGTGGCCAGTGACACAACGGATAATCTTGGCAAGCTCATGGAAGATAAGGTAACACTGCATCTGACAGTCAAAGGGGATGAGGCGTCTATCAAAGGCGTACTGGATGCTGTTGATGGTGTTGAAAATATTGAATATACGGATTCTGAGGAAAAAGGTTGTGTCGATGTGATGATCCAGAGCGATCCGAAGACAGAAGTCCGTGAGATGATCTTCTACAGACTGGCAGCTGTCCAGTGCCCGATTTATGCCATGAATCAGATGAAGAAGTCATTGGAGGATGTCTTTATTGAATTGACAGCCGATGGTACTGAAACATCTGCAAAGGCACAAAACAATGAAGATCCTCATGAAGATGAGTTACATGAGGAAGATCATGAAGAACATGAAGAGCACCCGGGAGAAACTGACGAGACAGATGAAGAAGACGGAAAGGAGGCAGCAGAACATGACAGCGATTTATAAAAAGGAATTACGTTCGTATTTTACATCCATGACGGGCTATATCTGCATGGCCTTTATGCTGGTTGTGATCGGCATCTATTATGCGGTGATCAATCTGTCTTCGGGCTATCCGTATTTCGGCTACACATTGTCCTGCGTCATTGTCTTATTCCTTTTGATGACACCGGTACTGACAATGCGTATCCTTGCGGAGGAGAAAAACCGGAAGACGGATCAGCTGCTTTTGACGGCACCTGTTTCACTCTGGAAAATTGTCATTGGTAAATATCTGGCGATGGTGACAGTATTCGGCCTGGCCCTGCTGATCACCTGCTTTTATCCGTTGATTCTCAGCCGGTTCGGTACCGTTTCCCTGTCGATGGCTTATACAGCCATTTTGGGTTATTTCCTGTATGGTGCAGCCTGCATTGCCATTGGCCTGTTTATCTCATCAGTAACGGAGAGTCAGGTTATTGCAGCACTGCTGACATTCTTTGTGCTGCTTGTATTTTATATTACGGGTACGATCACAAAATCATTGCCGTCAACGGCGGTGGCATCCTTTGTTATCTGGATTTTTGTCATCCTTTTTGCGGCATGGCTGGTTTATAATCTGACCGCCAATCTAAAGATTGCGCTGGCAGCAGGTATTGCTGCGGAAGCAGTCAATATTATCATTTTCTTTGTAAAATCAGACTGGATGGCAGGTTCAGTGGCAAAAGCACTGGGTGCCTTTAATATGACATCCTTTTTCTCCAACTTTGGCTCAGGCGTTTTTGATGTGACAGGCATTGTCTATTATCTATCCATCATCGGATTCTGTATCTTCCTGACGATTCAGGCTATCCAGAGAAAACGCTGGGGCGGCGATGCCCTGATGACAGCCGTTGTGCTGGCCATCGTTGTGGTGATCAATCTGGTAGTGGGTCAGATTCCGGTGAAATATACACAGTTTGACCTGACGGATAATCAGCTTTATACGATTACTGATCAGACGAAGGAGTTCGTCAAGGGATTGGATTCGGATGTGGATGTTTATCTGGTTGCCCAGAGCGGACAGGAGGATAAACAGATCCAGAAAGTGCTGGAACGTTATGAGTCTCTGTCCAGTCATATCAAAGTGCATACAAAGGATCCGGTGGTCAATCCGTCCTTTACGAAACAATATACAGACAGTTCATTGTCAGACAACAGCCTGATCGTTGTGTGTGGGGACAAATATAAAGTCATCAATTACAGTGATATTTATCAGTCGAAATTTAATTATTCCACATACAGCAGTCAGACAACCGGGTTTGACGCAGAAGGTCAGCTGACCAGTGCCATTGATTATGTGACATCAGATACAATGCCGAAACTGTATACACTGACAGGCCATGATGAAGCATCCCTTTCTGATACACTGACCAGCCAGATTGAAAAGGAAAATATTGATATAGAAGAGCTGAATCTTGTAACAAGTGAATCTGTACCGGATGATGCAGACTGTCTGATGATCAACGGACCACAGAAGGATATTACAGCGGACGAAAAGGATCGAATCCTGTCTTATATGGAAAATGGCGGCCATGTGCTGATATTCACGGATTATACAGAAACGGATATGCCGAATCTGGCAGAACTTTTGAATAATTATGGTCTCTCCACAAGTGCGGGCTTGATTTTTGAAGGCAACAGCCAGTATTATTATCCGGGGTATCCATCCTATCTGATTCCGAGAATCCAGAGTGCCGATGCAGTGGGCAGCATGACATCCAAGAATCTGGTGCTGATGCCGTATGCACAGAATATCAATATTTCTGATGATGTGCGAAGCACTGTGACAACAGAAGCTCTTTTGCAGACAAGCAGCAAGTCGTATATTAAAACGGATCTGAAGAATCTGACAACAACGGAAAAAGCTTCAGGTGATGAAGAGGGACCGTTTACAGTGGGTGCTGCAGTCACTGAAAATTATAATGATGTGGAGACAAAACTGGTTTATTTCTCATCCTCAGCAATCTTGGATGAAAATATGAATCAGGCTGTGTCCGGCGGTAATTATGAACTCATCAGCAACGTGATGAGCTGGATGATCGATAAAGAAGAAAGTATTTCCATACCGACCAAGAGCCTTTCCACAACCTATCTGACAGTGACAGCTGCAGATGCGGGATTCTGGGGTGCCGTTGTCATCCTGATTCCGGCGGCCCTTGTGATTGGCGGCGGTGTCGTATGGTTTAGAAGGAGGCGTAAATAGCATATGAAGAACAGGAAAAAAGCGCTTATAATTGCTATCATCTGCCTAGCGGCGGCAGCTGTTCTTTATTTACTCGTTGTGAAGCTGAGTCAGAGGTCGAAGGATGCGGACAGCTCTGATGACTCTCTGGTGATCAGCAGTGTGGACAGTGGTCAGATTACAGCCATTTCTTATGAAAAAGACGGCAAAAGTCTCTCCTTTAGGAAGGAGGACGGCACCTGGTATAATGCGGAGGACAAGAGTTTTCCGGTTGACCAGGACAGCCTGACGACCATGACCAATGCCCTGGGTGCGGTTTCAGCTACCCGAAAACTGGATTCACCGGAAGATTTGTCGGAATATGGTCTGGATTCGCCGGTATTGACTGTGCGATATATGGCCAGTGACGGCAAAGAGGCAGAATTTACCGTGGGTGATACCAATGATGCGGCCGGTGGGTCCTATCTGAAAATCAGTGGAGATGATGCGGTTTACCTGGTGGCGTCCGATTTTGCCGATACGTTCAATTCGGATATCTATCAACTGGCGGATATGGAGAGCTTCCCAACCATCACATCGGACAGCATTACGGATATCAATGTCAAATCCGGCAGCCATACACTGGAAATTAAGAATGACAGCGATGGCGGCAGGATAGTTCTTGAAAACGGTGAGGAAAAAGAGAATTGTGCATCATCATCTGTAACACAGTTTATCAACACTGTGACAGGCATCACATTTAAGAGCCATGTAGAGTATAATTGCAAAGATTTGTCGAAATATGGCCTGGACAAACCGACAGCGGACATTTCTGTGGATTATACCACAGCAGAGACAGTGACAGAAACATCAGCAGAAAGTGTACAGGAAACTGCAGATACAGAAGAAACAGAGTCTGAAACGGAAACTGTTGAGGTGGCCAAACAGCTGATACTGCATATCGGCAGTCAGAATGAAGACGGCGATTACTATGCAGCCTTAGATGGTTCAAAAGAAGTCCATGTTGTCAGCGGTGATACGATCAAAGAACTGGTTGAAAAGAAAGCAGCGGATTTTACGGATAATACGATTTTGTCCGGTTCTCTGAATAATGCAAAGGGTATCGATGTTGCCATCGGCAGTGACAGCTGGCATCTGGTAAAGCAAGAAGTTGCCAAAGCGGATGATCTGGCGGACAGTGCAGAAACTGAGGCAGAGACAGAAGAAAAATGGTATGCCGGAGATACAGAAATTGCTTTGACAGATTTATCTTCTGCCTACAGTGA
The DNA here is from genome assembly GCF_902381825.1 of Pseudocoprococcus catus. Classification (GTDB taxonomy): domain Bacteria; phylum Bacillota; class Clostridia; order Lachnospirales; family Lachnospiraceae; genus Coprococcus_A; species Coprococcus_A intestinihominis. Next base: position 603,800 of record NZ_LR698973.1, read on the forward strand.
TCTTTCAGGCATGTCGGCGGAGAAGATTCTGGATACAGCGGCAAAATCAACCGGTGATGCGGCCATCAGTGTTACTGTCAAGTGGGAAGATGATACCGAGACAACCGTATCATTTACAGTCTATGACAGCAGCTTCCATCTGGCAGAAATCAACGGTGAGGCCAGAAAACTGGTGAATAAGCGGGATGTCGAAAAACTTGTTGAAGATATGACGGCGCTTCTCAAAAAATAAAAAAGTGTGCAGCTTCAAGCAACAGCAAAGGGCTTTCAATGGAACAAAATCGTTTTCGTTGAAAGTCCCTTTTTTTACTTCAGGATTGATTGCGACCGGGGAGAGAAAATGGTATGATTAAGGTAATGTTTGGGTGAAGAGATATAGGGTCAGGAAAAAATAAATTTATGATACAGGGAGAATAACAATGATTGTGAATTTTAGCTGTCCGAACTGTGGGGCAGATATGTCATATGATATCAAGCTTGGAAAGCTTCACTGTGCGCATTGTGATCACAGTGAGGATATCCGACCGGATGAGGAGAATTATAAGAATGCGGCCGAAGAACCGGCAGATAAACAGCGCTATTGTGTGAATTGCGGCGGCCTTTTGCCAGCGGGAGGCAAAACCTGTGCCACGCACTGTGAATACTGTGGGGCACCGTTGGTGATGGCGGACCGCCTGAGCGGAGACTGGCGGCCGGCCTATGTGCTGCCTTTTGAACTGGACAGGGAGAAAGCGGAGGCAGCCTTCAGAAAATGGTGTCATAACGGTCGATTTTCGCCGAAGGGCTTTATGGCGGCAAAGAATATCCAGCGTCTGCAGCCTTTGTACATTCCATATTGGCTGTATGATATGAATGCCAGTGTGGATGTCCGGGGAACGGCAACCCGGGTGAATATTTATGTGCGTGGCGAAACAGAATACACGGAGACGGACTTCTTTGATGTGCGGAGAAAAATGCGTCTGGAATATACAAAAGTACCCCATGACGCATCAGAGAAAATGGACGATACCCTGATGGCAAAGCTGGAGCCCTATCGTTTTGACACATTGAAAACTTTCCAGATTCCGTATCTGGCAGGATTTGAGGCGGATCAGGGAGATTATCGTTCAGAGGATTTACTGCCCCAGGTGAAGCAGCAGGTGGCCGGATATGCTGCAGAATACGCCCGTTCAACGATTTCCGGTTACACAAGTGTACATATTGACCATCAACAGATGGACTATGACCATATCAGCAGCAATTATGTGTATCTGCCAATCTGGTTTATTTCCTATCGCTACAGGGACAAAGATTATATATTTGCCATGAATGGCCAGACAGGTAAGGTCATTGGTGAACCGCCTGTGAGCAGAGGCAAAGTGGCAGGCTGGTTTGCAGGCATTTCGGCAGCGGCCTTTGCGATTCTGATGGTGATTGGAGGGCTGTTGTAATGAAAAAAATATTGAATTTTCTGATGGTGATGCTGTTGGTCATGGGCCTTGGAATGGCGTCAGTGATGACAGCCTTTCAGGCAGAAGCCGCGGAGACGGCAGAAACGGCCGGTGAAACAGTATCAGCCGCAGAGACTGTATTGACAGCGAATCAGGATGGGGAGGCAGCGGCTGATGCGAGTATGTCAGCCAGCGGTATTTATGATGAGGCGGATCTTTTGTCGGCGGATGAGGAAGCGTCACTTTTGACTAAACTGGAAAAATATTCTGAGAGATACAGTGCAGATATCGCTATTGTGACAACGGATGATGCAGGAGGATTGAGTGCTCAGGCTTATGCAGATGCCTATGCGGAAAAAATCGGTCAATCCATGTCGAGAGATGAATATCCGGGTATTTTGTTTCTGATTGATATGGATAATCGGCAGATTTATATGGCGACACAGGGACAGGCCATGAATTATTATGATGATTATAGAATCAATAAAGTGCTGGATAATTGCTATAATCACATCACAGATGGCGATTATAAGGGCACCTGCGATGCTTTCCTGAAAGGTGTCCGTGATTATATGGGGCGCTCCACAGATAGAAGTGCCCGCATGGATGCATTTGGTGTGCTGCTTCGACTGATTATCGCTATTGTCATCGGCGCAGTTGTGACTTTTGCCATGGTATTCAGACGCGGCGGCCGTGTGACAACCAACAGCCGGACGTACTTTGACGCATCCGGTTCACATCTGGATGCCAAAGAGGATCGCTTTATGAACCGGACGGTAACAAGACGTCATATTGAGAAACCGAAGGGCGGAGGCGGTTCCGGCGGCTCAGGCGGAGGCGGCGTGCATATGAGCAGCGGCGGAGGTACCCACGGGGGCGGCGGCCGGAGCTTTTAAATTGCTAATCGTCCACCACGTTTTTCTTAAATCCTACGGTATAATTTCGAGGAAAACCAATACGATAATAAAATTCATGTGCGTCGGTGCGATGGATGGAAGATGTCAGATTGACATAGCGTCCGTTGTGTCGGCGCACATAGTCTTCTACATACTGCATCAGGGCCTGACCATATCCCTGCTGGCGGTAATTTTCATCAATCACCAGATTCTCAAGGGAATAATAAAAGCGGGCTTTGGCCGTCAGATCAAGACATTTGCTGAGGGTAATGGTTCCCGCCAGCTTGTCTGCATCGTCAAAAATACCCACCAGATGATAATGCGGGTCATCTTTCACTTCTTCCAGAACGCGAATCATGTCTTGGATGTCTGAGGTCCAGTCATCCTCCAGCTGGCAGTAGAGACGGTGCAGGTCTGTGTAATCTTTGGGGGTAATCTCATGTATCTTCATAAACTTATTTGTATTGCCTTTCATAGTTTTTTCGATTGGTTCTTAATAGTTTAATTTGTAGAAAACAAAAACATAGTCGGTAACTAGCCTGTGGATTTAAGTCTTTCCACACCAAAATTAGGAATAGAAAACCCCTCGGAGTGCCGTCCGAGGGGTTTTCGTTGCTGTTCACTATGGAATAGCATTATCTTTTTGCCTACTGGCATTATAGCATATGTTATGTGGTATTACAATATGTAAATTAGGGCAAAAATTTTAAGTTTTCGGATTGTTAGGTACCTTAATACCATATTTTCTAAAAACGTTTCGCAACAGCTATATTGGGAATAAAGTAAATCGCATAGTTATCAACAACGGTATAAACGCCGTATTTGCTTCGGTAACAGGCCAGGGCTTCTTCGAGATAATCTTCCGTAACATCCAGATATTCTGCCATCTCATAGCGGTTCTGGCAGTGATGTTCAAAAGCACGGATAATACCGCGCAGTCCGATCAGGCGGTTATATCCCCACAGGCGGGCATCCAATTCCTGCTGTCGGCTGTTCACATTCTTCAAATCGGTAATATCACCGACGCTTGTAAAGTGATGGCCCATTTCTTCGGCAAGAATAGAGGTCTTCTCTGCGGTGGTCTTCAGCTGTGAATCCAGCGCAATATGGCCATCTACATAGAGACCGTTCAGACGTTTCTCTCCGGTGCTGTCTCCGTTTAGGTCAACAGATTCATGAACGTGTACCTGTTCATCATCGGCATCCTGCAATAATTCTTCATAAGTATTCAGGTGAATCACTTCCTTTGATCATCGAACTTGATAAAGGCGGCAAAAGCCTTAATCTTCTCAATCTGTTCAGGTGTAAATTCATTACCGTCAAAATGAGCGGCAATGGTGGTTGGTTTCTCAGGTGCGTAGCCAAATGTGCCGAGGACATCTTCGACACCGTAGGCACGGCACATGACTAAAAGGGCGTCAGGGGTGGGCTGGCTGTTGCCGTTCTCCCAGCTGTAAATTGTCTTCTCGGATGCTTTAAAACCATTGGCAGTTAGTAATTCAGACATTTCCCGCACGGACTTCCCCGCTGCAACTCTGCATTTTCTTAAGGTTTCACCTACAGTGCTTTTCATTGAAAAAATCTCCTTCTATCATCAGTTGTCTTGTGAAATATCAGTACCCTTATAAAGAACAGTCATAACAGAAACATAGATACTGTTTCGGCTGATCGAAATGAAGCATCTGGGATACTGAGAGTTCCATGCATTTTCATTTTCTGAGATTATTATACCATTCTCCCAGAAACTCGTCAACAATTTCTGGAAATATGAGAAATTGCTATTGACAATTTATGAAAATGGGAATATAATAACCTCAACATCACGAAAACTAAGAAAATCAGACAAGATATTCTTCAAATGTAAGAATGCATGTGAGAAAGAATGTCTGAGAAAAGCAGAACTCAATGCGGAAAACCTGTTTCTGGAAATTCGAGAATGCAGTTGGAATTCCGGGCTGGGGCTGTCGTGATGATGGCATGGCAACATTATCTGTATGACGGCAGCGGCCAGCTGATGGCTATCCGTTATAAGGGTGCGGATCACTATTATATCCGTAACGGCCTGATGACGATCACAGGACTGATTGACGCCAATGGTACAGCTGTAGTAAACTACAGATATGACAGCTGGGGTATACTGACCGGCATCACAGGCAGCATGGCAGGGACACTTGGAAAGGACAACCCGTACAGATTTAAGGGAGTAAGAGGCTGGGAGAGATATTGACATTGAGTGAGGAAGATTTATTGGTAATTCAGGCAGCGGATGATGGGGCTTCTGTACTATTTGGCGTGATTCTAACAAATTTACTTGTGATAATTTTAAAATGGGAGAATGATGTATGGTGGTGGACGATTCTATTAATTATCATTTCATTATTATCGTTAAGACCAGTGTTTGTTGGAAATGAAACCCTTATTTTAAGTGAAGCAGGTATAGTAATAAAAGATGGTAAATATAAGAGACAGTATTTATGGGATGAGCTGCCTGTGAAACGAATAAATGCTAATTGTGTTAATTTAGGCAGAGGAATAAATAAGTATCATGAATGTATTGTTTTTTCCAAGAGTCGATTTTTAAGACCTCGATTTTTAAATCCAGTATATATCAAAATGTTGTTTAATCGGTCTGTTTTTTGTATATATCTGAAAAATGGAGACGAAAAAAGCAAGAATATAGAGTGTTTTCAAGGTGCTATAGAAAAAGACATTATTGTGGAAAAATTAAAGGAATGGCATGTAGAATTGGAGGATAATAAACCTGAGGAAAGACCTCCTTGGAAAGAACAAATTTAGTGTGTAGACATGGATGGTTGACTTTGGGGCAGCGACAGTTGTAGGAGGAATTGCTGGAAAAATAGGTGGTTCAGGTGTAAATGGGAGAAAATTACGAGGTATATATAGACGAGCTAATGATGTTATAAAAACGGTAAAGTCTGCCAGAAGGATTGCAAAATATGTAGCTAAAAAGACTGCTATTAAGGTAACGGTAAAAAGTGGAGTAAAGCAAACTGTTAAAGCGGGATTTTTTTCAAATATTACGAATTTTGTTAGAAAATTGTTTACAAAGAGCAGAGTATAGGAGGAGAGTGTGAAGAAATATTACGATTATTATGTGAATAGGAGAAATACGCCTCATCTGGATTTGTATACGAAGTTAATTGGCATGTTTTATTTCTGGAATGGCATGAACTTTATATTGGGCAGTGCATATGCTTTGTCCATAGGACAAAAAAATTAGCTGTTAGTGGATTGTTTCTTGGTATATTGATGTGTAGTTTGATTAAGGACAAGACTACAGATAAGAGAAAAAGTCAAAGAGACTTGAAAGCTGTTATTGGGGATGGAATAATATATGCTATATGTGCTTTGGGAATCTCCTATGTGTTGTCATTTTGGTTATTGCTCCTTGTGTATATTTTAGAAATGATTTATGTAGCTTGGGTTATCTTCATATATTTCAAACAGCAAAATGGACAAAGGTCCAGAAAGCAGAGAAGAAAAAAAAGAGTATTAGTGCTTGGAAAAAAGGAGCACAATAGAGATACGTTTTATATTCTGTACGAAATTTGTAATGTGTATTACATTGTCTGACACAAAAGCAGTATTTATGCGGGTAGAAGGGACAGAAAGGTTTATATAATTAAGAGTCAGCAGAATTAGCTGCTGCCTCAAAAAGATTTGGTCATGCCAGGGGGAAGAAAGTCGTGAAAGAAATAAGAGGCGGTTTGCCGGAGCAATATTCAAATAAGGGATTTTGTTGGTCTTTTATTGGGTTATTTATAGTTTGTGTTTTTTTGGGCATTCTGTTATGCAGGGAAGGAACAGGAATTTGTGAGACTGTTATAGGAATCGGGTTTATGTATTTGGCTGTGTTGTATATTTATTTGAGATTTTCAGTATCATATGTTATAGATGAAACGGGGGTTACAATCACTTATATTAATTTTAAAATATGGACAGTTCATTTCAACTGGGATGAGTACTATGAAGTGGAATTTGGAACAACGAGAAAAAATGAGGCCGGTGTAGATTTTGTCATGTCTTTTAAGAAAAAGAAGAAATGTCTGAGTGATTTTATATTTTCAGGAACGGTAGGATGTGAATGTACAGAAGAGACGTATGCACTGGTGAAAAGCTGGCTGCCGGAGAGTGTGAGGATGCCAAAGGTGAAATTCTGAAGGAGCATTTGTTACTGAGAGTGAAGGGGATGCATATTTTATGGAATATGTAGTTGAAACAGAAAAAGAAATTGTTCAAAACTATATCATAAAAAGTAAGCAGGAAAGAATTGAGTGGGAATTAAGTCATTCAAAGAAGCGAAAAGATATTATATGGCATTTCCATAAACCAGATATTTTTAAAGAAGCTTGTCTGCATGCGGTTGATTATATGGATAAAGAAGCGATGAAAAATTATCTTCATAAGCTAAGTGGTGCGGAAAATGTTTATTTTATTGGTGAAGATTATATAGGGAAAATGCTGTTGGAGCAAGCAGCAGAGAGGGCCAACGAAGGAGAAATTTGTATTATATATTGTGGAAACGGAATCGGATATTATCAGGGAGAACAGGAAAAAGGAGCTCCGCCAAGGTTTATGCTTCTGAAAGAAAAATGTTGCAAAACACCCTCTAAAATCTAAGAAAAATGTTACAAACATCGCTGAATAAAGCAGGAAAAATGTTACAATACTTGTATTAGGGGTGATTTGATGCTTAAAAGAGAGATATCAGAGCGTTTATATTCGTGGAAAAATGAGAATAAAAAGAAAGCGTTATGTGTGATTGGTGCGAGACAGATTGGCAAAACGACGATTATCCGAGAATTTGCCCGGAAAGAATACGAGTATTTTGTTGAGGTAAATTTTATATTAGATAAGGGAGCTGATCAGATATTTGATGGCAAATTGGATGCAGATACAATTATCGAGAATCTGACAGCTTTTAAGATGCAGAAACTGGAACCCGGAAAGACTTTGATTTTTCTGGATGAAATACAGGAGTGTCCGAATGCCCGTTGTGCCATTAAGTTCCTTGTGGAGGATGGAAGGTTCGATTATATAGAATCAGACTCTTTGCTGGGCGTCAAGTATAAAGAAGTTCCGTCTTATGCAGTGGGGTTTGAAGAAATTGTTTATATGTATCCTATGAATTTCAGGGAGTTCCTTGGAGCGAATGGCGTACAGGAGACGACATTTGCAGCTTTGCAGTCCTGTTATGAAAAGCACGAGAAAGTTCCGCAGGTAATGCACGAAACACTGTTAAAACTATTTGCGGCCTATATTGTAGTTGGCGGTATGCCGGATGTTGTCCAGACTTATGTTAATACCCATGATATTGGAAAAGTTATTCAGGTTCAGAGAAACATTCTGGAATTATACAGGCAGGACATAGCCAAATATGCAGAGGGTTCGGATAAGATAAAAATAAAAGCGATTTTCGACAGCATTGCCTCTCAGTTGGATGATAAAAACAGACGATTTGTTCTGAATCATATTGATGAAAATGGAAGAATGAACCGTTATGAATCAAAAAACAATCGTAAAAATTTACGATTGTTTTTTGTACGTTTTTGAACGCGTAATTGTATGTGCGTATTTTTATATATGCATCCTTCTCCGGACTTCCTCCCTCAACCGGCTTCGCAGCAGGATAGTCACCAGTGTCACGTCGATGATAATAGCGCAGGTGAGGACAATGGCGGACCAGGAAAGAGCCATTGGCACGGCGTAATAACGGCGCGTCAGCAGTTCTACACAGACAGAGTAAATGCCGATTTCTGCCACGAGGATGACAGCCTGGGAAAGTATAGAGCTTCTCGGATGGCCCATACTGATGGCGAAGAAGAAAACTGCCAGTGTGCCCAGAATAATCAGGGGCAGGGCGATAGCTGTGTACCAGCCGTTGCCGGGATGGAGCCAGGCAATGATGCCGAAGTACATGGCGATGCCCAGACCGTCCAGAAGCAACGTGATTCGAAAGACGGCCTTGGTCGGAAAGAAAATCGGCAGGCAGAAAATCCACAGGACGATACAGGTGCCGATGACATAGAAGGACCAGTGGGAAAATGTGATAAAAAAAAGGTTCAAAAGTCCGCAGACAACTGCTGTTGCGGCCAGACAGACGGCCATGAGAATGGCGGTTTCCTTGCGGATGCCTGAATCCACATAGCCTTTGTCCACAGGATAGGGCTTTGGTGAAACGGTATCCACCGGTTGGTTGGGATTGATAACCTTGGTATTACACAGCGGGCAGACGGAGCAGGTTTTGTCCAGTTCCACACCGCAGTTGACACAATATGACATTAAAATTCACTCCTGTTCATATCACGGTTGGTTTCAATTTTGACATGCAGGCCTTCTTGGACTAATTTCCTAAAGAAAAAGCGTTCCACGTCGGTTTCGATAATAGTACTTGTAAAGTTGATGCTCAGGGTATCGCCGAAACTTCCTACAGCGCAATTGGTTCTCAGGGAGAAAGGCTGCCCCATCAATACGTCAAAATAATCGACAAATTCACGCATTTCTTCTGGCACATCAATGACACCCAGATTCGTCAGGCCGGCGGTGGACTGTTTGTCCTGCACACGGATATAAAACTGTTTCACAACGATATCTTTGACAAAAAGCGGCACAATACGGATCAGCGGGCTCTGCTGGGTAGAGGCGTTGGTGGTAATGTCGGCATTTAGAAACTTGTCATTAATGTAAAAACGCATGTAGTTGTGGACATGGGTGATGATTTCCTCAAAGGTATAGTCCCCCATGCGCGGGTCCACAGAAGGGTAAACCATGGCAATAAAATTTCGCAATGTGTCTGATGGAAAAATATTGCGTAGATTCACGGGAAGCGCCAGTGCCACGGGATGTTCCCTGAAAACATGGTCCGCTTTCTGTTTTTCTAATAAAGCATACAGAAGTACCGCATTCAAATATTCCGTCAGGGTCACATGATAACTGCGGGCTTTCTGCAGGACTTCCTGTACAGACAGCAGGCCATGGATGATATTCAGTGTGTAAAAGGGCTCCCTGTGGCCGCGGATGCGGTAGGCTTTGCCCTGACTGCGGGGGCGTTTGACTCTGGAGGAAGCATATTTGATATAGGCATCCTCCATTTCCTCCGGCCGAGGCGGTTCGTTGATATCCAGAACGCCGCAGGTGTTGGAAATCTCATGCCCTTTCAGACGGAGATAAACGGCTGTGATGGTTTTCAGCAGTTTCAGGGCACCGCTGCCGTCGGAAAGAGAGTGAAAGACTTCCAGCGAAATACGGCATCTGTAATAGTAAATTCGGATTAAATATCTGTTGTTAGATTTAAACAACATTGGCATGCAGGGATTAATGATATCCGGCATCACAAAGGGACCGGGATGGTCATTGGGTTCCAGATACCGCCAGAAAATACCCTTATGAAGGGCAACTTTGAAGGCCGGAAATCTCGGCAATGTCAGATCCACAGCCCTCTGCAGTGTGTCAGGGTCTATTTCCTCCTTTAAAACAACCGACAGACGGAACACGTTGGAGAAGTTCCGGCGCTGCAGTGTTGGGTAGACATTGGCGGATAAGTCCAGCTTATACCATGTTTTATGTTGTTTTTTTGGTGTATGCTTTATTGTTTTATTGATTGTTTTCATAATTTTTATTATAATGTTACTCATCATCAATAGCAAGAGCAAATACGTATAGATGTACAGGAATTAAATGTTTTGCATATAGAGCGGGAAGGAGAAAGTGAATGGCGATAAGTGAAAAATCCAATCAGGGGCTGATGAAAGCCATTAAAAGAATGCATACCCTTGTGGAGAGTGATGACCTTGAGAGAGTCCGGGCGTCCCAGGAGAATATCAGCGCCCTGTTGAAGCATAGAGAGTTGAATTATGAGCCTTTTCAGGTGGGGGAGATTCCGTCGGAATGGGTCAGTGTGAAGCGCAGCCATATGCGGAAGTTTGTGATTTTCTATTGTCATGGCGGCGGTTACAATACAGGCAGTTTTCATTATGCCAGAAGCATTACCAACAAATTGTCGAGTACCACTTCCATGGATGTGTTGAGCTTTGACTATCGGCTGGCACCGGAACATCCTTATCCCTCAGCCACGGAGGATGCCTTGGCCGTCTGGGATTATCTGATGCATCTGGGTTATGGTGCCAGGGATGTCATTGTAGCCGGGGATTCTGCCGGAGGCAATCTGGCCCTGTCCCTTGTCCTGAAGCTGAAAGAGCAGAAACGAATTTTGCCAAGGGGACTGATTCTTTTTTCACCGTGGACAGACCTGACAGGCAGCGGCAAGTCTTATGAGACAAAGGTGGACGTGGACCCGATCCTGAACCGGGAATATCTGGACAATGCCATTGCGGCCTATGCTTCAGGACAGGATTTGAAGAATCCGTTGATTTCCCCGCTTTTCGGCAATTTCACGGGTTTCCCGCCAACTTATATCCAGGTGGGGAGCAACGAACTGCTTTTGTCAGATTCATTATTGCTCAAAAAAAATCTGGAAAAATACCATGTCCCAGTACGTCTTGAAGAGTACAAGGGAATGTGGCATGTTTTCCAGATGTCACCTTTTAAAACTGCTTATGATGCTATGGATCAGGTTGCGGAATTTATCTTCGATATCTGTCGTTAGTACCATCGGACAAGAGCTATCTCCTGTCCGATACAGGCGGTTTGGCAAAAGTGTATGCGCAAACAAATTCTGCGGCTAATCTTTGATAGTGTGAGCGTCGTCTAACAACTGGTTCTTCAGGTCGTACAGCTTGCGGGAAAGGTCCACATAGACTTCCTGGGGATTGATAAGTCGTTTGGATTCATCCCAGAGAGTGGCCTTTTCCTGTGTGCAGTAAGCCTGAATGTCCATAACAGACGGAGATTCATAGACACACTGACCGTTTTTGAATATCGGAACAAGCAGTTCACGAATCGTATAAGTGCCGGCTTCCAGTCGGGTACGCTTCCATGTGGCCAGCGGATCGAACAGAGTCAGCGGCTGATCTTCTGTGAAGACCTCATCTTCCAGGGTGATCAGATCGGCTTTGATCTTTCCGCTGGCTTTGTCATAGATACGAAGAATTTTCTTGTTGCCCGGATTTGTGACTTTCTCAACATTCTCGGAGACTTTGATCTTCGGTATTTCTGTGCCGTTTTCGTCGATAATGCAGGCCAGTTTGTAAACACCGCCGAAGGATGGGCAGTCTTTGGAGGTGATCAGGTTTGTGCCGACACCCCATGAAGTGATTTTGGCCCCCTGATTCATCAGACTATTGATCAGGTATTCGTCCAGATCGCTGGATGCGGAGATGATAGCATCCGGGAATCCGGCTTCATCCAGCATGATACGGGCTTTTTTGGTGAGATAAGCCAGGTCACCGCTGTCAAGACGGATACCGAAGAGCTTGGAGTGGATACCCTTTTCACGCATTTCCCTAAAGACCTGGATGGCGTGTTTGACACCGGAGTTCAGTGTGTCATAGGTGTCCACCAGCAACAGGCAGTTGTCCGGGAAGAGTTCTGCATACGTCCGGAATGCTTCCAGTTCGGATGGAAAGCTCATGATCCAGCTGTGGGCATGGGTGCCTTTGACCGGAATATCAAACATCTGTCCGGCCAGGACGTTGCTGGTGCCGATGCATCCGGCGATCACGGCGGCTCTTGCACCGTAGATACCGGCATCCGGACCCTGGGCACGGCGAAGACCGAACTCCATGACGCCGCCGCCAGCTTCCTGAACGACACGGGCGGCCTTGGTGGCGATCAGGCTCTGGTGATTGATGATGTTCAGCAGAGCGGTCTCAACAAGCTGGGCTTCCATGATTGGTGCGATGACTTTGACCAGCGGTTCCTTCGGGAAAATGATTGTTCCTTCGGGAATGGCATAGATATCACCTGTAAACCGAAAGTTTTTCAGATAATCAAGGAAATCTTCCTGGAAAAATCCGGTGCTTCTCAGATAATCAATATCTTCCTGTTCAAAATGCAGGTCTTTGATGTAATCAATAGCCTGGTCAAGACCGCAGGCAATGGCATAGGCACCGCCGCACGGATTCTGGCGATAAAAAACATCAAAGACAACATGTTCTTTGGAGTGAGTTTTAAAGTAGCCCTGCATCATGGTCAATTCATATAAATCTGTCAATAAAGTCAAATTTCTGCTATTCGTATTCATATCTCTTCCTCTATTTATTCACATGCTGCATGCCAAACCGCTTTCCGGGATCAAAGAGAGTGCGGTGCAGCAGGATGCTTATTTATTCCAGTAACCTTCGTGAACTTTGGCAGCGGCAGGTGCCAGTTCAGGGAAAGGCCCTGTGACTTCAATGGCCTTCTGACCTTTGGCGAAGACGTCGCGGCAAGGCAGATCGAAGGTCGGGTTCTGAGGATCGGCACCTGTCAGGGAGAGCAGATCCTTCTCTGTCATGGCATACACAACATGGCCGATGTTGCCCCAGTAAATGGCACCGGAACACATGGCACAAGGCTCTGCCGTTGTGTAAAGTGTGCAGTCCCAGAGAAATTCTTTGCTGTAAGCGTGGGATGCACGTTCTACCAGCTGTGTCTCTGCATGACCGGTACATTTATGCTCTGTTATCTCATTATTCATCTGTTCCATAATAATATTCCCGTCTTTATCAACAAGGAGAGCCGCAAAAGGTGTATTGCCGGATTCTCTTGATTTGACGGATAATTCAATTGCGCGTTTTAAGTAAGCTTCATGTGACTGCATGAGGTACCTCCCGTATTTTATTAATTGAAACTAGTATACTGCAATTTCAGGAAAAACGCAAATTTTGTACTTTTTCTAGTCCATTTTTGGAAAAAGATGGCAGATAATTAAACGAATATAAATAGAAAAAGAAGGGATATTTGGTTATAACTGGAATATTATTGAATAATTGGGGAAATATTTATGAATTTTTTTGAAAATTCATTTGATTTTCCTTTGGAACCGTGCTATCATGGCGACATAATAGATTGCTGTTTGGAACAGGACCTTATGGATGTCAATACCGGACATTTTGTCAGGCGGATCTGAACAGCTGCCGGACAATCAGGAAAGGGCAGGGTGAATCTACAGGAAGAAACGGGTGAAGTAAATGAAAGGGTTAGAGGTGATAGGTTCCTATCTGGATGAATGGAACATCGTGACGATTACCGTCAGACTGATTTTGGCGGTCGTATGTGGAGGTGCCATCGGTCTGACCAGAAGTGTCAAGCGTCGGGGAGCGGGTTTCAAGACTCATGCTCTTGTCTGCCTTGGCTCGGCACTGGTCATGATGACGGGTCAGTATATCTATGTGGACTTCGGTGCCATATCAGATATTGCAAGACTGGCGGCTCAGGTTATCAGCGGTGTTGGTTTTCTTGGGGTTGGAACGATCATGGTCACAAGAGATAATCATGTCAAAGGATTAACAACTGCAGCAGGGTTGTGGACTTGTGCAGGCATCGGGCTTAGTATCGGCATCGGCTTTTATAGTGGTGCAGCGATCACGACGATCCTGGTACTGGTGATCTATCGGTTTATGGGAAGGGTCGATGAGATTGCCTATGAGCATTCAAGGGTTCTTGATATTTATATTGAATTTGAATCAAGACGTTCAATCGCGCCATTTATCAGTGTTCTGAAACAGAATAACTACAAGATCGTGCAGATGGAACTGAACAAATCCAAGAAGAATAAGGAAGAGCTTGTGAATGCGACACTGGTATTGGAAGTACCGGAGAAGACGAAACACGGGATTGTGATCGATCTTCTCAGGGAAATTCCGGGAATAGAATATGTAGAGGAGATTTAATTTTACTGAAGCCGGTTTGAATTGACAAGCTGGTCAAAGTTTTATCAATTTTTTGAAATTATCTTGAATTTTACACATTCTTTACAGGAAATTTACTAGTTTGATGTTTACAGAATGACAAACTCATGGTATCATTTTGTTAAAACATAATGCTTTTAACGATGCTATTTGTTAAAAGTGCACAATTTATTCTTTATATTCATCCGCGGGGGAGAACGCAGGTGGATATATCTCAAAAAGGAGGAGTTAAAGAATGAAAAGATCTAAAAAGCTTATGGGCCTGACAGCAGTCATTATGGGCGTTGTGATGGCAACAGCAGCCTGCGGCAGTTCAGGCGGCGCAGCTGAGTCAAAGGCAGCTGATTCAGCAGCTTCAACGGAAGCAGCAACAGAAGCAGCCGGCGGCGATACTTCTGCAGCAGGTGATCTCAACAGCAAGACCGTTGATGAACTGACAGAAGCAGCCAAGGCAGAAGGTGAAGTCGTATCTGTTGGTATGCCTGATGAATGGGCAGACTGGGCATCCCTGTGGAAGACAATGTCTGATACATACGGCATTTCCCACAACGATACAGATATGAGTTCTTCTGAGGAACTTCAGATGTTTGCGACAGAAGGCGAAAAGGGAACCAAGGATATCGGTGATGTTGGTTACGGATTCGCAGGACAGGCTGTATCTGAAGATCTTGTTCAGGGTTACAAGACCTCCTATTGGGATAGTGTTCCTGATTGGGCAAAGGGCGAAGATGGTAAGTGGATGGTTGCTTACACAGGTGTAACAACATTCCTTGTTAACACAGATCAGGTTGATAAAGTGCCGACATCATGGCAGGATATCAAAGACGGCGACTACAAAGTTGCCCTTGGACCTCTGACAGGTGGTAATGCTCAGGCTGCTTTCATCGCTTCCGCATATGCATTCGGCGGCGATATGAACAATCTGGATCCTGCTTTCGAGTTCTGGACAGAACTGGCGAAGGAAGGCAGAATCAATACACTTGATATCACTCAGGCGAACTTCGAATCCGGTGAAATTTCTGTTGGTGTTGTATGGAGCTTCACAGGTATCCCTTACAGCAAGAATATCAGCCAGTACAAGATGCAGGCCGTTGTTCCTTCTGATGGATGCTTACAGAATGGTTACGCTTCCGTTATCAACAAATATGCACCTCATCCAAATGCAGCAGCTCTGACAAGAGAGACAATGTTTAGTGATGAAGGTCAGACATACCTTGCTCTGGCAGGTGCAATCCCTACAAGAGAAGACTTCACAATCGCAGACGAATACAAGGATCAGGTTATCTCCAAGGATGATATTGCCAATGCAGTTCTGATCAGCGATGCAGATGCTTATTCAGCAGCATGTGAAACAGCTAAGACACGTTGGGAAGAAGAGGTTGCGCCATTACTGGTACAGTAATGCAGAACAGATAATTTCAGTCGAAGATGACATATGGATATTCGGCTTGAACTGAATGAATTTCAGGGGGTGCAAAGCCTGCACCCCCGTTTTTCGATTCTATTTAAGTCTCGCGCGCGCCCGACTTGAATTGAATAACAGGGTCTGATGCACCCGATGAATCAGAAGAACAGCATCAGACAGGGGTTGAATTTAATGAAGAAAAAGACATACATTTATTTACTTGCCCTGGTTCCATTCCTGATTGTGGCTATGCTCTATGAAATTGTACCTTTGATCACAGTGATCGTGAAGAGTTTTCAGCCGGATGGTGGAACAGGTTTCACACTTGAGAATTATCAGTCTGTTTTCTCGAAGCTGCTTTACCAGAAGGCGATCATCAACAGTATCAAGATTTCTCTGACATCTGCTGTTGCCGGTATTATCATTGCTTTCCTGGGTGCCCGTGCGGCACATCAGCATCAGGGCAAACTGAATCATGTTTTTATGACAGTTCTGAATATGGTATCCAACTTTGCAGGTATTCCGCTGGCTTTCGCTTATATGATTCTTTTGGGCAATGCCGGACTGGTGGTCAATATCGGCAAGGAATTGGGCATCAATGCTTTATCCACATACAATCTGTACACGATGAACGGCATGAGCCTGATCTATATTTATTTCCAGATTCCGCTTTCCACACTTCTTCTGATCCCGGCCTTTGACGGTGTGCAGAAACAGTGGAAGGAGGCCTGTACACTGCTGGGAGGTACACCGGGAATCTTCTGGAGAAAAGTCGGCATCCCGGTACTGATGCCGAGTATCCTCGGTACGTTCAGCGTTTTGTTTGCTAATGCTCTGGCAGCATACGCAACGATTTACGCATTGATGATGGACAATATCGCACTTCTGCCAGTTCAGATCGCGGGATGCTTCACAGGTGAAGTCAAAATCCGTGCAGGTCTGGGCGGTGCCTTATCTGTTGTAATGATGGCAATCATGGTTATCATGATTCTGATCACCAACGGCCTGAGCAGAAGATTCCAGAAGGGAGGCAATAGAAAATGAAAAAGAAAAGCGCAGGATCTGTAGCGATTATGCTGCTTGTCATGATCTATCTGCTGATACCTCTTGTAATCTCTATTATTTATTCTGTATTCCATAAGTGGACAGGGGTTATTCCTGAAGGATTTACCCTTCACAACTATGTGGATCTGTTTACGGACAGCAATTTCCTTGCATCTGTTGGACGATCTATCGCAATGAGTATTATTCCGATTATTGTGACGATCGTGATCGTCCTTCTGGCATTATTTGTAACGGCGATTTATTTTCCGAAACTTGAGAAATATGTACAGATCATCTGTATGATCCCTTATACGATTCAGGGTGTTATCCTTTCAGTCAGTATCCTGTCTCTGTATGTCGGTTCCAGTTCGATTCTGAGCAACCGTCTGGTCATGCTGATGGGTGCGTATTGTATCGTGATTCTGCCATATATCTATCAGGGTATCCGAAACGGTATGCGTGCGGTGAATATGCCGACACTGATCGAGGCAGCGGAGATGCTTGGTGCATCCAAGATCTATGCATTTTTCAGAGTTGTCGTACCGAATATTCTTTCAGCGATTATCGTATCGTCACTTCTGGCAGTCGGCATTATCTTCGGTGATTATGTACTGATTCGAAATCTTGCCGGAACATCTGCGCCGAACATGCAGATTTTCCTGTATCAGACAATGAAGAGCGACAGTACAAAGGCTAGTGCCGTATTCGTTGTTATCATGTTTGTTACATTTGTGATCACAGCCATCGTTCTGTTTATGAAGAGCCGTGAAGCAAAGGGAAAAACACACAGAAAATAAAGGAGTGAGGAAACATGTCATATATTCGTTTTGAAAATATTGTCAAGAGTTTTGGCAGTAATACCGTATTAAAAGATATCAATCTTGAGGTTGAAAAGGGACAGCTGGTGACGCTGCTTGGCCCGTCCGGATGTGGTAAGAGTACATTGCTTCGATGTCTGTCCGGTCTTGAGACAGTGACATCCGGTAAGGTTTATCTGGATGACAGGGATATCACCGATGTTAATCCGAAGGACAGAGATATCGGTATGGTTTTCCAGCAGTACAGCTTATTCCCGAATATGGATGTCGCACAGAATGTGGCATTTGGTCTGAAGATGAAGAAAGTGCCGAATGCAGAGATTGATAAACGTGTCAAAGAGATGGTAGATATCGTGGGCTTATCGGATCATCTGCATCATTATCCATCAGAGCTGTCCGGCGGTCAGCAGCAGAGAGCAGCCCTTGCAAGAGCTATGGTGACGAACCCGAAGGTACTCCTTCTGGATGAACCGTTATCAGCCATTGATGCCCTTTTGAGACATTCCCTGCAGGTTGAGATCAGACGTATTCAGCAGGAACTGAATATGACAGCTATCTTTGTTACCCATGACCAGGATGAAGCCATGGTTATGTCCGATGTGATCCATCTGATGTACAACGGCAAAATTGAGCAGTCCGCTGCACCGACAGAGATGTATACAGAACCTGTTTCCAAGTTTGCAGCAACATTCATCGGCCATTACAACATGGTGCCGGTTGATGCATTCAAGAAGATGACAGGCGTTGACGGTGAAGGTACAGACGTAGCATTCCGCCCGGAAGTCATTGATATCAGCACAAAACCTGTTGAGAGAGAAGGCTGCGTGACGATCAAGGGACATGTTGGTGTCAGTCTGCCTCATGGCAATGTTCTGCGTTATGCCGTTATGTGCGGTGACCATCAGATTGATGTGGATGTTCTGTTTAAGAAAGCAACTATCATTCCGAATGGTACAGATGTTTATCTGACATTGAAGCAGGATGACTGTATTTTCCTTTAGAATTGAATTTGAAATCCTTATTGCAAAGCACTCAAAACAGATTTTGGCATTGCAGCTGTGAGAATACCAGACGGCTGCAGATGGAGGAGAGGAATGCAGCAATACAATTACATAGACAGCGCGTGGGAGAAGAAGAGCAGCGGGATAGACGGCCGATAGGGGCTGCCTGTTTCGCTGCGCTTTTTATGTTGGACTGTGGAGAATGTTTTCACGGCAGCCGTATTTATGTAAGTGTAAGCAATTTATCGCGCAGATAACTGCATTCAGTGCTGAAATATGGTAAAATGGAAAGCAGGAGATGATAAATATGACTAAGAATTTTGCGCACCGCGGTTTCAGCGGTAAGTACCCTGAGAATACACTTCTGGCTTTCAGCAAAGCCATTGAAGAAGGAGTGGACGGTATTGAGAATGATGTCCATTTGACCAAGGATGGCGTTCTGGTTGTCATGCATGATGAACTGGTAGATCGTACAACGAATGGCAAGGGCTATATCAAGGATAAGACTTATGAAGAGCTGGCCCAGTTGGATGCTTCTTATATTTTCAAGGAGTATGGACCCCAGAAAGTGCCGACACTGAGAGAGTATCTGGAGCTGGTGAAGGATACGGATATTATCACGAATATTGAGTTGAAAACCGGTGTCTTTGAGTATACGGGTATTGAGCAGAAAGTCTATGACATGCTCAGAGAATTCGATATGGTGGACCGCATTATTATTTCTTCCTTCAATCATTATTCAGTCCTTCGTATGAAAGCCATTGACCCGGCTATCAAATGCGGTATGCTGGAGGAATCCTGGCTGATCAATGCGGGAGCTTACGTGGCTTCAACAGGTGTGGAATGCTTCCATCCGTTCTTCAAGAACATGACGCCGGAGAATGTGGCTGAGGTGAAATCTCACGGACTGGAGATCAATACATGGACAGTGAATGAAGAAGAAGATATCAGGGAGATGTTCAGAGTCGGTGTAGATTCCGTCATTAGCAACTATCCGGACCTTGTGAACAAGATCAGAAACAATGGCTGATAAAACAGCAATTCTGAGTGTTGGTATCGATGTAGGTACTTCCACTACCCAGGTGGTTTTCAGCAAACTGCAGATGGACAATGCGGGGGGATATTTTTCAGTTCCCAGAGTGGCTATTGTGGACAAAGAAGTGGTCTATAAGAGTGAAGTCTATATGACCCCTTTGAAGACAGATGTGCTGATCGATACGGATGCCCTTCGGGACATTGTGGCTGCCGAATTCCGTAAGGCCGGTTACAGGCCGGAGGATACGGACAGCGGTGCAGTGATCATCACCGGCGAGTCTGCAAGGAAGGAGAATTCCGATGCGGTGCTGAAAAGTCTGTCGGATTTTGCCGGAGATTTTGTTGTTTCGGCAGCAGGGCCGGATATGGAATCCCTGATTGCAGGAAAAGGCAGCGGAGCCTGGCAGTACAGTATGGACCATCATTGCCGGGTAGCCAATCTGGATATCGGCGGCGGCACCACCAACGTGGTTCTCTTCGAGGATGGAGAGACCCTGGCCAGAGGCTGTCTGGATATCGGTGGCCGGTTAATCTGCATGAACCCACAGGGCATCATTACGAAAGTCAGTCCGGCGGCAGCGGTGATGGCGCAGGCGGCAGGCGTGTCCGTTTCTGTAGGAGACAGATGCGATGAGTTGAAACTGACGGCAGTGACGCGGCAGATGGCAGCGGCGCTGAATGCGTATCTGGGAGTTGGCACCAAAGATATTGATGCAATTTTAAGGCAAATTAAAACCCCGGGAAGCAGTGATTTTCCGGTTCCGGAGAAAGTACAGGCGGTATTCTTTTCCGGCGGTGTAGCGGATCTGATTTACCATGAGTCTGCGGATACATGGGCTTATGGTGATATCGGCGTTCTGCTGGGCAGAGCCATTCGGGAAAGTCGTTTATTTACGGATTTTCAAAAAATGGAGCCAGGAGAGACCATTCGTGCCACGGTTGTGGGTGCCGGGACATATACAACGACGATTTCAGGAAGTACCATTACTTATTCCGATGATATTTTTCCATTGAAAAATATTCCGGTGATCAAGCTGGATGAAGAATTGCAGGAAGCCTGCTTTGCCGGTGAGACAGAACCTGTTATCCGGCGGATTCAGTGGGTATTGGGACAGAATGATGAGGAACACTTTATTTTGGCGATGCCCGGCAAGAGAAACCCGGGATATACGGAAATGAAGCGGGCCGCAGCATCGATTCGGCAGATTATGGACAGGGTGCAGCCGCCCGGGGAACCGATTCTTCTGGTGATAGAGAGTGATATTGCCAAGGCCATGGGGCAGATGATCCGGCAACAGCCGGATTTGAAGCGTCAGGTGGTGGCCATTGACAGTATTCATGTGGAAGACGGTGAATATGTGGATATGGGAAAGCCGATGATGAACGGCATGGTCATTCCTGTGGTAGTGAAAACATTAATTTTTGGATAAAAGAAAGAGGGTGATGGAGTGAAATTGGCAACAGTGCTTTCGGGGCAGACATTTATTTTTCGTTCCCTGAAAGAGGTTCTGGCAAAGGCCAATGAGCTGAAATCCGGCGATGTGCTGGCCGGTGTAGCGGCATCCTCGGATTTGGAGAGAATTGCGGCGAAGGAAGTGCTCAGTCAGCTGCTTTTATCAGATTTGCGCAATCATCCGGTTGTTCCCTATGAAGAGGACGAAGTAACCAGGATTAATCAGGATGGAATTGATGAGACAGTTTATCAGCGCATCAAAAACTGGACGGTGGCTGAGCTGAGAGAATATATCCTCAGCCATGAGACTACGGAAGACGATATTCATCTGTTGAGCAAAGGTCTTACCAGTGAGATGGTGGCGGCGGTCTGCAAGCTGATGACCAATATGGATCTGGTGTATGGGGCCAGCAAGGTGCGTGTGCCGGCTCACTGCAATACCACTATCGGTCTTCGGGGTACATTGGCGACACGACTTCAGCCAAATCATTCCACGGACAATGTGGAGGGTATCACGGCATCATTATTTGAAGGCCTCAGTTACGGCTGCGGGGATGCACTGATTGGTCTGAATCCGGTCAATGATACGGTTTCCAGTCTTTCAGAGGTGCTGAAGCGTTTTGATGAAGTGAAGAACCGTTTTGAGATTCCGACACAGATCTGTGTGCTGGGACATATTACAACTCAGATTGAAGCCGTCAAAAACGGTGCTCCGGCGGATATGATCTTCCAGTCTATTGCCGGAAGTGAAAAAGGCAACAGAGCTTTTGGTTTTAGTGCTGAGACGGTGGAAGAAGCCATGGCACTTCTGAAGGAAAAAGGTACCGGAGAAGGGCCGGATGTAATGTATTTTGAGACAGGACAGGGCTCAGAATTGTCATCGGATGCCCATTATGGCGCCGATCAGGTAACGATGGAGGCCAGATGCTATGGCTTTGCCAGAGCGTATCATCCCTTTATGGTTAATACTGTCGTTGGTTTTATCGGGCCGGAATATCTTTATGACAGCCGTCAGGTGATCCGTGCCGGACTGGAAGACCATTTTATGGGAAAACTGACAGGTATTCCGATGGGATGTGACTGCTGTTACACCAATCATATGCAGGCTGACCAGAATGATATTGAGAATTTGTCCATGTTGCTGGCATCGGCCGGGGTTAATTATATTCTCGGTGTGCCTACCAGCGATGATGTCATGTTGAATTATCAGACGAATGCCTACCACGATGTGTCTACTATTCGTGAGATTCTTGGGCTTCGTCCGATTAAAGAATTTGACCAGTGGCTGGAAAAGATGGGTATTAGTGAAAATGGCAAGCTGACAAAATATGCCGGCGACCCGACTTTATTTACAAAGAGGGGAGGCGGTATCTGATGAATATAGATGAAGCGTTGATTGAACGGATTATCCGTGAAGTTGTTTCACAGGTTGTGGCTGAGAAAGCGGCCGGGGGCGGACAGAATCGCTCTGCTTCAGGAAATAATCAGAACAGCATGCAATCAGTGAATTTGGGACAGATTGAACAGCTGGTGAAAAATGTTGCTTCCGGTGATAGACAAACATCATTTGGTGGACAAACATCGAATGCCGGTGGATATCATCCAGAAGAGCCAGTTCATGATGTGGATATCGAGGAAGATATTACTTCCCGTGAAGTGAAGAAACGTCCACTGATCGATCAGCCTCAGGACCCGGAGGCGTTGGAAAGGATGATGCGTCTGACAACAGCCCGCATCGGTGTTGGCTGTGCTGGACCAAGGCTGAAGACTCAGACGCTGCTGACTCTCAGGGCAGATCATGCCAGAGCAAGGGATGCGGTTATGCTGGATGTGCATCAGGATGTTATTGACAATCTGAAACTTTTCAGTGTCCAGACCCGCTGTCAGGACAAGAATGAATTCCTGACCCGGCCGGATCTGGGACGAAGACTCAGTGAAGATGGGGTTCAGAAAGTCAAAGACCAGTGTATCGAAGGACCGGATGTGCAGCTGATTGTGGCAGATGGCCTAAGTTCCACCGCTATTAATGCCAACATTGAAAATGTGCTGCCGGTGCTAATGGATGGTCTTTCTGCTGCAGGATTGAGAGTTGGAACACCATTTTTTGTCCGTTATGGTCGTGTGGCTGTGGAGGATGAGATTGCAGAGCTTGTGGGGGCAAAGGTAGTCTGCATTTTCGTGGGTGAGCGTCCGGGACTTGGAACGGCGGAGAGTATGAGTGCGTATCTGGCCTACAATGCGAAGATCGGTATGCCGGAGGCACGTAGAACCGTTGTTTCCAATATCCATAAAGACGGTATCACGGCTGTAGAGGCCGGTGCTTATCTGACGGATCTTATTCAGAAGATTCTGGATAAGAAGGCCAGCGGCGTTGAGTTACAGAATTAGGCAGGGGGAATACATATGAAAAATGATCCGATCAGGACAAAGGTGCTGAGTATCAGGCTGATTCCCAATGCTGACAGATTTCTGCTGAAGGCGATGCAGGTGCAGGAAGGGCATAGAAGTCTTGGCCTGATCACAACGGACTGTGATGATGTTTCCTATGCGGCTCTTGATGAAGCGACCAAGAAGGCAGACGTGTCGGTGGCCTATGCAAGGAGCATGTACGCCGGTTCATCCAATGCCAGTACGGCTCTTGCCGGTGAGTTTATCGGTATTCTGTCCGGTGAGAATCCGGAGGATGTGAAAAGCGGGCTGGCAGCAGCCGTCAGTTACATAGAAAATGATGCCTGTTTTTACAGTGCCAATGATGATGACAGTATTGTTTATTTTGCCCAGTGCATATCAAGGACCGGCAGTTATCTGTCGGAGATGGCCGGTGTGCCGGAAGGAACGGCGATGGCTTATCTGATCGCACCGCCGTTGGAAGCGGTGACGGGACTGGATGCGGCGTTGAAAGCGGCAGATGTGGAAATGAACCTGTTCTATGGGCCGCCTACAGAGACCAACTTTGCCGGAGGACTGCTGACAGGTGATCAGGCAGCGTGTCGGGCGGCCTGTGAAGCATTTCGTGAAACCATATGCAGGATTGCAGAGCATCCTGTTGAAAACATAGATTAAGAGACTTTTGGAAAAGAAGGTGAAACAGAGTGGATTTTGATAAGGACCTCCAATCGATTCAGGAAGTGAGATGGCTTGTTGCGAAGGCAGTTGTAGCTCAGAAAGAGCTGGCAAAGATGTCACAGCAGCAGGTGGATGGGATTGCAAAGGCGATTGCTGATGCCTGTGCGGCTCAGTCGGAGCGTCTGGCGAAGATGGCCGTGGAGGAAACCGGATTTGGTATATGGCAGGATAAGGTATTGAAAAATCTGCTTGGTTCGGCGATTACATGGGATAGTGTCAAGGACATGAAAACTGTGGGTATCATCAAAGATGACAGGCAGAATGGGCTGATGGAAGTCGGCGTACCGATGGGAGTTGTGGCAGCATTGATTCCATCCACGAATCCGACATCCACAACGATGTACAAGTCGATTATTTCAATCAAAGCGGGCAATGCCATTGTCATCAGTCCGCATCCGAATGCCAAGAATTGTATTATTGAGACTGCAAAGGTCATTTGTGAAGCAGCCAGAAAAGCCGGTGCGCCGGAGGGTATCGTGCAGTGCATCACATTGCCGACCATGGAAGCCACAGATGCACTCCTGAAGAACAGAAATATCGGTATTATTCTGGCAACAGGCGGCGAAGCCATGGTGCGTGCAGCTTACAGTTCAGGTAATCCGGCCCTTGGCGTTGGCCCGGGCAACGGTCCTGCTTTTATTGAAAAGTCAGCGAATGTCCCTGTGGCTGTCAAGCGTATTATGGACAGCAAGACATTTGATAATGGTACGATCTGTGCATCAGAGCAGAGTATTATTACGGAGCGCTGCATTGAGCAGAAGGTGGTGGATGAAGTCAGCCGTCAGGGCGGTTACTTTATGACACCGGAAGAATCTGAGAAATTGTCCAAATTTATCCTCAGAGCTAATGGCACCATGAATCCGAAGATTGTCGGAAAGAGTGCGCAGACACTGGCAGATATGGCGGGTATCCGTATTCCTGCCGGTACAAGAGTACTGGTTTCAAGACAGAGAACCGTGGGTAAGGACAATCCTTATTCCAGAGAAAAACTTTGTCCGATTCTGGCGTTTTATGTGGAGGACGGATGGGAAGAAGCCTGCCGTCGTTCCATTGAAATTTTAAATAACGAAGGTGCCGGTCATACAATGACCATTCACAGTGAAGATGCAGATGTTATCCGTGAATTTGCCCTTCAGAAACCGGTGTCCAGACTGCTTGTGAATACACCGGGAGCTCTTGGCGGTGTCGGTGCAACAACCGGTCTTCAGCCGGCATTAACGCTGGGCTGCGGTTCTGTCGGCGGCAGTGCCACATCAGACAATGTCAGCCCGCTGAATCTGATCAACAGACGCCGGGTGGCATGGGGACTTTGTGAACTGGAAGATCTGAGAAAACAGCAGGAGCAGATGACAGGCGTATCTGCTGCACCACAGAGTACTTTTGGTTCAGGCAGTCATGCAGGAGGCAGCTGTGGACAGAGTTCTGTATTTGACAGTGGTTCTAATGCCGGAGCAGTCTGCGGTAATTCCAATAATGGAGCGGCTTGCGGCAGTCCGGAGATTACGGAAGACGATATCGCCAGAATTACAAAGGCAGTACTTCAGAAACTGGGCGCATTAAATTAAAACGGCACCAAAGGTGCGAATCATGATATAATGAGCGTTAGTGAGCGGGAGCACGCAATGCTTGCTCATCGCGAACGGCGAATGGCGATCATGATAGCTGCGTACGCAGCGTCAAGCACCAAAGGTGCGAATCATGATATAATGAAAACAATTAAATTCGGGATTTTCCCGCAGAATTACGGAGGTAAATATTATGGCAGACAGATTATTAGCATTAGGTATGATTGAAACAAAAGGTCTTGTAGGTTCTATTGAAGCGGCAGATGCAATGGTTAAAGCAGCGAATGTCAACTTAATCGGCAAGGTACATGTTGGCGGCGGTCTTGTAACTGTTATGGTAAGAGGCGATGTAGGTGCTGTTAAGGCAGCAACAGACGCAGGTGCAGCAGCAGCTTCCCGTGTCGGTGAACTTGTTTCTGTACATGTCATCCCAAGACCACACGAAGAGATCGAATACATTCTGCCGACACTGACAACTTCTGACAGATAGGACAGGCTTTTGGCCTGACAGCAGGTGAGCATAGATGGAGATTTTAACAGATATTGCGTTGCGGGCCCACTGGTTCCGCAGCCATGAGAAAGCGTACCATGTATCAAAGGATACGATGCTGACGCCTGCAGCGAGAGATTTTATCAGAGAACATGGAATCACGCTTATATATGAAGATTCAGCGTTGGAAGGACAGCCGGAAGTTGAAGTTTCCTCTGTACCGGAATCAGTTAAGGCAGTGAATCAGCTGCCGGATGCGGCGGAATCTGTTGGTGAGCCGTATAAGGCCATGCCCATGGCGGCTGTTCCGCAGGGAGCCGACCATAAGCCGCAGTATGTCAATGGAGAGACAGGAGAAGTTCTCAGCGTGAAGCCTGAGAATATGACCCATCTTCATGGCAATGTTCTTGTACCGAAGACCCATCCGCAAATTGCTTTTCGCGGGATGCTGGACAGCCTGGAAGCGAAGATTATGTCTTTGCAGGTGGTGGCTTCTGAGAATGGATTGCATCGACTGACAGATGCACTGGATGAAGTGCTGGCATATGTACGCCAGATTCTCAGTGCAGAAGTTTTGGACAAGGAACTCGGAGAGATCCATCTGCTTGGTTTGGACAGTGCGGGACTGCGTTATGAGTCCCATCATATCAAGGAGATTTATGGCATTCCGCATCCGATGCCGGAATACAGAATGGGTCGGATATGTATCGGTCTGAATGAGCTTAGAACTTTTGTCAGAGAGACAGAATTGGCGGCGGCCAGAGCTTTCCAGTCCGGGGATACATGTACACGGCCGGATATTGTGGAAGCCATGAATCGGCTCAGCAGTGTCATTTATATTCTGTTCTGCAGGCAGCTGACGGGCAGGTGGCCCGGTCAGCAGGAGCCGTCAGAGATGAAAGATCTTCCGGGATTTCTTGTGGAAGCATCCGGGCGTCATGTGCATCTGACACAGCAGGCGATTGATGTGCTTTTCGGGGAGAATCTGCATGAGAAGAGTCCCCTCAGCCAGCCGGGACAGTATGCATCCGAAGAACGTGTCCGTCTGGTGACAGCTAAGGGTGAGATTGACAATGTGGTTGTTCTGGGACCGCCGAGAGGTGCTGTTCAGGTGGAGATGTCTCTGACAGATGCCAGAATCCTCGGTATCACGATACCTGTGAATCTTTCCGGTGATCTAAAGGGGGCCGCAGACGTGATACTTGTGGGACCGAAGGGTATTTACAATGCTGTGGGTTCCGTCATTGCATCCAAGGCACATATTCATATGACACCAGAGGATGCCAGATTATACGGTGTTGAAGATGGGGACAGTGTGGCTGTACGATTGGAGACAGAGCGTCCGGTGACGATTGATGATGTGATTATCCGTGTCAGTGAGAAATTCTCGTTGGCGATGCATATGGATTATGATGAAGCCAATGCCTGCTCCTACAAGAAGGGTGACATGGGCTATATTATCAAGAAGAATTAGGAAAATTCAGAGGCGTTGTTTCAGGAGAATGTCTTTGGATGTCTATAGATGAAACACCCGCTTTAGGGGAGGTTTTTGAGAAAATGGATGAAAAGTTAATGAAGCAGATTGTGGAGGCTGTCATGCAGGAATTGATGGCACAGCGGTCGAATGCTTCGGCATGCACGGAAGGGCTGGACAAGCTTCTGGTGATCGGTGATCTGCAGGCAGTGCCTGCGGATATGGCTGAGAAGTACCAGATTTTCCTGATTGACGACTATATTCAGAACAAGAATATTCATCGTTATCAGAAGATCCTGATCACCAGCCTGACATTGGTGCAGATGTCCGATATTGCTCAGGGGAGAGACGGTTCGCCGGAGGCTTGTGCAGTGATTCGTGGACTTCTGAATGGTTTAGATGTGTGCATGGCAGAAGCGGCTTTTCCACATAGGAAATATGCAGGAAAGAGCAGCAGCCGTCTGTATGAAGTCATTGAGAATAATGCGCGGATGTTGCAGTCCTTTGGCATTAAGCTGTTGAAAGAATGCAAAGTTGGAGCACCTCCAATACCGGCGAAGCCTCCGAAGTATCAGGCACCGCCGATCGAAGTACCAAAGGGCACCGGCCATACGACAACAGATCGTCTGATTACAGAGGATGTTGCCCGTTCTTTAATTGACGGCGGGAATACGGCAATCTGTCTGGCAGCCAATGCCATCGTTACACCGTCTGCCTGGGATTTGTTTAAGCAGAAAGGTATTGAAGTTATTAGAAAGTAGTCTGAACAGGATTGTTTTAGAAGTATTGATTTTTAGACAGGGTGCAGCCTGAGCAGCTGCACCGTTTGAAAAGGGGAGCACGGAATGCTGATATGTAAAGTTGTCGGTCATGTATGGGCGACGAAGAAGGAAGAGGGCTTAGAGGGCCTGAAACTGATGGTCGTACAGGAAATCGACGGTACCGGAAGAAAGAAAGGCAATACTTTTGTGGCTGCAGATGTAGTCGGTGCCGGTATCGGAGAACAGGTGCTGACTGTCAGCGGCAGTACGGCACGAAAGGCTTTTGGAAGAGATACAGTGCCGGTGGATGCTGCGATTGTGGCCATTATCGATACTGTTGAAGTGAATCGGGAAGCTGCCAGGGGCAGTGAATAGAGGTGCATGCATAAGTGGATCTGATAAAACAAATATTTGACAGCGGCGTTGTGGGATGCGGCGGTGCAGGTTTTCCAACCCATGTGAAACTGAAGGCATCACCGGAAATCCTGATTATCAATGGAGCGGAATGTGAACCGCTGCTGAGAACAGACCGATATCTGATGATTCATGAGGCTGAGAAGCTGGTGTCAGGAGTGGACCTGATCTGTCGTGAATTGTCGATACCTGAAGGCAGGATTGCCTTGAAAAAGACATATACCAAAGAAATCGAAGCACTGACAGCAGCTATTGAGAAGCTGCATTCGAAGGTGCAGCTGCATCTGATGGATAGTTTTTATCCGGCGGGTGATGAGCAGGTGGTTGTTTATGAAGTAACTGGCAAGGTGGTTCCTCCTGCAGGAATTCCGCTGGATGTGGGTGCTATTGTTGATAACGTGGCAACTATTATTGCCGTAGCTGATGCAGTGAGTGGTATACCTTTTACGGAGAAATATCTTACTGTGACAGGAGAAGTCAGGGAGCCGTCGGTTCTGAAAGTGCCGGTGGGAACTTCCTTTGCCCAGTGTATTGAGATGGCAGGCGGAACGACATCGGACAAAGTGATGGTTGTTTCCGGCGGTCCGATGATGGGGGCACCGATGTCCTGGGAAGCAGCCATGAATGCGTCTGTGACAAAGACAACTTCCGGCATTCTGGTTCTTCCGGAGGATGGCGCTATTGACCGACGCAGGAAAACACAGCTGAATCATATGCTGAACCGGGCGAAAGCTGCCTGCATTCAGTGCACATTCTGTACGCAGCTCTGTCCGAGACATATGTTGGGACATCCGCTGCAGCCGCACCGCATTATGCGGAAAATGGCTATGAACATGCCGCATCAGGATAATAATGAGACGACAAAAGACCACTGGATTTTGCCGGAACTTCTGGAGGACAAGGATATCCGGCAGGCAGCCATCTGCAGTGAGTGTGGTGTCTGTGAAGTTTATGCCTGTCCGATGGGGCTTCAGCCGAGAGTGGTCAACAGTCTGATCAAAGGTGAGTTGGCGCAGGCAGGGATCCGCTACAGCAGAGAGGGCGATACCTGGGAGGCAGATGCTAACCGGCCATACCGTAAGGTGCCGACGAAGCGGATTGCGGCCAGAGCCGGTGTTGGTGCTTATTATCATATTGATGGACATACATATAAGGAAGAAACGGCTTCAAAAGTTGTACTTCCGTTGAAGATGAACATCGGTGTACCGGCTGAACCTGTGATTTCAGATGGTGCACATGTTGAAAAAGGGCAGCTCATTGCAGCCTGTCCGGAGGGCAAATTAGGTGCAAATCTCCATGCCAGTATTTCAGGAACTGCGCATTTGACGAGAAATGCCATTACAATAACAGAGGTGTAGGCAGATGTTAGAAACAATAGGATTTTTGGAATTGAATAGTATCGCTAAAGGCGTAGAAGCTGCCGACCTCATTTTGAAAACAGCTGAGGTAGATTTGATTTTTGCCAAAGCCGGATGCCCGGGTAAATACTACATTCTTTTTACCGGGGAAGTGGCAGCAGTCAAAGCATCACTGGATGCAGGTGCGGCTATCGGCGGTAATCATACTGTAGACAGCTGTGTCATTCCGAGGGTACATCCCCAGGTCATCAAAGCCATTAATCTGGCAGCAGAACCGGGAACGCCGGGAGCTATCGGCGTTATGGAATTTTTCAGCGTGACAGCTTCTGTTTATGCGGCAGATGCGGCAGTCAAAGCAGCTGATGTGGACTTAATCGATGTCCGGTTGGGAACAGGTATCGGCGGGAAATCCTTCGTCGTACTGACGGGAGAAGTCGCGGCAGTTCGAGAAGCCATCGAATGCGGTATTCATACGGAGAACGCAGAAGGAATGGAAGTATCACACGTGGTGATTCCAAACCCACGCAAAGAAATTTTCGATTCGCTTTTATAGGGGACCATGGCCGCTCAGGAGGCTGAGAACACAGCTTATGGCATCATATACTTTTTGTACATCACTGCACAAGGACGTTCCGATGAGCCCCGAACAAAATCGTGTTCAGCAAAGGCTTCCACGATTTGGGTCTCATCTCCACAGTGCAGAATATGTACAGAAAGTATATGTGCCATAAGCCGTGTATCCAGGTGTATTGAGCGGCGAATACACCCTTATAAAAGAGAATCTGTTGGTAGAATGAGTTGTGGTCTGCGGATAGCAGTTTTGGATGTTACAATTTGTAATACATACGAGATTCATTGCTCACAACGTCCGAGAGAGGTATAAAATGGAACAGGAAAAACAAAGAATTATTCAGGAGTTTGTGCCTGGTAAACAGGTGACTTTGGCGCATGTGATTGCGAATCCTGACAGCAGTTTATATAAGAAGCTGGGTGTTATCGGTGATTATACCGGAGCGCTTGGCATTATGACGATCACACCCAGTGAAGGTGCGATTATCGGTGCCGATGTGGCGATGAAGGCTGCCAATGTGGAGGTTGTATTTGTGGACCGTTTCAACGGTTCTCTGATTATCAACGGAACGGTGGCTGATGTGGAGGCAGCGGTGAAAGATGTATTAAATGTTCTTGAGAATACACTGCATTTTGCGCCGACAGTGATTACGAAGTCGTAAATCAGGTGAGGATATGAAGAAAATTATTTTAATCGGCAATGTGGCCTGCGGCAAAACGACGATTTGCCAGTATCTGAACCACATGGAAATCAAATACAAAAAGACACAGGCGCTGGAGGTCTATAACACGACCATTGATACGCCGGGGGAATATCTTGAGAATCGCGGTTATCTGCGGTCGCTGATGGTAACAGCTACAGAGACAGATCAAGTTGTTTTTGTGCAGGACGCCAGCAGAGATCAGTTCTTTTTCTCACCGGGACAATCCAGCGCTTTTACATTGCCTGTAGCCGGGGTTGTGACAAAAATCGACATCGCGACACCAAAACAAATTGCGGATGCAGTTGAATTGCTTCAGTTGGCCGGAGCGGATCCGATTTTCAAAGTCAGCCCGATGACGGGTGAAGGTATGGAAGAACTGGTGGCTTTTCTGGAGGAGAAAGAGGCTGTAGCGGAAGCATGATAAAAAAGAAAATCATGCATTAAATGGAAAATAATGTAAAAAAGAAAAAATATATTACAAAACCGATGTATAGCAGAACACTTCTGTATAGCATTGTAAACGTAACTGTCGAAATTTGTTATGATGAATGCAGAGGTGATTCGAATGAAGAATGAGAATGAACGATTTGTAGAAATGGGAAAAAGAATCAAGGCGAGAAGGGTAAGCCTGGGAATGAAACAGATGGAGTTGGCGGAACGGATAGATATATCCAACAATCATATTTCATCCATCGAGAGAGGAATTGAACGTCCCGGTCTTGAATCTTTTATCAGGATATGTGATGTATTGGATGTGACACCGGATTATTTATTGCTTGGTTCAATGAAAGCCAATGATATACCAAAGAACATTACAGATAATCTGAAGTTGTGTACAGATGAAGAAGTTCGTTTTGTGGAAGCGATGACGCAGTATATGATTGAGCAGCATAAAAAATAAGTAAGCCATGAACATTTTATTGGCGTAATGTAGAAATAATTGAACAACACAGATGAAAAGACTGCTACTTTATTGAAAAACAGGATTCATTTATATATGTATCATGAGAATTTGATAAAGTAGCAGTCTTTTGTGTTTTTAAATGCTGGAAGTGGAATTTGTAAAGGAAGTAATAATGAGCCTTTGCCAATTATTTCTATTGTTTCGTGTCGGCGTGGAGAGTATAATAGAGTTACAGGATTCCTCTTGCCAGTTTGTGTGGGAGGAAATAGATGAGAAAGAAACTACAGGATTTAACAATCAAAGATGCCTTTATGTTTGCGGCAGTGATGTCGGATGCAGAGCAGTGCCGCCACCTGCTGGAATTGGTACTGGAAATGAAAATTCTGGAAGTACATGTTGTGGCTGAGAAGACCATCAGTTATCATCCGGAGTATCATGGTGTGAGATTAGATGTTATGGCAGAAGAAGCTGGAACAAAACGCCGATTTAATGTTG
>NZ_LR698973.1:637099-638189 GCF_902381825.1 Pseudocoprococcus catus
AAGGGGATACTGTGCGAGTATCTGATGGATGAAGAAGAATTACTTGAGGACATAAGATAAAATACAGAATGAGAATGAAATAAAATGTATAAAAAAGTAGTAAACAGTTTACTTGAAGTATGAGGCAAGAAGAATCCTGTTTACGAAAGATAAAAGCACTATAATTAATGAAAGTAGGGGAGGGTGCAACTCATTTGGGGATGCATTCTCTTTGAATTAAAAAAAGAAATTACTGCAAAAAAGTAAAAACATGATGAAAAAGTAAAAATATATTACAAAATTGATATATGGCAGAACACTTCTGTATAGCATTGTAAACGTAACTGTCGAAATTTGTTATGATACATACAGAGGTGTTTTTAAATGAGGAATGAAAATGAACGATTTGTAGAAATGGGTAAGAGAATCAGAACGAGGCGATTAAGCCTGAAGATGAAACAGATGGAGCTGGCGGAGGAAGTAGATATCTCCAATAATCATATTTCATCCATCGAGAGAGGAATAGAACGTCCGGGACTGGATTCATTCATCAGGATCTGTGATGTGTTGGATGTTACGCCGGATTATCTTTTGCTGGGATCTATGAAATCAAATAATGTACCGAAGAACATTACGGATAATTTGAAATTGTGTACAGATGAAGAAATTCGTCTGGTGGAAGCAATGACGCAGTATCTGGTGGAGCAGCATAAAAAAGTAAAGAGTGTAAAAGAAACTAAATCCAGCTGGTTGTTACGGAAGAGCAACTAGCTGGATTTTTAGTATTCAGGATATTTGGAAGCTATTGCTATTGCTTCTTATTAACACAAAGGGGTATAATATAGTTACAGGATTCCTCTTGCCGGTTTGTGTGGGAGGAAATAGATGAGAAAGAAACTACAGGACTTAACGATCAAAGATGCTTTTATGTTTGCGGCAGTGATGTCGGATGCAGAGCAGTGTCGCCACCTGTTAGAATTGGTACTGGAAATGAAAATTCTGGAAGTAAATGTTGTGGCTGAGAAGACCATCAGTTATCATCCGGAATATCATGGTGTCAGATTAGATGTTATGGCAGAAGAAACTGGAACAAAACGCCGATTTAATGTGG
>NZ_LR698973.1:639076-646094 GCF_902381825.1 Pseudocoprococcus catus
AAAGGGATACTGTGCGAGTATCTGATGAATGAAGAAGAATTACTTGAGGACATAAGATAAAATACAGAACGTGAGTGAAATAAAATGTATAAAAAAGTAGTAAACAGTTTACTTGAAGTATGAGGCAAGAGGAATCCTGTTTACGGAAGATAAAAGCACTATAATTAAAGAGGGAGGATATGACTCATTTGGAATCATATCCTCCCTGTGTTTTGTCCTGAAGAAGCAGCAAATCTGAGATATTTGTACCTAATCAGGATGTTTTCATTTTGCTAATGATACATGGTATCTGCAGCGCAGCAGATAAAATAAGTCCCAGTGCAAGGCATACCGCCCAATGACTGAATCCTGTACAGCTAAGAAGCAGAATGATACTGTTATACAATATCATTGCAGCAATGACAACATGCCGAAAATGTTTCTGCTCATCAAGTGTTGCCGGACGCTGAGGTGACACGATGGGACTGTTGATCATTAGACTAATTGATGCCAGTGCCAGTACAATATACAGTGCCAGACAAGTTGAAATATGAATTGCCAGATACATAAAGCCAGACAGCAGTGTACAGGAAATGATAAGGCATGTCCGTGCTGTTTTAGCATGGAAGCCACCGCTGAATTTTCGGATAGTCATAAAGGGAAGAATGAGAAGCAGAGCTTCCGGCAGCCTTCCGATACATGCACTAATGATAAATAAAAGAAATAGCGGTGTCCATGCAAATAGAAAACAATATGCAGCATAGACATAAAGCTCACGATCGGCTGGTTGAAGAGTATCTTCGCGAATCAGCCAGTCAATTAAGTGATTTGAAATAGTGGTAATCATTTTTTCTTCTTAAAAAGATCCTTTTTGAACTGAGTTAAACTTTCTGGAGCCGGGGGTTCATAACCTAGTACAGTTGAATTTGAATGGGCTTCTGAGTGAATGACTATTTTAAGAAAATTGGAAGTTATACTGGCAAAAGAGTGTTGGATATTTTTTTTCATAAAGTTCGTTCCCTTCTGTTAAGTAAATTAATATTTATTATATTGCAATATCTTATTTATTATATTACAGTGATTGACAACAAGACGTCCAGAGAATATGGCGGATGGTTGTAAAAAATGTAAAACTCGTATTAAAAAGGAAACTATAGATAATTAAAGTGAATATAAAAGAAAATTTCTGCAATACATGATTTTGAACAGCGCTTTTGCAGTTGACATATATATTATGAATGAATATAATTTGAAAATAACAGGTGTGAAAGGAAATATTGAGATGATTGACATTATAGATATAGGAATCAATTATATCATTGAAATGACTGTTGTATGGCAATATTTTCGGAGTTTTTATAGTGCGAAGCGTTCAAAACAGACAGAGCATGTATTTATGATAAGTGCATATGTTATTTTGTTTGGACTGTTTTGGCTACGGATATTATGGTTAAATGTTGTTGATTTTTTGATAATCAATTGTTTTTTATGTTTCTATTTATTTTCAAGACGGGTATCATCATCGGTTTTTCATGGCTTGATTTTAACTGGAACAATGGTTGTCACAGAATTGATTGTAGAATTAATCGGTATGAAGGCGTTAAATGGATTTCTTGTATTTATGGAGCATCCGTTGACCTATGCAATGATTAATATAAGCAGTCGGATGGTATTTTTTTTGATTATACGAATTATCATTATGAATTTTGCTCCAAAGAAGGAAAAAATAGATGTAAAAAGTGGTTTTGCAGTTTTAATTGGTATCATACCAATTGTATCAATTTGGTTTACAATTGTGATTATCATGATTTGCGTAGACAGTCCTATTGATAACTTAATGAGTAGTATGCTATTGACAAGTGCTATACTTCTGCTTGTTATGAATTTTGTTGTGTTCTGGGCCTATGATTCCAATCAGAAATTTATGCGAAATTATTTGATGATGCAGTCCAATCTGAGAGAGCAGCAGGCAGAAGCGGAGTATTATCGCAGATTGGCGGAGCAGACAGAGAATCAGAAGATTTTAATTCATGATATCAAGAATCATCTGCAGACGATTGCAGGTTTGAGTGAAGATGGTGGAGAATCGAAGATTCATGAATATGTGCAGCAATTAATGGAGATGCCGGAGATGAAATCTTCGGTGACTTATTGTAGTCAGCCGGTGCTGAATGTGATTCTGGGACAATATCAGGAGATTTGTAAGAAGAAGAGCATTCAGTTTGGGGTTGACATCCGAAAGGATAGTGTAGATTATATAACCGTGGATGATTTAACAGCTCTGTTTGGCAATCTTCTGAAAAATGCTGTAGAAGCTGCAGCAGGTGTGTCAGAAGCTTATATAGATGTGACGGTGAATTATAATTATAAGTCAAAGCAGACATTTATATCTGTAGAAAATTCGGTACTGTATCCACCGGTGTTTGATGGAGATGGCGGACTTATTTCACGGAAGAATGATGGCAAGTTGCATGGGGTAGGAATAAAGAGTATTCAGCGTGCGGCCGAACATTATCAGGGAGAAGTAAGTTATCATTATGATAAAGAAGCGAAATGTTTTCATATGATGGTTTTGCTGACGAATAACAAGTGATGGGGTGGAGAATAGAAATGAGAATTGCTGTATGTGATGATGATCAGAACTTTTGTAAAGAAATGCTGAAGTATCTTCAAGGTTATTTTAAAGAGAAGAAATTGAGGCAGCCGGAATATGTTTGCTTTTCCAGTGGAGAAGCAATGATGAAAGCCGGAGGAATATTTGATATGGCTTTCCTGGATGTGGAAATGGATGGCATCAGTGGGATTCATGCCGGTGAGTATTTGAAAAAGAAGAATGATAAAATTTTCATTTTTATTGTAACTTCTTTTCCAGAGTATCTGGATGAAGCCATGTCGTTCAGGGTTTTCAGATATTTGTCTAAGCCACTGGATAAGGCCAGACTATATCGGAATCTGGAAGCAGCGCTGAAGATTTATATGGCATCCGACCGAAAAGTAGTCGTAGAGACAAAAGCAGGTGTGTATAGTGTTGTAGCAGAAAAAATCGTGATGGTGGAGGCTGTCAATCGGAAGGTAATCTTGTATACATTAAAACGTGAATTTGAATGTGTTCATCCAATTAAATATTGGGCGGAACAACTAACAGATAAATGCTTTTGTCGGCCACATCGGAGTTTTATTGTGAATCTGAAATATGTACAGAAATTTGATAACCATCTTATTTCTCTGGCTGGTGACAGAGTGGCTTATTTGACAAGACGAAAATACAAAGAATTTAAAGATGCGTATTTGTTTTACTTAGAGAGTGAAAAATAATAATCTAATAGAAGCGGATTAAAGCACTGCTGTTTTATTGGAAGACAGAATGAGTTTTATATAATCCATTAGATTTCAAGAAGACAGTAGTTCTTTTAAAATTGACCAAAAATAGCTGAAAAATGTCGTTTGATTCATATAGTATTGCTAAAAATGTTGCTTTGAAGTATATTGATGGAAAGAAAATCTTATTTGGATTATGCTGGATGGTTAAGCGGACAGGGAAAAGCAGGAACAACATATACCTTATGTGCACGTTTGGATAATCTTTTCCGTAGTGGTTATGGCTATACACAGGGTGCGTGGAATTCTAACTAGTTTCTATTCAAATCAAATAATTAGAGGTCGGCAACCAGGTCGTTTTTCGACCTGGTTGTTTTTTTAATGATGAGGATAAATATTATGAACAGAAAAATCATAGGAATTTTGGGATTAGTAGGTTTAGTGCTGACAGGCTGTGCGGCACCAGAAGTTGAAACAGAGCAAACAATGATGGGTTCTTACAGCTCAGATGAAATTATGCAAGATAATGGCCGAAAAATAGAAAAGCATTTTCAAAATGAAGGAGAAGATGGTGTGCTTGATATAAATGCTGTTGTGGATATTCCGGATATATCGTTGAAAGAAGGCGTTATACAAAGTAAAGAATGGGATATTTCCATGTTGGAAAATGTGCTGTGTCCAGGGACAGATATGATTTTAGAGCAGAACAGTCAAAGCGACTATACACGTTATATTGGTGGATCTGCTTATAATGATTTGGATTATGATATATATTTTGAAATTTCAAAATTAGATAATTCATTGACGTATTGTAATTATAAGTTAGATGATTATTTTGTTAATGAGGAGTTTGAATTAGTAAAGGAGACTGAATGGACAGAATCAGAGCAAAATTTTGTAAAGAAAATGGAAGAAAATAGTTTAGACTTGTATTCGAAATTGGGTATAGAAGCGGAAGTTGCAAATACAGATTTAACAGTTTCAAATGAAAAACAGTATTGCAGTGTAAAAATGTTAAGAACTTTAGATGGGTGTTCCTGGCTGGATGCAGGCGGAGAGCCTGTTTGTGATACGATACAAATAGCAGAACCGGGGATTAATGTTTTGTCAGTAGCAGAACAATATACGACAAAGGATGTTAAAGAGGCAAGCGTATTATCTATTGATGAAATCATGCAGATTATTGATGATGGGGTAAAGAACGGAAATATTCACACATATATAATGGAAGAAAAAGGCTTTGATTATACAATACAATCCATACGGATGGGATATATGACACAAATAGAAGATGGAGCAATGCACTTTTTCCCAGTATGGTATTTTCAATGTAAATTGGGTGAAAAAGGTATTACATTACTGGCTCTGGATGCAAGAAATGGTGCTGTTATTTATATGGGATAAAGAAGGATATAATAAACGATGAAAAGAATAATGTTAAAAAGATCAATATTAAATATCCGAATGCTGTTTGTTATTGTTACCAATTTTATTATCTTGTTTGTAAGTTTATTTGAATATGGAATTATAACAGTGGATGGGAAGACTCCGGGCACTACATATGATATTTTGACTATGTATACAATTCCCTTTGCAATTTCTTCATTTATTATATTTGCAGGGATATTTCCGGGGCTGCCATATGCGTTTAGTTATTTAGAAGAACGTAATAGTGGATATTTGAAGTATATTCGGACAAGAATTAATATAGGAAAGTATGCAAAATATAAAGTGCTTTTTAGTGGATTGTCAGGTGGATTATCTGTTATGATTCCTGGGGTTATGATTTTTGCAGTTATTTGTTTGATTGGGCGAAAAGTCATTCCTGGTGATAATGCTCATGTGCGATAAAGTAACACACAAGAAATTGATAGACAGCAACTTGCTATTCCGTAAAATTAGTAGAAATTTATTGTCGAAAATGATACAATATAACAGCAAAAAGATATTTTTTTGAGGAGGAACCATCATTGAATCAAACACAATATAATTTTTCGACATCGAAAACACTTGTAAATATCCTTGTTTACTTTCTGTTATTTTTGGCAGGAGATTTATTTAGCAGTATTTCTTTTGATTTGCTTTTTTCGTTTGTGGAACTTCCGAGCAATGCACTATATGTAATTCTAAGAATGTTGGGGGCTTTATTACTAACCGCTTTCCTTTTTTGGCTTTATACAACAAAAGGACTCCACTTGAAAATGAAAGATTTTGGTATTACACCGAACATAAAAAAATGGGGTGTTCTAATATCTGTTTTTCTTCCAGTATTCGTTACAGCTATTTTTGCAATGATTGGTAAATTTGAAGTCAACTCTTTTTCGGCGGGTGAAATATGTTTAATTATAATAGCTTCCATGCTTATAGCACTAAAGTCGGGAATAACAGAGGAAATGTTGTTTCGTGGGTATATTATGAAATTATTGGAGAGCAGATGGAATAAATATATAGCAATTTTAATTCCATCGTTTCTTTTCAGTTTAGTACACATTCCCTCAATGGAAACCTTTACTGTTAGCGGTGTTCTGCTTTTAATCATTAGCGGTACAGTAGTAGGAATCATGTTTTCTCTTGTTTCCTACAAAGGAAAATCCATAAGTAATAGTGCCTTATTACACGCCGCATGGAACTTTATTATGATAACAGATATTCTCCATATTACGACAGCGCAAGGAACTTATGGAAGTCCGATTTTTTCGATAATAATATCTTCAGATAATGTTTTCCTTACAGGAGCAGGGTTTGGAATAGAAGCATCTATAATCGCAATTATTGGATATATTCTTGTTTGTAGGTTTGTGCTGATTCCGAAGAAAAAGTAAAGACTATTCAATTCAATAATTGATAGCAAATCCAGCCGAGCCAGTCAACGGCAAGTAAATGGGCTTCGCCCACCGTTGACAGCCCCGCCTATCTTTGCAAATGTGCAGTCAAAAAGAGGACGATAGCCCAAAGTGCTACCGCCCTCTTTTATTTACAACTGAATAACCGCCGCCCCGCAGCGGCACACGAAGCAGTAAATCCGAAAAAGATTTGCTGCTTTTTTTGCGCCCATTTTTGGCAAATTTCCAAAAGTTCCGTATTAGACAGTGAAGCCCAAAAAGGCTGCCATTTTTTCATACAGCGGGCAAAACGCAGCTTCCGAAACGCCTTATTGTCGGGAAAGACCGAGCCGCCGAAAAAGTCCTTGCCGGAAAGTCCGTCCATTCTGCTCTTTTATGGTTTGTAGGGAGTAAGGGGGAGAATGCCAGCCCGACGCCTTTTATGAAAAAAGCTGGTTATAGATTTCCCGAAAAAGTGGCAGTAGCAAGTGAGGGCAATCCAACAGCTCTTTATGAAAAAAGCTGGTTGCGATTTCTCAAAAAAGTGGCAGTAGCAAGTGAACGGCAGTCCGGCAGTTTCTTAGAGCAAGATTCTACCGAGGTGCCAAAATTCGCGTTTTGCTCATTTTGCCCCTGCGGGAATCTTGTTGGGGAGTGCCTTCCCCAAACCCTGCTTATACGGCTTGCGCCGCTTAAAAATCCCTCAAAATAATTTTCGGATTTTTCAAAAACAGTTCCGCTTCACACCCTGTTTTTCTCCTATTAGTGAGAGGACACCACGCACAGAAAGGAGGTCTGCCGACCATGAAACGATACAACACACCGCACCGCAGCCGGGTAGTCAAGACACGCATGACCGAGGAAGAATACGCCGAGTTTGCGGAAAGGCTTTCTGCTTA
>NZ_LR698973.1:647844-649568 GCF_902381825.1 Pseudocoprococcus catus
ACAGATGATAGCGACACTGACCCGCCACCAGATAGGGACGGTTGAGAGGGCTTTAGAGATTTTCCGGCAGTTGGGGCTTGTGGAGCAGCTTGACAGCGGGGCTTTCTATATGACCGACATTGAACTGATGATAGGACAGTCCTCTACCGAAGCCGAAAGGAAACGGGCTGCAAGGCTGGAAAACAAGGCACTTTTACCGTCCCGGACAAAAGGCGGACATTTGTCTGACATTCGTCCACCAGAGATAGAGTTAGAGTTAGAGAAAGAGATAAAGATAGAAAAAGAGAGAGAGGGAGAAACGGGACACCCCGCCCCCGCCGCTTATGGCAGATACAACAATGTGATACTGACCGATACAGAGCTTTCCGGGTTGAAAACAGAGCTGCCCGACAAGTGGGAGTATTATATTGACCGGCTTTCCTGCCATATCGCTTCCACCGGGAAGCAGTACCACAGCCATGCAGCCACCATTTACAAGTGGGCGCAGGAGGACGCTGCCAAAGGCAAGGCTGCCCCGAAACAGGGCATACCCGATTATTCATGCAAGGAGGGCGAGAGCTTATGAGAAACGGGATTGAAGCTATGATTACGGACATTACAGCCACTACCGCCGAAGCGGAGGACTACACAGGCGAGGACGGGCTTTTATACTGCGGCAAGTGCCATACGCCCAAAGAAGCCTATTTTTCAAAAGAAACCGCCCAATGGTTAGGGCATGACCGACACCCGACAGAGTGCGACTGCCAGCGGGCAGCCCGTGAAAAACGGGAAGCCGCTGAAAGCCGACAGAAGCACCTTGAAACAGTGGAGGACTTGAAACGCCGGGGCTTTACCGACCCTGCTATGCGGAACTGGACATTTGAGCATGACAACGGCAGAAACCCGCAGACCGCAACCGCCCGTTTTTATGTGGAGAGCTGGGAAACCATGCAGGCTGAAAATATCGGCTACCTGTTCTGGGGCGGCGTGGGGACAGGAAAAAGCTACCTTGCCGCCTGTATCGCCAACGCCCTTATGGAAAAAGAGGTTGCCGTCTGCATGACAAACTTTGCAACAATACTCAATGACCTTGCCGCCAGCTTTGAGGGCAGGAATGAGTATATTTCCCGCCTTTGCAGCTACCCCCTGCTGATACTTGATGATTTCGGTATGGAGCGAGGGACAGAATACGGGCTGGAACAGGTTTATAGCGTGATTGACAGCCGTTACCGAAGCGGCAAGCCGCTGATCGCCACGACCAACCTCACGCTGGAGGAATTGCAGCACCCGCAGGACACGCCCCACGCCCGTATCTATGACAGGCTGACTTCCATGTGCGCCCCCGTCCGCTTCACGGGTAGCAACTTCCGAAAGGAAACCGCACAGGAAAAGCTGGAACGCTTAAAGCAACTGATGAAGCAGCGAAAGGAGAGCCTATGACAGAAACCAAACAGACAAGCACCACCAAAACAGACCGCCGCCCGGACTGTGTAACGGAAATCCGCATGGGCAACTCCGTCCTTACCGTTTCCGGCTTCTTCAAGCAAGGGGCAACCGACACCGCAGCCGACAAGATGATGAAAGTGCTGGAAGCGGAAGCTGCTACACAAAAAACGGCGATTTGACCGACCATAAAGAAGCAGATTTGACGCTTTTGCCGCTATACAGACAGCCACCCCATGTGGTACAATCAAGGTACGGAATAGTGGGGCTGGCTGTCGGAAACGGAGGATTTTATGTTAAGA
>NZ_LR698973.1:650785-710738 GCF_902381825.1 Pseudocoprococcus catus
AACCGCCCGACCTATCCGACACAATGCGCAAGTGCCGGATAGGAACGGCAAAATTTTTTACACTTCTATTACTTCTTTATCACACGTAAGCAAATGGACATATATTTAAACAATTGATGTGGGCACCGTACATGTATATTTGGGGTGGTCGTTTTGTGTTGTTGTTAAAAGCAATATTATTGTTTTTATTTGGTGCAATGTGGGCCGAATTAGCTTTATTATTTTCAAATATTTTTAAAAATCGATATGTGGCCTATGTTTTACCCTTTTTAGCCTATGAATTAATGTGGTTAGTATTTCCAGTTGGAATATGGAATCCGGTATACCTTGTCAGAAGTGATTTTGGTCGTGATATTCCGGTATTTATACCATATTTAGTAGATATGGGGTATATTGTAATATTATGTTTAATCAATATGGTGTTAATGAAGCGGAGGGGGCGGCAATGAATATAAATTTCCGTCAAATAATACTTGTTTTATCAGGGCAGCTACGAGCTGCTTTGATGTCGAAAAGAGTTTTGATTGGATATTTGATTGGAGTAATGGCGGCATTAAAGGCGGCGTATTTGTATGGAGAGTATGCGTCGAATCATCCAATCCAAATATTTGAACCATGGCTGATGAATTTTAGAAGTCTTGCTGATATTACAATTATGTTAGTTGGATTTATTCTTGTTGTGGCAGATGCTCCTTTTGTAGATTCAAGGTCACTTTTGACAATATACCGTACTTCGAGAGGAAATTGGTATGATGGGCTGTGTTTGTATGTTTTAGTGCAGGGAATTATCTATTTTGCACTATCATTGACGGCAAGTTGTATTTATACGATTCCTCATGGTTATATTCAAAATCAATGGAGTGTGGCAATGAAGCAATTAGTTTTGTGGCCGTCGGACAAAGCAATCATAACATGGCATCTTGTTGCACCGGATAAAACTTTGATTGAAGGGGTTCTTCCGTGGGAATCGGTTTTTCATACATTTTTGTTGATGCTTTTGTACAGTCTGGTGCTTGGAATGCTATTATATGTACTCAATGCTGGAATAAACAAGGCAATAGGAACCATCGCGGCAGCAGCTGTTCATGTAAGTGGCATAATTTTAATGAATCTAAATGTTTCATATAAGATTACAAGGTGGTCATTGCTGAAAAACAGTAGCTATCTTTGGCATTTTGAGGCAAAACTTGATTTAGTGTTTTCATATGCTCTCTTTTTATTGTGTTATGTCTGCATTTTGTTTATTGGTCCGATAATATTAAAACATGCGGATTTCAGGTATTCAGTAGGTGAAGAAAATGACTAAGAAATATCGATGGATTTTCGGCATACTAATCACAATATGTATGAGTATAATTTTAATTTTGATTTCAAGTATTGCTTTAGATTATCATAGAAATGTCTGGCGTTATCTTGGAGGACCTGTGAGTGATGGTATTGTTCCTCAGAAGGTGATTGAGTGGCTGTTGATAGTGACGCCGGTTTGGACAATATGTGGTTGGTGGCTAAATAATCAATTCGCACTTGTTCAAATGACAGTGTTTCGATATGGGAATATAGGTGTATGGTGGAAACAGCAGATAAAGGAAGTGTACTTATTACATAGCTGGTATTATATTTTAATGTTTGTGGTTTTGAAATTGAGAATACAGAAATATTGGACGGCTAATTTGTATTTAGAGATTTTAATGATTTTGATACATTCACTTTTTATGTTAACAATAATGATTTTAATAAGAATTGTCGTTAATAATATGCTGGCTTCTTTTACTTGCATTTTGATGTTAGAAATTTTGAGTATTTATGCTTCGGCACAAAAATGGTTTAGTCCAAAATACTGTCCATTTGTCTGGGGGATGTATAATGTATGTAATCAGACATATCCAAATAAAGGGTATGATATAGAAAAAGCTATTGTGTTGTCAGTTGTTTTTATTATAGTATTAAATGCTGCGATTTTTGTGGATAAGAAGTTGCTGAAAAGGAGTTTGAGCCATGGAAAAAATA
This sequence comes from Pseudocoprococcus catus, assembly GCF_902381825.1. Lineage (GTDB taxonomy): Bacteria > Bacillota > Clostridia > Lachnospirales > Lachnospiraceae > Coprococcus_A > Coprococcus_A intestinihominis. Next base: position 652,793 of record NZ_LR698973.1, read on the forward strand.
GAACTGATAGGAGTGAATAAGTCTTTTAAAGAGGAAAAAGTATTAAAAGATATTTGTTTAACATTAACTGACAATAAAATTTACGGTTTTGTTGGCAGAAATGGTTCTGGGAAATCGGTCTTATTTAAGATTATTTGTGGGTACGTGATAGCGGACAGTGGAAAAATTATGATAGATGGTAAAGAACTTGGAAAGGATATGGATTTTCCAGAAGGATTAGGAGCTTTAATTGAAACGCCTGGATTTATCTGGTATCAAAGTGGGTTCGAAAACTTACGTTATCTGGCTCGTATTAGAAATAAAATTAATGATGCACAGGTAAAGGATGCAATACGTCAGGTTGGGTTGAATCCAGACAGTAAGAAATGGGTAGGGAAATATTCCATGGGGATGAAGCAGAGACTGGGAATTGCTCAAGCGATTATGGAATATCCAGATATTTTAGTTTTGGATGAGCCGATGAATGCATTAGATGAGGAAGGCGTTGAGGAAATTAGGCAGCTTTTGTTGAAATATCGACAGCTGGGGAGATGTATTCTCATTACAAGCCATAATAGGGAGGATATTGAAATATTATGTGATGAGGTATTTGAAATAAAAAGCGGTGTATTGCAATAATGTTTTTTGTTGCATAGGAAATTGCGTCCTATGCAACAAAAATGCTCCGAGAGGGCGCGCATTGTCCGATGGACAATAGCTATGCGTTGACAAAAACGGAGTGAAGATGCACTTATGATGCGCCCTTCTGATATCATATTCATACAAACACTTTCGAATATATTATGAGAAGAAAGGGGCAATGGGTATGAGAAAATCAGGGAATTTATGGTTGACTATGATCGCAGCATTGATACTGGTATGTGTTATGGCGATAGCAGGATGCGGTAAGCAGCAGGCGGGCGCAGGATCAGGTTCAGAGCAAAGTGCACAAAGTGCCCTGGAACATGTGCTGAGCTGTACAGTTCAGGAGGCTGCTGATTTTGAGACGGCATCGGAAGGAATTAAACAGGCAGCAGAGGAAACCGGGGATGAGACAGGGATTGTTTCTGTAGATGGACTGGAAACTTATTTTCAGGGGAGATTCGGGGATGATCTGACTGAAGATTGTCTGAACAAGATGATGGCGGATCGTACCATTGCAGTGAGTATCAAACTGGCAGAGCAGTATCAGTCAGATATTCTGGCAGAGGACATTCAATTGACGAAGAGGTCAGGCAACGAAGATATGTATGATTTCGAAGCAAAGTTGGTGACAGCAGCTGACAGTAAGCAGATTGCGTCAGTGACAGGCGTTGTCACGATGGAGGAGAGTCAGTCATCCTGGAAGATTTCTAATTTGACGCTAAAAGTAAGTGAGTCATAAATGGTTCATAAAAGTAAGTGAGGCATAAATATTTCTATTGAGTGTAGAAACATCCTCTGGTATACTAATTGTATAGAAACGAAAACAATGGCAGCTCTTATAAGGAGGCGATGCGGATGAAGTCTTTCAAAACTTTACGAATAGTGATAACGATTGTGGATGTGGTGTGTTTATTGGCCGTGTTGTTTGTTCCGGCTCTTGAGGCAGCGAAGCATAACTTCTTTGTCTGGCTGATTCTTGGACTTCTGACGTTGTATGTTCTCTTTATGTGGATGGTGTTAGGCAGAAGAAACACCAATGGTTATGATGCAGAGAGTGACCGTGAGGCGGATATTTCGAAGGAATTACTTTCTCAGAGGAATAAGTGGTACTGGTAATAAGATAAGCGTGTAAGAAATCTAAGATAAGAAACAGCACAATAAAAAATAATAAATCAAATAAAACAGGCGTATGAATAATGTGATGTGAGAAGGTTCATACGCCTGTTCTTTAATAAGGTAGGAATTTATTAAGCAAAATATGCTTTGTTAATGAAGTTTTTTGTTTTACAGATGGAATCTTGTTCCTGTTTTGCCCTGGATACCGTCTTTGGATTTCTCCAGAAGTGTGATCAGAGCTGTACGGCCTTCCTTGGAGGAAGCGAAGTCAACGGCTGCCTGTACTTTTGGAAGCATGGAGCCAGGTGCGAAGTGACCTTCTTCCATGTATTTCTTTGCTTCTTCAACTGTCAGATCCTCAAGCCACTGTTCGTTTGGTTTGCCGAAGTTGATGGCAACCTTTTCAACAGCTGTGAGAATGATGAGGAAATCTGCATCCAGTTCCTGAGCCAGAAGACAGCTTGCGAAGTCTTTGTCGATAACTGCGCTGGCGCCCTTTAAGTGGTTGCCCTGACGGGTAACAGGAATACCGCCGCCGCCGCAGGCGATAACCAGGTCTCCGGATTCAACCATTGTACGGATAGTACCGATTTCAATGATTTCTGCAGGTTTTGGAGAAGCAACAACACGGCGATAGCCTCTGCCGGCATCTTCTTTCATGATGTAGCCGTATTTTTCTTCCATCATCTTCGCCTGTTCTTCGTTGAAGAACTTGCCGATCGGTTTGGATGGATTGTTGAAAGCAGGATCATCTTCATTGACGCGAACCTGTGTGATCATGGTTGCAACAGGGATATCTGTGATACCGCGGTTGAACAGCTCTTCACGCAGGGCGTTCTGAAGGTCGTATCCGATGTAAGCCTGGCTCATGGCAACACAGACAGATAATGGTGTGTTTGGCTGCTGTGCATCTTCATGTGTCAGTGCGATCATCGCATTGTTGATCATACCAACCTGTGGGCCATTGCCGTGTGTAACAACAACTTCACAGCCTTCTTCGATTAAATCTACAATAGCTTTGGAAGTTACTTTTACAGCTGCCATCTGCTCCGGCAGTGTATTCCCCAGTGCATTGCCGCCAAGTGCGATAACGATTCTTTTCTTCTTATTCATTCTAAATATTTCCCCCAAAATAAACAAAATAACGGTTTTTGCGATTTATATAAGGCGGAGGTGAATCCCCGCCTTATATGTTAAGTTGTTAAGTTAAATTTAATCTTATTTGAAGATTCTAGGCATAGATCTTTCTTCGAGTTTCTTCAGGATTTCCTGTGGATTTTCGAATTTAGCAAGGAAGATCATAGCTGCGATGATGTATGGTTTGTAGCTTGCTTCTTTGTAAAGAGGATCTCTGTAACGATCGAATACGGAAGCATCAACTTCACCTTCTTCACAGCTTACGCCTGTGATGTCAGCTGGCAGGCAGTGCAGGTAAAGTGCTTTGCCGTTCTTTGTTGTAGCCATAAGTTCTTCTGTACAAGCCCAGTCTTTGTGTTCTGCGTTCTGAGCAAGGAGTTCTTTTTCAAGAGCTTTGATACCTTCTGTATCGCCGTTGCCGTAGAGTTCTGTACGTTTTTCCATAGCAGCGAAAGGAGCCCAGCTCTTTGGATATACGATATCAGCATCTTTGAATGCTTCTGCCATGTTGTTTGTCTTTGTGAAGGAACCGCCGGATTTCTTAGCGTTTTCAGCTGCAACAGCTTCAACTTCTGGGAATACTTCATAGCCTTCCGGATGAGCAAGTACAACGTCCATACCGAAACGAGTCATCAGACCGATGATACCCTGAGGAACGGAGAGAGGTTTGCCATAAGATGGAGAGTAAGCCCAGGACATAGCGATCTTTTTGCCTTTAAGGTTTTCAACACCGCCGAATTCATGAATGATGTGAAGCATATCAGCCATAGCCTGTGTAGGATGGTCGATATCGCACTGAAGGTTAACCAGAGTAGGTTTCTGCTCAAGGATACCGTCTTTGTTGCCCTGTGTTACAGCGTCAACAACTTCATGCATGTATTTGTTGCCTTTGCCGATGTACATATCATCACGGATACCGATAACGTCAGCCATGAAGGAGATCATGTTAGCTGTTTCACGAACTGTTTCGCCGTGAGCAACCTGAGATTTGCCTTCATCCAGATCCTGAACTTCAAGACCAAGAAGGTTACATGCGGAAGCAAAGGAGAAACGTGTACGTGTAGAGTTATCACGGAATAAAGAAATACCAAGACCACTTTCGAATACCTTTGTGGAGATGTTGTTCTCTCTCATGTAACGAAGCGCATCAGCAACTGTGAAAACAGCTTCAAGTTCGTCGTCTGATTTTTCCCATGTCAGGAAGAAGTCACCGTTGTACATTTCTTTGAAGTTAAGTGCGTTTAATTTGTCGATATAAGCCTGTAATTTAGCATCCATTATAATAATCCTCCGTTTGATTAAGTGCCGTGCACCGGTTAAAAATTGTCCGATGCACGGAAGTTTTATTGGTTTATAATACGTTAACTTTTATAGTATAGTCTTTTTTGAAATTATTCGCAATAGGACATTGGCAGAGCAGCGTAAACAGCAGCACATGTAACCAGATCCTGTTTCCATGTCATTTCGTTAGGAGCGTGAGCCTGAGCTTCTGCACCTGGTCCAAAACCGATACATGGGATACCGTTTCTACCCATGATAGAAACACCGTTTGTGGAGAATGTCCACTTATCTGTCAGTGGGCGAGCCTGACGCATTTCAAGTGTGTCAGCAGCACCGATTCTCTTATCACCGTAAAGACCATGGTAAGCAGCTTCCAGTGCTTTTGTAACCTTGTGATCCTTTGGAATCGCCCATGTTGGGAAGTAGCATTCGATTTCATATACACAGCCTGTGTAGGATGGACGGTCATAGTTGTACATGGAAACAACAACGTCATCACCGTATTTCTTTACGCTAGGCAGGTTGCGGATTTCATCCAGACAGCTTTCCCATGTCTCGCCGAATGTCATACGACGGTCAAGAGATACTGCACAGGAGTCAGCAACTGCACAACGGCTTGGGGATGTGTAGAAGATCTGAGATGTTGTAACTGTACCGCGGCCAAGGAAGCGAGCTTCTTCCCAGTCAGGGTTGTATTTAGGATTCAGCATCTTAACAAGACCTTTGATCTCTGTTTCGTCTGCATCATCATTTTCATTCAGCGCACGAACATCCTGAAGGATATCAGCCATCTTGTAGATTGCGTTGTCACCACGTTCTGGAGCAGAACCATGGCAGGAAACACCCTTAACATCGATACGGATTTCCATACGTCCGCGCTGACCTCTGTAGATACCGCCGTCTGTAGGCTCTGTAGATACTACGAATTCAGGACGAACTTTGTCTTCGTTGATGATGTACTGCCAGCAAAGGCCATCACAGTCTTCTTCCTGAACAGAACCAACAACCATGATCTTGTAACCTTCCGGAATCAGGTTGTAATCTTTCATGATCTTAGCGCCGTAAACAGCAGATACAACACCGCCGCACTGGTCAGATACACCACGGCCACCGATTTCTGTTTCGTTCTCATAACCATCATATGGATCGAATGTCCAGTTGTTGATGTTGCCGATACCTACTGTATCGATATGACCGTCGAAAGCGATGATCTTGTCACCTGTACCCATGTAACCGATGACGTTGCCCTGTGGATCGATGACAACTTCGTCGAAGTCCAGTTTCTTCATCTCAGCAGCAATTGTCTCTACATGCGCCTTTTCATCACAGCTTTCGCCAGGATTCTTAACGATGGCACGTAAGAAAGCTGTCATATCAGCCTGATAGCCCTGTGCTACTTCTTTGATTTTGTTAAAGTCTAACATTTTTTTACCCTCCATAATGTTCATATATTGTAACGTTGCAAAATGGTTTCTCTATTTATATGTAATAACTGTCAAAGGCAGTTAAAACGAATGCTTAGTTTTCCTGAAGATCAGCAAATGGTTCTTTGTCTGTGCCGCATAAGCCTTCCCATACGATTTCACGATAACGGTCAGGATCTGTATCGCCTTCAGAAGAAACAAGAAGTACCTGAGAATTCTCATCCAGTTTCAGTGCTTCCTTGAGTTCCTTTAATTCAGGTTTTGTCATGATCGCTGCAACCAGACCCATTGTAACGGAACCGGATTCACCGGAGATAACTCTTTCGTCACCTTTCATTGGTGAGCTGTAAATACGTGTACCGTTGGCACTTACCCAATCAGGACAAGATACGAATGCATCTGCATGATTGCGAAGAATATCCCATGATACAGTGTTTGGTTCGCCGCAGGCAAGACCAGCCATGATTGTGAGCATATCGCCTGTAACATCTACGCGGCTGCCGTCACCCTTGGAAGCAGAGCGGAAGAGGCAGTCTGCAGCCTTGGCTTCAACAACTGTCATGATCGGTGGATTCTCTTTGAATCTGTTGGCGAAGTAACCAACAACTGCACCGGCCAGTGAGCCAACGCCTGCCTGAATGAAGATATGTGTTGGACGGCAGTTGTCTTCTTCTAACTGATGATCAGCTTCAAGTGCTAATGTGCCGTAACCCTGCATGATCCATGTAGGAATTTCTTCATAACCTTCCCAGGCTGTATCCTGAACCATGATGCCGTGTTCTGTCTCAGCAGCTTCCTTTGCAGCCATACGAACACATTCATCGTAGTTAAGATTCTCAATAGTAACTGTTGCATTTTCCTTTGCAATATTATTTAAACGAGTCTGTGTTGTGCCCTTCGGCATTCTGACTACGCATTTCTGTCCAAGCTTATTCGCTGCCCATGCAACGCCGCGGCCGTGATTACCGTCTGTTGCTGTGAAGAATGTTGCCTGACCGAAGTCTTCCTTGAGTTTCTCAGAAGTTAATACATCATAAGGAACTTCGCTGACATCCTTGCCGAGCTGCTGTGCCATGTATCGTGCGATTGCATAAGAACCGCCGAGAACCTTGAAAGCATTCAGACCGAATCGATAGGATTCATCCTTTACATAAAGTTTCTTAAGTCCGAGATATTCGGCCAGATGCGGAAGTCCTGTAAGAGGTGTAACTGAATACTGAGGAAAGCTCTTGTGGAAATTGTTTGCTTTCGACATCTCCTCCAGAGACATGTTAGCGACCTGTTTGTCATCGCTCTTCGGCATCTTGTTTAATACCCATTTGATTTGATTATCTGCTTTGTTAGCCATTGCTGAACCTCCATAAAACCATGCTTGATAAGTCTCATTTTGTCTCCCTGTAATCATCATAACAGATAATTTGAAAATTGCAAGAGGAAAATCAAAAAATTTTTAGGAATCAAAAAAAATTTTTAGAAAGTGCTTGTGTTTTGTCTAATATAATGTTAAAATGACAATCAGAGAATATTTCTTTTGGTGAACTTGAATAAACGCGCATCCATGAGGGAGGGAAATATTTTTGTTATTGTGTAGCAAATGAGTGGAAGTCTCCCTATTTGTTAATCAAATGTCAAAACAACCCGACATAGTCTGGAAGCTGTTCGGGGATTATGCATGATGTCCTTATCATATGCACACGATAAGAAGGAAAATACATAAAAGTATAGACTTTTAGGGAGGTAGGTGTCACAAGATGAATAGCAAAGAAGATCTTGGACGGAAGAAAGGCAGAAGGCTTTCAGCTGATGACTTATTTAACATGGAGGGTAAGCCCTCATTTTTACAGGCATTTCCATTGTCATTGCAGCATGTAGCTGCTATGATAGTAGGATGTGTTACACCGGCGATCATTGTAGCCAATGCGGCAGGTCTTTCCGATTCTGATTCAGTTATTTTGATCCAGGCAGCGTTGTTTGTTTCAGCATTGACCACATTGCTTCAGCTTTATCCGCTGTTCCATGGCAGTGCGTATGCAATCGGTTCGGGTTTACCAATGATTATGGGTATCAGTTTTGCGTATGTTCCGACGATGCAGGCTATAGCGACTCAGTATGATGTGGCGACCATACTGGGGGCACAGATAGTCGGCGGTATTGTTGCTTTATTGGTTGGTCTGTTTATTAAACAGATCAGGAAGTTTTTCCCACCGTTGATCACAGGTACGGTTGTATTTGCCATTGGTCTTTCGTTGTATCCGACAGCCATCAACTATATGGCCGGTGGTACATCCAATGAGCATTACGGTGCATGGCAGAACTGGCTGGTAGCAATTATTGTATTATGTATCGTTACATACCTGAACCATTACGGCAAAGGTATTTTCAAGCTTGCTTCTATATTAATAGGTATTATCATTGGTTACATTATCTCCATTTTCTTCGGAATGGTGGATTTCTCATCTGTAACCGGTGCATCACTGATTAGTATTCCTCAGCCACTGCATTTTGGCATTAAGTTTGAGCCGTCTTCATGTGTTGCCATCGGTTTACTGTTTGCGATTAATGCGATCCAGGCGATCGGTGACTTCTCGGCTACTACAACAGGCGGTCTGGACAGAATGCCGACGGACGAAGAGTTAAAGGGCGGTATTGTGGCTTATGGTATCAGCAATGTTGTGGGTGCGATTTTTGGCGGTCTGCCGACGGCAACCTACAGTCAGAATGTAGGTATTGTAGCATCTACGAAGGTTGTAGCAAGAAAGGTATTCCGTATTGCGGCAATGATTCTGCTTGTTGCAGGTCTGGTGCCTGTATTCTCAGCAGTTTTGACAACGATTCCTTATTGTGTATTGGGCGGTGCAACAATTTCTGTATTCGCATCCATCACAATGACAGGTATCAAGCTGATCACAACTCAGCCATTGGATTTCCGCAATACAACAATTGTCGGTCTGGCAATTGCCCTTGGTATGGGTGTGACACAGGCGAATGCAGCATTAGCAACATTCCCAGCGTGGGTAACAACTATTTTTGGTAAATCACCGGTTGTATTGGCGATGATTACAGCTGTTGTGCTGAATCTGCTTCTTCCAAAGCCGAAGGGCAGTGCAGTTGAACCTGCGGAAGAAAAAGCCGAGTAAGATTTAGGTATATAAGGTAAATAAACATTTTGTAACTGTTCAGAGCCAGGCAAAATTTCAAAAACAGGTATAAAATGCTTGCATTTTTAAAACTGTTTTTGAAATTTTATTTGGCGGATACGCCACACCGACGAAATGCGTAGCATTTTGGAGGTTGGCTCTGAACAGTTACAACATTTAATTTAAGTTTTAAAGAAGGAGGCAGGAATGATGCTGGTTATTGGTAATGGTAAGTTATTTACAAGAAATGATGAGATGCCCTTTGTTGAAAATGGTGCTGTTGCGATTAAGGGGACAAAGATCGCTGCTGTGGGGGAAACAGAGGCTATAAAGAAACAGTATGGGGATGCAGAATTCATTGATGCAAAGGGCGGCGTGATCATGCCGGCATTTATCAATACGCATGAGCACATTTACAGTGCGATGGCCAGAGGATTAAGTATTAAGGGGTATAATCCGAAGGGATTTCTGGATATTCTGGATGGTCAGTGGTGGACGATCGACCGCCATCTGACACTGGAACAGACGAAATACAGTGCGGTTGAAACATTGATTTCCTGTATTCGCAATGGTGTGACGACGGTTTTTGACCACCATGCAAGTTTTGGACAGATTGGCGGCAGCTTATTTACAATCGCTGATGTGGCTAAGGAATTAGGTGTTCGTGCCTGCCTCTGTTATGAGATTTCTGATCGTGATGGTATGGATAAAGCCAGAGAATCTGTTATGGAGAATGCGGAATTTATCCGTTATGCACTGAAAGATGACACAGATATGATCGCCGGTATGATGGGTATGCATGCACAGTTTACAATTTCCGATGCAACCATGGAACTGGCAGCTGCGAACAAACCGGATGAAGTCGGCTATCATATCCATGTGGCAGAAGGCATTGAAGATCTGCATGACTGTCTGAAGAAATATGGCAAACGTATCGTGGACAGACTGATGGATTTCAACATTCTCGGTGAGAAGACGCTGCTGGGTCATTGTATTTACATTAACCCTCATGAAATGGATCTGATCAAAGATACCAACACAATGGTGGTACATAATCCAGAATCCAACATGGGCAATGCCTGCGGATGCCCGCCAACCATGGAGCTGGTTCACAGAGGTATCCTGACAGGTCTTGGTACAGACGGTTATACACATGATATGATTGAATCTTATAAGGTGGCCAATGTACTGCACAAACATCATCTTTGCGACGCCAATGCGGCATGGGGAGAAGTTCCGAAGATGCTGTTTGAGAACAATGCAGCCATTGCAAATCGTTACTTTAAGACACCGCTTGGTGTTCTGAAAGAGGGCGCAGCCGGTGATGTCATCGTTGTGGATTACAACCCACCGACACAGCTGGATGCATCCAATATCAACGGTCATATTCTGTTTGGCATGACAGGCAGAGACGTTGTGACAACGGTTGCCAACGGCCGTGTATTGATGAAAGACCGTGAGATTAAAGTAATTGACGTTGAAGAAGCAATGGCAAAATGCAGAGAAGAATCTGCAAAGCTGTGGCACAGCATCAACGGTTAATCAGATTGGGGACAGGTGCGGCATCTGTTCAAGCAGATGCTGTGGATTTAAAGGGAAGATAGAATTAAAAGAAATAGAGATTGAAAGAGAATACAGGAGGTTTTCTCATGAGTGATAGAATGACAGGTATGTCTTTTGACCAGTTAATGAATTGGGTAACAGAAGAATTAGAGAATCATGGTACGCTTTTTGGGCTTCATCGTGCTTATAAAGCGCCTGAAGAAGCGCTGACAATTTTTGGCAGAGACCTTGAGACTCCGATTGGTCCTGCAGCCGGCCCTAACAGCCAGTTAGCTCAGAATATTGCGGCTTCTTATTATGCCGGCAGCCGTTTCTTTGAATTGAAAACCGTTCAGATCATGGATGGTGATGAACTGGCAGCATGTGTCAACAAGCCATGTATCAAAGCGGATGATGAAGCTTACAACTGTGAGTGGTCTACCGAGCTTTATGTTCCTCAGGCACAGGATGAATACATTAAGGCATGGTTTCTGCTTTCCTTTATGGCAAAGGAATACGGCCTTGGCAGTATGGATGGTTTCCAGTTCAATATCAGTGTTGGTTATGATCTGGAGGGTATCAAGTCTGAGAAAGTCAACACATTCATTGAAAGTATGAAGAATGCAGCTGATACAGAAACCTTCAAAGTCTGTAAGCAGTATCTGCTGGATCATGTAAGCGAGTTCAAACATGTGACAGCAGAAGATATTGAAGCTATCAGACCGGATATCTGTAATTCCGTTACACTTTCCACACTGCATGGCTGTCCTCCGCAGGAAATCGAACGTATTGCAACCTATCTTTTGACAGAAAAGAAACTCAATACATTTATCAAATGTAACCCAACACTTCTTGGCTATGAATTTGCCAGAGAAACATTGGACAAGATGGGTTATGATTATATTGCATTCGGCCGTTTCCATTTTGAAGATGATCTTCAGTATGTGGATGCCGTTCCGATGCTGCAGCGGCTGATCAAATTATCCGGCGAAATGGGTCTGGAATTTGGTGTGAAGATTACAAATACATTCCCTGTAGATGTTAAGGCAGGTGAACTTCCAAGCGAAGAAATGTACATGTCAGGTAAATCCCTGTATCCTCTGTCCATTTCACTGGCAGCAAAACTGTCACGTGAATTTGACGGCAAATTGCGTATCTCCTATTCAGGCGGTGCAGATGCTTTCAATATTGACAGAATCGTCGGATGCGGTATCTGGCCTGTAACAGTTGCCACAACGATTCTGAAGCCGGGCGGCTACCAGAGATTACAGCAGATGGCAGATTCTCTTGAGGCAATGGGCGTCGGCGAATTCAAGGGTATCGATGTGGCGGCACTGAATAAACTGGCAGAAGATGCCATTACAGATGCGCATCATGTGAAACCGGCCAAATTGCCTGCATCAAGAAAATCTAATGAAACGGTTCCGCTGCTTGACTGCTATACAGCACCTTGTCAGGATGGATGCCCGATTCATCAGGAAATCCCGACTTATGTTGCATTAGCCGGTGAGGGCAAATATGAAGAAGCACTGAAAGTGATTCTGAACAGAAATGCACTGCCATTTATGACTGGTACCATCTGTTCCCATCCTTGTCAGGGTTATTGTACACGTAATTTCTATGAGAAATCCGTGCAGATCAGAAATACAAAACTGGAATGTGCTGAGCAGGCTATGGATGCTATTATAGACTGCGTATCTGTAACTGGTGATTACAGCGGCAGTGTTGCTGTCGTGGGCGGTGGTCCTGCAGGTATGGCAGCGGCTTACTATCTGGCAAGACTTGGCGCAAAGGTAACAATTTATGAAAAACGTGAACGCCTGGGTGGTGTTGTCAGCGCTATCATTCCTAACTTCCGAATTGATGACAGTGTCATTGCAAAGGATGCTGCTTTACTTGAAAAATTAGGCGTGAAAGTTTTATATAACACAGAAGCACCTGCCGTAGATGTTTTGAAGAAAGAATATGACAGCGTAATTCTTGCTGTTGGTGCTTACAAACGCGGTGAACTCAAGCTTGAGGGCGGTGAAGCACAGAATGCACTGGCATTCCTTGAAGATTACAATCGCACAAATGGCAAGATGGCCATCGGCAAGAATGTGGTTGTCATCGGCGGCGGCAATACAGCGATGGATACAGCTCGTGCAGCAAAACGCTGTGATGGTGTTGAGCATGTGTATCTTGTTTATAGAAGAACAAAACGCTACATGCCTGCTGATGAACATGAATTAGTGTTGGCTGTAGAAGATGGTGTAGAGTTCAGAGAACTGTTGGCACCTGAGAAACTGGAAAATGGTCAGTTGATCTGCCGTGTCATGAAGCTTGGTGAACTGGATGCATCCGGTCGTGCAGGCATTGTTGAGACGGATGAAACAGTGGCTGTACCTGCAGACCGCGTGATCGCAGCTGTTGGTGAAAAAGTGCCGACAGATTTCTATGAAGCGAATGGTCTTCAGGTAGATGACAGAGGCCGCGTGAAAGTCAGCCCGACTCTGGAATCAAGTGTAGAAAATGTATATGTCATCGGTGATGGTCTGTATGGCCCATCCATCGTTGTCAAAGCAATGGCTCAGGCCATCACAGCAGCAGAAGCTATCTGCGGCCGTGAAATCTCAGGCAGCTGCGACATCGCAGCAGATCCGGTTTCCATCTATGCGAAGAAGGGTATTCTGGCTGAACCGGGTGACAAACCGGAATCCGAACGCTGCCTTGGCTGTTCAACCGTATGCGAAAACTGTGTAGATGTATGCCCGAACAGAGCCAACATCTCAATCAAGGTACCTGGTATGGCAAAAGCACAGGTCATCCACGTAGACTACATGTGCAACGAATGCGGCAACTGCAAGAGCTTCTGCCCATACGCAAGTGCACCATACCTTGACAAATTCACTTTATTTGCCAAAGAAGCCGATATGGCTGACAGCAAGAACGATGGATTTGCCGTTATCGACAAAGAAGCAGTTACAGCGAAGATTCGTTTCTTCGGAAAAGAAACAACCTGGACAAAAGGACAGGAAAGCAGCGTGCCATTCGGCCTGCTGAAAGTCATCGAAGCTGTTTGCACAGATTATAGTTATTTACTTCCATAAAACCATATAGGCGGAGACTTCAAGTACCCTGAATCCACTTCTGCCTGTGATTTACCTCTGAAAACACGCTTATCGCGAAACGTTTTCAGAGGTAAGTCACAGGCAGAGCGGAATAGAGAAGGGAAAAGAGTCTCCGCCATTTTTATGTGTAGAAATAACTATAATTTGCACGGCAGGCGCAGGAGGGCTGGAAATAAAGGCAGGGGTTTTAATGTTTGGACATTCTGGCAACAATATGGTAAAAATGTCGTCCTCGCAGGTACTTTTGGGTTGAGCTAAATCTCCAATAATGCTAAGATATACTATAAAAGTTAGATACGACGTTTTATAAGAAAGCTAAGGGACCAGAGCAGTCCCGGTGATAGACAGGAGGTTTTAGCGATGATCCATCATATGATCATGACAGCCGATGAGGCGATTGAGAAGTTAAAGTCAGGCAACATGCGGTATTTGCTGATGAACAGTAACAGTGGCAATGTGTCAGCGGCCCTGCGCAAGTTTACTTATGAGCACGGTCAACATCCCCATGCGATTATTGTGACTTGTTCGGATTCCAGAGTGATTCCGGAGACGATTTTTTCGGCGGGTCTGGGTGAGCTTTTTGTGATCCGTGTGGCGGGCAACGTCATTGATGACCATCAGCTGGGTAGCATTGAGTATGCGGCCGGACATCTGGGAAGTCCTGTGGTTGTTGTGCTGGGGCATACTCATTGCGGTGCAGTTGATGCAGCCATCAACAGTGATCCGGAAGGGTATATTAAGTTTATTACAGATGAGATTAAGCTGGCGATCGGTGATGAAACCGATGATTACAAAGCTTGCTGTCTGAATGTGAAACGCAGTGTAGCTTTGATTGAACATAGTCTGGATATTCAGCAGATTGAGGAGCAGGAAGGGTTGAGAGTCGTTGGCGCCATGTATCACATTGAAGACGGCAGCGTAGAGTTTTTATAAGAAAGAAGAGATAAAGTGAGAGAAGAACAAAAGGGTGCTGTAAAAAACAGTATCGGCCGTATTTTTATTACTGCGCTGCTGATATTGATACAGGTTGTCTGGCTTATTGAATTGTTTGTCAGGCTTAATAAGTATTCCACTGGAATTTCATTGGTATCCAGTGCGATTGCATTGATTGTGGTTATTAAAATATATGGCCGGGATATGAATTCCGCCATGAAGATGCCCTGGATGATTTTGATCATGGCATTTCCGGTGGCCGGTGTCGGTATTTACCTGTTATGCGGGCATTCCGGAGTGAATATCGGTATCCGCAAACATTTTCAGGCATTGCAGTCAGAATTGACGCCTTTATTGCCGGATAAAGAAGATATTTTGCAGAAAATGTCGGATGAGGACAGGCAGACAGCTAATATGGCGCATTATATCAGTCATTCGGCGGGATATCCGGTGTATGACAACACGGATCTGGAATTTTATCCTGAAGCGGTTGATGGCTTTGAAGCTCAGAAGGAAGCATTGAAGCAAGCGAAGAAATTTATTTTTATGGAATACCATGCCATTGAGGATGCGCAGTCTTTTGCGGGCATGAAAAGTATTCTCTTTGAGAAGGCAAAGGAAGGTGTGGAAGTCCGTCTGATTTATGATGATGTTGGCAGTATGGGCTTTATCAATACGGATTTTGTCAAACAGATGGAAAGCCAAGGTATTCAGTGTCGAATTTTCAATAAGATTGTGCCTTTCGTCAATATGTTTATGAATAACAGGGATCACAGAAAGATTACGGTCATTGATGGACAGGTTGGTTTTACCGGCGGCTACAATCTGGCGGATGAATATTTCAATATTACCCATCCTTATGGCCTTTGGAAAGATACCGGTGTGCGGATGGAAGGAGATGCTGTACGGAGTCTTACAGTTATGTTTCTTGAAATGTGGAATGCCATTAAGAAGACGGACACGGATTATACGGCATATTTTCCGGAGATTACATATACAGCAAAGCAGACAGGCTATGTACAGCCTTATGCAGACAATCCACTGGACGATGAGCATACCGGAGAAAATGTTTATATGAATGTTTTGAACAGTGCACGGGAATATGCGTATTTCATTACACCGTATCTGCTGATCAGTGATGAAATGAAAAAGGCTTTTACTCTGGCAGCCAGAAGAGGAGTGGATGTGCGGATTATCACACCGGGCATACCGGACAAGAAGTTTGTTTATCAGGCAACACGTTCTTATTACAACAGACTGGTAAAAAAGGGTGTGCGGATTTTTGAGTATACGCCGGGATTTTGCCATGCCAAGCAGTGCGTATCGGATGATAAGGCAGCGGTTGTGGGTACCATCAATCTGGATTACAGAAGTTTATATCATCACTTTGAAAATGCGGCAGCTTTTTATCATAAGGACGCAGTTGCGGGTGTGAAGGCGGACTTCGACCATCTTTTTGAAGAATGCCATGAAGTGACAGAGCAATATCGAAGCCATCGTTCAACAGCATTGAGAATTGGGCAGTGTATTCTGAGATTATTTGCGCCGCTGCTGTAAGGTGCGTCTACCATTTTTATAGATTTTATATATGTGAAGAGGTAAATTAAGGGGCGATAACAACGATCGAATTAGATAGAAATAATGGAATCTCAGATGAAGACGATGCTTTAGAGCGTTTAATACATTTATATGGTCAGGACATTCTGGCCTCACCAGGTATGCAGTCGGAGAAAAATTTCAGGCAGCATGGCAGAATGTCGGTGTATGAACATTCCCTGGCGGTGGCCAGGATGTGTCTGAGAATTGCGAAATATTTTCCGGGAGAAGTGGATATGCGTTCTCTGGTGAGAGGTGCCCTCCTGCATGATTATTTCTTATACGATTGGCATATACCGGATGAAAGTCATAAATGGCATGGCGTTACCCACGCAGGAGACGCCTTGAAGAATGCCAGGCGGGATTTTGAATTGAATGAGATTGAGCAGGACATGATACGAAAGCATATGTTTCCGCTGAATCCAGTCCCGCCGAAATATCGGGAGAGCTGGATTCTATGTATGGCGGATAAGATATGCGCCTCAAAAGAGACAGTTAAAAGACATTAGAATTAGCATATATTCGTGTAAAAATCAACGAATATATGCTATAAAATATTAATTTTTATCCTTAATATTCCCGCTTTTTGCGTTCATAATCAGCATTTGCAGTCGGTTTTCGATGTTGGCAAAGCTGACATCCGGATCATAGTCCAATGGCAGGATCTGTGCATCCGGGTACATTTCTTTCAGGCGTTTGCTGATGCCTCGGCCTACAACATGGTTTGGCAGGCAGCCAAATGGCTGAAGGATGACAAAGGAACGGCAGCCGTCTTTGGCATGGTGCAGGATTTCTCCCGGAATCAGGACGCCTTCGCCGGCATCAAATGTATGATTGATGATCGGGTCGCTGGCTTTGACAAGGTCAGGCATTCGGCAGGCCGGTGTATAGAGGGGATGCTTTTTGGCGATAGCATCTGCCATATTGTGGGCCATGTCGAAAACAGTGTCTACTGTCGAAAACCAGATTTTTTTGTTTAAAGGTTTCTTTAATTTATATTCTTTAATCTGCGCATCCAGATAGAAATAGGATTTCTGGATGACGTCTGTCATGTGGGCTTCAATGATTTCGAAGCCGTTATGTTCCAGATAATTTTCAATATCGTGATTGGCACCTGGATGGAAGTTCAACAGGTATTCACCGACAATCAGGACCCGCGGACGACGGTTGGTGCGGTCATATTTTACCTGGTTCATCAGGTCAATAGCCTTTTTAAAGCCTTTTTTCAGACCGCTGATACCGTGAAGCTCAAGGCCTTCCACAACGGCATCCATACCTTTTTCGAAAGCACGGTTGGTGCTGCCGGCCACCTTTTCATAAGGTCGGATTTTGCGCAGCAGTTCTTCCAGTACGTCAATCACAGGCAGAGCAAAAGCCAGACGGATGGCGGAACCCAGGCTCATTCGGAAGCCGGGATGCATATTGTGGTAGTCTACATCATCGTTGGTCAGAATCGGCACATCATGGAATCCGGCGTCATCAAGGGCTTTGCGAAGAAGGGCACTGTAATGGGTCAGACGACAGTCGCCGATATATTTGCCCATACCGATGGCCACTTCTTTGCCGTCGTATTTGCCGCTCTTTAATGCAGCCAGTGCTTCACCGATCACAATCTGACAAGGGAAACAGATGTCGTTGTGGACATACTGTTTGCCAAGGCGGATGGCTTCTTCACGGCCGATTTCCAGTGGTTCTGCCTGAATATGCTGTCCTCGCATGGCGGCTGACATAATTCGACAGAAAGCATGGGAGGTATTCGGAACAAGGACAATCTTTTTGCGGCAGTCTTCTTTGGTGAATTTCACCGGGTAAGGGTCTTCCAACGGGTGAATATCCAGTTCCGGATGAATGGCATGGTTCATGCTGACCGTTTCCGTAAAAGAACGGACACGGATACGCAGCGGACCCTGGATATCACTTTCGTCCAGTTTCAGAACCAGCGGTGTCTTGCCGGAAATTTCCTTCATCAGGCGAATGATTTCATCGGAAAGGTAAGCGTCATGTCCGCAGCCGAAGCTGACAATCTGCACATATTCCAGATGTGGATTTCTGGCAGCCAGAATAGCAGTGGACAGCATGCGGGCATGATAATTATTGACAATATCCAGTCGGCTCATGCTTAAATCCACATGGTCGGCTTCTTCCAGAGAATCTGCCGTCAGCACCGGAATGCCGAGACTTGTAAACATTTCCGGAAGGTCATGGTTCACAAGGGCATCGTTCTGATATGGCCTTGAGGCCAGAATAACAGCATAGCTGCCATTGGCAGTGACTTCATCAAGAACAGCTTTTCCCGCCCGATGCATTTCATCATGAAACTGTTTTTCAGCGGCATCGGCGACGTTAATGGCCTGTCGGGTTTCTGCCGGGGAAATGCCGAAAGTCTTCTCCATATAGCCGGTGAGCTGACGGTTTCTGTCCTCGCGCTTGTACCAGTGGAAAAGTGGTGCGTCAAATGGTATATGCCAACGCTTTTCAGGGTTATCGGAGTTACGGATGACAATCGGATAGCCTTTGACGATGGCACACATAGATTCGCTGGTGCTCTCTGTATTTTCAGAGGTTACTGTTGTGATGGATGGCATGAAAATACGATCCACATCTTTTTTTACCAGATTGCGCAGATGACCGTGCACCAGTTTAGCTGGGAAGCAGACGGTATCGGAAGTGACTGCGGACAATCCGTCTTCGTAAATTTTGCGTGTGCTCAGATCGGACAATTGAATCTTAAATCCCAGAGCACGCCAGAAGGTGGTCCAGAATGGCATGGTTTCCCAATAGGAAAGCACCCGGGGCAGACCGATGGTGATGTCACGTTCTTTAGCAGCTTTCGGATAAGGGTAGTCTTTAAACAACAGTTCCTGTCGAAGTTTGAAGAGATTTGGTGTCTGTTCACGGGATTTCTTTGCATCTGCAAGCTGCTGTCGGACAGAAGCATCCTTCGGATCACCGAGGATTTCGCCGCGTTCGCACCGGTTGTTGGTTACCCAGGAATTGCCGTTGGAAAAACGGACAATGGTTCGTTTACAATGGTTGGCACAGAACGGGCAAGGGGCGTTGGCTTCTTGTGTATAGGAAAAATCAGCCATACCGTCAATACCGATAAATGTTTTGGCTGGGTGATTCTGTTCAAAGCGTTTCTTAGTAATGAGAGCAGCGCCGATGGCACCCATAATGCCGGGATAAGGGGCACGGATGACTTCACGACCGGTGTACTGCTCAAGGGCACGAAGTACGGCATCATTTCTGAATGTACCGCCTTGGACAACAATCTTGTCGCCCAGACTGTCCAAATTGGAGATTCGGATAACCTTTGTAAAAACATTTTCAATGATGGAACGGCACAGGCCGGCCATAATATCTGCAGATTGTTTGCCGTTTCGCTGCTCCGTGACAATGCTGCTGTTCATGAAAACCGTACAGCGGCTGCCAAGAGAAGCCGGATGTTTGGATGAAAAAGCGGCTTCGGCAATTTCTTCCACAGGAATATGTAAAGATGAAGCAAAGTTTTCAAGGAAGGAACCGCAGCCTGAGGAGCAGGCTTCGTTGACAACAATATTGGTGATAATGCCGTTGTCAATCCAGATGGCTTTCATATCCTGACCGCCGATATCAAGGATAAATGTGGCATCTTTGATATACTTGTCGGCAGCCCGGGCGTGGGCAACAGTTTCCACAACATGGCATTCTGTGCTGAAAGCTTTTGAAAACAGCAGTTCGCCGTAGCCTGTTGTACCTGCGGCAATGATATCCAGTTTGGCACCAGCCTTTTCGTAGCGGTCATGGATGGTCAACAAGGCTGTCTTGGCAATAGTCAGCGGATCACCTTCATTTGGTGCATAAAAAGAATCGAGAATATTTTCATCCTCATCCATCAGCACAAATTTCGTGGTCGTACTGCCGGAATCAATGCCAAGATAAGCATGGACCGTTTCGCCCTTTTGCGGCACATAGGGTGTAAATTCTGGGAGTTGATGGCGTTCATTAAATGCACGATGTTCTTCTTCGGATTCGAAAAACAGCGGACCATCTGCAGAAGCTTGCAAATGGGCACGAAGTTCCGGATTCTCCAACAGCTCAAGATAATGTTTTGGCATATACCATGAAGAATTGCCTGCAAACATACCGTCCAGAGAAAGAGCTGCGCCATAGGCGATCATAATCTCAGGATGGGTTGGACGCAGTGTTTCCTCTGGTGTGAGGCCAAGACGTTTTGCAAAAACATTTACCAGTGTTGGGTTAAAGGTCAGCGGACCACCCTCAAAAACAACAGGTTTCTGGATATCCAGACCCTGAGCCAGACCGCCGATGGTCTGTTTGGCGATAGCGTGGAAAGAAGACAGTGCCAGATCCTGGCGGGAAATACCCTGATTCAGCAGGGGCTGGATATCTGTCTTGGCATAAACACCACAGCGGCCGGAAATATCATAAATGCAGCTGCCCTGAGAGGCCAGTTCATTGAATTCTTCTACAGGTACCTTTAGTATAGAAGCAATTTCATCGATAAAAGCGCCTGTGCCGCCGGCACAACTGCCATTCATACGCATATCCGCTACATTCAGCGTCTGTGTGGCCGGGTCACGGCGGAAGAAAATCATCTTTGCATCCTGACCGCCCAGTTCGATGGCGGTTCCCACATTGTCATATTCCTTCTGGAGGGCGATGGAATTGGCAACAACCTCCTGAATATAGCAGCAGCCAAGAGCTTCAGCCAGATGCTTGGCACCGGAGCCTGTCAGGGCCAGACGGATACGGGCATTTGGAAATTTATCCTCAAAAAATGCCAGGGCATCCTGTACACTCTGGGCCTGGGCTGCGTTGTGGCGTTTATAATTAGATAATAAAATTTCATGCTTTTCGGGATTGATGGCAACGATTTTGGTGGTTGTGGAACCTACATCAATACCAACGAAAAGCTGTGTATCATTTGTAGTAAGATTAGACATGATAAGACTCCTATATCTTTTAACTTTCGGGATCCATTTGCGAATCCTGGTGTGGAATCAGATTCTGCTGGACGCGGGTCAAAAGCGTGAGCAGGATTTTTTTCTCATTTTCAGAGAGGCCTTCTGACATATGGTCGAAGACATGCGTCATATGGGCTTCTGCATTGCAGCAAATATTCTTTCCTGCCGCAGTTAATGCAACAATTTTGATGCGCTTGTCATCAATGCTTTGGGTGCAGGTGACAAAATCTTTCTTCTGCAGCCGTTTAACAAGACCGACGGTGGTGGACTGTCCAATCTGCAGCTGTTTTTCAAGTGCTTTAAGTGTAAGTGTGTGTGTACCATCAGGGGCATGATTCAGCGCCTGGAGCAGATAAATCTGAGAAACCGTCAGATCCATTTCACGGAGCTTGTTGTTGGCTTCTTTTTCCATAGCACAGTGAATATGTCGAATCAGGGGGACACATTGTTCTGTATAAGTCATGCGATTTTCCTTTTTCTTTGGAGGGTGCGAAACTTCAGGTGCTTTGAAAAATCTGCTAATCAGCTGTTCACAGCAAGCACGTTCACACTGCCTAACATTGGCAACGGTACATAAGGTGCTAAAGGACAGCACCTAAGTACCGGCCATGTTAGAAGCACCTGCTGTGAACGGCTGATTAGCAGATTTTATCCAAGGAAGTTGAGTTTCGCAACTGGCGAAAGACCTAAAATATGTATTTGCAGGTTGAATAGGTTAATATTTCATTATAAAGATTTAAATATAATGTAAGCATGTTAGAGTATAGCATTTCCGGATGAAAAATTCAATAGCATGGCATTGAATGGAGGGCGAAAAACTGTTAAGAAATGGTTAAGAAATGCTTTAGATGGAGAGAATATCTGATATAATGGGGTGATAATATGTCTTATGAAAGGTTGTATGTGCGGTTGATTTCCGACAGGCGCTTATTATGCAGTTGGTACATGGCGGTGTTGGATGACGTTTTATTGATAAGTTGATGGAGGATTTTGAATGGAGTATAGACAAAATGACTGGTCGATTCTTGGGTTTGGGTGCATGCGGTTCCCGAAAAAGGGTGGCAGTGTGGATATGAAGGAAACAGAGCGGGAGCTGGCCTATGCCATTGCGCATGGCGTGAATTATTTTGATACAGCTTACATTTATCGCGGCAATGAAAAGGTGTTGGGGGAGTTGGTGGCAAAGAATCACTGGCGGGCGCAGATTCAGATTGCCACAAAGATGCCGCACTATCTCATTCACTCTATAGATGAGTTGGAGAAGCTTTTTTGTGAACAACTAAAGCGTTTGCAGACGGATTATGTGGATAACTATCTGATGCATATGCTGCCGGATGTGCATATCTGGAAGAAATTAGTCCGGATGGGGATTCTTGACTGGATCAATGAGAAAAAGGAAAACGGGCAGATTCGTCGGATTGGATTTTCCTACCACGGCAACAGTCAGAATTTTATAGCGCTTTTGGATGCCTATGATTGGGAATTTTGTCAAGTCCAGTATAATTATATGGATATTCACAACCAGGCCGGTGCGGAAGGTGTTGCTTATGCAGCGAAAAAGGGCATTCCGGTGATTATCATGGAACCGCTGAGGGGCGGCAGGCTGGTCAACGGTTTGCCGAAAAAGGCTAAGGATTTGTTTGCGGCAGCCGAACCGAAGCGCAGTCCGGCAGAATGGGGGCTTCGCTGGCTCTGGAATCAGCCGGAGATTAGTGTTGTGCTGTCCGGCATGAACAGCATGGCAATGATTCAGGAAAATATACGGATTGCAGATACAGTGAAAGTCGGAGAAATGACAGAAACCGATGGTGCGATGTTTGAAGATGTCAGAAATGCTGTGAATGAGAAGATGAAAGTACCTTGTACCGGTTGCGGTTATTGTCAGCCCTGCCCATATGGCGTTGATATCCCGGGGGCATTTAGATGCTATAATGTGCGTTATACCGATAACTTTTTTACGGGGATGCGGGAGTATCTGATGTGTACGACTTTCAGGGCAGAACGGACCAATGCGTCTTTGTGCAGACAATGCGGCAAATGCGAACAGCATTGTCCGCAGGGGATTGCTGTCCGCAAAGAATTAAAACAGGTGGTTCGTCATATGGAGAACCCGGTTTATAAAGTTATTGCATTTTTTGCCAAAGACATGTTTAAAAAATAAAGTTATTCTGCGATTTCATGCATTGCCCGAATAGCCGTATCAATTTCAGTTTCGGTGTTAAAACATGAAAAGCTGAAACGCACAGCCCCCTGTTTCTCTGTGCCAAATGTTTTGTGCATCAGGGGGGCACAGTGGGCACCAGCACGGACACAGATTTCGTAGTCTTCCCAGAGAATATCGCTGACGGAGGCAGAACTCATATTGCCGATGTTCAGTGAGATAATCGGTGTACGAAGAGGTGCATCTATATCACCGTATAGTTTCAAATCAGAAATGTCGGAAATACCATTTACAAAGCGGCGGGCCAGAGAAATCTCTTTGGCATGAATGTTTTTGACACCAGTTGATAGAATATAATCCAATCCGGCATTCAGTCCGGCGATACCGTGGCCGTTTAATGTGCCGGCTTCTAATGCCGTGGGCATATCTGTCGGATGCTGTCTGTCGAAACTGTGGACACCGCTGCCGCCGGACTTCAAAGGCGAAAGGGTTAAGCCTTCACGGACATAGAGACCGCCGGTTCCCTGAGGACCGAAGAGCCCTTTGTGCCCGGTAAAACAGAGAATGTCAATGCCCATTTTTACCACATTGATAGGCAGACTTCCGGCTGTTTGCGAAGCATCTACAATCAGCAGCAGTCCATGTTTTTTTGTAAAATTCGACACAAAAGCCAAATCTGTGACGTTTCCGGATAAATTGGAAGCGTGAGTCAGGACGATGGCGGATGTGTTGGATTTTACGGAAGATTCCAGTAGATCATACCGGATACGGCCTTTTTTGTCAGCCGGGATAATGGTTAGTTCAGTGCCTTCTTTTTCTTTCAGATAGAGTGGACGAAGGACAGAATTGTGTTCGCATGCGGTTGTGATAACATGTTCACCGGGATGAATGGCGCCATGAATGGCAATGTTCAGGGCTTCCGTGGCATTGCATGTAAAAGCAATGCGGGATGGGTCCGGTGTGCCAAAGAGTGCAGCCAATTTTTCGCGGGTATCATAAATAAGTCGGGAGGCGTTCAGGGTCGGGGCATGAGCGCCTCGACCGGCATTGCCGATGGTATTAAAAGAGCGAAAGACGGCTTCCGCTACTTGAGGCGGCTTTAGAAATGAAGTGGCCGATGAATCCAGATAAATCATGCTAAATCCCTCCTTTTGGCAGCTGTCAGTGCGGCACCCAGAGCACCGGCATATCTGGCAAATGCGTCGGTTTCAACCTTGTGTTCGAGTTTGTCGGAAAGTGTCTGAATAAAATAAGGACTTTCACAGAGACCGCCGGTGAGAACAATATTTTCTTCAACACCGAAGCGTGCTGCCAGATTGGCAACCCGGTTGGCAACGGAGTGAATGACACCGGCCGCGATATCTTCACGTTTCTCACCGGAGCCGATGTGGCTGATAACTTCTGATTCTGCAAAAACCGTACACATGGCGCTGATAGCCAGAGGCTGTCCTTTGGCTGCCAGTTCATACATTTCATTCAAATCAGCTCCCAGACGGGTAGCCATGACTTCGATGAATTTGCCGGTACCGGCGGCACATTTGTCGTTCATTAGAAAATCTGCCACCTGTCCGTCAACAACTTTGATCATTTTGGTATCTTGTCCGCCAACATCGATAATGGTCATATTTTTCTTAAAAATGGCCCATCCACCTTTGCCGTGGCAGGTGATTTCCGTAACAATTTTGTCAGCATAATCTACACAGATACGGCCGTAGCCGGTGGCAACGCAGCGCATGTCATCTGCATAGCCCCGGCTTTTGAGCTGTTCCAGAATGGCATTGGCGGTTTCGCGGCCATTCCATCCTGTAGGCAGTACAAAATAATCTTCAATTTTACCCTCTTTCAAAACAACCGTTTTAGAAGCGGTCGAACCGATATCAATACCGGTAAAATAAACAGGTGTTGTATTCATTGATTTATTATTTCTCCAATGTTTCAAGAAAAGCTTCCAGACGGGTACGAATCTGGCCTTTATCCGCCTGGGAATAATCAGTTTCAATCATCAGGTAGGATTTTCCTTTATTTGTTACAGTCTGTTTCACATAGTGGGATTCGATATTGTAAGTATGACAGGCCTGAAGGATAATTTCGATGACGCCGTCTACCTGATATTCGTCAATCATTTCGTCAATATACTGCATACGGCTGTTGTTCGGGCTCATAACAGAGCAGTTGATATTGAGGTATTTTTTTGCAAGGGCGTCATAAATCGGCATATTTTCGTCAACCGGTTCTACTTTTTCACGGGTACCGTTGCAGCAGTCGAAAGCCACCACATCTGCGCCGAGTTCCTCAACGGTTTTGATAATTTTGTCACGGACACCGCTGTTTGGACATCCTGTAATCAGGAGTCTCGGACGATCACTTGCTTTACCTTTATAATTAGCTTCCCAGTCCGTCAACACTTCTTTTGTGCGTTCCTCGATAATAGCAATACGTTCTTCGAGATTAAAATTAAAACCAAGACCGTCCAGGCGGGTACCCATCTCATAACCGCTGATTGGTGCAGGATTCAGTTTGCCCAGTTCAAGGAAACCAAGCATGGCGCGGCGTTCGTGATTTTTCAGACGGATGGCATCACGAATGTCTTTTTCCGTAATGGTGATGTGGTAAAAATCTTCCAGTTTTTCTTTTAGACGGATGACTTCCTCGGTCCAGGAACGGAGCGCTGCGTCGTCTCTGGAGTGCGGCAGCTGCATAACGTAAGTTTCTTTTAACTCGTTCATCAGTTCAAACATCTTGCGCTTGCCGTCACAGGTGGTTTCACCCACAATGAAATCTGAAAAATAGAAATAAGGACATGTGTCTGTCAGTGCGAAACCGTAGCTGGCTTTGATCAGCGGACAGAGATTGCGGGGCAGTTTCGTCTCGGCAGCAGGAATCGGTTCATCGCTGGAAGCGCATAAAGGCGCAGCGGCAGCACCGGCAGCCATCAGAAGTTCCTGAGGAACAAAAGAGCAGTAAACACCCACGATACGGCCGCCATTGTCTTTGATTTCTTTCATCTTCATAAAGCCGGATTTGCGGGCTTCAGCGTAGGTTTCAAAATTAGCGGGTAAATTCAACATTGTAAAATCCTCCTTTGGTGAATTGTTTTCATAATTGCCTGATAAGTATCATGAAAAGTTACTGTTTATAGCAATGTTCTAAGTATTTTATAAACTCACAAACGTAGTCTTTTAAAATAAAATCCTTATGATAGATGATATAAAATTCTCTACCGGCGATATGTCCCGGCAGTTCGAACTGCAGTAGTCTTTTGGCATCGATATAGTCATGGACGGCTTTTTCGGAGACGATGGAGACGCCGAGGCCGCCGGCAACAAGGTTTTTGATGGCTTCCTGATCATTGATGCGGGCAGCAATATGGAGTTTATCTTCGGGAATGCCGATTTTTTCGAGAAAAGCAGAAGCCGATTTGCCGGTGCCGCTGCCCTGTTCACGTAAGATGACAGGCTGCTCCTGAAGGACCTTCTCAAGGGAAAAGCTGCCAGTATCCTTCATTTCCAGAAAATAGTCAGTGACAGGTGCAATCAGAACCAGATGATCCTGATAAAACTTTTTGAAAACAAGTTGTTCGTCATCGGTTTTCATGCCCACAAGGCCCAGATCATAACTGCCTTTATGAACAGCATCAATAATGCCGCGGCTGTCGCTCTGGGTAACAACAAAATAAATATCATCGTGGCTTTTGCCGAATGTCGGCAGTATTTCCGGAAGAATATAGGCGGATGGAATTGTAGAAACGCCAAGACGAATCACCTTGGAATCGTGACCGTTCCAGCGGCTGACCATGTCATCTCTGAGTTTCAGAATGTTTTGGGCACATTCAAAAAGTTCCATGCCGCGAGGGGTGACTTCAAAGCTTTTGGCTGTGCGTACGATGAGCCGTGAATTTAATTCTTCTTCCAAAATTCGGATATGAGTGCTGATGGTGGGTTGTGAGATGCCCAGTTCTTCGGCTGCTTCCGTGAAGCTTCTGCAGCGGACAACGGAGATAAAAGAGTGCAATTGTTTAAAATCCATAGGGGCCTCCTGTAATCGCATATATGTCGTTAGTAACAGTATACAATTTATTATTATAAAAATCAATGAATATATTTAAAATACTGATAAAACGCGCCGAAAATGTTGTAGAAATTGGTGAAGGACTGCCATTTAAACGGTTTATAATGTAGGTTAATAAATAATACTTTTACAATTAATTACAATTCTGGAAAAAAAGCTTGTGAATAGGTACGACCTATGTCTATAATAGTAATTAAAATAAGGAGGATTTTATCATGCCACAGAGAACAGACATTCACAAAGTACTTATTATTGGTTCTGGTCCGATTATTATCGGTCAGGCCTGCGAATTCGATTATTCAGGCACTCAGGCCTGCAAGGCATTGAAAAAACTGGGTTATGAGATTGTTTTGGTCAATTCCAACCCTGCAACTATTATGACAGATCCTGAGACAGCGGATGTGACGTATATTGAACCGTTGAATGTGGAACGTCTGGAAGAGATCATTGCAAAGGAACGTCCGGATGCACTTTTGCCGAATTTGGGCGGACAGTCCGGTCTGAATTTGTGTGCAGAGCTGAATAAGGCCGGTATTTTGGATAAATATCATGTAAAAGTTATTGGTGTACAGGTGGATGCCATTGAGCGTGGTGAAGACCGTATTGAATTTAAACATGCGATGGACAAACTTGGTATCGAGATGGCGAGAAGCGAGGTCGCTTACAGTGTGGAAGAGGCTCTTGCTATTGCAGATAAACTGGATTATCCGGTGGTTCTTCGCCCGGCGTATACAATGGGTGGTGCCGGCGGTGGCCTTGTTTATAATAAAGAAGAATTAAAGACTGTTTGTGCCAGAGGTCTTCAGGCCAGTCTTGTGGGTCAGGTTCTTGTAGAAGAGTCCATTCTTGGATGGGAAGAACTGGAACTGGAAGTTGTCCGTGATAAAGATAACAACATGATTACGGTATGTTTTATTGAGAATATCGACCCTCTGGGTGTGCATACCGGCGATTCTTTCTGTGCAGCACCAATGCTGACAATTTCTGAAGAATGCCAGAAACGTCTTCAGGAACAGGCTTATAAGATTGTTGAATCTGTTGAGGTTATTGGTGGTACAAACGTACAGTTTGCTCATGATCCTGTGACAGACAGAATTATTGTTATTGAGATTAATCCACGTACATCACGTTCATCTGCTCTGGCTTCTAAGGCCACAGGTTTCCCAATCGCTCTTGTGTCTGCAATGCTGGCAACAGGCTTGACACTGAAGGATATTCCTTGCGGAAAATATGGTACCCTGGACAAATATGTACCGGATGGAGACTATGTGGTTATCAAGTTTGCACGCTGGGCTTTTGAGAAATTCAAAGGCGTTGAAGACAAGCTTGGCACACAGATGCGAGCGGTCGGTGAAGTTATGAGTATTGGAAAGAACTACAAAGAGGCCTTTCAGAAAGCCATCCGAAGTCTTGAAACAGGCCGTTACGGTCTTGGTCATGCAAAGAATTATGATACCATGACAAAGGAAGAACTTTTACATTTGCTGATTAATCCAACAAGCGATCGTCATTTTATCATGTACGAAGCTATCCGCAAGGGCGCAACAACAGAAGAGATTTTCGACCTGACCAAGGTGAAGACATACTTTATTGAGCAGATGCGTGAATTGGTTGAGGAAGAGGAAGAAATTCTTAAGTCCAAAGGCCATCTGCCGGCAGATGCACTTTTGATCCAGGCAAAGAAAGATGGTTTCTCTGATAAATATCTGAGCCAGCTGCTGGAGATTCCTGAGGAAGAAATCCGTAATCACAGAATCAGCCTTGGGGTTGAAGAAGCATGGGAAGGTGTCCATGTCAGTGGTACAAAAGACAGCGCGTATTATTATTCCACTTACAATGCCCAAGACAAGAATCCTGTGGCTGAGGCAAAACCGAAGATTATGATCCTCGGTGGCGGTCCAAACAGAATTGGTCAGGGTATCGAGTTTGACTATTGCTGTGTACATGCAGCCCTTGCCTTAAAGAAGCTTGGTTTTGAGACTATTATTGTCAATTGTAATCCGGAAACTGTTTCTACCGATTATGACACATCTGACAAGCTTTATTTTGAGCCGCTGACACTGGAAGATGTTCTCAGCATTTATAAGAAAGAAAAACCATTGGGCGTGATTGCCCAGTTTGGCGGTCAGACACCACTGAATCTGGCAGCAGAGCTTGAGAAAAACGGCGTAAAGATTCTTGGTACAGCACCTGCAGTCATTGATCTTGCAGAAGATCGTGACCTGTTCCGTGCCATGATGGAAAAACTTGACATTCCGATGCCTGAATCCGGCATGGCAACAACCGTTGATGAAGCACTGGAGATCGCCAATAAGATTGGTTACCCGGTTATGGTACGTCCTTCCTATGTTCTTGGCGGCCGCGGTATGGAAGTTGTCTATGATGATGAGAGCATGGCCGGCTATATGGCAGCTGCAGTTGGTGTGACGCCGGACAGACCAATCCTGATTGACCGTTTCCTGAATCATGCTACAGAATGTGAGGCAGATGCCATCAGCGATGGTACACATGCCTTTGTACCGGCTGTTATGGAGCATATTGAGCTGGCTGGTGTTCATTCCGGTGACTCTGCTTGTATCCTGCCTTCTGTGCATATTTCACCTGAAAATGTGGCAACAATCAAGGAATATACAAGAAAGATCGCTGAGGAAATGCATGTCAGGGGACTGATGAACATGCAGTACGCCATTGAGAATGGCAAAGTGTATGTTCTGGAAGCCAATCCGAGAGCATCCCGTACAGTGCCGCTTGTATCCAAAGTCTGCAATATCCGTATGGTGCCGTTGGCAACAGATATTATTACATCAGAATTAACAGGTCGTCCGTCACCTGTTCCGGAATTGAAAGAGCAGAAGATTCCATATTATGGTGTCAAGGAAGCTGTCTTCCCATTCAATATGTTCCCGGAAGTAGATCCTGTTCTCGGACCGGAAATGCGATCAACCGGTGAGGTACTTGGATTATCCGAGTCCTACGGTGAAGCCTTTTTCAAGGCGCAGGAAGCCGCATCTCTGAAACTGCCGTTGGAAGGCACAGTTTTGATCTCTGTGAATAAGAAAGATAAGCCAGAAGTCGTGGATGTGGCAAAGCGCTTCCATGAAGACGGCTTTAAGATTATTGCAACAGGAAAGACCTGTGATCTGTTGAATGAATCCGGTATTCCAGCTGAAAAGGTGAAGAAACTTTATGAAGGACGTCCGAACATTCTGGATATGATCACGAATGGCAAGATTGACCTTGTAGTTAATTCACCGGCAGGCAAAGAAAGTGTGCATGATGACAGTTATCTTCGTAAAGCTGCCATTAAGGCAAAGATTCCATATATGACAACCATCGCAGCAGCGAAAGCAACCGCTGAGGGTATTGGTTATGTGAAAGCACACATGGAAGAAAATAATGGAGTTAAATCACTGCAGCAGATGCACAGTGAAATTCAATAAAAATATTGGCAAACATTTAAGTTTTAAGAACTGCCCGGCTATGTGTTTAAAAAGACATTTGGCCGGGCAGTTCTCCTGTGAGACTATTACATTTTCTCAATAAATTCTTCTAAATTCTGACAGCGCGCGGCATTTCTGGACCATTGCTTGAGGGTATCAAGATGAGTCTCAGATGTAATCCGTTCCCGGATATCATCAGGAATGCAGCCAATTTCAGAAAGAAGTTCAAGGATATCTTCAATTCGGGACAGTCATTGCGATATCCAAGGAAAAGCGCACCGCTGAGGGTTGTAATCGTCAACAGACCGGGGTCTGAATAGTTCGTCCCATTAATTGCATTGTAAAGGGATAGTGCTTCTGATGGGGAATTAAAAATCTGTTCGAACAGACTGGATAAAAAAGTTCTGTTCAGTGATTGAGAAGTTGCTGAAGCAGACAAGGATGCTGCGTAAGCAGCGGTATCTGCAGTTTTATCAGGTGTAAAGGTGGATGGCTGCCATTGTGCCATAAAATCTACCTCCATTTTACCATAAAACGAATTCATATACGAGTAATAAAAAACTTCAAAATATGATGCGCATCGTGTAAAAACATCATAACACATCAAAAACAAACTTCTCCTGAACGGAAATAGCAGCAATTTCGGTTCTATCCTTAAATCATTTTGGGTCTTTATTTAGAAGATGCAGTATCTGTATAGATGAAGATTATATAATGCAATAATAATTTTGAAAAAACAGAGTCTTCTATTGACATCATCTCTATCTGTGGTATACTTAAATTAACATATGAATAAATGAGCATATAAATGATTAAAAATAAATAATATATTCAAAGGAGATTTTATTATGAAGAAGACGTATAAGATTGATGTGGATTGTGCCAACTGTGCGAACAAGATGGAAGATGCAGCGAATAAGACAGCCGGTGTGAAGAATGCGGTTGTCAACTTCATGGCACTGAAGATGAGTGTTGAATTTGAAGAAGGTGCAGCGCCGAAGGATGTCATGCAGGAAGTATTGAAGAACTGCAAGAAGGTTGAGGACGATTGTGAGATTTTCCTTTAAGACAGAATGAATACGGAAGTTGTGAGATACCAGGATTGGATGCGTCTGACCCTGGTATCCTGCCATAGAGTTTGAAGTTTGTTATAGATAGTATGACTGAATAAAGGAAGGTGAGCTGTGTGAATAAGAAGCAGAAAAAGGTTTTGACAAGAATTATTATAGCAGCTGTTTTGATGATTGCTTTTTCTTTTCTTACGGTTGAAGACTATACGGCGTTTGTTTTATTTCTGATTCCGTATCTTGTCATTGGATATGATATTCTGATCAAGGCCGGCAAGGGCATTAAGAATCATCAGGTGTTTGACGAGAATTTTCTGATGGCGGTAGCAACCGTAGGCGCGATTGCCCTTGGTGATTATCGTGAAGGTGTTGCTGTTATGCTGTTTTACCAGATTGGCGAGCTGTTCCAGAGCTATGCTGTGGGCAAGAGTAGAAGGAATATCAGTGATCTGATGGATATTCGTCCGGATTATGCGAATATCGAGCGTGACGGTGAGATTGAGGAAGTGGACCCGGATGAAGTTGAGATTGGCAGTATCATCGTTGTCAAGCCGGGTGAGAAAGTGCCTATTGATGGCGTGATCATTGAGGGAACCACCACATTGAATACAAGTGCACTGACAGGAGAGAGCGTGCCGAGAGATGCATCGGAAGGTGATGAAGTGATCAGCGGCTGTATCAATATGACGGGTGTTCTCAGAATTAAGACAACGAAGGAATTTGGTGAGTCGACGGTTTCGAAGATTCTGGATATGGTGGAGAACGCAAGCTCAAGAAAGTCCCGTTCAGAGAACTTTATTTCCAAGTTTGCCAAATATTACACACCGGCTGTATGCTATGGTGCGTTGGCGTTGGCAGTGCTTCCGCCGATTGTCAGGATGCTTTTTATGGGTTTTTCACCGGAATGGGGAGATTGGATCATGCGAGCGTTGACATTCCTTGTCATCAGCTGCCCATGTGCCCTTGTTATCAGTATTCCGCTTAGCTTTTTCGCCGGTATCGGCGGTGCCAGCAATGCAGGTGTCCTTGTAAAGGGTTCTAATTATCTGGAGACACTGGCCGGAACGAAATATGTTGTATTTGACAAGACAGGTACAATGACACAGGGGGTATTTGAAGTAACAGGTGTGCATCACAATACATTGCCGATGAATGAAATCCTTGAGTATGCCGCATTGGCAGAGAGCTTTTCATCCCATCCGATCAGTCGCAGCCTTCAGAAGGCTTACGGCAAGGCCATTGATCAGAGCAGAGTGACGGATGTGCAGGAAGTCAGCGGTAAAGGTGTCATCGCGAAGGTAGACGGCAGAACCGTTGCTGCAGGCAATGCCAAGTTGATGGAACTGGAAGGTATTCCTTATCAGGAGTGTCACAGCGTCGGTACAGTTGTTCATATGGCAGTAGATGGTGAATATGTCGGTCATATTCTGATTGCTGATCTGCTGAAACCGCATGCAGAAGAGGCTATCAGAGCACTGAAAGTGGCCGGTATCAAGAAGACCGTTATGCTGACAGGCGATGCCAAACGTGTTGCGGACAAAGTGGCGGCGAATCTGGGGATTGATGAAGTACACAGTGAATTACTCCCGGGTGATAAGGTTGCTATGGTGGAAAAACTGCTGTCACAGAAGAATGAGAAAGAGAAACTGGCCTTTGTGGGTGACGGTATTAATGATGCACCGGTACTTTCAAGAGCAGATATCGGTATTGCGATGGGTGCTATGGGATCTGATGCAGCCATTGAAGCAGCGGATATTGTTTTGATGGATGATGATCCGCTGAAGATTGCCAAGGCTATCAGGATTGCCCGGAAGTGTATGAGAATTGTGTATGAGAATATTTATTTTGCCATCGGTGTTAAAGTCATTTGTCTGATTCTCGGTGCCCTTGGCATTGCCAATATGTGGGTTGCGATTTTTGCGGATGTAGGTGTGATGGTTATTGCCGTGCTGAATGCGATTCGTACATTGTATGTGAAGAATTTGTAAGCAATCTGTCTTGCAGCGGGACTTGTGGCTGTCAAAGAGCTGGGTGTCAGCAGTCCCCTTCGTGCAGCAGAGCTGAACAAACAGGAGATTCGTGAGTTATCAAAGGAATTGGGACTTTCCACATGGAATAAGCAGTCCTTTGCCTGCCTGTCTTCGCGTTTTGTTTATGGAGAAACCATTAATGAAGAAAAGCTTGGTATGGTGGAGAAAGCTGAACAGCTCCTGCTTGAGCTGGGATTCTATCAAGTGCGTGTAAGAATCCATGACAAAATGGCAAGAATCGAAATTCTGCCGTCAGAGTTTGAAAAACTGTTGGCTGAGGGGATCCGTGAAAAAGTTTACAACTATTTCAAAGAACTTGGTTTTACATATGTAACACTGGATCTGGGCGGTTACCGCACAGGCAGTATGAACGAAACACTTCATTAGACGAAAAACGGGGCTGCATTGCAGCTCCGTTTTTCAGTCAAGGTAGACAGATAGAATTTGCGATCCGGATGAACATTAATAATGGACTTTAAGAACAGCGTCTCCCATGTGAACCGGTCCTGTTTTAAGAAGTTCGACGGATTCAGCGCCGCCGGCACCGGTGATGATAACAGGGGTGACGGTTCTGCAACCGGCTGATTGAATACCTTCCAGGTCAGCTCGCAGGATCAGATCCCCTTTTTGGATTTCCTGGCCTTCTTGGACGAATACTTCCAGATGCTGGCCGTTTAATTTGACGGTATCCAAACCGACATGAAGGATCAGCTCTGTATCATTTGCAGTGTGCAGTGCGATGGCGTGATGTGTATCAAAAACCATGGCAACGCTACAGTCAAATGGTGCATAGAAACTGCCGTCAACAGGTTCGATGGCTAATCCTTCGCCGATATAACCTTCAGAGAAAACACCGTCATTGATTTCTTTGAGCGGAATGACAGTGCCGTTGCATGGAGCATAGACAATATCAGTGATGGCGTCGGCAACTGATAAATTGTCAGAATCTTTTGCCTCTGCGGAAACAGCAGGATTTGAGACTTCTGCTGAAGTTGTTGGAACTGCGGCGGAATTATCCGCTGTCGATGATGAAGCAGGAATGATCTGAGCGATATAATCCTGCAGACGGGCATGGATAATCGTGACTTCCGGGCCGTAGACAACCTGGACGCCGTCACCATTGGCCACAACAGCAGCAGCGCCTGTGGCGAGAAGCTTTTCTTTGTTGAGTTTTGAGGGCCGATGTAAAGTGACACGCAGGCGCGTCGCACAGCAGCTTAAATCGGAAATGTTCTCAAGACCGCCCAGACCGTCAAGAATCTGTTGACTTTTGTTGTCAGCGTTATTGACAGGGGCGGCATTGTCCTTTTCATGTCCCGGTGTCTGATAGTTAAATTTCAAAATCATTACCCGGAAAACGATAAAATAGACAATGAAATAAAGGATACCTACAGGAATGACATGCAGCCAGCTGGTTTTGGTATTGCCCTGGAGAATGCCGAACAGGAAGAAATCCAGGAAACCGCCGGAAAATGTCATACCGATACCAACATTCAGCATATGCATGAGCATATAGGAGAGGCCGGCAAATGCACAGTGAATGACATATAGCGGCGGAGCGACGAATAAAAAGGCAAATTCCAGAGGCTCTGTGATTCCAGTGACAGCGGAGGAGATGGCTGCGGACAGCAAAAGGCTTCCTACAGCTTTTTTATTTTCAGGGCGGGCACAGGTATACATAGCCAGGGCAGCGCCGGGAAGACCGAACATCATCAACGGAAATTTACCGCTCATAAAACGTGTGGCTGCGACACTGAAATGTGAAGTATCAGGGCTGGCAAGTTCTGCAAAAAAGATATTCTGGGCACCTTCAATGAGCTGGCCGTTTACAAGTTCACGACCGCCGACAGCGGTTTGCCAGAAAGGCATATAGAAAACATGGTGGAGCCCAAAAGGAATCAGGGCGCGTTCCAGAAGCCCGTAGACAAAAGTGCCGCCGTATCCGGACATCAGCACCAGTTTGCCTGCATCGTTGATCAGAATCTGGATCGGCGGCCAGATATAGAACATAAGAATACCGATGCCGACATAAGTGATTGCGCTGATGATCGGGATAAAATGTGTTCCGCCAAAAAACGAAAAAACCCTGGGCAGTTCAATTTTGTAAAAACGGTTATGCAATGCAGCAACGCCAAGCCCGACAATGATGCCGCCGAAAACACCCATCTGCAGGGATGTAATGCCGACAATTTCGGTGGTTGCACCGGTGAGAAAAGAATGGCTTCGACCCGTATAAGTTATCAGACTTCCGATGGTACTGTGCATAACAAAGAAAGCAACAATACTTGAAAGTGCGGCTATGGCTTTTTCGCTCCGGGCCATACCGATAGCAACGCCGACAGCAAAAAGAATCGGCAGATTGTCAAAAATGATCGAACCGGCACTGTTAAGCAGTGAAAACAGGATGTAAGGAGCTGTTCCGGGCCCCATGAGCCCTTTCAGGTGATAGGCGGCCAGCATGTTTGTATTGGTCAGAGAACTGCCGATGCCGAGAAAAATACCGGCGATAGGCAGAAGAGCGATGGGCAGCATAAAAGACTGACCGATACGCTGCAAAAGACTGAAGAGGTGTTTTTTCATAAAAAATCCTTTCGGGACGGTGGGATTGAATATTCAGCTTAATCCAGGGGGATAGACAGAATTTCCTGCCCACCTGCCTTTGAATGTCATATGTTATATTTCATAAATTTATTTACCTTATTTATGATAACACACATTTGGATAATAGGGATAAAAAGTTGTTGGCAGCTTGTGTGTATTTCTGGTGTTTTATGCGATATTCGGGTATAATAAATGTTATAGAATAATCGGCTTCAAGCGGGGAAGGGTGGAGTCGGGATGTGAATTGATGATGTATGATGAGAAACGAACTGGGGGCGCAGGTATGGTAGAGAAGGAAGAGTTTTATTTGAATTCAACGAATGGGGTGAATAAGCTTCATGTGATCTTGTGGCATCCGTTGGAGGAGATCAGGGCGATTGTTCAGATTTCCCATGGCATGTGTGAATATGTGGATCGTTATGACAGGTTGGCGACATTCCTGGCACAGCATGGTATGATGGTGATCGGCAATGATCATCTGGGCCATGGTGAGACGGCGAAGGATGAAGAGGAACTGGGATATTTTCCGAAGGCAAAGGGCTCTGAAACAGTCGTGGATGACTTATATAAGGTAACGAAGTCGATCCGTGCAAGATATCCGAGAATACCGTATTTCCTTCTGGGGCATAGTATGGGATCTTTTATGGCCAGAAGATATCTGATGACTTATGGCAGCCAGCTGGATGGTGCGATACTGATGGGGACGGGTTCACAGCCGCCGGCACTGCTGAGTGCGGCGAAGACTACAGCCCACAGCCTGAGCGTTGTCAGAGGTGAACATCACCGAAGTCAGCTGATGATGAAAATGGCATTTGGCTCATATAATAAACAGTATCCGTCTGTTAGAACAGAGTATGACTGGTTGTCCCGGAATGAAGCGAATGTTGATACTTATCTTGAGGATCCGTATTGCGGTTTTATGTTCACATTGAACGGTTATAAAGTTTTATTTGATGTGTTGAGTTTTATTCAGGAGCCGGCCCATATCAGCAAACTGCCGAAAGAAGTGCCGCTTTTATTTGTGGCGGGAAGTGATGATCCTGTGGGACATTTTGGTAAGGACGTGCCGGAAATCTGCAGAACTTACCGTGAGGCAGGGGTTAAGAATGTCGAAATGAAGCTTTATCCCGGAGACAGACATGAAATACTCAATGAACTTGATTATGAACAGGTACAGATGGACATACTTTCCTTTATAGAAAAGCGCCTTGAGGCGCTGAAGGCTTGACAGGAGGAGTAGAAATGACATTTGAACGTATAGACATGGAACAGTGGCCGCGTCGGGAACACTATCGATATTATAATGAACAGATCCGCACCAGTTATGAGATGAATGTGGAGCTGGATGTGACGAAGTTGAGGAAACGCTGCCGGAAAAAGGGGATTCATTTTTATCCGGCGATGATGTATGCCATTATGTACAGCATTAACCATCATGAGAATTTCAGAATGGCCCTGGATGAAGAAGGCCATCTGGGTGTATATGATATCTGTCATCCGTCCTACACGATTTTTCACAAAGATGATGAAACATTTTCAGATATCTGGACAGAATGGAATGAGGATTTCAGCATATTTTACAAAGATGTCTGCAGAGATATGAAGCAGTATAAGGATAGCAAAGGAATTAAAGCCAAGCCGGATCGTCCGGATGCCTTTACGCCGGTATCCTGTGTACCTTGGGTTTCTTTTACATCTGTGGGACATGACACACCGGGACCGAGGCAGATGTATTTTCCGATTATTGTTTTCGGACGTTACCATGAGGTTCATGATCGCTGGATGCTGCCTTTCAGTATAATGGTCAATCATGCCGTGGCGGATGGTTATCATACTTCTATGCTGATCCATGATATACAGGAGCAGTGCAGTCATTGCAGGAAGTGGCTGAAGAAATAATAGAGAAGAACTGGCAGATGGGAGTTGTCCATCATCTGTCAGGTGCTGTGCAGAAATGCGGGCAAGATTATGGGTTTACACAGAATTTACGTAGATAAAGCTCAAAAAGTCCAAAATACACCTGAATGTAAATGAAATTTTACATTAATTTTACATGAAATGCCTTTAGCCTTTACATAGTCATCGTATAATCGGGAATGAATAGGGAAACTATTTATGAACAGATGAATGTTATGAAGACATGTAAAGGAGAAATTTATGAGTGTATTTGATATTTTAACGATGATTGGCGGCCTTGCCCTCTTTCTGTATGGTATGGAAGTTATGGGCAACGGTCTGTCAAAGGCGTCCGGCGGACGTATGGAACGTATTCTGGAGAAGATGACAGACAACATTTTCAAGGCTGTACTGTTAGGCGCCGGTGTAACAGCTGTCATCCAGTCATCCTCAGCCACAACGGTTATGGTTGTTGGCTTTGTTAATTCCGGTATTATGAAGCTGTCTCAGGCAGTTGGTGTTATTATGGGTGCCAATATCGGTACAACCGTGACATCATGGCTTCTGAGTCTGACAGGTATTCAGGGGGACAATTTTATTCTGACATTGATGAAGCCGTCCTCTTTTTCACCGATTCTGGCCGTAATCGGCGTCGGATTTCTGATGTTTTCCAAGAATGAGAAGAAAAAGGATATAGGTACCATTATGATTGGTTTTACCGTGCTGATGTTTGGTATGGAAACCATGAGTGATGCGGTGAAACCACTGGCGGATGTGCCTGAATTTGCGAATATTCTGCTGATGTTCAAGAACCCGCTGCTGGGTATGCTGGCAGGCCTTGTCCTGACGGCAGTGATCCAGAGCTCATCGGCATCGGTCGGTATTCTGCAGTCTTTATGTGTGACAGGGGCCGTCAGCTATGGTGCAGCTATTCCTATTATTATGGGACAGAACATCGGTACATGTGTGACGGCACTGCTGTCCAGTATCGGTGCATCCAAGAATGCAAAGCGTACAGCATTTGTCCATTTGTATTTCAATATTATCGGTACGACGATTTTTATGATTGGTTTTTATGCGCTGAATGCATTTGTCCATTTCAGTTTTATCGACAATATGGCCAATCCGGCAGGTATTGCGGTCATCCACAGTGTGTTTAATATTTTCGCAACAGCTATTTTACTTCCTTTCCACAGGGGACTTGAGAAACTGGCGATCCTTACTGTCAGAACATCTGATGAAGATGAGAAGCAGTCTGTACAGCCTGCAGAGGAAGGACAGGATATGCTGCTTCTGCTGGATGATCGTTTCATTGAGAAACCGGGTTTTGCCATGGAGAATTGTTATTCCGTTACATCTCATATGGCCGAGCTTTCCAGACAGGCATTGTTTATTGCCATGGAGCTTCTGCAGAAATATGATGAGACAAAGGCAGAGAATGTTCTGAAACTGGAGAATAAAGTGGATCATTATGAGGACCGTCTGGGTACGTATCTGATTCGACTCAGCAGTCGTGATCTGTCGGAAAAAGACAGCAAGAGCCTGTCTATGCTGCTGCACTGCATCGGGGATTTAGAGCGAATTTCCGATCATGCGGTGAACATTATGGAAAAGGCCCAGGAAATGAACGAGAAAAATCTGTCATTTTCGGATAAGGGTGCTCAGGAACTGGAAGTTTATTCCAGAGCAGTGAGAGATATTATGAATATGTCTATTGAGGCATTTAAGAATGATGATATTCATCTGGCACGTCAGGTGGAACCGCTTGAAGAAGTGATCGACTACCTGAATGATGAGTTGAAGCAGCGTCATGTCAGACGACTTCGTAGCGGCGAATGTTCTGTGGAACTTGGTTTTGTTTTATCAGATATCACGATTAATTATGAGCGAGTAGCAGACCATTGTTCCAATCTGGCCGTTGACCTTTTGAGAATCCATGAGAATGTATTTGATGTCCATGAATATCTGGAAGGCCTGAAAGAAAACAAAGATGCAGCATTCCGTGAAGCCTATCAGAAGGATAAGGCAGTTTATGCGCTGCCGCAGTCATAAGGAGGACAAAAATGGCAACAATATATATTCTTGAGGATGACCTGAATATTCAGGAAATAGAGGCTTATGCTCTGAAAAACAGCGGATATCAGACAGAAGGTTTTGATAATGCCAGAGAATTTTTTAAAAAGGTGTCAGAGAGAGTGCCGAGCCTTTTGCTGCTGGATATTATGCTTCCTGATGCGGATGGACTGGACGTTTTGAGAAAGCTCCGGTCCATGCCGGAGACAAAGAAGCTGCCGATTATTCTGGTGACAGCCAAGACATCAGAAATCGACAAGGTTAAAGGACTGGATGTAGGGGCAGATGACTATATTACCAAACCCTTTGGTATTATGGAACTGATTTCAAGAGTCAAGGCATTGCTGAGAAGAAGTGCTTATGTGGAAGAAAAGAAATTCCTGACGCTGGGCAATGTATTTATGGATGACGAAAAGCATGCCGTATATGTCAGTGATCAGGTCTGTGAGCTGACCTATAAGGAATATGAGCTGCTGAAACTTCTGATGTCCAATGCAGGGATTGTGACTGCGAGAGATACGATCATGGAGCGTATCTGGGGCATTGATTTTGAGGGTGAATCGAGAACTTTGGATATGCATATCAAGACCTTGCGTAAAAAACTCGGTGAGGCCGGTTCTATGATCAAGACTGTTCGAAATGTCGGCTATATTATGTCAGATAAGGAGAATTAGAAGGCCATGCGCGGAAAAAAGATGAAGCACAAAATATATCTGCAGTTTTGTCTGATTGCGGCCCTGGCCATCCTTATTACCACAACCATTGTGACGGCACTGTTTTATCAGCGTTTTAAAGCACAGGTTTTCAGTGATGTGAGAACATACGCCTATGTTTTGACCAGTGTGGATACATATGATGAAGCAACGCTGATTCAGGAAGTGCATCAGCTGGATAATCTTCGTGTCACGATTATCGACAAAGAAGGCAAAGTCCTTTTGGATACCAATGCGGATATCGGCGGCATGGAAAACCACAGCAACCGTGAGGAAATCAAGGCGGCGTTTGAAACAGGTGAAGGTCAGGCTGTCCGTCAGTCTAAAACAGTGGCAAAATCTACATTTTATTATGCTGTGCGCATGAATGACGGCAATGTGCTCCGTGTGGCGACGGAGACAGGCAGTGTTCTCAGTATTGTGCAGGGAATGCTGCCGATCATCGCGGTAATGGTGGTTATTTTGTTTGTTATCTGTACATTCCTGGGACGTCTGCTGACAGACAGTCTGCTCAGACCGATTGAACAGATGGCTGAAAACATGGATTATGTCAACGAAATTGCGGTTTATCAGGAGATGGAACCATTTATTGATACGATTCGCAGACAGCATGAAGATATTTTGAAAAATGCCAGTATGCGCCAGGATTTCACAGCCAATGTATCACATGAGCTAAAAACGCCTCTGGCGGCTATTTCAGGTTACTCGGAACTGATTGAAAACGGGATGGTATCGGAAAAGGATATTGCCCGGTTTGGTGGTGAGATTCATAAGAGTGCAGATCGTCTGCTGACATTGATCAATGACACGATTCGACTGTCAGAGCTGGATGCAACGACGCAGGATGTGGTTCTGGAAACGGTAGATCTGTATCAGGCGGCGGAAAACTGTATGGATACGCTGGAGATGAGTGCGAAAAAGCATGATGTGACACTGAAGCTGGAAGGTGAGTCCTGCAAGATTCGTACAGAGAAGGGAATGGCTGATGAGGTAATCTACAATCTCTGTGACAATGCCATTCGATATAATAATAAAGGCGGAAGTGTGACCATTTCTGTCATGCCGGTGGATAATCAGATTGTATTGTCGGTCAAAGATACCGGTATTGGCATTTCCAAAGAGCATCAGGAACGCATTTTTGAACGTTTTTATCGTGTGGATAAAAGCCGGTCAAAATCTACAGGCGGAACCGGTCTTGGACTTGCCATAGTGAAACATATCGTGGCCAGAAACGGTGCACGGATGGAACTGACCAGCGAGGTTGGAAAGGGAACAGAAATCAGGATTTATTTTGATAAGGCTGCATGATATATGCGGCCTTTTGCCGTACCAGGAGAGAAATCATATTTGTTTATAAAAAAGACAGATTATTTAGGTAAAATATGGTATGATAGGAACGTAATGCATAGATAACGATGAATAGATGAATGATAGATAGATGATGGAGGAAGAGGTATGGCAAAAAAGAAGTCGGTCAAAAAAGGCCTGATCATTGGAATCAGCTCTGTTGTTGTATTGTTGGCAGCGGCCTATGCAGGTGTGGGATATTATTTCCATGATCATTTTTATCCGGGAACCGTGATTAATGAGACAAATTTTTCCCTGGGAACGGTAGAGGCGGCAGAAGCGAAGATTAAGGAGGAAGCAGAGGATTATCTGCTGGCTGTCCACGACAGAGAAGACCGGGTCTCTTATATCAGCGGATCGGATATTGATTATCATTATGAATCCGATGGCAGCATCCAGAAGATGATGGATGAGCAGAACAGTATGCTGTGGCCTTTACATATAGGCAAGGAGCATTCTCATACAGTAGAGGTAAAAATGACGTATGATGAATCAAAGCTGGTGACATTGGTTGAAGCCATGGATTGTTTCAAGGAAGAGAACATTGTTAAGCCGGAAGATGCCTATTTGAAGTATACAGAGAATGGTTATGAGATTGTCCCTGAGAAGCAAGGGAGTCAGCCTCTTGAGGAGCAGATTATGTTGGATGTGAAGGCGGCCATTGACAGCCGTCAGTCTGTCTTGCAGCTGAGCGACAACGACTATGTTCAGCCGTCAGTGACATCAGATGATCCAAAACTGCAGGAGAAGCTCCAGGTAACAGAGAAATACAAGAATATGTCGATCACTTATGAGATAGAAGGCTCAGAGCAGGTTCTGGACGGCACGACCATTTTGTCATGGCTGACGATTAATGATGATCTGTCTGTTACGGTGGATTCCGATATGGCGGCCTCTTATGCACAGCAATTGGCTTCCAAGTATAATACATATGCGGCAACAAGGTCCTTCGAAACAACTGCAGGGGATACAGTCAAAATCGGCGGCGGTGATTACGGCTGGGTTATTAATAAGAAAGGGGAGGCTGCACAGATTGTTGAGGATATCAAGAATGGTGAATCTGTGACAAGAGAACCGAAATACGAGCAGAGAGCTTTTGTGGAAGGCGCAGATGATATCGGCAATACATACATAGAAATTGACTATACAAATCAGCATCTCTGGTATTACAAAGATGGCTCTCTTGTGGTAGATTCAGATCTTGTTTCGGGTAATCTTAATAACGGCAATGGTTCACCGGACGGTGTTTTCAAGGTTATCAGCAGACAGAGTCCGGCGACATTGAAGGGCGAAGATTATGAATCAGACGTTACGTATTTCATGCCGTTTGCTTACAATGTGGGGCTGCATGACGCAAGCTGGAGAAGCTCTTTTGGCGGCAGTATCTATAAGAATGGCGGTTCACATGGCTGTATCAATTTGCCATATGATGCAGCGGACACGATTTATAAGAATGTTGAGCTTGGTACAC
Source organism: Pseudocoprococcus catus (assembly GCF_902381825.1). Taxonomy (GTDB): domain Bacteria; phylum Bacillota; class Clostridia; order Lachnospirales; family Lachnospiraceae; genus Coprococcus_A; species Coprococcus_A intestinihominis. Next base: position 696,527 of record NZ_LR698973.1, read on the forward strand.
CGGTGGTTGCTTATTACCGGGAGGATGTGAAACTGACTTCCAATAATGCTAAGGTTTCCAATGCATATTCTTACAGCAGTAAATAACAGGAGGGAAGATACATGTACTTTCTAATTGGTCTGGGAATCATCGTAATTATTGTCTATGGCAATATGCTTTATGATCGAATCAAGACAAAGAAGAATAAAGATACGACAGATGTCGAGAAGTCTGCAGGTACAGCGGATAACCATTTTGCTGAGCAAAAGGAGACGAAAGGTCAGAAGACTGAAATCAATAGGCAGGCGTCGGATCAGGATCAATCCGGGAGCATGGTCAAAACAGCAGCGAATATTGCTTTTTCAGGCCCAACGCTGACACAGATGATTGCGGATGATCTGAAACAGAAGAAGCATATATTCGGCCTGCCGTTAACTTTGTGTGAAGAGATGGGAGACGGTCAGCTGATCGCTTTGGATCGTGAGGACAATATTTATGTCATCGAGACCGTTCAGAGGGCAGATTATGAGGAGCTTTATCTGCAGGTATTGGATGATATGGCGGCTCAGAGAAAACGTATTCAGAAAAACGCAGCAGACAGGAAAGTCTATGCAGTTGTGTGTGTGACAACTTTGCCTGAAACATTGAAATTAGCAGCAGAAAAGGACAATGCGATTCGAATTTTCAGTTATGAATTGAATTTTCGAAATGTTATGTAGAAAAATGTTGCTAAATTGTTAATTAAAAATCTTAAAAATCTCTAAAATCTATTGCGGAATTATTACAAATATATTACACTTAGCGGGTGCTGTGTAAAAACGGCAGCTTGGGATTTGTTTTCAAATCCAGAATATTAAATTTTGCGAGGTTCTTAGAGAATGAAGAAATGGATGCTTTTGCTGAGTCTGGTGTTGATGATCGTGATTGTAAACTGCGGTCAGGCTCAGGCGGCGGAGAAAACAGCCACGAAAGATATTACTTTTGAAGAATTGAATGATGAAAATGTATTTATCAAACAGTCAAGACGGGGAACCTGTACACTGGCGTCTTCGGCCATGATTATGCGCAGGGCGGCAATGCTGGCAGGTTTTGAGAACTGGGAAGATATTACGGAGAGCAGTGTAGGGAGCGTTGCATGGAGAGAAGGCGTCGGTATTTCATGGACATTTACGTATGATGGTGTGACTATGACGCATGATTATGTATCCTCTGTAGAAGATTTGAAGAAACTGCTGGAAGAACATCCGGAGGGAATTGTTGCCTATGATTCCAATAAGCCTCATGCCATTGCGCTGACGGACTATGATGCAGAGACAGATACTTTCTACTGCAGCGACCCTGCTGAGTGCTGTGCGAAAGCGAGAGTGCCGGTTTCAGAGGCGATTATTTCACTGGAGAATGTGGATGTGGTCTGGTATGTGACAAGCCCATCGAATCTGAGTGCACCGGTTATGGCTGCTGCAGAAGCGAATGAGGCGGAAGAGAATACAGAAGCACAGTCAGTGATTCCGGAAATCGAAACAGCACCAGTGACAAGTCTTGACAATTTGAGTCATACAGAATTGAAACTGGAGATGAACTAAATGATTAAGATGATACTGGCCATTGGCCATATTAATTACGATAAATTTCTGAACAATATGCTGGAGATGGCCAAACAGCATCCGGAGCAGATGGGCGGTATGAAACTGCCGCCGTTTACGGCTCAGATGATCAAAATGCTGCCTGCTCGTAAGAAGAATGAAATGGTTGCCCAGGCATTAAACAGCAGTAAAGGCAAAGTGGAGCCTCAGATTGAACAGCTTCTGGCCCCGATTACAGGTCCGATTCAGCTGAAGAATTTTGATATTCAGTGCGGCAGTAAGAGGGATGCGGATGAAGTGACTCTGACGGTGGAATTTGCAGGTTATGACTGCGGGTATGTGGCAGATCACATATTGCCGTTTTACTATATGGAAGCAACAGCACCGGCATTTCTTGGTCCGGAATATAATGGACCGACGGACCTTGCGTCTGTGCAGGCTTATATTAAGGCTCAGGATCATAAGAAAGCACAGTTCCTTATTGCAAAGAGCATGAGCGTCAATAAAGCCTACATTATGAACTTGCTGCAGGACAAAGCGAAGCTGGCAGAGATTGAACTGCAGGTGAATAATTTACGATTAATGATAAAATAAAAAGAAGGGGATGTGAAAAACTCGATTGAGTTTTTTCACATCCCCTTCTTTTTTTAATGAATAAAATCTTTCATGTTCGGACGGACAGTTTCTTCATAAACCAGCTCGGCCATGCAAGTAGCGAAATACTTACGATTGGCGATAAGCAGCTTCTTCTCATCATCGACGCCGAGTTTCTCAGCCAGCCAGTCTTTCATCTGGGCTTTTAATTCGGCGCGTTCCGGTTCATACTGAAAATCGTCTGTCTTCTTGCCTTCCCATGCAGCAATACGTGTACGAAGTTCTTTTTTATAAATATCTTTCATCAGGTCCATTATGTAATCCCCCTATTTTATAGATTCCATATTCAAAATGCATGGCACTTTAAATGTTTATCAATATACATATCTATTTTAATATGAATATTCTGATAATGAAAGATATATTTGTATTTTTTTGAAAAATCTTTCGATAACAGATATTATATGGTATGATGGAATCTGTAGTTTGGAAGCAGATGATTTTTGATATAGAAATAGATCATGTAATCGGAGGATGAAAATGGTTATTAAAGAAATGGTACATATTACCCCATATCATTTGGACAGGATGCTGCATATCTACCTTCCGGATGATTACGAGGAAAGCGAAGCGCGATATCCGGTCATGTATATGTATGATGGGCACAATCTTTTTTATAATGAGGATGCTACCTACGGTAAATCCTGGGGACTGCAGGAATTTATGAGGCAGTGGGAGAACCAGCTGATCATTGTCGGTATTGAATGCAATCATGAGGGCAACAAGCGTCTGGAGGAGTTTTCGCCCTATGATTTCAAGGATTTTGACGGACAAAGGATTCATGGAACGGGCAAAGTCTTTATGCAGTGGGTGGTCGATGAGCTGAAACCGCTGATCGATACGCATTTCAGAACAAAACCAGAGCGGGAATATACCGGTATCGGCGGCAGCTCCATGGGCGGATTGATGGCTTATTATACAGTTGTGGCCCATAATGATGTTTTTTCAAAGGCAGCTTGTATTTCAAGTGCGGTCGGATTTTGTTATGATGCCATGCGGGAAGAACTGACGTCGGCCGGACCGTTGCTACCTGATACCAGGGTTTATATGAGCTGGGGAAGTAAGGAATCAGGACGTAAACCGGGACTGGTCAAATATACTTGCACGAATCTGGAGTTCAGTCATCTGCTGGTAGAGCGGGGAGCCGTGACGTATCCGTATCTTCAGGCCTTTGGCGGCCATTGTGAGGCCGACTGGGAGAAGCAGAATGCAATCTATATGCCATTTCTGTGGAATGGTGTATTTGAGGATGGGATGGAATAAGGAATGAGTGCAATTTTTGCGGTGGCAGGGAAACTGGTGACACTTTTTATTTATGTTCTTGTGGGATATGTTGTCAGCAAGAGAAAGATGATCAGTGAGGGCTTTTCTGCTGGTATCAGTCGGTTCTTGCTGGTGGTTACGATCCCTTGCCTTATATTGTCGACTTTTGAAACAGATTATACCTTTGAGAGGCTGGTCAAGGCCGGAGAGGTCTATGTCATCAGTTTGATCATATTTGGAGCGAGTATTCTGATCGGGTATCTGACAGCCTGGATTTTCAGGATTTCTGAAGAGTCGAAAAGCGTCTGGATTTATTCAGTGACTTTTACAAATCATGCATTTATGGGATGGGCGGTGATGGATGCCGTTTTTGGCGGAGAATCCATTTTTTATGCGACATTTGCCAATCTGGCATTTTCCACCTATGCCTATACTTATGGTGTCTGGCTCATGCGGAGTACCGGAACGGAAGCCGGAAAGAAACATTCTATGAAAGAATATATCTTAACACCGGTGAATGCAGCCATTGTTGTTGGGTTGATCATGTTTATTTTTCAGCTGCGCTTTCCGGCACCGGTGGATAATGCAGTACAGGGGATGTCATCCCTGACAACACCGATGGCCATGCTTTATGTAGGAACGATTCTGACAAAAAGCAGCATCAAAGATGTTTTCAGTGACTGGAGAACTTATGCCTGTTCTTTTGTAAGGTTGGTGTTGATTCCGTTGTTGGTGCTGATGATTGCAAGGCCGCTGATTCATGACCCGATGATTTACGGAGTGCTTGTGATTGGACATGCCATGCCGGTGGCGGGATTCTGTGCGATTTTCGCGGGAGAATACGGCAATGATGTGGTGCTGGCGTCGAAATTTATATTTATTACAACGCTGCTATGTATTATTACGATTCCGATATTCGTGATGCTGCTGTAATTTTTTTAAAGAACATTCTTGCTTTGCAGAATATGTTGCATAGAAGGATAAAAACTCAAGGCTGTCGGAGAAATCCGGCAGCCTTTGCTATCTGGTTGGATATATTATGGGATGCCGGGCGAAATACCCGACATCCCATGTTTAGAATGAGGAGTTATCAGATTTCAATCTTGGCACCAAGCAGTTTGACGAATTCTGCAAGAATCGCTGTATCGCCAGGCCAAGCAGGTGCTGTAACGAGCTGAGCAGCTTCATCAACAACAGCCTGGTCTGCAGGAACTTCAACATATGTACCGCCTGCAAGGGTGATATCAGGGCCGACAGCCGGATAAGCAGTCGCTTTCACGCCTTTAAGAACGCCGGCAGCAGTCAGAATCTGCGGGCCGTGGCAAATGGAAGCAACAGGTTTCTTAGCTGCGAAAAATTCCTGAACGATTTCAATGACTCTTGGATTCAGACGAATATACTCAGGAGCACGGCCGCCTGTAATAAAGAGACCAACATAATCAGCAGTATTTACTGTATCAAAATCAGCAGTTAATGCGAAATTGTGTCCCGGCTTTTCGGTGTAAGTCTGGTCACCAAGGAAATCATGAACGGCTGTCTTAACAACGTCACCGGCTTTCTTGTCCGGGCAGACAGCATCAACCTGATAGCCGAGCATAGACAGTGCCTGGAAAGGAACCATTGTCTCATAATCTTCAGTAAAATCACCACAAAGCATTAAAATTTTCTTAGCCATAAAGAAACCTCCTTCAACATTTGTTGAGATGATATAGATGTATAATGAAATAATGTCAGACAATTATGCATCTGCAATATATTATATCACATTATTGCGATGAAAAAGATTAAATATTTATAAAAACATTGGGTTAATAAGAAAAAGAGGCAGACTAAAAATAAAAAAATTCAGTCTGCCCTTTGCATATTACATTATTGTGAGGAAAATGTTTATACTGAAAGTACTGCAGTATTTACAATTTCTTCAATCTCAGAGGTACTTTTATCTATAATATCTGAGATTTGTTCTAAAGAATATCCCTTTTTATACATACTTATTATAAACTGTTGGGTCATTTCGTTAGTTACACGTTCTGTTGTTTCACGAATTGCTCTTTCTTCGATTCCTTCTCCCAGATTACACATAATGTTCACGTCCCTTCTAAAATCATCATTTAACGGAATATGATATTCGCTTTTCATAATTTCAAATTTGGTGTTGATGGCTAGTTTATCTGATAATAGTGTTCCTAATAAACGGTGCAGCTCATACTTTTCATCTTGTTTTGGTATTTCTCGAGTTATTCCAATCAGAACGATATTCAGTAAATCTTGTTTGCCTTTCCATTGGGGATTGCCTAAGATATTCTCACTGGAAAGATAATATCGAGTCAGGCTGTTCTCATCCATATTCAGACAAATCCAGATGCTGAAGACATGCTTTAAATCATCATAATTCGAGTGTTCAAAGTCGCGGTCTTTTTGTGAAGAAATCATTCTGCTTACATAATAAATGCTTCTGTTTAAAAGATGATAGTCCTTTGGCTGGTCTTTTTGTATCTCAATGTTAATAATCATCTGAGCCAGTCCGTCTTTCATTCGTACATAAAAGATGATATCAAAGCGTATTGTTCCTTCATTGATTTCACTATCTTCTGTATTTAAGCCGCCGACTCGTGTATTCGTAGGTCTTGAAATGTCTGATGCATCAATTGCGTCGGTTATGTTTTGATTGACATCTGTATTTGAATTATTGTTGTTCTGTCTATTTGTCATGCCTGGACTGACTGGTACAGTACCTATCTGTGGATCGCCTTCTATAAGTAATACCACTTCTTCTGGCTTCATTCCCTTAAATTCCTCAACAGTTCTCACCAAGATATGTGACAGAATTATCTTCTGTCCAATTAGTCGTTTAGCACATGCATCATATTGTGCCTTGCTGCCTGCGGCTGTGATTGCATTCACTATTGCGGTGTTCATATTCAGCATCCCTCTCTGTGTTCTCTCTTTGTTAATAGTAACCGTAAAACCACTCAAAGATTCCACAAAGAGCTCGCTGCTTATTATCATTATAACGAAGAGAATCTATGGAATCAATCTAAAAATTCAGCAGTTGTGAAAACTGCTGTTGTCGTATATTCTATAGATTTTTCTCTTTCGTACAATGTCAATGACGAACATTTGTTTATATTATAGCATGTGTTTGATAGGCATTCAATATGTTTTACGCATTATGAGACAAAGAAAAAGGCATCCTGCCGTTCGGATGCCTTTTCTTAAGAGAGAGGATTGTTATGTTCTAATTGTTTTCTGGCTATAAGGCTTTCTCAACCTTATGCCAATACTATACACGAGAGTTCTAAAAATACAATAGATGTTTATTAATAAAGTCTAAAGTATTTCTAGGATTTTACGAAATAAGGTATTAAAAATATGTTTGCGGATATTCAGAGATAATTTTTTATGCTTTGCAAATTTGAATAGTTATGGCTGGTGTCTGTGAGAAACGAAAATAAAGAATGCGAGGATGTTGATTCCTACAGACAATATACCGGCAAAAAACAGTACTATCCATGGATGGTTGGATAGAATTTCATACAGCAGGCCATATATGATCCGACCGACTGGCTGTGTGAGACATACGAGGACGGTAAGTAGACTTATGACTTTTCCAATTTGACTGGCAGGGGCCTTTATCTGAATATAAGAAAAAAACCATATATTAAAGTAGCTGGCCAAAGTCATCATGCAGAAAGCCAGAATGGTTATACCATAATATATGAGTGAAGAAGTGAATACGGGAAGTGTTGCGATAGAAAAAGCAAAACAAAGAATACTTATGCCGAATAAGGGATAGAGGCCGTGATGCAGCTGCATTTTTTTTGAAAAGATGCCTGCCAGAGTACAGCCTACAAACCCACCGACACTCATAAGACTCTGAGTCAAACCAAGAGAACCATTTGACATATGCAGGTATTGAATAATGAGAATGGGAATACCAATAGTTAAGGCAGGTATAACGCACAAATTTAAAAGGGCCAGCAGAGAAGACAGGGGGAGCAGCTGCTGGCTGCCTTTTGTGATATAGAAAAAGGTATTTTTTAAATCCTTAATGATTAAAGCTGCGGAATTGTGTTCATAAGATAAAGGAATGTCATGAAAATCCAGTAGTTTTTCTATAAAGGAAGAGAAAAGAAAGCAGCAAGCGCATGAGAAAAGCAGCTGATTCAAGGAAAGTGTCAGCATCAGTAAACTTCCGATTGCTGGGCCTAAAAATTCGTCTACAGTATCAACACACTGTATAATGGCGTTGCCAATCATCAATTTTTCTTTTTTTAATAAAAGCGAAAGGCTGGCTTGTACAGCTGGCTGATATAATCCCTGAATGGCATAAAGAAAACCTAAGACCAGTAATATAAAAGGAATCATGGGTGCCTGGTTTGCAAAAAATGAAGCAGCAGCACAAACAATAGCGGTCAGAAGATCGAGAAATGTCATAATTTTGGCTTTAGGGTATCTGTCAGCAAAAGAACCGCCGATAAGATAGCCGATCAGTAATGGGAGCATGGCAAAAGACGTAATACTGCTATAAATAATTGCGGAGTTTGTTTCGCGTAAAAGACATAATGGCAGTGCAAAGCGAAGGATAGCATTGCCAAAAAGAGAAATGATTTGACCAAGAACCAGAAGAGAAAAGTTTTTGGTATGACTCATAAAAAAACCTCCTTTTAATTGTTTTTAACCTTTTACAGACTGATGGTCTGTAAAAGGTTAAAGAAAAGAGCGAGAAGTTCTCGCTTATTCTTTGGATTGTGCATGTTCAGCCATTTGAACTAATAGTGCAGCTTGTTCTTTATCAAGTAACTCTACACCGATATTTGCAGTTAGTTGCTGAAATACCTGATTTCGCATAGTTTGTTCTTTGGCAGTTGTTTTTCTGATTAATGGGTGAAGCCAGGTGTCCGCAAGCAGGAAAATAGCTTCACCTAAGGCTTCCGGTGCAGATGTTTTGATACTTCCATCTTGTACGCCCTGACGAATAATGGGGGTGACATAGGAGGGAACAATCTTTTCCAGTAAATCTTTTTGTTCCATATCCATGAAATAAGAATCTGTGCTGAGATATGGAAGAATTGTCATCATTTCATGCTGGCGTTTGGGTTCTAATGATGCAGAAAATATTTTCTTAAGCTTTTCGCCGCCAGTTAGGGAAGAATCATCTCTGATATTCGCAAATATTGGAAGCATTTTGGCACCCAGGCGGTCACCAACGCGAAATGCAATTTCTTCTTTTGATTTGAAATGATGATATACGGCTCCTTTAGATAAGTGTGTTTCGTCAATAATGTCCTGTAAAGTCGTATGCTGATATCCTTTTTGAAGGAAAAGGATGGTGGCAGCATCTAAAATCTTCTCAACAGTCTGTTCTGGATATTTGTTGCGCGGCATGGACTCCTCCTTTACAAACCAATGGTCTGTAAAAAGAATAGCATATACGGGCGGAAAGGTCAAGGAAAAGAAAATGAAAAGGGAGTTGAAAAAAAGAGACGAAATAAAGACGTTGAAATAGAGAACTCTATGGTATAATAAAAAAGGCATCCTGCCGTTTGGATGCCTTTTCTTAAGAGAGAGGATTGTTATGTTCTAATCTTTTTCTGGCTATAAGGCTTTCTCAACCTTATGCCAATACTATACACGAGAGTTCTAAAAATACAATAGCTAATTATTAATAAAGTATAAAGTATTTCTGAGATTTTAAAAAATTACATCTAAAAAATTTGGGGGAAGTGATAGAGGATGACAGAAGATGAGAAGTTTATGAAAGCAGCATTGGCGCAAGCGAAGAAAGCGGCGGCCATTGATGAAGTCCCGATTGGCTGTGTGATCGTCTATGAAGGGAAGATCATTGCCCGAGGGTATAATAAGCGCAATAAAGAGAAGAATACCCTGTCCCATGCGGAGATGAATGCCATTCGCAAAGCCAGCAAATATCTGGGAGACTGGCGCCTGGAGGGATGCACGATGTATATTACACTGGAACCCTGTCCGATGTGTGCCGGAGCAATTGTTCAGGCCCGTGTGGACAGAGTGGTGATCGGCAGTATGAATGCCAAAGCAGGCTGCGCAGGTTCTGTGTTGAATGTGCTTCAGGAGAGAAGGTTTAATCATCAGGTAGAATTGACGAAGGATGTGCTGCATGAGGAGTGTTCATCCATGCTCAGCGGATTTTTCCGTGAATTGCGAGAGAGAAGAAAGAAGGAAAAAGAGAAATGTATTTAGCAGATTATCATATGCATTCTAAATATTCTTTTGATGGTTCAGAAGAACTGGATACGATCTGTCAGACGGCGATCCGGAGAGGACTGTCGGAAATTGCGATCACAGACCATATGGATATTTATACAGGGCTGCCTTACGATGAGCAGATGAATTTTGAAGTGCCCGGCGGTGAACAGTATCATATGGATGTTTCAGGGTTGTATGCCGGACTTGTTCAGATGAAGGAAAAGTATGCCGGACAATTGAAGGTGCGCATCGGTGCGGAGCTTGGACAGCCTCAGGTGAATCCGGAAGCGGCGGCGCTTTTTATCAGGGATTACGGTGATGTGTTGGATTTTGTCATCGGTTCTATCCATAATATGGAAAAAGATCTGGATGTCTATTATTATGATTTTACCAAAATCGATGTGGCGAAAATGTATGATCATTATGTGGACTGGCTGCTGAAATTGTCGGAAATGGGCGATTTCGATGTGATGGGGCATCTGACCTATCCGCTGCGCTATATGTTTGAACGTAATCAACTGCGTCTTGATCTGAGACCTTATGAGGAGAAATTCCGTCAGCTGTTTAAGAATCTGACAGAGAAGGGACGGGGCATTGAGTTGAATGTTTCCGGATATTATAAGGCCATGCAGGATGCCATGCCGCCGATGTCGATTTTGAAGTTATACCGGGAATGCGGCGGTGAGATCATTACCATAGGCAGTGACGCCCACAAAGCAGAATATATCGGCTTTTATCAGAAGGAAGCCCATGAAATGCTGGAAACGGCCGGGTTCAGATATCTGACGATCTTTGAGCATAGGAAGCCGGAGTTCATTAAACTGTAGGGTTGGAATCCGAAAGGAGCGGGCTATGGCAGACTGAATGGATGAAAGATGTCAATATATTTTTGAGGTTGGTTTTGAGCAGCTATGAGTACATTAGACAAAGAGAGTCGAATGAAAACTATTGCATGAAATCCTTTCATGAGTTACAATGGTGAACAGAACCATAAGTTCGTTAGCTTATACTAAGAATGCGGACGGATAAGATGAGGAGGACACGAAGATGTTTAAAATCAACGATAATTATCTTAAATTACCAGGCAGCTACCTGTTTTCAACAATCGCGAAGAAAGTAGCTGCATATAAGGAAGCTAATCCGGAGAAGAAAGACCAGATCATCAGCCTTGGTATCGGCGATGTGACACTGCCATTGGCCCCGGTTGTTATTGCAAGACTGCACAGCGCAGTTGATGAAATGGCTGTTAAGGAGACATTTAAGGGCTATGCACCTGATCTGGGTTATGAATTTCTGAGAAGCGCGATTGCACAGCATGATTACAAGGCCCGCGGCGTTGATATTGCCATTGATGAAATCTTTATCAGTGATGGTGCCAAGAGCGATTCCGGCAATATCGGGGATATTTTTTCAGTTGATAACCGTATTGCGGTATGTGACCCGGTTTACCCTGTTTATGTTGATACGAACGTTATGGCAGGCAGAGCAGGGGATTACAATCCTGCAACAGAGAGATTTTCCAATGTGATCTATATGCCTTGCACAGAGGAGAATGGCTTTGCACCGGAACTGCCGGAAGAAACACCGGATATCATTTATCTTTGCTTTCCGAATAACCCGACAGGCGCAACGATTCCGAAGACAGAGCTTCAGAAATGGGTGGATTATGCCCTTGAAAAGGGTGCAGTGATCATCTATGATGCAGCTTATGAAGCCTACATTTCAGAAGATAATGTGGCCCATACGATTTATGAGTGCGACGGTGCGGACAGATGTGCCATCGAGCTTCGAAGCTTCTCCAAGAATGCAGGTTTCACAGGCACACGTCTTGGTTTCACAGTTATTCCTAAGGCGCTTAAGTGCGGCGATGTAACATTAAACAGCCTGTGGGCAAGACGCCACGGCACAAAGTTCAACGGTGCACCTTACATCATCCAGCAGGCCGGTGCAGCTGTCTATACACCGGAAGGTCAGGCTCAGACACAGGAACAGATTGCTTACTATATGAATAATGCGAAGATTATCAGAGAAGGCCTTGCATCAGCAGGATTTTCTGCTTCAGGCGGTGTGAATGCGCCATATATTTGGTTGAAGACACCGGACAAGATGACTTCATGGGAATTCTTTGATTATCTGCTTGATAAAGCGAACGTTGTGGGAACACCTGGTTCAGGCTTTGGACCAAGCGGTGAAGGTTATTTCCGTCTGACATCCTTCGGTTCCTATGAGAACACACTTGAAGCGGTTGAACGTATTAAGAAACTTAAATAATGTGCAGAAATTCGGTTGGGAAGTACGTCTGCATAGCAGAGCCGAATTCCGCACCAGAACTTATAGGCAAGTTCTGAATACTTATGATACAGCGGTTCAGAGATGATTTCTGAACCGCTGTGGTTTCTGATGAAGATGAAAATGCCGGCAGTTAGTTCAGAAGAATTATCAATGCCGGAATGTAAAGGGGAATGAGAAATGCTGGATGAAATAGTGACGGTGGTCAAAAAATGCGGCGATATTATATTGTTCGCAGATGGTGCCGAGAGAAATGTCAGTTCCAAAGAGGGTCGGGCAAATTTTGTGACAAAATATGATGTGGCGGTTCAGGCCTATCTTGAGGAGGAATTGCTGAAAATTCTGCCGGAGGCGGTGTTTATCGGTGAGGAGGGAGAACACAGCAAAGCAATTGGTGAAGGTTATGCATTTATTGTGGACCCTATCGATGGAACGACCAATTTTATCAAAAATTATCACAGAAGCTGCGTGTCTGTGGGACTGGCACTTCATGGGACTATGGAAATCGGTGTTGTTTATAACCCATACAGTAATGAGATGTTTTATGCGCAGCGAGGAAAGGGAGCCTTTTTAAATGGTCAACCGCTACATGTATCTTCTAACCGACTGGAAGAAGGACTTGTATGTTTCGGGACATCACCTTATTATGCAGAATTAATTGATCAGACCTTTGATCTGGTGAAGACACTGCATAGGGCAAGTCTGGATGTGAGACGAAGTGGTTCCGCAGCATTGGATTTGTGTGATATTGCCAGTGGGCGCTGTGAATTATTCTTTGAGTGCCGTCTGTCACCTTGGGATTATGCGGCCGGTTCATTGATCGTGCAGGAAGCCGGCGGCCGTATCAGCCGTATGAATGGGACAGAAATATCTCTGGACAAAGGCTGTTCTGTACTGGCCGGCGGACCCGCAGCATGGAAAGATTATTTTAAAATGGAAGGTCATATGGAGCTGGCATAATAGGAGAAAATAGTTTAGAAGATATTTTTGAAAACGATGTACTAGCAGCCGGTTTTCAGAGTTAAATTCAGGAATAGACCCAAGATGGTCGGGAGTAGCGTATGAGTAAAGTAAAGATTATGAGTGATAGTACCTGCGATTTGTCAGCAGAATTGCTGGCGCAGTTTGATGTTGCAGTTCTTCCGCATCCCATTGTCAGAGATGGCGAGCTATTGCAGGACAATGTGACCATTACCCCGGATGATATTTACAGACATTATGAGCAGACAGGCAGATTATGTACGACATCTGCGCCGAATGCCTATGACTATGAGATGTGCTGGAAACCTTGGCTGGATGAAGGTTATGAGATTGTACACTTTACAATCAGTTCAGAGATGTCAACAGCCTATAATCAGGCCATGCTTGCGGCGGAGGAAACCGGGCATGTTTATCCGGTAGATTCAAGAACTCTTTCAACCGGTATCGGTTTGCTTGTACTGGAAGCCTGTGATCTGCGGGAACAGGGGCTGTCAGCGGAGAAAATTGCGGCAAAAGTGCGTGAGGACGCAGATAAATGCCAGGCCAGCTTTCTTGTGGATGTCATAGAATATCTCTGGAAAGGCGGCAGATGCAGTTCTGTGGCAGCCATCGGTGCCAATATTCTGAAGCTGAAACCACGTATCGATGTATTAAATGGCAATATGCTGTCCACGAAGAAATATCGCGGCAGGACGGCGAAATGTTTTGCGGCCTATGCCGATGATATGCTGAAGGGTAAAGATAATATCAGACAGAACCGGATATTTATTACCCATTCCGGCATTGACCCGGATATTATTGAACTGATGAAAGAAAAGATTCATGAATGGCAGCCGGATATTGAGAATATTTATGTCACCCGTGCCGGAGGAACTATTTCCTGTCACTGTGGGCCGGGAACTCTGGGAATCCTTTATATGTATGAATAAAAATCAGACTGAAGATATGAATGCAGCAATTGACTGCATCTATATCTTCGGTTTTCTGTAGAAATTTAGAGTTGGACATTCAAACAGGAAATTGCTAAAAATTCTGTAAAAAAGTCGGTGAACCTCCAGGGCAGTAAAATCAAGGCTTCCAGAACAAAAACAGCATGGAAAAGTGCCGAAAACAGCAAAAAAACGGCTGAAAAGTCGGTGAACCTCCGAGCCAATTTTGACAAAAATAAAAAAGCCAGTAGAATCAAGGCTTTGCGGGAATTTACTATGAAGAGGTTGACCGACTTTTTTTGAGAAAAT
>NZ_LR698973.1:711787-718775 GCF_902381825.1 Pseudocoprococcus catus
GGAGAAAAGGTTGAAAAACAGGGAAAATGGGGTATAATGAAAACAGAAAACGCAGTAAATACTGTTGTTGAATCGTACCTATGAGGGATTGAAACTCAAAAAGTCCTGTTTTTTTCTCTCCATCTGGAATTTTGTTGGACCGTACCTATGAGGGATTGAAACCTACCGCCAAGGGCCATGGATTTTAACGGCTCTCCCGTTGGACCGTACCTATGAGAGATTGAAACATTTTGCCACTGGGCATTCGTTCTACTTTCATACAATATTTGTTGAACCGTACCTATGAGAGATTGAAACCTCTTCCTGTGATCATTTGACACAACCTCCTAAAGTTGAACCGTACCTATGAGAGATTGAAACGTAATCATATAGTTTCATATCTTCTTCACAACGTTTGATCTCTTGGTTGAACCGTACCTATGAGTGATATTTTGCTTTTGCTGAACTCATTGTTTTATACGAATACTATGAATTGTTTCGTTAATCTTCAAAGAAGATACGAATAAAGAAATGCTTCAGCTCATAAAGAGTTGAAGTTTTTTTGTGAAAAAATTCTGACTGCAGGAGGTAGGGATGCGTTTGCAATGGAGGTGATGTTGTCCAAGAGAAATCAGAGAGAGGCTTTTAATCATTTCAGCATGAAAAGAATGGGCGTGGCGTTGATGGTATGCAGATTTCTGAGTTGGAGGATTAATGGAAGATTAATCATGAGCAGATAGAGGCGGATCTTCTGGCTGGGAATTATCAGCTGGGGATTGTGAAAAGCTATGAGATGATCGATGGACGCGGCAAACGACGTGTTATATGTAGTCTGAATGCGATTGATCGTTTTGTGGCCAGATTATTAGCACAGAAATTGAGACGTTATATGGAACCGGAGTTTTGTGAGAATAGTTTTGCTTATCAGGAAGGTAAGGGTGTTGCTACCGCGGTAGAAAAGGCATGTCA
The DNA here is from genome assembly GCF_902381825.1 of Pseudocoprococcus catus. GTDB lineage: Bacteria > Bacillota > Clostridia > Lachnospirales > Lachnospiraceae > Coprococcus_A > Coprococcus_A intestinihominis. The sequence continues at coordinate 712,736 of NZ_LR698973.1, forward strand.
ATATATCAATGAGGGATATACGATTGTGGCGGAAATGGATATTGAAAGCTATTTTGACAAAATATATCGTAAATATTTGAATCATGTGCAGAAGTCTGTATTTGATGGTGCAATAACGGAAGGACAACTGAAACGATTGAAGAATGAATTGCAGCAGTTGGTTGTGCCGGAGGAAGATACAGTTTGTATTTATTATTTGGCTTCATCAAAATATGCAGGTAAGGAGCAGATTGGGACAGTATTGAAAAGTACAAATATTATTTAATGGAAAAAGTGAAAAATCAACTTCAGTCTTATAAATAAGCTAAAGTTTTTTTAAATGAAAACAGGAAAGAATCTGTGAGAAGACAAATTTTTTTGCTATTTTAAACCGCTGGTTGAATGACAAATACTTCATCAGCGTTTATAATGATTCTTGTCAGCGGGGGACAGCGATGAAATACAGAGTATCAGAGTATTTGCTCCATCTGGTCTGCTGACAAATGACAATTTCATATTTGAATATTTGAATCATGTCTGCAATCAACTCGATGAATAAAGTACGCCAGTGCTTCGAGGTGTGTGGTAAAATCTCCAATAGCCGGAAGGGTGAGGAGGTCCGGTTGACCGGAGCAGGGATACCTGCTTCGGGAGGCCGTCGGGGTTCAGTGATGAATTCCGGGGAGACGGAAACTGTCAAGGAAAACGCATATCGCAGAGATGTTCGCACTTAATTGCACGGAACTTCCGGGTGCAGCAATAGACGCCTGCGGTGCAGGAATAAGCCTAAGGGGTATCAGTGTGGCAGCTGGTATGACAGAGGTAAAGCCAATAATGCACTCTGCTTTGACGGTGGAGAAATCCGCCTATAACGGAAGTAGCCGGTGAAAGTAGCCGTATGGCAGAAATAGTGAGGAAAAATCTGAATGGACGGTGAAATTTGCAGGTAGCCATTCCTGTGCAGGCTTGGGCGAAAGCCGGGGTAAGAAGTTAGGGGTCGCTCCCCGAAGCTCAGACTTATCTTCCTGGTGGCAGAATATAGGTGAAGGGCATGGATGTACGGCGAAGGCCGGATTGCGGGTGTGATTGAGATATTCAAAAGAGGCTTCAGTCTTATACAATATGATATATAAGAGCTGAAGCTTTTCTTTTTCCAGCGGATAATGAGGGAAAATGCCCATAATTTTACACAATGCGGACTAATTGCAGAAATCTGCCGTCGCGGGAACAGACGCAGAAATAGAGTGTGTTATGATACCATCATCAAGAGAACAATTACGAAGATTTATGGAGGTAGACATATTCTTAGAACAACAGAATTATTTATCAATGAACTGAAGGAACGTGCACTGAATTACAAAGAAGTAAGAACACTTCAGGATGGCGATGACCTGGTGAGACTGGGATTTGATTTGGAGAACACCCAGGTAGAAATGCTGATTCTTTTTGACGCATCCGGAAAAGCTGTTTCCCTCAGATGTTTTGATGTGGCACGTGTGACAAAAGAACAGTACTCGAAGGTACTGATGAGCTGCAATGCGTTGAACAACAAAATGCGGTGGGTCAAATTCTGTATTGGAGAGGAAATGAATATTCATGCAGAAGCAGATGCATTGATTCATGAGGCAAGTGTCACAGAAGTAACGGTGTAGCTAATGATTCGAATGGCAGCCATCGTTGATGAAGCTTACCCTGTAATTAATAAAGCCATCTGGTCATAGGGAATATACAGCATGTTCACCCATTGTATTGAACATGTGTAAGTGGTGGACATGATGAGAGAAAGAGAAGCCGAATATAGCGGCTGACAGATGTGGATGCGTCAGAATGTCATGTGGGTTCTCTGGATAGAGGAGCTACTGGAGTGTTTTCGGTGGAATGCTATAGAGATGGAGACAAGATGTATGTGTTGTATAATCCAGATTCGGGTATGCACCAGTATATTAATGATGTATGCTATTCAACGGATGGCGGTGCGACTTGGGGCTATAAGCATTTGCATGGAATGGAGGGTGGCCCTATGTATTTTGTGAATGATACAATCATTATGAAAGAGGGCTCTTTAATTGATATGGGGCAAGTGATGTATGGCAGTTGGACAAGCGAATTCAGCAGACTGAAGGTGGAGGAAATTAATAAAATGATTGATCTTCTGGGAATAGGCGATAGTTGGGGTGGTATTTCATTCTGTAATCAGGATGCAGAAAATAATATGATTACGATTCACTGGTTCCCAGGGGAGGATACAAAGGATTATTTCTATAAAATAACGTTGAATCTGGATAACATGGAAAAAGTATCTGAGGATGATCCATATGGATTGGAAGAAATTGGAGAAGCCTATGCGAAAACCGGATATATTTATGCTGACAGTGCAGAAACGTATCTTGATGAGATCGAATTAAATGCAAAATATTTAAAATTAATCAGTTTGTTTGGAAATATAACGTGGGTAGAACGTGAAATCCGTTATGCCATCAATGAAATTTATGCCCGTAAAGGTTATGATTTTACCGGGACTAGCTACGAGAGATATTTTGCAGAGAAAGACTGGTATCACCCGATTGTCGGCAAACAGGTGACGGAAGAAGAGTTGAATTCATATGAAAAGGCCAATATTGATTTGTTGGTAAAGATAGAAAAAGAGGTACAGGCGGCAATGCCAGATGAAGCGTGATATATTTTGAGCTGCTTGGTAAAAAAACTAACTATTGGGGAATAGGTATTGCATAAAATCCATCGTACAATGTATGTACGGTGGATTTTTCATGGTGAATAATAAAAGAAACTTTCAGTATGCGTTTTATGTTGATGGTCAATCAGGCAATAAGGGGGGAGACAATGAAAAATGATATGAAAAGGATTATTTTGATACTGGCTTTTATCCTGTGTTTTGGGATTTCTGCCTGCGGCAGAGGTAGCAGTGATGGTTATGATGCGGAAGACAGCGAAGATCACCGTGGTTCCGGTGAAAATGAAAGTGTTGTCTATGGCTCAACTGATGATGGGCAGGATAAGGAATCCGTGGAAATAGATAAGGACAATCCGGCAAAGCAGTTGGGATACAGTTCTATTGAAGAGCTGCGTGTGCAGGAACATGAAATCATTGCGTCTGATGATAGTGACAATACGGTTGCCGAGGGGTATTGGTATCCTGACGGAAACAGGAACAGCCTGACTTATATCAAAATTCAAAGAGATACGCTTTATTGGTATGAATTTAATCCGGAACAGGGAGATGTGCAGGTGGGGGAAGCAGATGGTATTGTATTCAAACTCGGCAGCAAGCGTCGGTTGAAAAGCGGGAAAACATTGACGTATACAGATACTTCTAAATTGAATTTTGAGGATTGTAAGATATGCTTTGAGGGTGATGCGACGGAGTATTACTGGCGGGAAAGATGAGAATTTGTAGTTGTTCAGAGCCAGGCAAAATTTCAAAAAACAGGTATAAAATGCGTAGCATTTTGGAGGCTGGCTCTGAACAGTTACGAGAATTTTTATAAAAGAGAAGCAGAAGAAAGGAGAAATGCTGGTTATGGCAGAATAAAAATAGTGATGCAAATTATAAAAAGTAATGTGAGGAGGAATATGTGATGAAAAAATGGAAAAAGTATGGGGCCTTTATGTTTGCAATGGTGATGTGTCTGAGTCTTGCTGCCTGCGGAAGTTCTGACAGCATAGCGGCATCGTCGGAGGAAACGGGAAATGCAGAGGGTGACAGTGAGGAATTGGTGACAGACGCAGCGTCCCTCGAAGGCATGTGGAGCATTAATGGCGGCACAAAGCTGTATTTTGACAGTGGGGGCGGATATTATATCTATCGTTCCTATTATGGGGTCGGTGGACGCGGTGAGATGTCGGAGTCCCCGGAAGATGGCAAGCCGATGATGACATTCAATGGTTTCATGTATGATTTTGTCTTGCGTAGTGACGGTGTGCTGATGCCGAATCAGAATGGTGACGGTGATGGACTTAACATTCACCGCAATACTTTCAAACGGGATGATACGGCAAAACTTGCAGAATGGGAGGCAAATAACTGGGACGGCATGTGGCAGAATGCAGTGGGTGAAACCATTGTTATTGACACGGCGAACATGATATATACAGCTTCTTCACCGGATTATTCCATGGACGGAACCCTTGGTGACGATGGTGAGGGAATGGGGCTTTATCTTTACGACAATGAAGACCGTGCTTATCTCTGTGCAAGTGAAGACGGCAACAGTTTTACTTTGTCCGGTCAGTATCCTGACCGATACAGCGATGATGGACATTTTGACGGTGTCTTCTACAGAGACGGTGACATTGCGGCTTATACAGACCTTGAAAAAGCAAAATTCTACTATGGCAATGGTTCTGATACATGGCTGTGGTACAATGACGGCGTAAATGAGTACTTTTTGGGGGATGAGTATAAGATTGGCGATGATGGACTTGCCTATTATGAAGCGGATAATAAGGTCTATCCTGGAGGATGGATTCCTGATGAACCCTATGACCCTTCCGTAGATTGGGGTGAAAATGCGCAGGAAGAAACTAGCATTAATTTAGAAAATGATTTCAGCCATTTTGAGGGTATCTGGTATTATGACGGTGACCTTTCAGCGGAAACGTATATCGTTATGGATGCTTCCGGAAACTGGAGTTATTATCAGCGTGCGCCAGGTGCTGAGCCGGCGGAGATGGATTGTGGTACATTGACACAGGATGCAGATGCAGCGGATATTTATTATGCAGAGTCTACGATGTATGATGGTGTGTCACATCAGGTCTTTGTAGGGGATGGAGATGTTTTCCTTTGGGATGAAGAAGGAAATTACTATCTGATGGAATAGGGAAGTTGAGAAAATGATAAAGAATAGATGGTGGGGCTGAGAAAGGAGATAAGTACATGACGTTTGGTATGGCAGCAGTACTGTTGATTCTGATTATTGCGGGAATTATTTTGGCAGTGCGGGGACTGCAGCAGAGAAAAATCCTTTGTATAATTATCATTGTACTGCTGTCTGTGTTTGGGCTGGCCCTGGCAGTTTACATGGGACTGACGATGCTTTTTGTGGATGCGGTGCGGAGCCAGCCGCCTGTGTAACAGTGCAGAGGCGTATCTTGATGAAATCGAATTGAATGCAAAATATCTGAAATAAATAGATTTTTTTGCGAGTTTGGTCTTGTCGGTGGACTGTTGCAGTGAGAATAAGGAATAAAAGCGTTGGCTGATATCATTGAACTGTAAAAAGTTTTGATGTCGAAGATGTGGAGAAAAGACTGGTAGTAGGAAGATGTTCGGAAGGCAGTGATGAATTCAGACGCTAATCCGTTTCATATTATTTTCCTGTGCTACTCGAAAATACTGCCGGTTGTGCTGGGAGAAACTCGATGCAATTCTGCGGATGGATGGGCCTGGGAGCATATGCAGGGAAAGACGATGTTCCGGTTATCGAATCTTTTTGTCAGAATGTTTAATTCGGCTGTTCGGATGATTCGAGTGACTTTCGGAAAGCCGTATTGCGATAAACTGGAAAAGCCTTTTAAGGATGATAAAACCGGCCAATTATATGAAAAACTGGGTGAGGTGATACTGACCAGTCTGTATGAGCAGAGCAATACCAAAAACTGGGTGGCAAGATTAAATAAGAAAATCATGGCAAAAGTTGTTTGCGAGATTATGGATGCAGCAGATTCGGATGAAGATGCGAAGCGTGTAGCGACCGAGGCAATCGCCTATACAATTGGGAGATAAGGAGGCATATCATGTTAGATCAGCAGGTATTGGAAGATATATATACGATTGCGGAAAAGGTTGGAACCCATCAGATGCTGACAGAGCAGGAACAGGCGATGTATGATGACATTTTGGAAGATGCCGGATATTATCAGGTGTTTTGTCTTTATACAGCCATGATTGATTTTCCGACTTTTTACGAACAGTCTGTTTCCGGAGAGAAACAGAAGGCGAAAGAGTGGCAGAGTGAAAAAATCCGGGAGATAGAAAAGCATAAAAATTAAATAAGTCGTATTATACAGAAAAAAATCGACAGTCGTCAAAAACTGTCGA
>NZ_LR698973.1:719141-721898 GCF_902381825.1 Pseudocoprococcus catus
CGATTTTTTTGTTCAAAAAACTGGCCGATGAAAGCAGGGAAGGTTTCGCTTGACAGAGTGCCCTTTTTCGGGGTATAATGAACAAACATGGGCTGACCATGTGCTGAAATATGTTATAAAGCTTCCGTGCAGCCGGGGAGATAGCGGTGCCCTGTACCTGCAATCCGCTACAGCAGGGGTGATGTTTCAGCCGAGGGTCTTTGATCTGTAGAGCAGCCCGCTGTAAGTAGCGTTGACGTTTGGGTCTCGCGCAACGGGAACCAGTGAACCGTGTCAGGTCAGGAATGGAGCAGCACTAAGCTGGACCTTCCGTGTGCCGTGAGGGCGCCTGGGCTGAGCCAACTGCAGCGGTAACGTTTATGGGTCGGATTCGAAGCGAAACGCACGGATTTAATATTTTATAGCGTTATGAATGCCTGTGAGAGCAGGCGTAAGCGTTTACAGAAGAATAATGAATAGACAGTTGAAGGCTGCAGACATTGAGTTGTTTGCAGCTTTTTGTGTTTTTGTGGAATGTATTTGGTGATTGATCATTGTATTTTGATAAAAAATCAAAAAGTCCCCATAAAAAATGAATTTGAAATCGTATATGATGATAGAAGGCAACTTAAGTAATGAATTTAACAAATCGGATGATTTCAAAAGAATGGAATGTGTTTGAGCTGAATGAGATGAAGGTGAGGTGGCCGTGTGAATAATCGGGAATTTGACCGGTGTATGCGCCGTATGCAAAAGGGTGACAAAACGGGTCTGAAAGAAATCTACGAGGCGTATATTTCGTATATATATGCAGTAATTAGGGGTGTTGTGAAGAATAAGGAGAATGCTGAGGACCTGACAGCGGAATTTTTTATTAAGCTGTGGAATATGGCAGATCAGTATAAGGCCGGGAGTGGGCATAAGACATGGATGACAGTTATTGCAAGAAATATGGCTATTGATTTTATGAGAAAAGCCGGACGGGAACAGCTGACAGAAGAAGTACCGGAGGCATCAGCTGCTGATACAGCCGCGGGAATAGCTGATTCTATGGAAAATGAAGTGGTCGGTCGGATGAATTTCAGAGAGACAGTGGAGAAACTGCCGGAGACAGAGCGGCAGATTATGACTATGAAGCTGGCCGGACAGATGACATTTAAAGAAATTGCTGATGTTTTAGGCATTCCGATGGGTACGGTCACATGGAAGTATCAAAACAGTCTGGAGAAGTTAAGGAGGGTCGGCGTATGACAGAGAAAGAGGTTGAAATGGCTTACAAGAAAATGACAGAATCCGATGCACCGGACCTGTGGGCAAGGGTTGAAAGCAATCTGCCGGAGAAGGAAATCCAGCCTGAGATGAAGGTGAAGAAAGGCTTTTTTGCGAAGATCGGACAGGTATTTTCCGGAGGCAGTACATGGAAAACATCCATTGCACTGTGCGCAGTCTGCATCATTGTATATGGCGCAGCTCAGGGTGCAGGCGGTATGTTCAGAGCAGGCGCATCTAATGGAACGGCTTCGGCAGCATCAAAAAGCAGTTATGGCATGGATGCTTATTCAGTGGACGGAGCAGAAGCTTATTCAGCAGAGGGTGATGGTGCAGAAGCTGCACCGGCCGACTATAACGGCATGAATTATGCGGCCGCTGCAGCGGGTACCGGAGCGGATGCCGATTCATCAGGCGGAGCTGTCGTGTTGAGTGAGAATGAGGCTTCAGCGGCGGTAGGAACTGAGGCTGCAGAGGCATCAGCGGATGAAGCGGGGACGGCAGAAAATGGCAAAGAAACGGCAAACAGTGCAGATACAGAAAATGGTCAAAGCAGCCGGAAGCTGATTCGTACATTTAATCTTGACGCGGAGACAACAGATTTTGACAATCTGGTGACACAGCTGCAGCAGGAGACACAGAATCTTGGCGGATATGTGGAAAGTTCTTATGTCAATGGCAACAGCTATTATACAGAGAACAGTCGATATGCTTCTCTGACACTGCGGATTCCAAAGGATAAAACTAATGATTTTCTCGGAACGGTTGGAGAAATGGCCAATGTGACAAGTAAATCGGAGAATGTGGAGGATGTAACGCTGACTTATACAGATTTGAAGAGTCATGTGGAAGCACTTCAGGCAGAGCAGGAGCAGCTGATGAAGTTGATGGAGCAGGCGAAGACAGTGGAGGATACCATGAGTATCCAGTCCCGTTTGACGGATGTGCGTTATGAGCTGGAATCCTATATGTCTCAGCTGAAAGTTTATGATAATCAGGTGGATTACGACACCGTGAATATCAGCATTCAGGAAGTGAAGAATGAGACACCAACCGGTGAGCTTTCTATTGGACAGAAGATGCTGAATGGTCTTGAAAACAGCCTGAGAGCCATTGCGGAGAGTGCAAAGAATCTGTGCATCTGGTTTGTGGCCAGTATACCGTACTTTGTGATTTTGTTTGCGGTGATATTTGCGGTGGTTAGTATTATTAAGAAGATACGTAAGAAGAAATAAATACGAGAGGTGCTGTGCAGGAGTGCCCTCAAATAAAAACGATTGCGTTGAATGAACAGCAGCCGTCAGGTATTGGACGATAAGGTCAGATCACTGCCGGCTGTTTTTACATTTTATTGGCCTTTTCGTATAAAAATGCATTGACATTTGCTTTTGGATATATGATGATAATAGAGAAGCAGATGAGCACAGTTCAGAGTGGAAGACAGAGACAGGAGAAGATTTCACTCAGTAGGAGGCTTTCATGAAAAAAGAAAAATCAGAGACGGATAAT
>NZ_LR698973.1:722352-899261 GCF_902381825.1 Pseudocoprococcus catus
GCATCCGGGCAAGCATCAGGCAGAACGTCTGCGGGAAGTAACAGAAGCCCTGTGGGATGCACAGACTTTTTATGAGAAGATGGGGGCTCTGATGTTTGGTCAGGCTTTTGTTTATGGCAGCAGAGAAGGTATTGTCCGTCCTTTTACTGTTTATGAGGAAGGTTTCAGAGAAACACCGGAAGAGTTTGCTACAGCTTACAGTATAAGCGGAACACTATTGCACTGCTATGATCTTTTGAATGATTTTATGCCGGGCGAAGAGGAGCAGATTGTAGAGGCGGCTGAGATCAGCAATGAAATGTACAGATTGGTGATCATCAGTGATTATGCACCGGAAGGTAACAATCAGGCGCTGGAGATACTGACCCGAAGTTTTAATGAACTGAAGCATAAATGCGATTTTAAGGTCTGCTATGTGAATACAGAGGATGCACATCGGGTGGGAAATCTGGGTAAGATGATCGATGTCTGTGGATTGGAATAAGCAGGTAGGAGTGTTATTGACGGACTGTTTTGGCCTGATAGTAGATGAAGAGAATAGGCAGAGGTATATGAAATTGAAAAAGAATACAACAATCGCCTTTACCGGCGATATCGGTTTTGATAAATATATGGAGAAGAAATGGGAGGACGAAGCCCTTCTGGCTCCGGAGATTACAGAATTTCTGACCAGTGCAGATCATGTGGTGGCTAACGTGGAAGGCCCCTTAGTGGACAATACGGCGACACTGACACAGGCAGCTGAGATGCGTCTGATGCATACAATCCATCCTGATGCAGAAAAGGTTTTGAGAGATATTCACGCAGATATCTGGAATCTCTGCAACAATCACATTATGGATGCCGGACAGGACGGGTTGGCCCTGACACTTCAGGAAGCAAAGAAATTTGGTGCAAAGACCATTGGTGTCGGCATGAATATGACAGAAGCGGCCAGACCATTGATACTGGATGAAGCCGGAGGTATCGGCCTTTTTGCCGTGGGCTATCAGCGCGGCTGTAAACCTGCCGGAGAAGACAAGGGCGGCTGCCTTAGTTGGAGCGAGATGGAAATCATTCGCAGCATCATTCAGGAGATCAAGACAAAATGCCGCTGGTGTGTGGTTGTAGCCCATGGCGGTGAGGAATTTACAGCAATTCCGTCTCCGTATACAAGAGAGCGTTATCATGCGTATCTGGAGATGGGGGCAGATCTGGTTGTCTGCCATCATCCGCATGTGCCGATGAACTATGAGACCGTCGGGGATAAGATGATTTTTTATTCTTTAGGTAATTTTATCTTTGATACAGATTATCAGCGGGCACAGTTTAATACGGAAAAGGGCATTTTGCTGAAACTGCATTTTACAGAGGACAGCTATTCATTTGAGGCCTTTGGCTTGAAGATCAACCGGGAAAATGAGCATATAGAGTCTGCTCCGCTTCCGAGAATTTTTGCAGATATTCAGGAGAATGACTACAATAAGTTGGAACCATTGGCGGCGAAGATGTTTCTGGCGGCAACAAAGCGGCAGCAGCTTTTCCTTTATCCGGATAAGTTCAAGGATGCCACGGAAGAACAGTGGAAAGCACATTTCTATGAAGAGAAGCGCAGCGGCCGTGTGCCGGGTGAGGCTCTGGATTTCCAGATTATCTATCCGATTGCCCAGGAAGAAGCAAAGGGTGCCTGGAAAACCTGCAAATTGGAATATGTGAAAGCCTATATTCTGGAACAGATGTAGCAAATACATCCGGTTCCGGACGATGGTAAAATATTGTGGAAATAATAAAAAAATAACTGTTGCCATTTTCAAAATAAATGATATAATGGAACAGGTAGGCTAACATGGCTCAGTCGGTAGAGCGACGCACTCGTAATGCGTAGGTCGCGGGTTCGATTCCCGCTGTTAGCTTCAAGCCGGAAACTCTGGAGAATTGAGGGTTTCCGGCTTTTTTTGCGTTTTGAAAAATGTGTAAAAAAGGGGCTTTTTTGAGGTTTGTCTACTATTTGTCTACTACGCGTGAAAAAGTTAAGGTTACTTATTGTAGCTGGAATACAAACTGCATGGAGAGAATCTTACAAAGTAAGATAAAAATACCTTTTGATAGTCATATGAGGCAGTGACCATCAGAAGGTATTTTTGTCTGCATATGTTTTTAGAAGAGAAATATAATTTTATAATAAAGGTTGTATTTTTTTTGACTTCAAAATATAATAATAATGTGATTACTGTACACTAAAATATTAATAATAATGTGATTGTAATACACTAAAACAATAATAATTATGTGAGAGGTGAGCGCATGGAACGGTTTATTTTAAAAGAATTACTGGAGTGGAAGAACTCTCCCTATCGTAAACCTTTGATTCTGAAAGGTGTAAGACAGGTGGGAAAGACATGGATTCTGAAGGAGTTTGGAAGATGCTATTATGAGAATACGGCATATTTTAACTTTGATGAAAATGAAGAATATAAACAGTTCTTTGAGACGACTAAGGATGTTAGCCGTATCTTACAGAATTTGATGCTGGCAAGTGGTCAGAAGATCGTGCCAGAAAAGACACTTATTATCTTTGATGAGGTGCAGGACTGTCCGAAGGTTATTAATTCTATGAAATATTTCTGTGAGAATGCTCCGCAGTATCACATTGCCTGTGCAGGTTCACTTTTAGGCATTGCTTTGGCAAAGCCTTCATCTTTTCCTGTTGGCAAAGTTAACTTTATGCAAATTAATCCTATGACTTTTTCGGAGTTTTTAATTGCTAATGGTGACGAAAACCTTGCTGTATATCTGGAAAGTGTAGATGCCATTGAGCCGATTCCTGATGCATTCTTTAATCCTTTGTATGAGAAATTAAAGATGTATTACATTACAGGCGGTATGCCAGAATCTGTTCTGATGTGGACGGAAGCACGAGATGTATCTGCTATGCAGGAAGCTTTGTCAAATATCATTAGTGCCTATGAGCGTGATTTCGCAAAGCACCCGGATATCAAGGAATTTCCAAAAATCTCTATGATTTGGAAGTCTATTCCTTCGCAGTTGGCACGAGAGAATAAGAAATTTCTTTACAAAGTTGTCAAAGAAGGGGCAAGGGCTCGTGAATATGAGGATGCATTACAGTGGTTGGTTGATGCTCGGCTTGTTCATAAAATTTACCGTAGTTCTGCTCCTGGTCTTCCTGTGGCAGCTTACGATGATCTGTCAGCCTTTAAGATTTATCTTGTAGATGTTGGTCTGCTTCGGCGTCTGGCAAAGTTAGCGCCTACAGCTTTTGGTGACGGAAATCGTTTGTTCACGGAGTTCAAAGGGGCATTAACGGAGAATTTTGTACTTCAAACTTTAATTACACAATTTGAAGTGACGCCGCGTTATTGGTCACAGAGTAATCCTCCTTATGAAGTGGATTTCCTGATTCAGCGAGAAAATGATATTTTTCCTGTTGAGGTTAAATCTGAAGCTAATATATCCAGCAAGAGTCTGAAGAAATTTAAGGAGATTTTCCCGGATAAAGTAAAGCTTCGTGTGCGTTTTTCTCTGGATAATCTAAAATTGGATGATGATATGCTGAATATTCCGTTGTTCATGGCAGATCAGACAGATCGATTAATTGGACTTGCTTTAGAGCAGAAAGTTGCCAATTAAAACTCTGAAAATGTCACATATATAAGCAAAAAGATAAAGCAGCCGGAATGTATTGGACCATTCAGTTCAACGTATTCCGGCTGTTATTGTTTTATTTATGCAGAAAGTCTGAAAGAAGTCTGTTTATTCCCGATATAAAACACACTTCCGTCTGGCACTTCGATGCTGGTATTGGCAATGAGCCGTTCTCCATCCGTGTTGTAAGTGCCGTTGGCAGAGTAATCTGTGATGACAAAAGTATGTTGGGCGGCATGGTAGCAAAGACAGATGTGTTTTATGGGAATCTCGAGGAAACCACCGGACTGGTACATAAGACGGAATTGCCGCAGTATTTTGGGGATGATTCCATTGGAATCTATGTATCTGCTGATGATGTGTATAGCGGGGAAATGCTCTATACAGCCAAGAATCTTTTTGAGGAGGACAGCAATACGATATGGATTGCCTCACTGGACAACCATATGTATCATGATTTGAGCAGCAATACCATAGAAAATACAATGATACCGCAGGATTATACCGGAATTATTAGATAGCTGTAACAACATGTTGAAAGAAATCAGGCAATGCATAGACGTTTTCAAGGGGAAGAAATTCCGCGGGCATCCATCTATGCGTATGCTGAATCAGAGCATCATCCCTCATTAATTGTCCGGGAGGGTGAGCTGCAAAGAGCCTGTGAACTGGAAAGAATTGCGCGGCGTGCAATTGATGCCAATCCGAATAGCAGATTTGGGTCTGTGGAAGAAATATATGACGAGATCGTAAAGGCAGAATGAAAGTGACAGAGAAAATTCATGCATGGTATGTATCGGATGTTTTGTAAAATTGGCGGGTTTTATTTACAAACGATTGCGGCAAAGGTATAATATACAGGAAATCCGATTGTTTTATAGAAATAGCTGTCGACGGATGTCAGGACAGCTATTTCTATGTGTACAAAAGAAAGGAAAAGCGTTATGAATATTAAAAAATTGACATTAACTGCCTTTTTTGTGGCCATCGCTGTTGCAGGAAGTTTATTTTCATTTCCGGTTCTGGGGTCGAGATGTTCACCGATTCAGCATCTGGTGAATGTCATGTGTGCCATTTTATTAGGCCCATGGTATGGACTGGCGGCAGCCTTTCTGGCAGCATTGATTCGTAATATTCTGGGACTTGGAACACTTCTGGCCTTTCCGGGAAGCATGTGCGGAGCTCTATTATCCGGTCTGTTGTACAAGTGGATGAAAAAGCTGCCGGCAGCTTATATCGGCGAAGTGGTCGGTACAGGTATTATCGGCGGCATGCTGTCTTATCCGATTGCCGCAGTGCTGATGGGCAATCAGACGGCAGCTTTATTCACCTTTGTTGTACCATTTCTGATCAGTACTGTTGGCGGCACGATCATGGCCATCGTGATCACGATGACAATGAAGAAAACAAAGGTGCTGGCAAAGTTTCAGCAGCAGATCAACAGCTAACCGGAAATATTGCCGGTCACAGTTACCGTTGCTGTGCCTGGGGTCAGTGCATAGGCGCCGGTTGTCTGGTTTTGTACATATGTGGCCGCCGGTATATTGATGACACCTGCGTTGGTGGAGAAAACACCAGTTGCCTGATTGTAGCTGTAGTTTGATGGCGGCAGAACTGTTCCATTGTAGGTGACGGAGATATCCGAAAGAATCGGTGTAAATGTGTCTGTAATCTGAACCAGATCATCATCGGTGGTGGCGGTATTGCCATAATTCTGAATACCAAAAGTATAAGTGATGCGGCCGTTTTCAGCAACTTGAGCAGGACAGATGCCTTTGACGATGGACAGATTAGGCACAGTGGCTGTTGAAATTGTGTGTGTGGCTGTCAGCGGTGCAGCCAGTTGGGCGCCGGTGACACGGACAGTGTTTATCACGTTGTCCGCTGCAGCAAGGGGCGCATAATCATTGATATCAGCCTGGTAGATAAATGCAGCATTGCCGCCGGACGGAATAGAGACACCGGTTATTGTGATGCCATCTGCGGCGGTGACGGTCGGTGCAGGCTGTAAAGTGCCGTTAATAAGCAGCTGCATGGAATTCGGAATGTAAGTGAGTGGGTACAGGGTGATAGTTTCCGGTGTATCCGTTGTAAAGCTGTAAGCACCGAGATTGTCAGTGACGGTCAAGTCGCTAAAGGCTGTTGTGCCGGAATTGACAATACTGAAGATATAAGTGATACGGTCGCCGGAGGCATAAGTGTCAGAAAGTGCTGTTTTTGATGCGGCTAACACTTCCAGAATCTGACCGTAAGCGATATTGGAATTGGCTGTGATGCCATTATAGGAAAGTTGTGCCTGATTGGAAAAAGTAGGCATAAATAAGACTCCTTTCAAATGAGTGTACGGGGAAATCATGTTCCCTGATATATCATATGAAAAGGAGTCTTTATTGTTCTTGTCAAAGCATTATTCATATACAGCAGAAGGGCTGATACAGAGATTTATTTGAGTGCATCGCCCACAATGGCGTCCTTTCTGCTGAGGATATCATCACTGAGCAGCTCTTTGGTCACTTTCTCAAAACCGATGCGATGGATGGTATCGGAGAGACGTTCACCCTTCTGTCCCTGTTCCGCGAAGAAGAGGATTGTCTTCTCGAGAGTAGCAAGAACTTCTTCCTCTGTGGTAAAAATCTTAGGGATCCGTTTGCCCATAGCCACTTTCTTGCCCCAACGGCCACCGATGACGATGGAGTAACCGGCGATATAATCTTCGTTCACATGGAATGGACACTTATGGAGACAGCGTCCGCAGCGGTTGCATTTGTCAGGGTCAATAAATACCTTGCCGTCAACAACTTTCGGCAGACTGATCGGACAGGCGGCTTCAAGCTGACATTTCTTACAGCCCTTGCACAGTTCCGTATTCGGCTGCGGGACACGCTGACCATAAATACCAAAGTCGTTCAGAGATGGTTTGACACAGTTGTTCGGACATCCGCCAACGGCAATCTTGAACTTGTGCGGAAGTGTTAAGCCGCGGTAACCTTTGTAGAAAAGGTGATGGATTTTCTCAGATAAAGCATATGTATCAATCAGTCCGTACTGACAGGTGGTACCTTTACAGGAGACTACAGGACGGATTTTGGCACCTGTACCGCCGGTTTCAAGTCCTTCTTTGGCAAGATAAGCGATAAAATCAGGAATCTTGTCGTATTCGACCCCGATGACTTCCTGTGAGAGACGGGTTGTCATGGTGATCTGGCCGCTGCCGTAAAGGGCTGCAGCATCGGCGATACATTTCGCCTGGGCAGTTGTGATCCGTCCGTTGCCGGTAACGACACGGGCGTTGAATCTGTTTGTTCCTTTATTATTTAAAAAGCCAAGGCCTTTCAGTCGTTTAATCTCATCCGCACTGACAGGTGCCTCAGACGGTGCATCGGAAGCAGGTTCACTCTGATGGGATGCAACAAATGCCTCCAGAACATCGGCTGCTTTTTCAACCGTGATGAGACAACGACGTTCGTCTTCTTCCGGATAACGGTAGCGCTTCTTCAGTTCTTCACAGTTGTCACTGCCAAGGGCAGTCTTAAAAGTCTCAACATAGGCTGCGCAGAGTTCTTTAAATCCCTCTGTCTCATGGGCTTTATCACCACAGAACAGCAGGCTAAGGACAGACATAGCAGCAGAAAGGGCACCGCATGTATTGCCGCAGCCCATGCCAGCACCAAATCCTGAAGCCAGCTTTAATCCACGTTCATCAAGGCCAAGATCATAGGCCTTATTGGCTGCCCGCAGGATACATTCACCGCAATTGTAATTCTGATTCATATAAAAATCATTGGCTATTTCGCGTAACATAAAGTTCCTCCTTTGTATACCACATAATTTTATTATACTATAGACTTTTTTGAATGTCTCTAATTGTTTTGCAATTAACAAGGCTTCGTGGTACTATTATTTTTATAAGCAGTGATAAATTGAATTTATAAAATAACTAAAAGAATTGATAGGAATCCGGGAGGGCGATGAAATGCGAAGAGCGGATAGAGAAGTAACCGATGTGAATGAAATCATTGATATTATTGATCACTGTAAAGTGTGCCATATTGCGATGATGGACGGCGAGTGGCCGTATATTGTGGCTATGAATTTTGCGTATAGATATGAAAATGATCAGTTAGTGATTTATCTTCACAGTGCCAAAGAAGGAAAGAAACTGGATCTGCTTCGGAAGGACGATCATGTTTGCTTTGAAATGGATTATGATCATGAAATGATCCCGGCAAAGTATGCCTGTGCTTACAATTTCCGATATGCAAGTGTTGTGGGCCGGGGACATTGTGAGATTATTACGGATGTGGATGAGAAGATTAAAGCCCTGGAACTGCTGATGAAGCACCAGACAGGGGAAGATTTTGTGATGGAAGCGAAGCATACACTGGCGGTTGAAATTCTGAAGATCACTGTTGAAGAATTTACCGGCAAGAGACGTTTTAAGAAATAGATATAGATGATAAAGGACGGATATAAGATGGCGACAACAATTCATAAAATGTCCTGCCCGTATGACTGCCCTTCCACCTGTGGACTTGAGGCAGAGATTGAAGACGGCAGATTGATCAAAGTGAAGAATGATAAGACACATCCGGTGTCAAAGAACGGCATTTGCCGCAAGATGCAGCACTATGAGCAGGATATTTATTCAGCAGACAGGCTGAGGACACCTCTGCGTCGTGTGGGCAGAAAGGGTGAAGCAAAGTTTGAGCCCATTAGCTGGGACGAGGCAGTAAGGGAGATTACAGATCAGTTTAAAGCAATCATAGAGAAATGGGGGGCCGAGGCGATTTTACCCTGTGTCTATTCCGGCGTCATGAGCGATATTCAGCGTAACTGCGGAGATGCTTTTTTTAACCGCATGGGTGCGTCGGAACTTGTCAAAACACTGTGTTCATCGGCAAAAGGTGCCGGCTATGATGCGGTTGTGGGCAAAACCGGATGTCTTGAGCCGACAGAGTTAAACGACAGTGATCTGTATCTGATCTGGAGCTGTAATATGGCAGCCACAAGACTTCAGACTCTGGCGGATCTGCAGAAACCGGCCAACAGACATAAGAAGAAAATATTGATCGATGTGTATCCGAACCCTACGGCAGCGTACTGTGACCAGGTGATCACCATCAAGGCGGGAACAGACGGGGCACTGGCTTTATCCATGATGCATGTGCTTAAGAATGAACATTTGGTGGATAAATCTTTTGTGGAGAAGTATACCAGTGGATATCCGGCATTTGCAGAGACACTGGATGTCTATACCCCGGAATGGGCTGAGAGTGAAACCGGTATTCCGGCAGAAGTGATCCGGCAGCTGGCCAGAGAATTTGGTCAGGCCAAGGCACCGGCCATTATACTGGGCAGCGGTAATTCCCGCCACGGCAATGGCGGTATGACGGTGCGTCTGATTACGATTTTATCTGCGCTGACCGGGGCATGGCAGCATCCTGGCGGCGGATTATGTGGCTGTACGCCGATTGATACGGATTATGTGAATAAATCGCTGATCACCCGTCCGGATTTCCGAAAGAAGCCGGCAAGAAAGATCAATATCAATCAGATCGGGCAGGCCCTTGCCATGGAAGGCAAAGAGGCAGTTCGGGGATTTTATGTGTATGGATGCAATCCGGCCAATACAGTCAGTGATCAGCAGCTGATTATCCGGGGACTTGAACGGGAAGATTTATTTACCGTTGTGCATGAACGCTTTATGACAGATACTGCCCGATATGCAGATATTGTACTGCCGGCCACATTTTCTGTGGAACAGACGGATATTTATCGGGCTTATGGGTATTGTACCCTGAGTACAGGCCGTAAACTGGTGGATGCACCGGGAGAATGCAGGAGCAACTGGGATACATTCTGCCTTCTGGCAAAAGGCATGGGGTATGCGGATGATTATTTTGACCGGTCAGAGAATGAGATGCTGGATATTTTGCTGAGTCATCCGACCAGGGCGATTGCAGAGACTTCCGATGAGGCGAAGGAAACGCTCCGACAGGGCGGTTCTATTGCGTTGCCATTTTCAGATCATCTGGCCTTTGGCACTGAAACCGGCAAAATGCTGATCGTCAATGAGAAACTGGCAGAACCGATGCCGCATTATACGGCAGGTTACAGCGGAAAATGTCAGGACTATCCGCTGCATCTGGTGGCCGCCCCAAGTGTGTGGAGTCTTAACTCTACATTCCTTGACAGAGAGCATCTGATGGCATCCCGCAAGGAAATGACGCTGTGGCTGAATCCGGAGGATGCTGGTACACGGCAGATCACAGACGGTATGCCGGTGATGGCCTTTAATGAGCTGGGTGAAGTGCAGTTTACAGCCCGGGTAGATGACCGGGTGGCCGCGGGCAATGCGGTATCTGAAGGAATTTTTGCCGGCCATCAGACGCAGAACGGCAGCGGGTTTAATACACTGACCCATGGCAGACTGTCAGATATCGGTGCGGCAACAACCATGAATGATAATCGCGTAGATGTACGTCCGTTACAGCGCGTTTAAAGAAATTAAGCTTCAAAAGAGAAAACAGTCTGATCAGACAGAAAGAAAAAGAAAAGCTCCGAAGACAGGTGTTGGATGACTGCGCACCTGAGTTTCGGAGCTTTTTTTACAGCACGGCAGGATTTGGAATGATCAGGATGAGATTAGATTATCCCTGTGTCAGAATATTCTTTACATGCTGGATTTCCTGAGTGCTGGCCTTTTCAGCCGGCACATAATACTGATGGGCTCTTGCCAGCTGATAGATTTCTTCCTGGGAAGTCTCGCAGGCATTTCTAAGCTGTTTTAATGTCTGTTTCAGCTGTTTGTTTTCTGTTTGCGGAATCATTTCACCAAATCGTGTTAATTCGCCATTGATGCCGGCCAGTGTGTCGGCAACCATTGTTTTTTCATCGATCATTTTCAAAAACCTCCTTTAATGGAAAAACTGCATGAGCTGCTGTTTGTTCTGCATGGCCGACTGAGCAGATTTCTGGAAAAACTGTTTGATCTGAGGATCGGAAGCGCCGGAAGCATATTCCATCATTTTCTTGTGAGAGGTTTCGTAGCCGCCGATTAGATGGCGGAGATTCTGCAAATCCAATACTGATAATTCGTCCATAGTGTGACCTCCTGTGAAAAATTACATGTAATGAAAATATCACACGAAACATTACAGATTAAATGTTTCAAAGGCATTATTTGCCATGCTGTGAAGGAATCATTACAATGTTTACGTATCTATTGTGCGCAGTGGCCGTTTCATTATGTACGGAAAAATTTTCAAATTCAGATCAGTCCCATGCTTTTTAAAAGGAAGATCCAGAAAGTCAGTGTGACGGAGGACAACAGAGTTGCCATGACAATGATACTGGAGGACAAAACACCGTCATTGCCCATGTTTTTGGCCATGATGTAACAGGTAACCGTTGTCGGAGAACCAACCATAATGAGGATGGCCACCAGAGCACTTTCGCGGAAGCCCATGGCAATGGCAAATGGAAAATAGATGGCTGGTAGGGCCACCAGTTTGATAAAGGTGGCGATCATGGTCGGTTTCAGTTTCTTGATGGCTTTGCGGCCTTCAAAACCGGCACCTACAGCAAGCAGTGCCATCGGCGTGGCTGTCTGGGCAACATTTGTCACTGTTTTTAATACCAGAGGCGGCAGCTCGATATTCAGCAGAGAAAAAGGCACACCTGCGGCGATGCCGAGAATGATCGGATTGGTCAGGATATTTTTGAAGGCGCGTTTGATGGTGGCCGATTTGTCTGAGTGATCCTGATTGTTGGCGCAAAACGTCAGAATGATGACGGAATAAATATTGTATAGAGGTACGGCAGAAACGATCATCAGCGGTGTCATACCGGAATTGCCATAAATATTCTGGACAAAGGCAATGCCGAGAACAGCGGCGCTGCCCCGGGCGGAGGCCTGGGTGAAAGCGCCTACCATGGACTTGTCCTTCATAAAGATGCTTGTCAATGCCCAGATGCCCATAAACATGATGGTGGTGCCAACCATACAGAAAATGACAAATTTCGGGTCGAAAGCATCTCTGATCGGTGTGGTGGCAATGTCTTTGAACAACAGGACAGGCAAGGATACCTTGAAGACAAACTTGTTGATGATATCAACAAAATTCTCGTTGAACATCTTTTTCTGCATTAAAAACCAGCCAAGAACAATAACCAGAAAGACCGGCAGTGTCGCATTCAGGCTGAACATAAAATTACTCATTGGTTAAAACCTCTTTTTCTTTGAAATATATCTCCTGATGTTTAGAGTAACATTCACGCTGTCTGATGTCAATGCACACAGAAAGTATCTGATGCATATGCTGATATATGAATTTGGAATGGTGGGTATAACAGATGGCCATAAAGATATTTATTGATCAGGGACATAATCCTTCGGGCCCGAATACCGGCGCGGAGGGCTTTGGACTGAAAGAGCAGGATATAACTTATCAGGTAGGAAAAGATTTGGCAGCGCTTTTGCGGGCGGATGAACGTTTTGAAGTCCGCCTGTCACGGAATACCCCGGAAGAACGTCTGGGGACCAGCAATGCGACAAGTCTGGCGGCAAGGGTGCGAGCGGCAAATGCATGGCCGGCAGATTATTTTGTCAGTATTCATGCTAATGCCAATACAGATCCTGCTATTAATGGGACAGAGGTCTATGTCTACCGCAAATATACTCAATCCTATTATCTGGCACAGCACATATTAAATGCCGTTGTTAATATTGTGGGAACCAAAGATAATGGCGTTCGGGCAAACCCGTCGCTGTATGTGCTCAGAAGAACTAACATGCCGGCGGTTCTGGTGGAACTGGCTTATCTGACCAATGCAGGGGATGCAGAGAAACTTGAGACCATGCAGCCGGAATTCGCAAGAGGTATTTATGAAGGGATGCTTAGCTATTTTGGCATGGACCAGTAATTGGAGCATAAAAATAGGAAAAATAAAAATATGACAGTGAAAAAAGTCGATACAGATGTAAACATGATATAATGAGCGTTAGTGAGAGGGAGCAAGCAATGCTTGTTCATCGCGAACGGCAAATGGCGATCATGATATAATAGGAAACAAATGATAAGGCATTGAAGGAGGAATATCATGCGGTATAAGAAGTTTGGCAAAACAGGACTGGAAGTTTCCGAGATTTGTCTTGGAACATGGGGCATCGGTGGCGCCGGATGGGATGCACACTCAGATGAAGAGAGAATGGATGCAATCAAAGCGGCTCTTGATTGCGGCATTAATTTTATTGATACAGCACCGGCGTATAATGCAGGAAGAGCAGAGCAATATATCGGCGAGACACTGCATTGTCTGGGGGCCCGGAAACATGTTATTCTAACGACAAAGTGCGGCAACAAATATGTGGACGGTAAATATATCCGCTGCGGCTCGGAAGCATTGATCCGCAGACAGTGTGAGGAGTCTCTCAGAAATCTTCAGACGGATTATATTGATCTGTATCTGGTGCACTGGCCGGATCCGAATGTATCGATGGAGGAAACCATTGGTGCGGTGGCTCAGTTGAAAAAGGAAGGCAAGATCCTGCATGCTGGTGTTTCCAACTTTACAAAAGAACAGATAGAAGAGGCGGGAAAGTATTGTGAAATCGAGGCCTATCAGCCGCAGTACTCCATGCTGGACGGGGATAATGAGGCAGTCATCCGATGGGCTGCGGCGCAAGGCATGGGAATTATGAGTTACGGGACCCTTGGCGGAGGTATTTTGACAGGAACATACAGGGAAGTGCGAACATTTGGAGAGACGGATAATAGAAATCGCTTTTATCCATATTTCAGAGAGCCACTTTTTTCAAAGGTCATGGAACTGCTGGAAGTGATGGATGCCATAGCGGCGGAAAGAGGCGTTCCGTTGGCTCAGATTGCTGTGAACTGGACATTGCAGCAACCTTTTATCACGTCATGTATTGCGGGGGCTCAGAGCCGGAAGAAGGTGGAGGAAAACTGTGCAGGACTTAAATGGCAGCTGACAGAGGATGAAATGCACAGACTGGATCAGGCAATACAACGATATCAATTTCCTGTCCAATGCGGTGAAGTTTACCAAAGAAGGTGAGACTATTGTGGAGAGCGTTCCGAATAAGGGCTCTGATTTTTCGGTATTTCTTCGTTTGCCGGAGATATCCATGGAAGAACATGCGGATGTGCAGACACAGACAGCCGTGAAGACCGAAGAGGCAAATTATGAGGATGCTTTCCGAGGTCGCCGCATTCTGTTAGCGGAAGATAATGAGATCAATGCAATGATTGACATAGAGATTTTGCAGGAAATGGGTGCTTCTGTCAATCTTGCTGAGAATGACTCGTGCTATGAACAGGTCAGATGCCGGCACCTTTGGCGGTGATGATTCAGAAATAAGAAAAGCCGGAGACAGGTTTTCATCCAATAAAAAGGCTGTGAAGAATGAATCAGAAACGATTCATTCTTCACAGCCTTTTTGGCGACTAGTTTTAAAGGCAATTTGCTTTTTTAGTGTGAGTTTTCTTTGCTCGATGAAGTATCAGAGGCATCAGAAGCTGCTTTTGGGTCATTGGCTTTTGAGGCATCAAAGTCTTTTGGTATGAAGACATTATCAGGATTGATCTCCGGAATGATGACATTAGACAAATCAGTCTTCAGGTGCTTTTTATAGAGCATATAATCAAAGATATGATTCATCAGATAAACAAGTACGGCGATAATCGGAACACCCAGGAACATGCCCACAACGCCGCATGTAGCGCCGCCTACTGTGATGGCAAAAATAATCCAGATTGGGGAAAGCCCTGTGGAATCTCCTAGAATCTTCGGACCGAGGATGGTTCCGTCAAACTGCTGCAGCAGGAAAATAAGAATCAGGAAAATTAAAGCCTGTTTCGGAGAGATGATCAATAAAATGATCAGTCCCGGAATAGCCCCGATAAATGGACCGAAGTACGGAATCATATTGGTCATGCCGACGATGATACTGATAAGCAGTGCGTACTGCAGATGCAGAATGCACATGAGTACAAAGCAGATAATGCCGATGATCAGCGAATCCAGCGCTTTGCCGATGATATACTGACCGAAGATGTGGTTGCATTCTTTAATTGTGAAAATGACCTTATAGGCGGTCTTCTGGTCAAATAATGCATAGATAATGCGTTTCATACCGTGGATGATCCGATGCTTGCTGGACATCAGATAACACGAAATAACAAAGGCCAGAATGATATTGATAATCCAGCTGATAATGGACATACCGGCATTGTAGATCATCGGTACGATGTCGGTCATCACTGCCTGAACCGAATTGATAGCATTCGGCAGCGCATTGTTGATGGTGTCGATGATATAAGCAAAATCAATATTCGGGTAACGTTCATTCAACAGATTCAGATTCGTCATGATTGTGTCATACAAAGAGGATGACTGACGAATCAGTTCCAGAATACTTTCAACAATCTGTGGAATAACAAATGTCAGCACAAGGGCAATAAAGCCGATGACAATGACATAGGCCAGCAGCAGAGAAAGAAACTTGTGCAGCTTTGCAAACTTCTGAGAGGCTGTCCGGCTGAAAAGGATGTGGTCAATCCTGTTTACCAACGGGTTGATAAAGTAAGCAATCAGAAATGCAATCAAAAATGGTGACAATGTCGATAAAATCGAAGATGTATAGATCTGCATATCTCTCCAGTTGTTGATAAACTTGAAAATGATCAGGCAGATTGTAAAAGTTGCAACTACATAAGTACATATGGAAAAGTATTTGTTGTTGGATTCAAACTTCTTTTTCTTTCCGGAACTTTTCTCGGAATTAGGAGCGGGCTGCCGTGTGTGTTCTGGTAACGCCATAATGTGTGTTTCGCCTCCGGTAAAATAAATATAGGGACAGAACCAGGCATCTGTTGGGATGCTTTGGTCATCAAAAGATACTGTTTCTATTTATTATATGCGCTTTGATATGCTAAATACAAGATGCAAAATAAATTTTTGCCAAAAACAGATAACTAACAGATGATGAAAGCGATGATAGAGGACGGGCTACGGTCAGAAAAGGGTGCTGTGCCAACAGGAAAAAGGAAACTCTGAAAAAAATTTGAAAAAAACAAAAAAACTTTAAAAAAGTTGTTGACAAAAAGAGATTTCTGCGGTAAGATTAATAGCGTCGCTGAGGTAATCACTTCGGACGACGGGTAAGCGCTTTTAGCTCAGTTGGTAGAGCACCTGACTCTTAATCAGGGTGTCCAGGGTTCGAGCCCCTGAAGGCGCACTTAAAGCACTGTTTTTGCAGACATAGGAGCTGCGGGGGCGGTGCTTTTTTCGTGTTCGGAAATGATTGAGCAGATTTTGTTACAAATCTTTCACAATGTCCACTTTATAGACAATCTTGGCAAAAGTTTGTCAGAATAATAGAATGTACAAAACACGGTGAAAGCTTGATTTTGCCGTGTTTTACTTGTTTTATATAACATTTTTGGGAAAATAAATTTGGATTAATTGTATAAATATCAGTACATTGTTAATTGCGGTGTCAACAATAGACACATTGAAGGCTGTGTCTGATTTGGCCAAATTAGGTGTTCCATCCTTCTTGAATCGTGCTATAATGATTGTACAGAAAAAAATACATAAGTAACGGCCATTACTTCTATGCAATATCTACTGAATAAAAATAAATTGTAGTAAAAGTGGAGGTAAGATTATGATTAAAGTGAATTTACAGAATACAGCAGTTCAGAACATGTTAACAGGACAGAACACATTAGACAGTGTATTTATCGATGGCAATTCAATCTTATTTATCGAGAAGCCGGAGTATCTGAAACAGCTTTACAGAGATGAGATCAAAGCCAGAGCAATCAAAGTCAACTTGAAGGTGGCAAGGGAAGAAATCCACAAGAGGACTCAGGATGACAGATACAACAATCTGGATGATATGGAGACCTTGAAGAAGTTCAGAGCACAGACCGATGAGTTGAGAGAGACAGAGAAGGAATACAGACGAATGCTCGGTGAGTGCGAGAATGTGAAGATGATTCCTGTTTACAGCGGCACGAAGCTGGATGTTACAACCGGTGATAGTGTTGAAGTGAAACAGGCTGAGTTTGAAGATTATATTGAAACTGAGGGCAACAAGGCGAGAATGGTACTGGATATCCTGGCGCTGGATGCTGACAGACTTGAGAGAGACTGTCAGTGGCTTCAGACAAAGGGATGTGACATCAACATCATGACAACACCGGGGGCTCCACTGGCAGTTGAAGGCGGTACACTGGAAGAGGCCATTGCGGCATTGATTGAGGAAAAGGCAGCATAAATAATATGTTTGCAAAACAACCTGAATAGTTACCTGAATTTCATATTAGAATCCATAAACATTGGGCGTAATGAAGATATAACAGAGGTGTCTGTGATTGGCAGAAAAAGTCAGTCACAGGCATCTTTTTTGCTGTCTGGATGGCCTGGAGCATTACTGGAATGGCCTGCAGCCTCAGCAGAGCCATTGACTTTACTCAGTGAACATGCTACCATATGAAAGATATTTTTACTTTTAACATCAAAGGAGTTTGTATGGATTACGTTAAAAAATATGGCGAATTGATCAAGGATAAAGCAGGTGTAAAGCCTGAACGTGCGCGCTCCATGATTCGTCTGGGACTGCGTGCGGAGAATGCAAGAACGAAGCTGCTTCCGAATAAAGAGATGCCAAAGGCTTTTCGTATGCTGACTCATCTGGCGATGGAAAGTGTGATGAAGGCTTTGGATCATCCGGAGAAATCCTGTTGGACGAATATTTTTGCCCCAGTGGAGATTATGCAGTGCTTTGGTCTGCAGTGTGTGTCCATGGAGTGTCTGTCATCATTTATGTCCGGTTTTAAAATAGAAGATTATCTCATTGATTATGCACAGAATGAGGGCATTGCTTCAACACTTTGTTCCTATCACAAGAATTTTATCGGTGGTGTGGATTCCGGTGTCTTGCCGAAAGCAGCCATGTCAGTGACTACATCCATGATCTGTGATGGCAATATCAACACATTTCGGCATATGGAACAGAAACATCAGGTGGAAAGCTATGTGCTGGATATTCCGAATACTTACTCGCCGGAAGCAGAGCGTTATGTGGTGGGACAGCTTCAGGAGCTGATCGAATTGCTGGAGACAAAAACCGGGCAGAAGCTGGATATGAATGAGCTGAAGGCGGCAATCCAACGTGAAAATGAATCAAAAGAATATTACAAAACCTTTTTGAAAGAACAGAAGCACAGATATTATCCAAATACCATGACATTGGATCTGTATATGCTGTTTGCCTCACATTTGAATATCGGTACCCGGGAAACTCTGGATTTCTTTAAATGTCTGGCAGAAGATGTCAAAACTTATCCGGAATTTAATGGAAAGGGCATTTTGTGGGTACATCTGATGCCTTACTATCAGGAAACTTTACAGCAATATATGAATTATCAGGAGAAATACTACATTCAGGCCTGTGATCTGAATCTGGATTACATGGAACCGTTGGATGCAGCACATCCTCTGGAAGCACTGGCAAAAAAGATGATTTTGAATATTTATAATGGCCCGTATGAGAGAAAGGTTGAGATGATACGTCATCTTGTCAAAGAATTTCAGTCGGATGCGGTGATTCATTTCTGCCACTGGGGCTGCAAGCAGTCCTCCGGCGGCGTGATGCTTTTAAAAGAAGCCATGCGTGAGGAAAATGTACCGATGCTGATTCTTGACGGAGATGCCCTGGATCGAAGAAACAGTCATGATGGACAGATCAAGACGCGTCTGCAGGCATTTCTGGAGCTGATTGACAATATTGAGGAGGACAAGGACTGATGATTGGATATGTATGTAAATATACGCCGGTGGAAGTTTTTGAGGCCATGGGTGTCGAAATCGGACGAATCCAGCCGGAAGTGACCAATTTCAACCAGGCAGATACATTGATGCATCCGAATATCTGCTCATTTACCAAGTCAGTGCTGGAGGATGTGCTGGCCGGGGATTATGAAGGGGTTGTACTTACTACATGCTGTGACAGCATCCGACGTCTGTACGATGTGCTGAAACAGCAGTGCCCGGATAAATTCCTGTATCTGTTGGACGTGCCGAGAAAAGTAAATGATTTTTCCACGGATATGTATCGCAAAAATATTCTGGATATGGTGCATGCCTATGAAGCATTCTCAGGGAAAACTTTTGATGAGATTGTATTAAAACAGCTGTTGGAACGCCGTGAAGCGGGGCAGAATCTTCGAACCGCACCGAAAAATAAAGCTTCCGTGCATATCGGTCTGATGGGTGCCAGATGCAGCAAGGGCATTATTGATTTGTTGGAAAACAGAGGCGTGGATATTTTATTTGATATGACCTGTACAGGTCTTAAGCGGGAATTTCATGTAGAACCGGACAATCTGCTGCAGGCTTATGCATGGCAGCTGCTGAATCAGGTACCTTGTCTTCGTATGGTAAAGGCGGTCAACAGAGAGAATTATATGGAAGGTTTCAGGGATCGGTTAGACGGTATTCTTTATCATACAGTGCAGTTTTGCGATAACTATGCCTATGAGTACACAGATTTGAAGCATCGTTTGGATATCCCGATGCTGATGGTGGAGACAGATGCCACCAAGCAGTGTGAGGGTCAGATTCGAACGAGAGTGGAGGCTTTTATTGAATCTCTGAAAATTGCGAAAGGTGCCTCAATTAGCAAAAAGAGTCTGAAAAAAGCGGAGGATGGAAAAATGTATGTACTTGGTATTGACAGCGGTTCGACATCAACCAATGCTGTTATCTTAAATGAAAAAAAAGAAATCGTGGCTTTTGATGTTGTCCGTACTGGGGCGAAAAGCGGCGAGAGTGCGGAGAGAATTTTGTCGGAAATTCTTGAGAGAGCCGGATTAAAGAGGGAGGATATTTCTCTGATTGTGTCCACAGGTTATGGTCGTGTCAGTATTCCTTTTGCAGATGAAAATGTGACAGAAATCAGCTGTCACGGACGGGGCGCACATTATTTTAATCCGGATGTGAGGACGATTCTCGACATCGGCGGCCAGGACAGCAAGGCCATTCGGTTGAATGAAAACGGCGAAGTGGTGGACTTTGTTATGAATGATAAATGCGCTGCCGGCACAGGCCGTTTCCTTGAGATGATGGCGAGAACACTGGAAATGGATATCAGTGAAATGGGGCCGGAATCCCTGAAATGGAAGGAAGACATTGATATCAGCAGTATGTGTTCTGTTTTTGCGGAATCGGAAGTTATCTCTCTGATTGCTTTAAATAAAGAAAAAGCGGATATCGCCCATGGTCTGCATAAAGCCATCGCCAATAAATCCTATTCTTTGTTGAAACGTGTCGGATTAAATGAGACATTTATGATGACGGGCGGTGTTGCTAAAAATCCCGGTGTTGTCAAAGCAGTGGAGGAAAAGCTTGGCTGCAAACTCTTTATCTGCAAGGAACCGGAGATTGTGGGCGCCCTGGGTGCAGCACTTTTTGGATTAGATAAGTAATGGTAAAAATCGCAGCGATATTTGAGAAGCTCGGATAAGCAGTGAGAAAATGACCGTCGGTATTTGAGATGCCTGAATATGCAGTGCAAATGGTTGCAGTGCATTTGGAAACTTGATATAATGAATGGACAGTCAGTGACTAATAATAGAATATGTGGGGGAAATGTTATGAGTCAGGCAAAGATATTCAAACTTTTGTCAGAAGCGTATGGGTTAACATGGAGCGGCGGTATCGCAGCGGAAGTGATTGACGGCTGTCCGGTGACATTGAAAGAGGACAGGTATTATGTTCAGGTGAGTGCCTATATGCCGGAGAGGGTATATGAGGCGAAACATGAGATCTTCAATGAGCAGATGAAGGCAGTCAAAGGGGTCAAGTGCGGGTTTGATAAGAAAACAAGCCGCATAACCACAGTATTGTCACAGCCGAACCGTGTGGTGGAGCAGTATGGTGCGCTCCGCGAGATCATCAAACAGTACGCAGCACCTTATGTTGAGGAAGACAAGTGTCCTTACTGCGGACAGGGCGAATGTGATATGGCAGCCATTTATAATGATCAATACAGGCGAGTCCATGTGCGGTGCCATCAGTATCATACAGACAGGACGAGGGATGTTGTGTTGTCCGGTCAGGGCAATCTGGCAATGGGAATCATCGGTGCTCTCGCAGGTGCAGTGCTCTTTATGGCGATTGCACTGGCAATCGGCATCTTTGCAGAAAGATCTTATGGTTGGTTTTTTGTCCTGGCAACGTTCGCAGCGTTAGGTGGATACAAGCTGTTCCATGGGCCTTACGGAAGGACCGGCATGGTGACAGTTACCCTTTGCAGTATTCTGTCAATGGTATTGTATCTGTTTTGTGAAATGGTCTATCTCATTGCACAGTACTATGAGCTGGCCATCGGAGAAGTGCTGAAGCAATGGCCGGCAGTCATTCAGATTGCCTTCTCGCCGGATAATCTGGCAGAATCCTGGTTCCAGCTTATCTTCTTCCTGGGTGGTCTGGCATGGTTCCTGATCAAGCGGCCATTGTCCAAGCAGAAGGTTGTGGGCACAATGGATGTGATGGATGATTTCAACAGGGCTTTATAGAAGTGCAGAAATTAGAATAAGAAACAGGTCTGCACAGCAGACTCGAATTTCGCTTAGGACTCACCAGAGAGTCTTGAAGATTACAAAAGATAAACACCATGACGGTTGGAAGCGCCATGGTGTTTGTCTTTTGTGCATGTAAAAATTTGTCTTTGGTAGTTTGATAAAGCAGTTGTCTTTGGTAATTCATCTTTTGTGTTTGCTAATGAATCATTTGCAGCTTGCAATGTATCTTTTGTGGTTTGCAATGGATCATCAGGAGTGAGATCTTTTGTGTTTTATGAGAAGTCTTTGTCTTTCGTGTTCTAAAGAGGATAAAGGGATTCTCTCATGGTAACTGCAAAGTGCTATATCTTTGGTGTTTTGTAGAAGTTTTATCTTTTGTATGATTGAATTATAGCACAGGTTTCGTGACAAATAAAGTCAAAATGTGTAACATAGTTATGTAAAAGTTGTAACATAGGTGAAAAGGTGACAAACATTTCGCTGTGTTTTAGGCTTGTGTCAGGTAGGCTGAAAATGGTATACTAGATGCGTGATGTCCTGTACATTGAAGGACAGGACAGGCAGAGAGAAAGAAGCTTTTAACGGTGATGGCTGGCAGATTGCGAAAACGGAGGTGACAGGATGCCGGGATATGTGATTCATCTGGCAGAGGCAGAATTGATATTGGACAAGATGCGTAAGCTCAGGCAGACTGATGATGCCTTTGAGCAGGCTTTTCTTACGGGTACCCTGCTTCCGGATACCAGATTAAAAGGGGAAAAGCGTTTTTCGCATTTCTGGGACCCGGATAAGCTGGAATGTCTGGCACTGGGACCGGATTTGACCCGTTTTACAGATAAATACGGACAGCGGCTGAATGAGCCGGTGATGCTTGGCTATCTGGCGCATTTGCATCTGGATGCCCGTTATGTGACGGAATACTGGCCGACAGTCATGGCCTTTTATGGCTGTACCGGGGAACCGGAATATAGGAAAGCCCATATTGCGGAAGTGGAGATCAAACGGCTTCAGAAGTGCGTGCCGGTGAGTCAGTTTTTCTCCATTGATTATTATTATGGAGATTACACAAAACTCAACGGTTACTTTATTCATAAATATCACCTCAGAGTACCAAAATGGCAGAGCATTCCGATGTCGCCGCCGGAGGAAGTTAACCTGCAGGATATGCAGATGATTTGCAGAGAACTGGATCATTTGAAGAAAGAATGCCATGCCGGCGACGAGAAGAGAATACAGGTCTTTGAACTTGGATCATTGGAGCGGTTTATGGCAGCCTCGGCGGAGGAATTTTGTGATAGCTACATTTAACGATTAACCAGGATGAAGAAATCAAAGGAGGGAAGATAATAATGAATTATATTTTGACAGCTGCAACGGCTGTATCCAAGGAAGCCGGTTCAATGAGCGAAATGCTGCCGAAGTTTGGTGTCATTGCTCTTGTGGTAGTGATTATTTTAATCGGCATGTTTATTTATGCGAAGAAAAAGAAATAAACATTAGAACCAATTGCCGCAGCATGCATAGAATAATGAAAAAGGGTGAAAATATGCGCCTTTTCTTCACAAAAATGCATGGATTGGGCAATGATTATATTTATATGGACGGCTTTGACAGTCGGATGTCAAAGCCTGCAGCATGGCCGTCGGAGCAAAAAGGACGGCTGGCGGTTATGATGAGCCGGAGGCATACGGGAATCGGTGCCGACGGCTTAATTTTTATTCAGCCCTCAGAAGAAGCTGCTTTCCGGATGGAAATGTATAATGCTGATGGTTCAAGGGGTGCCATGTGCGGTAATGGTATCCGTTGTGCGGCACGCTATGCTTATGACCATGGCATTAGCACGAATCAGTCTTTTCAAGTGCAGACTGACAGCGGCATAAGGTCCGTTTATATCAGAAAAACGGATGAAGGAGAGCATATAACCTCCGTTCGGGTGGACATGGGTGTAATGGCTAACCTTGGGGAGCAGAGAGTCCTGTTAAAAGCGAAGGAAGAATGGACAGATTTTACAGGCGGCAGCTTTCCGGTGCAGTATGTATCGGCGGGCAACCGTCATTGTATTTTCTTTGTAGAGAATGTCGAAGCATTTCAGCTGAAGAAGGCAGCGGAATTGATCCATACCTTGCCCGGCAATGAAGACGGCGTCAATGTCGAAGCCGCAGCCGTTGAAAAAATAGCCGTCACCGGAGAAAAATACATCAAAATGAGAGTCATTGAGCGTGGATCTGGAGAAACCATGGCCTGCGGTACCGGCGCCTGTGCCGTGACAGCGGCGGCTGTATGGCAGGGATATTGCAGATATGATGAAAATGTGGAGATCAGGCAGCCCGGAGGCATCTTAACCACAGCTTATCTTGCCGATGGGCGGATGCTGATGGAGGGGCCGGCGGAATATGTTTTTGAAGGATATTTTGATATTCCCATCGCTTCGCTTTATAATAGTGCCAGATAATTGAAGCTATAAACTATGAGAAACACGCTCCGCGAGTTTCTCAAGTTATCGCGGCCTCTACACTCCGTTTCGGTCGTTGCTAAACAAGCGCCACTGGCGCTTAGCAACGCCAAGGTCTCGTGCAAGCACGGACTTTGGCTCGTTGCTCGCGTAAATAAAATAACAGGGAAACTGTGATTCAGTGGTGGAATCACAGTCTCCCTGTTGCCTTCATATGAATTAATCGACAAAATTAAAATCGTCTTTGAATCTCTCTTTGAATACTTCAAATACCTTGTTCAGTGTAGTTGCATCCTCAATGCTGAGGTATTCTTCGTTTTCTTCATCCAGAGGGTGGACTTCAAGGATAATTACTTCACCGTCTGCATTTTCATCTTCGCTTTCAACCGGAAGAAGAACAACATATTCCTTATCATCTAAGTCAATTAAATCCAGAAATTCAAAATCCTTGTCTGTGCCGTCTTCATCGGTCAGTGTAATAATATTCAGTTCTTCTTCGTTGAGAGTTTCATCAAAATCGCTCATGTTCAGTCCTTTCTTCTGAAGGCTGTGGCTTCAGAACCATCAATAATTAAAATTTCAGGCTGTTTCACAGGTATTATACCATGGCAGAACAAAATACATCAACTGATTTTATTGCTATTTTTTTGTAGTTAGAATATAATGATAATATTGTTCAGAATGTTCGAGAGGAGGACATGGATTGAAAGACGCAATAGGAGTAATTGGCGGAATGGGGCCGCTGGCCTCACAGCTTTTTTATAAAATGATAACAGAACATACGGCGGCAGAATGTGATCAGGATCATGTGCCGTTGCTTATTTTAAGTGATGTGACGATGCCGGACAGAACAGGGGCTATTCTGGATGGGAAATATGATGCACCTTATAACAGACTGATGGAGGATGCGAAGTTTCTGGAGGAATATGGTTGTACGGCGGTGGTTGTGACATGCAATACCGCGCATTTCTTTATGGATATGATTGAACATGAACTGAGAATTCCTTTTATATCCATGATCAGGGAATCGGCCAAAGAGGTGGCCGGTCTTCATCCGGGCAGTGTCGTTGCAGTATTGGCAACGGATGGAACAGTGAAAGCAGGATTGTACCAGCGTGCATTGGAGGCTGAAGATCTGATTCCATGGGTACCTGATGCAGATATTCAGAAAGAAGTCATGTATCAGATTTATGATCGTATTAAAAAAGGGCTGCCATGTGACAAGGCAAGCTGGCAGAAGATAGAAGATGCCTGTCTGGAAGCCGGATGCAGCCGTGTGCTGCTGGCCTGTACAGAGCTTTCTGTGATTAAGAGTGATGAAAAACTGTCAGACTGGTATATTGACCCGATGGAAATTCTGGCAAAAAGAGTAATAGAATTCTCAGGAAAGAAATACCAATAAACACGATGTAGATAGTTTCTGAATAATTATTGCGTGCCAGGTGAATTGTCAAAAATCTATATGGCAATTTTTGACAGGATATGGCAAGTTTATTTTAAATTATGTTGCACTTTGGCCAAAAAATTGCTACACTAAAGAGTAGAGTCGTTGCATCGTATTAAAGCGGTAACCCGTGCTTAAAATGAAACTGTTCATAGCGCTGTGAAGCACTTGGAAGCAGGGTTTGGACGGTTGATTTGAAATAATTAAATGAGGTGGAAAAAATTATGAACAATCCGATTATTTCTCTCGAGGGAGTCGAGAAAAGATTCGGGTCCAATCTGGTTGTTAAGAAAATGAACCTTGAGATAGCTGAAGGTGAGTTTCTGACACTCTTAGGGCCATCGGGATGCGGAAAGACAACAACACTGCGTATGATTGCAGGTTTTGAGGAAGCATCAGCCGGTGTAATCAAGGTCGAAGGCGAACGTATCGAAGACAAGGAGCCGTTTCAGAGAAACGTCAATACTGTTTTCCAGAATTATGCATTGTTCCCACATATGACGGTTTTTAATAATGTAGCATACGGACTGACGATCAAGAAAGTACCAAAGCCGGAGATTCAGGAAAGAGTCATGGAGATGCTGAGACTTGTTCAGCTGGAAGGGTTTGAGAAGCGTAAGCCGGATGAGCTTTCCGGCGGTCAGAAACAGCGAGTGGCGATTGCAAGAGCGCTGGTCAACAGACCGAAGGTACTGCTTCTGGATGAACCTTTGGGTGCGCTTGACTTGAAGCTGCGTAAGCAGATGCAGATTGAATTGAAGCGTCTTCAGAAGAAACTGGGAATTACATTTATCTATGTTACCCATGATCAGGAAGAGGCATTGACCATGAGTGATCGGATTGCTGTTATGCATGATGGCGTTCTGGAACAGTTAGATGTACCGATGGAGATTTATGAGCATCCGAAGACAAAGTTTGTAGCGGGATTTATAGGCGAATCCAATATTTTTGATGGTAAGGTGACAGACAAGAAAGACAATGTGCTGACTGTTCAGACAGAGGCTGGTATGATGCAGGTATGTGGGGCTGATTTTGAAGTTGGCGAGGAGATGCATGTGGCTATCCGTCCGGAATATATGGATGTGAGCAAGACGCCTGTTGAAGGATTTGATCTGCCTGGCACCGTGAAGGATTTTATTTATCAGGGAACGGTTGTCAAGACAGCCCTCGATATTAAGAACGGTCAGGAGATTAAGTATTCTCGTTTTGAGCAGGATACAGATATTGCAGAAGGCAATCAGGTTTATGTTTACTGGAGACCTGAGAAGGCCGTTGCCATCAAGAAGAGTATGTAGGGGGCGGTCTGATGAACAATAAGAAAAAGAAGAATATGCTTCCGGTATTGGCCATGGCAGGCCCGGTATCTGTCTGGATGATTTTGTTTGTGACCATTCCGATGCTGTATATTATTTATATCAGTTTTATGTCCAGAGGTGTATTCGGTGATGTCGTTTATAAGTTTTCGACAGAAAGCTACAAAACGATTCTTAATCCTACATATTTTAAGGTTATTTTGAAGTCGCTGAAAGCAGCAGGGATTACGACGATTCTCTGTCTGCTGTTGGGATATCCGTTGGCTTATATTATTGCCCATAAGCCGAAGGATACAGCTGCGAAGCTGATTACGCTGATCATGATCCCGTTCTGGACGAATTCATTGATGCGTTTGAACAGCTGGCTGCTTTTGTTCCAGACAAGTGGTCCGATCAACAATTTCCTTGTGGGAACAGGCTTTGTCAAGGAACCGATTACATTTATTTATACAGATGGGCTGGTGCTGATCGGTCTGATTACCAACATGCTGCCATTTGCGGTGCTTCCGCTTTACAGTACCATTGAGAAGCTGGACAAGTCTCTGATTGAGGCATCCGCAGACCTGGGTGCCAGTGCAGCCACTACATTCATGCGTGTGACGCTGCCAATCACATTTCCGGGTATTTTTTCAGCGATCATCCTTGTATTTATCCCGAGCCTGGGTATTTACACCGTTACTGATATGCTGGGCGGCGGCAAGATCTTATACATTGGTAATATTATCAAGAACCAGTTCGGTTCCATCCGAAACTGGCCGCTGGGTGCAGCACTGTCTGTAATGCTGATCGTTATTACTATGCTGCTTATCTTCATTTATACAAGATTTGCGAAGATTGAAGATATGGAGGTAGTATAATGTCGAAAATTGCCAAGAAAAGAAAAAGACTGAACATCATCAGTAATGTGTATGCATTTCTGGTGTATGCCCTTTTGTATATTCCGGTAGCAGTTATGATGGTTTTCTCTTTTAATGACCAGAAGTATAACTATTACTGGAATGGTTTTACCACACAGTGGTACGCCAAGCTCTTTACCAATTCTACATTGGTGGACAGTTTGATCTACAGTTTGATCATTGCGGTACTGAGTACTCTGATTTCCGTATTTATCGGTACCATCGGTGCCCTCGGTTTGAAGCGGTATGAATTCAAGATGAAGAAATTCATCGACAATATGCTGTATATTCCGATCATCGTGCCGGAAATTGTTCTGGCGGTGGCATTGCTGATTATTTTCCTGAAAGTCGGCGTGTCTATGGGGATAGGAACCATTCTGATCGGTCACTGTACATTCTGTATTCCATATGCCATCGTCACCATCAAAGGACGTATCAGCGGCGACAACGAGACTTTGGAAGAGGCCAGCATGGATCTTGGTGCCAACCGGGTACAGACCCTGCTTCGTGTGACCCTGCCGAATATTTTTCCGGGTGTCATGAGTGCGGCATTTCTGTCCTTTACAATGTCATTTGATGACGTTGTCATGAGTAATATGCTGGCAGGTGCCAAACAGTCCACATTGCCTGTCCTGATCCTTTCTATGAACAAGACAGGTGTAACGCCGGATGTCAATGCATTGGCGACAATTATGATTCTTATCATCGTAGCAGCGATGATTTTGAATAATATTATTCAAGGGGCCCTTCACAAAAGGGTAAAATAAGGAGGTTTTCATTATGAAAAAGAGATTACTGGCAACTGTCCTTGCCGGTGCCATGGTTTTATCAATGGCAGCATGTGGCAGCAGCAATGCCAACAAAACAGAATCCGCAGCAGCATCCGAAACAGCGAATGCTTCAACAGAAGCCGGAGCAGAAAGCGGTGAAACACAGGCAGCTGCTCAGGACGGCGATGCAAGCTCTGAGCTGAACATTTATATGTGGCAGCAGTACATTTCTGATGATCTGATCAAGAACTTTGAGACGGAGAACAACTGTAAGGTGAATCTTTCTTACATGAGTGATAATGCTGATGCCATCAATAAACTGACAGCAGGCGGCGGTGATGAATATGACCTGATCATGACATGTGATGCTTACATGAAATCCCTGATCGCAGGCGGTTATGTTGAAGAACTGAATCTGGACAACATTCCGAATTCATCCAACATCAACGATACATACTGGGTATCCAAGGGTTACTGTGTACCTTATCTGATGAACTACATCTATGTTGTATATGATTCAGAAACATGCCCTGTTGAAATCCACAGCTACAATGATCTGCTTCAGTCCGGTCTGAAGATTTCTACAATTGATGGCGCAAGAAATCTGTTCCCAATCGCACTTGTTGCCCTTGGTTATGATCCTAACTCCACAAATGAAAGTGAAATCGCAGAAGCTTACGAATGGCTGCAGAAATTCAACGAAAACGTTGTTGCGTACGGTAATGCAGAACAGAATTTGACAAACGGCACAGCAAATGTTGCTGTTACATACGATGGTAATGCTTCATGGGCTATGAAAGAAAAGAACACAATCAAAGTTGCAGATTTCACAAGCGATCCGATCCAGCTTGGCATTGACCTCTTTGTTATGCCTAAGGGTGCAAAACATGTAGATCTTGCAGAAAAATTCCTGAACTACATCTGTACACCTGAAGTTATGGCTAAGAACCTTGAAGAGTTCCCATACTCCTGTCCGAACGATGCAGCCGTTGCAGCAGCATCTGATGATTACAAGAATGACCCTGCAAGAGATTTCTCTTACAAGGAAAATGTATTCTTCCAGGAAGATGTTGGTGATACACTGACAATCTACAACGACTACTATCAGAAACTTAAAGTTGGTGAATAAGCCGATTTGATGATAGGGTGGACCGCCCTTCTGATTGAAGTAGAGTGCGGTCCACTGAATGAATAACAGAAAACGAAAGGAGCTTATCCCTACGCTGGAATAAGCTCCTTTCGTTTTCTTTTTCGTATTTTTCGGCCGCAGGCCCTCTTGATCAATAGAGCAGCCCAACTGGCATCAAACGGCCGGGGATGTTTGGGTGAAAGAGCAGTTCATTATTTTGTCCATATTTCTAAGGTTTTTAATAATTTCTCTTTAGTGTCTATATCTAATTTAAGAATGGTCTGATATAATTTTCTGATGAAAAAGCTTGCAACAAAGACTCAACTGATGTATGATGAGATGGGTTATTTTTTTGACATTATTTAAGAAATGGAGATAAAGATTATGCTGAAATTTGATGAACAGAAGCAGTTGGACAGCGTCAATGGTGCTCTGGCTCTTCGTGGTCGTATTGAAGAAATTGTTGATGCTATCTGTGCTGAAGGATACAAGAATATCTGTTGGCTTGGCATTGGCGGTACATGGGCTTCTGCGCTGCAGGCTGAAGTACATATGAAGGAGAAATCTGCTATTGAATTTTTCTCAGAGAACGCAGCTGAGTATGTGACAACAGGCAACAAGCGTGTTGGCAAAGGCACAATTGTGATTCTGTCTTCTGTCACAGGAAGCACGATTGAGATGGTTGAAGGCGTGAAGAAAGCGCAGGCTGACGGTGCCAAAGTATTTGGTTTCATTGATAAGGCAGAAGCTGAACTGGCGAAGATGGTAGATTATGTGATTTCCTATCCGGCCAATGAACAGCTGAAATTCTTCATGGTTGCAGACCGTTTCATGAAGAATGCAGGCGAGTTTGAAGATTACGATGAATATTATGCAGAAATGGATGCACATCTGGCTCAGGGTCTTGTAGATGTAGAGAAGGCTGCAGATGCATTTGGTGCAGCTTACGCTGAAAAGCACTGCAATGACAAACTGCATTACTTTGTAGGCGCCGGCAATCAGTACGGTTCTACATATTCTTACGCAATGTGTTATTGGGAAGAACAGCATTGGCTGCGTACAAAGTCTATCCACAGTGCAGAATTCTTCCATGGTATGTTGGAAGTTATCGACAAGGATACCCCTGTAACTGTATTTGTCGGTGAAGATTCCCAGAGAAGACTCAGCGAAAGAGTTGCAGCATTCCTGCCAAAGGTATGCGCTAACTACACAATTATTGATACAAAAGATTATCCGATCAAGGGTATCAGTGAGAAATACCGCGGCAGCATCAGCCATCTGATCAGCCATGCAGTTACTCAGAGAATTGATGCGCATATCGAGAAGATCAACTGCCACCCAATGGAGATCAGAAGATATTACAGACAGTTTGATTATTAAAATATAGTAACCGTTCAGCGCTAACCTCCAAAATGCTACGCATTTCGTCGGTGTGGTGTATCCGCCAGATAAAATTTCAAAAACAGTTGCAAATAATGATAGAAAAGAAGAAGCATTGTACCTGCAATCGCAGAGACAATGCTTCTTCTTTTGTCAAGTAGAAAGGAAAATTTATCAAAAATTAAAGTTATACGGCGTTAAATCCGGCATCAAAAGCCCTGGCATTAGACTCATTGAATTTGGATTTGCCTTTTTTGGCAAACATATGGTTCATAGCGGCAACAGCAGCATCATGAGTGAAATCACCCATCAGTTTGATGATCGCGCCTGTCATAACGATGTTGGCACCTTTTGGATTGCCAAGAGAAGTAGCAATCTCTGTGCAGTTAACTTTGACGTAAGTTACGTCCTGTCTTGCACCTTCAGGAATTTCTACAGTATCGCCAATGAGAACAGTACCACCTGGAGAAACAGTTGGAAGAAATTTAATCAGCGAAGGTTCGTTCATAGCCAACAGCAGATCGGGTGTTTCTGGTGATGGGTTATAAATATAACCATCATTGCTGTATTTGACTGTACAGTTGGCTGTACCGCCACGCATGGCTGAACCATAGGATGGTACCCATGTTACATGAATACCTTCACTGGCTGCAATATCAGAGATAATCAGGCCGGAAGTAAGGACACCCTGACCGCCGGTCATACCAAGGATGAAGGTAAAGTCGATCTTCTCTACCTCGTAGAAGAAGCAACAGAAGATGCACTTTATGAGACAGCTGGTACAATCGCAGAAATCTGCGAAAACAATGGCGCTGTAGGCTCCGTTATCGCAGAAGACAGCAAACAGCAGAGAAACCTTCTTGATATTCGTTCAGCAATCTACGAAGTATACAAACCGGTATTCGTGGATTCTCTGGATACAGCTGTTCCTGTGGCCAATATCGGCGATCTGCTGAAAGAATTTGATGCAATTGCAGAAAAATATGGCACCACAACGCCTCGCTTCGGTCATGTAGCAGATGGTAATTTCCATAACTTTATCCTGATGGTAGATGGGAAAGTGCCAGAATGGGCAGATGATATGCGTCGTGATATCTACAAAGCAGCTATCAAATACGGCGGCACGATTACAGCAGAACATGGTACAGGTAAGACAAG
The DNA here is from genome assembly GCF_902381825.1 of Pseudocoprococcus catus. Lineage (GTDB taxonomy): Bacteria > Bacillota > Clostridia > Lachnospirales > Lachnospiraceae > Coprococcus_A > Coprococcus_A intestinihominis. The sequence continues at coordinate 754,155 of NZ_LR698973.1, forward strand.
AAAACCTTACATGAATCTGCAGTATACACCGCATGTACTTGGTATCATGAAGAGCATCAAGAAAGCCTTTGACCCGAACAACATTCTGAATCCGGGTGTTATCATCGATTTAGATAATTAATGACCATAAATAAGCAGGTTTTGCTATATAACTTCCTCGATCAATGATATAGACCAATCATCATTGAACACTTACACAAAAAGACGATTCGTCGGGAATCGTCTTTTTTGTGTGCAGCAAAACCTGACCTTGTATATCTGTTTGTTCTATATTAAAATAGAAGTATTATTTATTATTAAAGTAGAAATACTAAAATGAAATGGAAAGGAAGGTGGCAGAATTGGAGCTGGGGCTTTTTACGAGTGGCTATCAGCGGTATCCGTTGGAGCAGGCTTTTGAGGATGCCAGTCGTTTTGGCTATGATTATATAGAATTATGGGGCGGTTATCCGCATGCGTATGTGGAAGATCTGACGGTAAGAGGGGTTGGAGAAATTGACGGACTGATTCAAAAATACCGGATGCCTGTGAAATGTTTTACACCGGAGCATAATGGCTATCCTTTTAATTACATGGCCGGAGACGAATTTCAGTGGGAGCGATCAATGGTGTATTTAGAGAAAGCCATTGAGCTGACAGCGGCCATGGGTGCACCGATGATGCTTTTCTCGGCCGGTCATGCAGGGTATCAGATGACAGGATGTGAGATTGAAGAACGGCTCCAGAAAAGTCTGGAACGTCTGACGGCAAAGGCAGAGCAGCAGAAGGTGAAGTTGATTCTGGAGCCATTGACGATTTATGAGAGCAATGTTATTACAAGTCTGAATGACCTGGAACGGGCATTGGATAAAGTCCAGTCACCGTATCTGGTGGGCATGTGTGATCTGGCGGTGCCATATACAACAGGTGAACCGGCAGCGGAGTATGTCAGGCGTCTTGGCGGTCGATTCGGATATCTGCATGTGATTGACAACGATGGCGTCAGTGACAGCCATATTCTGCCGGGGGATGGCAATATGCCCCTTGAAGGAATCCTTCGGGAAATCAGAAGGGCCGGATATGATGGCTGCGCTACCATTGAACTGGTGACAGGGTATCTGAAAGAACCGTCGGTGTATGCGGAGATAGCGATAAAAAGAATTAGGAGTATTTTATGAGAGAAAACAAAATGAAGAAAATAAGAATTGCAGCAGCTGGTGACAACTGCATGGATGTTTACGATAAAGAGAATAAGGCTTTTCCGGGAGGCAATCCTGTGAATGTGGCGGTTTATGTGGCACGTCTTGGCGGTGCGTCCGCCTATATCGGACCGGTGGGGACAGATGTCTACGGCAAGCAGATGATGGATGCCATTCAGGGCAAAGGTGTGGATGTTTCCCGGATGAAGATACTTGAGGGAACAACTGCTGTGACCCACGTGGAGATTGTGGATGGCGACAGAGTGCTTGGCGATTATGAAGAAGGGGTTATGGCCGATTTCAAGCTGGATGCGGAAGATATTGATTTTCTCAGTAGCTATGATATGGTTGTATCCGGCCTCTGGGGCATGATTGAGAATGATCTGCCGATTTTGAAGGAAAAAGGGGCAACCGTAGCCTTTGATTTTGCCACAAGACCGGATGATCCGGTATCCGTCAAGGCTATTCCGTATGTAGATTACGGTTTCTTTGCGGATGATGACAAGGATGAAGAAGAATTGAAGAAAATGCTGATTGGCCTGCATGCCAAAGGACCGAAGGTGATGGTTGTTACCCGCGGCGAGAAGGGTAGCATGGCCTATGACGGCGAGAAGTTTTATTATGGCGGTATTGTGCCCTGCGAAGTGGTGGATACCATGGGAGCAGGCGACAGCTTTATCGCAGGATTTCTTTATGCTATCTGCGAGGGAAAAGGAATTCAGGAAGCTATGGCGGACGGTGCGGCTAACAGCAGTGTGACCATTGCCTATTCCGGCGCTTGGTAGGATATAAACAGAAACAGGAATTTGAGTGAATAATGAGCCAAAACCTATGTGAACAATAAAGGATAAAATGCGGCGATACAAATGGTATTAAATTTAAGAAAAAATATACTGATTTTGAATGATTTGTCTATATCCTGCCGGCTGATTCGTTCAGACAGACGTTCCTTAGGGCTTGAGATAAGAAAAATTCCGGAGGGCGGAGCGGAACTTCTGATTCGTGCACCAAGGCGGATGAAGATAGCGTATATTGAATGGTTTATCAATGAAAAAGAACGGTGGATAACTGAGAAATATTTGGCTGCACTTGTGGAAAAACCAGGTCCGCAAATGATGGAAATTCCGGAATATGTGACGGAACAATGGCTTCGGACAGAAGGGGCTGAAAGATTCCATCAAAAGACGGCTTTTTGGGCTGCGAGAATGAAAGTGACTTACGGAAGGATCACGATCCGTGATCAGAAAACACGGTGGGGAAGCTGTAGCAGTGGGGGAAACCTGAATTTTAACTGGCGGCTGCTTCTGATGCCGGAGAGGGTTATGGATTACGTGATTGTCCATGAACTGGCCCACCGGCGGGAAATGAACCATTCTGCGGCTTTCTGGCAGATCGTCGAAACGTATCTGCCGGATTACCGGGAACGGCGGCAGTGGCTGAAAGAAAACGGAAACCGTTATTCGGGGCCTGTTGAATTGCTGAAGCGCTAGAGCAGGCAGACACTGAAATTTTCAGATAAAATGACCGTCGAATTCGGCTAAGCAGCCACAGGCTTTTTCGCAGGAATTTGAGAAAGCATAATGGCGGCAAACATCAGCAGACAGCCGCAGAGTTCTTTTGGAGACAGATACTGATGCAGGATGATCCATCCGGCTAACAATGAAAATGCAGATTCCAGACTCATAAGGAGTGAGGCAATAACGGGATCTGTATTTTTTTGTGCCACGATCTGCAGTGTATAACCTACCGCACAGGAAAGTACACCTGCATAAAGGAGAGGCTGCCATGCTGTCAGAATGGCATGGAGATTCGGTGATTCTGTCAGCATGGCAGGTATGCCGCAGATGATGCCGCATGTGAAAAATTGAATGCAGGACATGCGGACACCATCGACTTTTGGTGAAAAATAGTCCACCACCATAATATGAAACGAAAAACAAAAAGCGCAGATAAGGACAAGAATATCACCTTTGCCCAGGGAAAGACTTTCTGTCATGCAGAGCAGGTACAGGCCGATGACGGAGAGCCCGACACTGATCCAGGCAATAAGACGGACTTTTTTACCGACAAAAAGGCCGAGGATCGGGACAATCACGATATACATGGCGGTGATAAATCCGGCCTTGCCAACGGTTGTGTAGACAATGCCAACCTGCTGAAAAGAACTGGCAATTGCCAGAAGGATACCGCAGACAATACCGCCGATGATCAGTGTTTTCCTGTCAGATACGGATGAGGAGGATGTCGATGCAATGTCGGTGGCAGAGGCCGCATCACTGTTGGAAGCGTTGACGGTTGCTGCTGATTTTTGGTTGACTTTGTCAAGCAATGGAATAAAAAGCAGCAGAACAAAAGCACCGATAAAATTTCTGACAGAGTTAAAGGTAAATGGACCGACATAATCCATCCCCACACTCTGCGCGACAAAAGCAACACCCCAGATGAAGGCAGTTAATAGGAGCATCAGATTGCTTTGCATTTTTTTTGAACTCATATTTGTCTCTCCTTTAGATGATCATCTATTATACGTCAAGGCACATGAAGGCTGTTTTTGTTTGTTATTGGTATGGATAAAGACGCAAAACATGTGCTTTTTGATGGTTTATAGTGGTAAAGTATCGTAATAAGGTTTATAATAGCACATGTATCTATGAAAATAAAAGAAAAAAGCATAAAATTTGAAAAAACACTTGATTATCGACAAAAATAGTGTATTTTATGTAATTAGGAAATTATTTCGAAATTGTCGGAGGATTAAATCATGAAGATCGTTGTAAAATTCGGCGGAAGTTCCCTTGCAAGTGCCGAACAGTTTAAGAAAGTTGCGGATATTATTCACGCAGACCCACACAGAAGATTTGTTGTCCCTTCTGCACCGGGCAAGCGTTTTGATGGAGATACAAAAGTTACAGATATGTTATATGCATGCTATGATCTGGCTGAGGCCGGCAAGGATTTTGATGGTGCACTGGCAGACATCAAGACCCGCTATGAAGAAATTATTGAAGGACTTGGGCTGAATCTGACACTGGACAAAGAGTTTGAGACAATCCATGAACAGTTCCGTCTGAAAGCAGGAAGAAATTATGCCGCATCCAGAGGTGAATATCTGAATGGTATTGTGCTGGCCAATTATCTTGGTTTTGAGTTTGTTGATGCAGCTACAGTTATCCGTTTTGATGATGCAGGCAACTTTGAAGCAGACAGAACAGATTTGATTTTGTCTTCAAGATTGAAAGATGTTGAATATGCCGTTGTGCCTGGTTTCTATGGAGCTCAGGATGATGGTGTGGTGACAACTTTCTCCAGAGGCGGTTCTGATATTACAGGTTCTATCGTGGCAAAGGCTGTCCATGCAGATGTATATGAGAACTGGACAGATGTTTCCGGTTTCCTTGTGGCAGATCCGAGAATTATCAAGAATCCTGAAGCGATCGAAGCAATTACATATAAGGAACTGCGTGAGCTTTCTTACATGGGCGCATCTGTACTGCATGAAGATGCTATCTTCCCGGTACGTAAAGAGGGCATTCCGATCAATATCCGAAACACAAATAAGCCGGATGATCTGGGCACATGGATTGTAGAAAGCACATGCCGTAAACCGAAGCATACAATTACCGGTATTGCAGGCAAGAAAGGCTTTGCATCGATTAATATTGAAAAAGATATGATGAACTCCGAAATCGGATTTGGCAGAAAAGTTCTGCAGGTATTTGAGGATAATAATCTTTCTTTCGAACATATGCCGTCAGGCGTCGATACAATGACTGTGTTTGTACACCAGTCAGAGTTTGAGCACAAAGAGCAGCAGGTCATCTCAGGTATTCACCGTGCAGTTCATCCGGATCTTCTGGATCTTGAATCCGGTCTGGCACTGATCGCGGTTGTGGGACGTGGTATGAGAGATACGCGTGGTGTCGCAAGCAAGGTATTTAATGCCCTTGCCAGTGCCAATATTAATATCAAGATGATCGACCAGGGATCCAGTGAACTGAATATTATTATCGGTGTGAAAGAGAAGTATTTCGAGGATGCGATCAAAGTCATCTATGATGCATTTATCACCAATGCAGCACCGGCTAAATAGTCATCACGCAATATTGGCATAACATCAGTCTGAAAACATATAACCATAGTAGGAATTATAATTGACGCCTATTCGCTGATATGTTAGAATGAGTGAGAAAAGTCCGGTACGAAGCCGGCTGCGAATTTTAGAGAGAGACGATATAGAATAAAGATAACTGAACAGTTGCATATCAAGGCCACGAAGGCGTTTGAGCGTGAATACCCATATGCGTGAGAATATGGTTTAGCTCGGTACGTTTTCGTGGCTTTCGTTTTGCATGAGGAGGAACAATATGGACGTTTTAAAGCTACTGGAAGATGTGAAAAATGATAAGATTTCACTGGAAGAGGCAGCTAAAGAATTAAAGCAGCTGCCTTATGAAGATCTGGGATTTGCCAAGTTGGATCATCATCGTAAGATTCGTTCCGGATTCGGCGAGGTTGTATTTTGCAGTGGCAAATCGGATGAGCATTTGCTGAAGATTTATGAGACATTTTATAAAACTGATACAGAGGTACTCGGTACGCGCGCTTCTGAGCATCAGTATGAGCTGGTGAAAGCCGTTATACCGGAAGTGACTTATGATCCGCTGTCAAGAATTTTGAAGATTGAGAAGCCCGGAAAGGAAAGAATTGGCCGTGTGGCTGTCTGTACAGCCGGTACGGCAGATATTGCAGTTGCTGAAGAAGCAGCACAGGTGGCGGAATATTTTGGCACCAACGTTGATAGATTTTATGATGTGGGTGTTGCTGGCATTCATCGTTTATTTGCCAAACTGGAAGAAATTCGCAAAGCCAACTGTATTATTGCTGTTGCCGGTATGGAGGGAGCACTTGGCGGTGTTCTGGCGGGCCTTGTTGAGGTACCGGTGATTGCTGTTCCGACTTCTATTGGTTATGGTGCGAACTTCGGCGGTCTGTCAGCACTTTTGACAATGCTGAATTCCTGTTCCAATGGCATTACTGTTGTCAATATTGATAATGGTTACGGTGCCGGCTATATCAGTACACAGATTAACCGTTTGGCAGTCAAAGCCTATAAGCCGGAATAAGAGAGACGGGGATTTGGCGGCAATATCATATAGATGAAGCAGTGCCTGCCTGAGAAATTGATTTTGAGCAGTCTATTGTAATTTAAGTATAAAGATAAGGGGATTTGTAAAATGAGCAAGAAAGTTTTATATCTGGAATGTTTTTCGGGTATCAGCGGGGATATGACGGTTGGTGCATTATTAGATCTTGGGGCAGACCCGGAAGTATTAAAACAGTCATTGGATTCACTGCATGTGGATGGTTATGAGGTAAAAATCGGCAGAAGCAGCAAGTGTGGTATTGATGCCTGCGATTTTGATGTGCTGATACCAGATCAGCCGGAATATGATGAAGGCCATATGCATCACCATGATGATGACCACGATCACGAACATCATCACCACGATGACGACCACGATCATGAACATCATCACCACGATGATGACCACGATCACGAACATCATCACCATGATGATGACCACGACCACGAACATCATCACCATGATGATGACCACGACCACGAACATCATCACCACGATCATGACCACGATCATGACCATCATCATCATGATCACGGCCATGGTCATCATCATGCGCATGTACATAGAAATATTCATGATGTATTCGCAGTGATTGATAGACTTGAGAATGAGCATGTTAAGACATTAGCGAAAAAAATGTTTATGATTGTTGCGGAAGCAGAGTCTAAAGCCCATGGCCTGCCGATTGAAGAAGTGCATTTCCATGAAGTAGGTGCCATTGATTCTATTGTAGATATTATCAGTGTGGCTGTCTGTGTGGACAATCTCGGTGTGGACGATATTGTCGTTTCCGAATTATATGAGGGATCCGGTCATGTGCATTGTCAGCATGGTATGATGCCTGTGCCTGTACCTGCAACTGCGAATATTGTTGCGGCTAATCACCTGCCGATGAAGATTACGGATGCTCAGGGAGAAATGGTCACACCGACAGGTGCAGCGATTGTAGCTGCTCTTCGTACGCAAGATCATTTGCCAGAGGATTATCAGTTGCTGAAGATCGGCCTTGGTGCCGGCAAGAAGGATTTCCCGAAGGCAAATGTTTTGAGAGCAATGCTGCTTGAAACAAAGGATCAGCCACAGACAGGTGAGGAAGAAGATATCTGGAAACTGGAGAGCAACATTGATGACTGTTCAGGCGAAGTTCTCGGCTATACAATGGAGCGGCTTTTGGCTGCAGGGGCGAGAGATGTATGTTATGCGCCGATTTACATGAAGAAGAATCGTCCGGCCTATATGCTTCATGTGCTGTGCGACCGCAGACAGATTCCTGCAATGGAAGAAATTATTTTTAATGAGACGACAACCATCGGTATTCGCAGATATAAGGTTGAGCGTACAATTTTAAAACGTCATGAAGCAAAAGCCAAAACGGCTTATGGCGAAGTGGAATTAAAAATTTGTGAGAAGAATGGTATCGTTTATCGTTATCCTGAATATGAAAGTGTTAAAAAGCTTTGTGAGGCAGCCGGTGTACCGTTTAAAGTTGTATATCAGGCAGCCTGTGAAGCAGAAATCAGTGAATAAACAGCATGGAAAGCGTGCTGTAAATGAAAAAAATGTCGAACAGGGCATCAGGTATGAGACATAAGAAGCGAGGAATCAGACATGGAAATCAGAACACGTTTAGTAAATTATATGAAGGAATTGGGGGATAAGGATCTGTGTGTGGCTTTTTCAGGCGGCGTGGACAGCTCAGTTATCTTAAGGGCAGCCTGTGAGGCGGCAGCAGCTAATGGCAAAAAGGTGTACGCAGTGACTTTTGAGACAAAACTGCACCCGAAGGCAGACTTGCCGCAGGCTCAGAAAGTGGCCAAAGAAGCAGGCGCTATTCATCATGTTATCTATGTCAATGAGCTGGATAATGAGGAGATGCTCAACAATCCTGTGAACAGATGCTATCTCTGCAAAAAATATTTGTTCCAGAATTTGCTGACATTTGCTGCTGAAAAAGGTATCGATACAATCATGGAAGGCAACAATGCAGATGATCTTCATATCTATCGCCCGGGAACGCAGGCAGTTAAAGAGCTTGGGGTATTAAGTCCTCTGGCAGAGCTGGGGATTACAAAGGCACAGGTGCGTGAAATTGCAGCAGATATGGGACTTTCATGTGCCACCCGCCCATCTTCACCTTGTCTTGCAACACGACTGCCGTATGGTACACCGATTTCATTCGAACTGCTTGCAAGGGTGGATGCCGGTGAACAGTGGCTGAAGGAGCAGGGATTCCCAATTGTCCGTCTCCGCATTCACGGTGATATTCTGCGTATTGAAATTGAAAAAGAACGTTTTTCGGATTTTATTGCAATGGCAGATAAGATCACAGCCAAGATGAAAGAACTTGGTTTCGTCTATATTACATTGGATGCGGAAGGTTTTCGCTCAGGCAGCATGGACGTACATATTGTGAAATAGACAGAAAAGAAATAAAGTAAAATGAGCCGTTCCAGGACTGAAACAGAAGAAACGATGCCCGGAACGGTTTTTGTGTCAATGATAAAAAGCCGGAATGGAAGCAGTTGATTCTTATGAAACACAGGCAATAATGTGCTCATATTCAGATGGTCTGAAATGCACAATAAAATGCTGCTGCTGTCTCTGAGAAAGATAATAGCACGGAATATTTTCAAGACCAAGCGTTCTTGCTTTATACAGACGGTGATTGCCGTCGATCAGCAGCAAATGATCTTTGGAAAGCTCGGCAACCACCAGAGGTTTTGCCAGATCGGAGGCCATGGCCCGGGTGTGACTGACTCTGGCATCATTATGGTCAGCCAGTAAAGCTGTGGAAAGTGTCTGGATTGTATAAGAATCAGGATGTTGTTCAATGTCTTCAAGAATAGAAGTGACATCCCAGATGAGAATACCGTTGTCTGTTGCAAAATGATACTTCTGTCGCATAAATCAAACCCTCTGTAAATGGAAAAAGTTGGTAACAACGAAAAAAGGCAACGTGCGATAGACGCCGTTGCCTTTTACTGCTCTATCATAGCATAATATTCTTAAAATGTATATCCCCTAATTTAAAAATATTGATTTATGAGTGCAGATATAGTATGATAATCAGAGAATTTTATGAAAAAGAATTTAGGAGGCGTAATGTGAACCGGTTTATTAACGATACGAAAAAGTACTGGAAATATACCTTATACGCTGCAAAGTCACAGTTGAAGACAGAGGTAGCCAATTCCTATCTGAACTGGATCTGGTGGGTGCTTGAGCCATTCTGTTTTATGTTGATTTATGCATTTATTTTCGGGTATATGCTTGGACGTAAAGAACTGTATTATAATGTTTATATATTTGTAGGTCTTGCCATCTGGGATTTCTTTAACAGATGCATCAAGAGCTCAGTCAGAATGGTGAAGCGTAATAAGTCGATTGTATCCAAAGTTTATCTGCCGAAGCATACATTGATTATGTCAGATATGATGGTCAATGGTTTTAAGATGTTGATCTGCTTTGGCCTTTCATTGGGAATGATTATCTATTACAAGGTACCTATTGGCTGGCAGGCGCTCTATGCAATTCCGTCTTTGATTACGATACTTATATTTACATTTGGATGCTGCTGCATTTTGCTTCATCTGGGTGTATTTATTGATGATATGGCGAATGTGATTAACATTGTATTGCGCTTTGTATTCTATTTGACGGGTATTTTCTATAATATTAATATTTTCCCGGAGCCAATTCACAGTTTGATTTTGAAAGGCAATCCGCTGGCATTCATGATTTCTGGTTTTAGGGATTCAATCCTTTATCAGACGGTTCCGTCAAGAAAATGGCTGCTGCTTTGGTTTGTTATCTCGGTTGCCTTAGCGGCATTTGGTGTTTGGAATATTTATAAGAATGAAAATACGTATGTAAAGGTAATATAATATGGATGAATATGCAATTACAGTCAAAGATTTAAAGATTCGTTATAAAAGTGTACAAGCGTACTCCATTAAGAAAAGTCTGCTTCGCTTAAAAGGCGTGGAAGCTAAAGCTTTTGAGGCGGTGCGTGGTATCAGTTTTGAAGTAAAGCAGGGAGAGATTCTCGGTATTACAGGTAAGAACGGAAGCGGTAAGTCGACATTGCTTCGTGCGTTGGCGCATATTTTTTCGGCGGACGAAGGCAGTATCGATCTGCATGGACATTCTGTGTCATTACTGGCCATCGGTGTTGGATTTAAGAACGAGATGACAGGGCGTGAGAATATTATGCTGTCTGGTATGCTGCTTGGATTCAGTGAGAAAGAAGTCCTGGATCGGATGGATGATATTATTGAATTTGCCGGTTTAGGTGAATTTATTGATATGCCGGTACGTACGTATTCAAGTGGTATGTATTCCAAGCTCGCATTTTCTATTACGGCCATTCTTGAAACTGACATCATGCTGATTGATGAGGTGCTCAGTGTAGGTGATGAGAAGTTCAAGAAGAAGAGCTATGAGAAGATGAAATCACTGATCTCACAGCGTAACCGGACGGTTGTTATTGTGTCACATAATCTTAAGACTTTGGAAGAATTGTGTGACCGTGTTATGTGGATGCATGAAGGCAAGATTGTGAAGATCGGTGAACCGGTTGAAGTATTGAATGAGTATCGGGAGTTCATGAAATAGATGATGAAAGGAAGCGATAGGATGAATGGCCTGCTGTCAGTCATTATACCTGCTTATAACGAGCAGGAGATGATACCAAAAGCCGCAGCGACAATTGCAGAGATACTTGAGCAGGCAGAGATTTCCTATGAATTGCTTTTTGTGAATGATGGTTCCAGGGATCTTAGCTGGCAGTGTATAGAAGAAGCTGCGGATCAGAATCCAAGCATTCGCGGATTGAATTTTTCGAGAAATTTCGGCAAAGAATCGGCGATGTTTGCCGGTTTATCAGAAGCAGTGGGAGATTGTGTGGTCGTGATTGACTGCGATCTGCAGCATCCACCGGGGAAAATTGTCGAAATGTATCGGCTCTGGCAGGAAGGATACGAAGTTGTTGAGGGCGTAAAGAGCAGCAGAGGTAAAGAAAGTCCTGTTCATACATTTGCGGCTTCATGCTTTTACAAATTGATTGGGAGTGCGGCGGGATTTGATATGAGCCGTGCATCTGATTTTAAGCTGCTGGATAGGAAGGCGGTGAATGTTCTCCTGAATATGAAGGAGAAGAATGCATTCTTCAGGGCACTTTCCTCATGGGTGGGCTTCAAGACAACGGAAGTTCCATTTGAGGTACAGGAACGAGAAGCCGGTGAGTCCAAGTGGTCAGTCAAGGCCCTTACCAGGTATGCCATTTCCAACATTACATCATTCTCGGCTGCGCCAATGCAGATTGTGACATTTTTGGGCGTTGTCATGCTGATTGTATCGGTTGTGTTGGGCGCAATCTCTATTGGACAAAAGATATGCGGTGTTGCTTTGGGTGGCTTTACGACGGTGATTATCATACAGCTTTTTACAGGCAGTATTATTATGATTAGCCTTGGTATTATCGGCTACTACATTGCAAAGATTTATGATGAGGTCAAAGGACGTCCACGTTATATTATCGCATCGACCTGTGGCAGCAAACCATTGGATAAAGACAAGATGACCGTTGATAAATAGAACATTTTTGGTAAAGAAAAGAAGGGTGACTGGATTGAAAACAATAGTTGAAGTGTACGATGCCGACAATCGCAGACCGGAAGTTATGGAAAGGGCAGGAGAAATCCTGAAAAAGGGCGGACTTGTAGCTTTTCCGACAGAAACGGTGTACGGACTGGGTGGAGATGCTCTGAATCCTGAAGCGTCGGCCAGAATTTATGCGGCAAAGGGACGGCCATCGGATAATCCGCTGATCGTGCATATCGCAGATATGGAAGCGCTTAAAGTACTGGCATCGGAAGTTCCTGAGAAAGCCAGACTGCTGGCGGATCGTTTTTGGCCGGGACCATTGACCATGATTATGCCTAAATCAGATGCGGTGCCTTATGCAACAACAGGCGGTCTGGATACAGTTGCTATTCGTATGCCATCGCATCCGACAGCTTATGAATTGATCAGAAGCTCCGGTGTGTATATTGCGGCACCGAGTGCCAACACATCAGGCAGGCCAAGTCCGACAACTGCACAGCATGTCTATGAGGATTTGAATGGACGTATTGATATGATTATCGACAGCGGCAAAGTGGATATCGGATTGGAATCTACCATTGTGGATCTGACCGGAGAGATACCAACGATTCTGCGCCCGGGTTATATAACGAAGGAAATGCTGGAAGAGGCTGTGGGCCCTGTGACCATTGACAAGGCAATTCTTGCAGATCATGAGGATCCGAATCTTCGTCCAAAGGCGCCGGGAATGAAATATAAGCATTACGCACCGAAGGGCGATCTGGTTATTGTGGAAGGAAAGAAGCAGGCAGTGGCCGAGACAATCAATCATTTAACAAAGATGGATGCAGAAGCCGGATTAAAAACAGCAGTTATTGCTTCTGATGAGAATTTATCTCTTTATGATGCGGACTGCAAGATCAATATCGGGTCCAGAGAACATGAGGAAAGCATTGCGGCTAATCTGTATGAAGTCCTTCGTGAAATGGATGAGATGGGGGTTCAGAAGATGTATTCGGAGAGTTTTGCCGGCGGCGGACTTGGCGCGGCCATTATGAATCGCCTGCTGAAAGCGGCCGGACATCATGTGATCCGCGTATAATATTTATGGTACTCAGCCGGATACCCGGAGGCATGGACAAAGGGTATTCGGACAATATATATAACAAAGGAGAATGAGAAAATGATAGCACTTGGATGTGATCATGGTGGTTATGAACTGATGCAGGAAGTGATAAAATATCTGGAGGAGCACGGCCTGGAATATAAGAATTACGGTACTTATTCCACAGATTCCTGTGACTATCCGGATTATGCCAAAAAGGTAGCAGAAGCAATTCTTGCAGGTGAATGTGAAAAAGGTATTCTGATCTGCGGTACAGGCATTGGTATTACAATTGCAGCCAACCGTTATGAGGGAATCAGAGCGGCCAACTGTACAAACAGCTTTATGGCGGAAGCTACAAGAGAGCATAATGATGCCAATATTCTTGGTATGGGAGCACGTGTCATTGGTGTGGGCACTGCATTGAAGATTGTGGATACATTCCTGAATACACCATTTTCCAATGATGAAAGACATAAGAGAAGAATTGCAAAGATTGAACATTAAAGCATCAAATCATCCGCCGGGCAGGCGTCAGTGCCTGCCTTTAACGGGTGATTTTTGCTGTTTATGTGAATAATGAACAAAAGGAGGATAAAGATGTCAGAAAAGAGGCAAGATTATATCAGCTGGGATGAGTATTTTATGGGGGTAGCAAAGCTTGCAGGACTAAGATCTAAGGATCCGAACAGTCAGGTTGGTTCCTGCATTGTCAGCCCGGATAATAAGATCCTGTCCATTGGTTATAATGGTTTTCCGAGGGGGTGTTCGGACGATGTATTCCCATGGAGCCGAGAAGGCGATGAGTTGGATACCAAGTATTTTTATGTTACTCACAGCGAATTGAATGCTATTTTGAATTACCGCGGAGGCAGCCTGGAAGGAAGCAAAATTTATGTGTCATTGTTCCCGTGCAACGAATGCTCCAAGGCGATTATCCAAAGCGGAATTCGAGAGATTATCTATGATTCGGATAAATATGGTGACACACCGGCTGTTATAGCATCGAGAAAAATGCTGGATGCAGCGGGGGTTCATTATCGCCGTTATATTCGGAGCGGGCGGGAACTGAAGATAACAGTATAAAAAAATAAACAAGCGTTAAGCAGTTTGCATGAATTGTTTGTGTGCAAACTGTTCAATATATACATTGATTAGATACAGAATTATGTATACAGTAGACATGCTAAATAATAAACATGACGCTATGCAAAAGAATTATAGACATATTTATTAAAATTTGCTAAAATAATTATTGAGCGAATTTGAAACAGATAGAGCAATCATAAAAGGGAGAGAGAGGATGAGAGATAAGCATGGTATAGGACAGGCGATTGTGATGATCACACAGCTCAGCATCAATATGCTTGTACCTGTTTTTATGTGTCTGTTCATTGGTATCTGGCTGGATAAGCGATTGGGTACAGGATGGCTGACACTTGTTTTTCTGATTCTTGGTATTATGGCATCTATTCGTTCAATGTTCATCACGTTAAAGCCATTGTTGAAGGGAGAAAGAGAGAAGAAGGATGAAGCATTTAAAAAGCAACTGGATGAGCAATTTAAAGACTCAGAATGAAGCGCTTGCGGATCTGATTCTTGGTATCCTGATATTTGGCATACTGGTAGTATTTGTGGGACTGTTTGTGGCCCCGGATAAAGCAGCCTTTGTGTTGGGTGCAGTACTTGGTACAGCGACTTCCGTAATTCGAGCCGTGCATATGGCGGTGACACTTGATCGGCAGCTGGATTACGGTGAGAAGGATGCAAGAGCTTATGCAGCACGTAATTATGGTATTCGTTATCTGATTATGATCGCAGTGCTTCTTGTTTCAACCAGACTGGGTGTTTCCGGCATGGCGGGAGCTGTCATCGGATTGTTTTCGATGAAGCCGGCTGCGATTCTGAGTCCTCAGATTCACAAGTATATTTATACCAGAATTTTTGGCAAAGGAAGGTGAAGTTATGGGCAATGAAGTCGACTTTATGGTACATGGATATGTTCCTCTGAACATTTTCGGCCATGAAGTCTGGTTGACGACAACACATGTCTGCCTGCTGATTGTCTGCCTTTTTATGCTGGTCATAGGGCTGATTGTCAACAACAAGATGAAGCACGCAACAGAGGTGCCGGGAATGGTACAGAACATTGCGGAGCTTTATGTGGAAATGATGGACGGCGTGGTCCAGTCAAGTATGTTCAGGCATTGGGGCAAATATGCCAACTATATCCTGACAATTTTCATGTTCCTTCTGTTTTCCAACATTTCGGGTCTTTTCGGACTCAGACCGCCAACTGCTGATTACGGTGTGACATTGCCGCTGGCATTGATCACATTTGTTTTGATTCAGTTTAATGCATTCAAGTGGAAGGGTGTTGGAGGCTATGTGAAGGATCTGATGGATCCAATCCCATTATTCCTGCCAATCAATATTATCAGCGAATTTGCAACGCCGGTTTCACTGTCGCTGCGTCTGTTTGGTAATGTCATGGCCGGAACCATTATGCTGGCATTGTATTACGGCATGCTGCCTGTGCTGGCAACAGTAGTGATTCCGTCATTCTTACATGCATATCTTGACTTATTCTCCGGAGCGATCCAGGCATATGTCTTCTGTATGTTGTCAATGACATTTATCTACCAGAAAATGCCGGAATAAAATATCCGGACAATCAAAATTTATATTTTTTTAAGGAGGAAATATAATGAATGGTATAACAAATGAAGGTTTAGTATTAGCGTGTTCAGCAATTGGCGCCGGCCTCGCTGTTATTGCCGGTATCGGACCTGGTGTAGGCCAGGGTATTGCAGCCGGTCATGGTGCATCTGCAGTTGGACGTAACCCGGGTGCTAAGGGTGATATCATGCAGACAATGCTTCTTGGTCAGGCCGTTGCCGAGACAACAGGTCTTTATGGTCTGGTTATCGCTCTGATCCTGCTCTTTGCCAACCCATTATTTGGCAAACTGTAAGATCAGACAATATTGTTTAAGCAACAATATAAAACAGAGATATTCTGAAAGGAGGCTTAAACTTGGAGGACAGATTGTTTGGGCTTGACGTGCAGCTCCTGTTCGATGCGTTTGTACTGTTTGTTGTGATTATGATCATGTACGCCATCATGAGCAGGCTCTTCTTTAAGCCGGTGCGTGCATTCCTTGAACAGAGAAAGCAGGCAGTGGCAGCAGACAGAGATGAAGCACAGCAGCTTCAGGAAGCAGCTGAGGTATCAAAGGCGGCTTATGAAGAAAAGCTGAAGGCTGTACACAAAGAAGCCGAAGAGATTCTATCCGCATCCAGAAAAGCTGCAATGAAGCAGCAGGATGCCATTATTGACCAGGCGAAGTCAGAAGCCTCTGCAATCATGGAACAGGCAGACAGAGAAACAGTATCTGAAAAACAGCGTATCAAAGCGGATGTGAGAAAAGAGATGTGTGGACTGGCACTTGCAATGACAGGACGGTTTGCAGATCAGGCTGATCCACAGCGTGGAGAAGTTCTTCTTGAGGAAGCGCTGAAGGAAATGGGTGGTGAAGCATGGTTGAATTAATTGTTACAGCGATCAATGTGTTCATCCTGTTTTTCCTGATAGGATACCTTGTCTCGGATATGCTGTCCGGAATGCTGACCAAGCGTCAGGAACGGATTGCTGATGACATCAACACAGCCCGTATGAGTAAAGAAGAAGCATTGGCTCTTAAGAATGATTATGAGCACAGACTGGCTGATTTTGAAAGTGAAAGGGCTGATATTCTTGAGAATACACGCAGGAAAGCTGCACAGATGGAAGAGAGAATTCTGCTGGATGGACAGCAGGAGGCTGACAGAGTGATTGCTCGTGCGAAGAGAGAAGCTGAGTTGAAGAAGACGAAGCTTAAGGAAGATGTCAGACATGATATGATCATGGCTGCATCTATCACAGCATGCAAGCTGGCAGCAGAAACTCTTGATGACAAGAAGCAGGCGGTATATATTCAGGAAATGCTGGATGAGATGGGTGAATCAACATGGCAGAATTAATTGATAAGACATATGGAGAGGCATTGTTTCAGCTGAGTCTTGAAGAAGGCAAGGTGGAACAGTATGCCGATGAAGTAAGAAGCATCAAAGAAGCCATTGCTGAGAACCCTGAATTCATGGTTTTACTGGACCATCCTCAGATTACGAGGGAAGAGAAAGTGGAAGTTATGAGAAATTGTCTGGATGGCAGAGCCTCTGACAGTGTGACCGGCTTCTTTGTTACCGTTATTCAGGCGGGAAGACAGCATTTTCTTATGGGAATGATTGATTATTTCCTGGATGCTGTCAGAAAGTATCAGCATATTGGCATAGCAGATGTGACCAGTGCCTGTGCATTGAGTGATGCGCAGAAGGCGGCCGTTGAAAAACGGCTTTTGGAGACAACGGGTGATGTCTCCATTGAGATTAATTATCAGGTAGATCCTGAGATCATTGGAGGATTGGTTATCCGGATCGGTGACAAGGTTGCCGATAATAGTATCCGGACCCAGATCAATACTCTGACGAAGGCTATATTAAACAGCTAGAAAGAAGGTGCCAAAAGCTCCATGAATTTAAGACCTGAAGAAATTAGTTCAGTTATTAAAGAACAGATTAAGAGATATAAATCAGAACTTGAAGTATCAGATATTGGTACAGTTGTTCAGGTAGCGGATGGTATTGCGCGTATTCACGGACTTGAGAATGCGATGCAGGGCGAACTTCTTGAATTCCCGGGTGACGTTTATGGTATGGTCATGAACCTGGAGGAAGATAATGTTGGTGCCGTTTTGCTCGGCAGTAACAGAAATATCAATGAGGGAGACGTTGTTAAGACAACAGGACGAGTAGTTGAGGTACCGGTTGGTGACGCAATGCTTGGACGTGTTGTCAATGCTCTTGGTCAGCCAATCGATGGCAAAGGCCCTATTGATACCAATGCTTTCCGCCAGATTGAGAGAGTAGCCCATGGCGTTATCGAGAGAAAGAAAGTCGATACACCGTTACAGACAGGAATTAAGGCGATTGACGCCATGATCCCGATTGGCCGTGGTCAGCGTGAGCTGATTATCGGTGACAGACAGACTGGTAAGACAGCCATTGCCCTTGATACGATTATCAATCAGAAAGGACAGGATGTCCTTTGTATCTATGTTGCAATTGGTCAGAAACAGTCGACAGTATCTTCTATTGTACACACACTGGAATCCTTCGGAGCCATGGATTATACAGTTGTTGTTGCAGCAACAGCATCCGAACTTGCACCATTGCAGTATATCGCGCCATATGCGGGCTGTGCGATCGGTGAAGAGTGGATGGAGCAGGGCAAGGATGTCCTCATTGTTTATGATGACTTGACAAAGCATGCTGCTGCTTATCGTACACTTTCCTTGCTTCTCCGCAGACCACCAGGGCGTGAAGCATACCCAGGTGACGTTTTCTACTTGCATTCAAGACTTCTGGAACGTGCTTCCAGACTGTCCGATGATCTGGGCGGCGGTTCATTGACTGCACTTCCGATCATTGAAACACAGGCAGGCGACGTATCTGCGTATATTCCGACGAACGTTATCTCCATCACAGACGGACAGATCTACCTTGAAACAGAAATGTTCAACTCAGGTTTCAGACCAGCGATCAATGCCGGACTTTCTGTCAGCCGAGTTGGTGGTGATGCGCAGATCAAGGCAATGAAGAAGATTGCCGGTCCTATCCGTACAGAGCTTGCTCAGTTCAGAGAGCTGCAGTCCTTCGCACAGTTCGGTTCCGATCTGGATGCGGATACACTGCAGAACCTGGCACAGGGTGAACGTATCCAGCAGATACTGAAACAGCCTCAGTATCAGCCAATGCCGGTTGAGAAGCAGGTTGTTATGATTTATGCCGTTACAAGAAGACATCTGACAGATATTCCTGTAGATCAGGTACTTGACTTTGAAAAGGGTCTGCTTGAATACATGGACAGCAAATGCGATGATGTTCTGGCAGCTATCCGTACAGAAAAGGTACTGACAGAAGATATCGAAGCAGGTCTGGTAAAGGCAATCACAGAGTACAAGAAGGTATTTCTGGAAGAAAATAAGAGGTGATAAAGCATGGCCTCAATGAGAGAAATTAAACGACGCAAAACCAGTATTCAGAGTACGGCTCAGATTACAAAAGCCATGAAACTGGTTTCTACGGTTAAGTTTCAGAAGGCGAAAGTCAAAGCTGAAACCACCCGTCCGTATTTTGACAAGATGTATGAGACAGTGTCTTCTATCCTGTCAAGATCAGGCAATATTCACCATCGTTATCTGATGCAGGGTGAATCTCAGAAAAAGGCAGTTATTGTCATTACGTCCAATCGCGGCCTTGCCGGCGGCTACAACAGTAATGTTGAAAAAGCTGTTACCAGTGTCGGTTTTAATCCTGCAGATGTGCAGCTTTACACAGTAGGTAGTAAAGGACGTGACAATCTCTCCAAAAAAGGTTATGCCGTAGCAAAGGATTACGGCGATGTCATTGAAGCACCAACGTATCGTGCAGCAATGGATATCGGCCGTGATGTGCTGAATGCCTTTTCGTCCGGTGAAGTGGGTGAAATCTGGATGGCCTATACGGTCTTCAAGAATACGATCACTCATATTCCGAAGATGATCCGTCTTCTGCCTGTAGCTGTTCCTGAAGAGGAAACAGCCGAAGAGAAGAAAGACGGACCACTGCTTCTGATGAATTTTGAGCCGGAACCGGAAGAAGTACTGGATGCAGTCATTCCGAAGTATATCAATAGTGTTATTTACGGTGGTATGATGGATGCCGTTGCCTCTGAGAACGGTGCCCGTATGACAGCCATGGATAATGCAACAAGCAATGCAGAGGATATGATTGAGAATCTGACATTAAGCTATAACAGAGCAAGACAGGGTGCGATTACACAGGAAATTACCGAAATCGTATCCGGTGCAGAAGCGCTTAAATAAACAGAAGGGAGTGATAGCAGCATATGGCAGAGCATAGTATTGGCAAAATCACTCAGATTATCGGTGCGGTACTGGATATCAAGTTTGCCGACGGAAATCTTCCTGAGATAAACGATGCCATCCGCATTACCAGAAAAGACGGCTCAACACTTGTTGTTGAAGTTGCTCAGCATCTGGGTGATGATACTGTCCGCTGTATTTCCATGGGACCTACTGATGGTCTTGTGCGTGGTATGGAGGCTATCGCTACAGGCGGCCCTATTACGGTGCCTGTAGGTGAAAAGACACTGGGACGTATTTTCAACGTTCTCGGTGAAGCAATTGATAATAAAGAAGCTCCACAGGCTGAAGAACACCTGCCGATTCATAGAAAACCACCTGCTTTTGAAGATCTGTCTGATGAGCAGGAAATCCTTGAAACAGGTATCAAAGTCGTTGACTTACTTTGCCCTTATCAGAAGGGTGGTAAGATCGGTCTGTTCGGTGGTGCCGGTGTAGGGAAGACCGTCCTGATCCAGGAGCTGATCCGTAATATCGCAACAGAGCACGGCGGCTACTCTGTATTCACAGGTGTAGGCGAGCGTACCCGTGAAGGTAATGACCTTTACACAGAAATGTCTGAATCCGGTGTTATCAACAAGACAACCATGGTATTCGGACAGATGAATGAGCCACCTGGCTCAAGAATGCGTGTCGGTCTGACAGGACTGACAATGGCAGAACATTTTCGTGATACCGGCAAAGACGTGCTGCTTTTCATTGACAATATTTTCCGTTTTACACAGGCTGGTTCAGAGGTATCCGCTCTGTTGGGCCGTGTACCTAGTGCCGTTGGTTATCAGCCGACACTGCAGACGGAAATGGGTGCGCTTCAGGAGCGTATCACATCTACAAAGACAGGTTCCATCACATCCGTACAGGCTGTATATGTACCTGCCGATGACTTAACAGACCCTGCTCCGGCAACGACATTCACCCATCTGGATGCAACGACGGTACTTTCACGTTCCATCGTTGAGCTGGGTATTTATCCGGCCGTTGATCCGCTGGAATCCACATCACGTATGTTGGATCCGCATATTGTTGGTGAAGAACATTACCGTGTTGCCAGAAGCGTACAGGAGATTCTTCAGCGTTATAAAGAATTACAGGATATTATCGCTATTCTTGGTATGGATGAACTTTCAGAAGAAGATAAGCTGGTTGTATCCAGAGCACGTAAGGTTCAGAGATTCCTGTCCCAGCCTTTCTTCGTAGGCGAACAGTTTACAGGTCTGAAAGGACGTTATGTACCGCTGTCTGAGACAATCCAGGGCTTCAAGGAAATCATTGCAGGTAAATACGATGATATTCCTGAAAGCTATTTCCTGATGGCAGGTAATATTGATGACGTTCTTGCCAAAGTGAAATAAGTCTGGAGGATGAGATATGGAAGCCTTGATGCAGCTGCAGATCATTACACCGGATCATCTGATGTGTGATGAATCTGTCAAAATGGTTGAAATGAGAACTGCGGAAGGCGAGATTGGCGTCCTTCCGGGACATATTCCGGTGACTGTCATGATGGCGCCGGGAGTTACTCATATCACAAAGGCTGACGGAAGTATCCGACATATTGCGATTCATGATGGTTTTGTAGAAATACAGCCAGACAAGGTCAGCATCATGGCGGAAATTGCCGAATGGCCAGAGGAAGTCGATCTGGATAGAGCAAAAGCTGCGCTTTCCCGTGCGAGAGAGCGTATCACTAATCCAGGTCCGGATACGGATATTGCCCGCGCAAGACGTGCATGGGCCCGTGCCGCAGCTCGAATTGAATTACTTACCAGAGAGTGGTAGCATAAAACTGCTGTCAGCAGTCGCCGGAATAAATGTTCCGGTGACATGCTGGCAGCATTTTTTTATACAAAAAATTTATGATATACTTTAGATAGCAATTTGCGGAATTGACGCTTAAATTGTTTGGAATGATGCGGTTGTTCATGCATATCGTAATCCCATACAGCTTCTGCAACGATGAGATTGAGATGAGCGATAGGCAGAGGCGGTAACAGGCTTTTATCAGGTAAAACGGCTTTTAAGTCAGAAAAAGCTTTGGAGGTAATGGTGTCAGGTTGTTGTCGAAGGGTTCCGTCGGCCATATACCAATACCATTGCCTATCTGATTTTATACGAATTTTCCAACCTAAAAAAGTACAATTTTTTTGAGAATAGGCATTCGGTTGAAGCATATAGGTTCCATCATTATACAAATCTTTTGTGCATCGGAATTCATAGGAGCCACTTGGATTAACAAATACTTTGCCATTTGTTTCATCATAGTTCCATGAGAGTGAGCGTGTAGGTTTTGATGTATAATAATAGATATGAAAAGCATTTTCCTTGATGTTCTGTGCCCACGTGGCATAAAGGGTAACCTCTTTCACATGATTTAAAGGCAGATGAGGGATAGGCTGATGATCAAATAAACGGTATAATGATGCATCATTGTTCCATTGATAATCTTTTGCAGCAACAAAGCCTCCGGAATTTAAGTACCAATAAGATTTCGCATGGATGGTGACTAAAATGTGCCATCCTGTAAAATGCCACCCATCAAGATGAAATGGATTTTCTAATGGAATGGCAGTGCCATCATTTCTTAAAGAATAACCTTTTGGCAAATAAATGATGCTGTCTTGTTTGTTTTGCATTTCATCAGAATAGTTGCCTGAGTCATTGGGTTTGAATGAAGGAACAGGACAAACAGATGGCAGATTAGACACAAATCGAACTGGATACATGATATGGGTTGGGTCTTCTGTTGGTTCAGTCTGGTATCCCTCAAGATCCTCTTGAAAAACGGATGGCAGGGATGAGGCGTTTTCCTTTTTGCTTGCAAAATATTTTTGTTTTGGTGTATTCTTAACAATGTAACGAATATAGTTTAAGGTTTCTTCATAGCACTTATCTTCATAGTGAACATCTTCTAATCCCATAAAGCCGATTTCATCAGAAAGATAGCTTCCAGCAACATTAATGTAATAGCAATTGGTCAATTGTACAAAATATTGTGACATATCGTATATCAGAGGATTTGCTTTTTCATTTCTGGTGACGACCTTGTCTGAAAAACTTTTAGAAGTTCCCTCTTGTGTAAGGAAAACACTTTGACGCTTACATTGAATCATAATAATATGATCGCCGTATCTTTTCTTCAGAACCTCTGCACAGATACGTATGCGGCGTTGCAGTTCGGAAATTGGCATATCATCCATAAAAGAAAAAGATTCTGCTTGTAACGTATGCGCAATTTCTCCTCTGAAATCAGTAAAATAATGACTATCAATCTGATAAGCACGAGGACTAGACAGACTGAAAAAATCTATTAGGAGCCATTCTCCTGGGGACGTGATCAGTTTTTTGATATAGGTTCCGGCCAGTTCATCCTGTACAATTTGATCATACCAGGAGGAATGATAGTCTTTAACGGCTTCTTTATTATAATTGACAGGTGTCGATTCAACAAAAGGAGGTACTTGAAAAAGGTAAGCAGACGTAACAAAATTTCGCTCATCGTCAAAATTAAGGTTGGTTCTGGAAATGCAAGACCCCCAAAGGTCAACAACAGTAGGTTTTAAAGTCTCTTTTTCATAGCCGAATTTTTCGGCGGCATGTTCAAAAGCCTGTGTATCAGATGTTTGCATTAAAGTAAACCAGGCACCATAATTTTGAAAAGTGATTTGCTTTCGGTGAAGAAGTCCTAATTTCTTCATTTGAGGCTTTGCCCATTTTTGTATATCCTGCAAAAGAGATGGAATACGGAAATGATGGAGAAAAAGGGCGTCATAATTTATATTCCGTTGCTTATAGTTTTTCTGCCGAACTGAATCGAAAGCTTCAAATATCTGACAAAATTCTGAGAGATGGTCAAAAGTCTGCCCCTCCAGCTTTCTTAAATAAGTTTTGGCAGGAAGATCAGTATGATTGTCATCTGCAAGATATAGCAGAATCGGTTTGTACTGTTCAATAAAATCAGGAGATGCGCACAAAACAAGATCTTCTAATAAATGCTGGTCGTTTAAAAATAGATGAAAGGCCTTCTTTTCTAAAGTGTTGAAATAAGTACAGAATCTTTCAAGACTAAGAGGAAAATAAGGTGGTGTATTAAAAATATCTGTCTTTGATTGAAACCATACATGGACTCGGTGGGCAATATCCTGATAATAAGCATCTTCAAAACGGTAAAGGGCTAATTTTTCATTAAAAGGTTTAAATGAAAAATAACAATTGTCTAAAGAAATAATATGGCAGTCCACCTGATCAAGAAAAGCCTGTTCGATTGTCTGAATATATTGCAGATATGGGTTGGAGGCTTTCACACGAATACGGTTTTTGATGACATAATATTGTGGGCGAAAAACATGTAGTAATAAGATCTGTTCAGGCGCAATATGTGAAAGAAGGTGGGAAGCAAACTGTTTTGTCCAGACAACAGCCCTGTCCACGGTTAAAGTATTTGAAATACACTCTTCAATAACAGCCTGAAAATCTATAACAAGTAAATCTGGTCTGATATCGGTTCCTATTTCCTTTGGCAGTACAGCATCTGGATAATGCTGCGTATTTAACAGAGAATCGATATACGTGACTTGATAATCTTTTGAAAGAAAAGGTTGTCTGCTCAGTTCCTGGCAAATTCTTCCACCAAATAGGAGTAGAGATTTCTGTTGATTCATTATTAATGCTCCTTATATTTAAAGTTAATTAAAAGTTACTAGACAAACCACATTATAATGTATAGCATATTTGCATGTGATTTGCAAGATGAGCGCTTCTGGTTCTATATAAACATCTTGAATTACGTCTATCGGACATGTTATAATAGCGGGGATAAAAGGAGGCGTTTATTGATGAAGATATATACATGGCTGCAGAGAATTTCGTTTGCGGTTATGGGTGTTGTGTTTTTGATTATTACACTTGGATGTTTATATAATTTTTCTCAGGTCGATTTAGGTGATAGTAATAATACGCCGGTTTTGTTTGCGTTTGGTGTTATTGTTGCTTTACAATTATTCGTGATTATACGTGCTTTGTTCCGACTGGTAGATAAAATAGAATATGATGCGTCAAAAAAGAGTCATTATCTGATTCCGGTGGTTTGTTTTTGTATTATGGCAGTGGTTTTTATCATATTGATGTGTGTGATGCAGCCAAGACCCATTACGGACAGTTACGATGATTTAGATACGGCGGCCTGGATTGCATCGCATGGTGCGGTAGATGTTGATAATTACCATATCAAATATATGGGCGCTTTTAGTAATAACTATACATTGACGCTTATTTTTGCAGTGATATTGAAAGTATTGCCTTTTTTGCAGATGTCTGGCATTTTGATGGTTTTAACATTGATGAATGCAGTTGCGATTTTGGTCGCTATATTTTTGATGTGGTTGATTCTTAAAGAGTGTGTCGGTATACGTGCGGCGAATAAGGCACTGATTTTGTGTACTTTCAATCCGATTTATTACTGTTTGGTGTTTTGGATTTATTCGCTTACATTCAGTCTGCCGGTTATGATGGGAATCGTGTATGTAGCGATTAGAATTTATAAATGCATAGATATAAAAAAGAAGGAAGTTCTCCTGGAGATATTTTTAGGCATACTTATTGTTGTGGGGTATGAATTAAGACCCACAAATGTATTTCCGGTGATTGCAATGGTATTAGCATTGCCACTTGTTCTTTCAAAACATCATGTATTAAAAAAAATTTTGAGATCAGGTATAGTTGCGCTGATTGCAGCAGTGGTTTTGTCTGTTACCGTTTCCACGGTCAAAGATCGTTATTTTGGAGAGATTCAAGATCAAAATTATCCAATTTTATATTGGATATCGATGGGATCGCATGGAAGTGGTGATTTAGTTAGCAACGGTGAAGAGAAAGCGATTCTTGAAAAGTATGAGACAGCGGATGAGCGTTCAAATGCTTTTCTGAAGCGGACAATAGACAATTATAAGCAGCTTGGCATATCAGGAACAGCAGATCTGTGGGTACGAAAGACGTTAACTACATGGGCAGATGGCTATTCAACTGTCCATAATCGAATGTCACATGGGGAAATTCAGAACTACCTCTATGAATTGATTGGCGGAACGCATCGCCAGCTGTTTTATATTTACTGCCAGGCATATCGCTTTTTAATTGTATTAGGCGTGGTTCTTTTTTGCCTGAATGGTTCCAGAAAAAAGAAAGGTGACGTGCTGTATTATATTATGTTTCTTTCGCTGGCAGGTGGTATTGCTTTTTACATGCTGTGGGAAGCAAAGAACATATATTCAGCGGCTTTTCTATTACCGATGATTATTTTGGCTCAGGAAGGCATTGGAACTTTATCAAAGAATATATTCACAGTGCCACAGGTACGTGAAAGACGGCGGTTTATCAATAGTTTGTATGTTCTGAGCATTGTATTGGTAAGCATGATTTCTTTCCATTTATATGGAACAGAAGAGACATTTAATTTCTATCGTATTAATACAATGTATAACTCGAGAGAAAGTACAGATTTGGAAATGAAAGAAGAGATTTGCCAGGATTTTTATACAGAAAAGGCTTTTAACCGAATTGTATTGATGGCAGATACGGATGAAGACGGCAAGTATATTTCAGATTACACGATATCTATTTTGGATAGTCACCAACAATTGCTGTTTGAGAAGACCATAAAACCATCGGATATAAAAGATCGAAGAATAACGGTTGATTTTAACAAGACGCAATGTGATAATCATTATTACGTAATAATCAAAAAGAATTATCCGGTATTTGGAGACATTCATTTTTATATTCGAAATACGTACTTTTTGGATTCTTACAAAGGAAAGCTTGAAGTGGATGGCAATAAAGCATATGTGAATGATCTCAATATGGATGTCATTTATTCAGTAGAACAACCATACTTTAATCAATCTCAGAAATATCTTTTTACAGGTTTTTATATAGTTGTTTCTTTGGTCTGTTTTGTGTGCATGCTACAGGAACAGAAAACTGTATGTAGAAAACGTCAGGAGTTAGAAAGATGAAGACCAGAATAATAAAAGATTTAATTAAAAGAGTTGTTGATTATCGTATTGAAGGGGATTATCATGTATATACAGTAAAAAATACGCCATTGACAATCCGAATATTGATGACTAAAAAATATAACAGAAAATGGGCGGGGGTTGCAATTAATCCCAGAAAAATTATTTTTGATAATTACATGGGAAGTAGTTATGGCTGCAATGGAAAATATATAACAGAAGCCTTACTCAAAGCGTATCCCGAGGCAGAAATTGTCTGGACAGTTCGTGATGTGGCGATACATAGAGACGAATTTCCTTCACAGGTACGGCTGGTAGAATATCTGTCTGATGAGGCAATGTTTGAATATGCAACAGCTGCGATATGGGTTTGCAATATCCATTTGGTGCCATATCTTTTTAAAGGACTGCGCAAAAAAGAAGGACAGTTTTTTATTCAGACCTGGCATGGCTCACTGGGTATTAAAAAGATTGAAAATAATAGTCAGCTTATTCGTAAAGCACAAAATTGGTTAAAAATGGCAGAATTAAGTTCATCCTATACAGATTTTTGGATATCCAATAGCAATTTTGAAACAGAAGTTTATAAAAGCGCCTTTTGGCATGTTCATGATATTTTAGAATATGGACATCCTAGGAATGATATATTATTTGGCGAGAATAAAGATATCAAAGAAAAAGTAAGGAACAAATTATCTATAGCAGAAGGAACGAAGACAGTTCTTTATGTACCAACTTATCGTGAGAGTGATCTTACTGAAAAATTTGAAATGGATTATCAGAGAGTTGTTCACGCTTTTGAAGAAAGATATGACGGAGAATGGAAATTGCTGATGCGCATGCACCCTAAAATGCGTGAGAAAGCACAGAAAATCGTGCCGAAGCTCACGCAGGTGGTAGATGTTTCTTGCTATCCGGATATTCAGGAACTTATGGTATTTACGGATGCGATGATTACGGATTATTCAAGTTGTATTTTTGATTTTATATTGACATATAAACCGGGTTTTATATATGCTGTCAATGAACAAGGGTATGATAGTGAGCGGGGACTGTATTATCCGCTATCTGCGACACCTTTTTCAATTGCACATAGTAATACGGAATTGGAACAGAACATTCGAGATTTTAATCCGGTAGAATATCATGATAAAGTTGTGCAGTTTTTAACAGAAAAAGGTTGTATTGATGATGGAAAAGCATCAGAAAGAGTTGTACAATTGATAACGAAGTTGTTTAGGAGGTTAGAAGAGTGAATATAGGTGTTATTTTTGCAGGTGGTGTAGGAAAAAGAATGAATAGTCGGGTAAAACCCAAACAATTTCTGAACGTCTATGGCAAACCGATTATCATTCATACATTGGAAGTATTTGACAGTCATCCGGATATTGATGCAATTGTTGTCGCATGTCTGGAAGAGTGGATTCCTTATTTAAATGAACTTATTGATAAATATAACCTTAAAAAAGTGAAGAAAGTTGTTCCGGGCGGGAAAAGCGGTCAGGAATCTATTTATCATGGATTGCTGGCAGCAGAAGAAGTGGCTGGTCAGGAGCGTTCGATTGTTTTGATTCATGATGGTGTACGACCTATGATCTACAAAAAAACAATTGATGACAATCTGCAGTCGGTAAGAGAACATGGTTCTGCGATTACAAGTGTAACAGTGAAAGAGACCGTACTGGTTGTTTCAGAAGACAATGCGATTGTGGATGTACCGAATCGAAAAGATACAAGATTGGCCAGAGCACCGCAGAGTTTTTACCTGGATGAAATTATAGCACTGCATCGTCAGGCCATTGCAGAAGGAAAAGAAGATTTTATTGATTCCTGTTCCATGATGCAGTATTATGGCCGAAAGCTGTATTTAATTGATGGACCACAGGAAAATATTAAAATCACGACGCCAGATGATTTCTATACGATGCGTGCGTTGCTTGATGCCAAAGAAGAAGCGCAGATTTTTGGTTTCGAATCAGAAAATTAATAAATTGGAGGAAAAAGAATGCAGTCTGTATTAACTGAAGATTTTGAGATATTGTCACAGAGCAATCTTGCATTTGAACAGTTTCGTGATAAAAAGATTTTGATCACAGGGGCAACCGGACTGATCGGCTCTTTACTTGTTAAGACTTTTTTATATTGCAATCATGTGCATCAATTAAATATGAAAGTTTATGCACTGGTTCGTAACGCAGAAAAGGCAAATACGATATTTGAGGGTTGTGTTGGCATTTCTGATTTGACATATGTAATTGCAGACCTTGAAAAAGATGAACTGTATCAGAAGATTCAGATTGAAGGAAATTGTGATTTCATTATTCATGCGGCTGCTGTAACAACTTCAAAATTAATGGTATCACAGCCTGTAGATAATATAAAGACAGCTGTCAATGGTACGGACAAAATGTTGAAATTTGCGGTGGATAAAAAATGCTCATCGTTTGTTTATATTTCTTCGATGGAAATTTATGGACAGCCATTTACAGAAGGAAAGACAGCAGAACAGGATTTAGGTTATATTGATATCGCTTCAGTTCGAAGCTGTTATCCGGAAGGCAAGCGTATGTGTGAATGCTTGTGCACTGCGTATGCGTCACAATACGGATTAAATGTGAAAAGTGCAAGACTAGCACAGACATTTGGTCCAGGTATTCTTCCTACAGAAAATCGTGTATTTGCACAATTTGCAAGAAGCGCAATGAATGGCCAGGACATTGTTTTACACACAATGGGAACTTCAGAAGGCAACTATGTTTATACAAGGGATGCAGTGAAAGCGATTATTATGTTGCTTACGGAAGGAATGAGTGGGCAGGCTTATAATATTGCAAACGAAGACAGTCATATGACCATTCGTCAGATGGCAGAACTGGTTGCAAAAGAAATTGCAGATAATCAAATTAAAGTTGTGATAGATATTCCGGAAGATAATCGTTCATTAGGATATGCACCTGGGGTCAAAATGTGGTTGGATGCCTCAAAAATGAAGTCCCTTGGCTGGAATCCGGAAGTTGATTTAGTAGAATCCTATCGGAGAATGATGAAGTGGATGGAAAGATAAAGGACACAAGAATGGATAAATTATTTGTTATATATAGAGAACATGGAAATGCAGAGGCATCAAAAGAAACCGAACAGCTTTTGAATCAAGCGTTACAGCACATAACAAATGCAGAAATGATTCGGGTAGATGCAGATCACTTTGCTGAGATGTTTAATCGTGTTTTAGAAGAAAATGACAAAGGCGGTATATTAACAGTTGATGAGGGTGACCGATTCACATCAGATTATATAGAAAAACTTTGTCATGCATTCGACAATACAGATGCAGCATATGTTTCCGGACAAAAAAGTTTTATTTGGATGGACAAAAAAGTTAGAAATAAATTGTTGGCAGAAAAAAAACAGCCGGATATAATGCCTTTTACAGACATTTTAACTGGAACACTTATTAATATAAAGAAGGCGAAAGCCTTTTCTTTACAGGAACATCTTAAATTTGAAATGGAAGCAGATTTTTTGCTTCGTTTAACGCTGCATCATCATGTGGAGAGCCAGGAACTTTTGAACTATGAATATAGTCAGCCAGATGCGAGTCAGTATCAGTGCTATCAGGGCGTATACTTTAGAGAATGGTATTTTGACAGCATGGATGAATTCCTGATTCCTTTATTGTGCGATGCCAAAAAAGAATATGGAAAAATTCCGTTGTTTTTGCAGTATTATGCAATGTATGCGATTCAATGCCGATTTGATGCGAATTCGAATAATCGAAATAAACATATCATCGCAGAGTCTGAAATCCCGGAGTATTTAAAATTATTGGAAAAAGTGTTTGCATTGCTGGATGATGCGGTTATCATGAATTTGCATGATTGTAAATTTTATTCCAAGAATTATCAGCTGAATAGAATGTTCTTACGCATAAAGTATGATGTGCCTCAGTTGGACGCAAAGTACTTATGTGAACGAACAACTTTATGTATTGTTTATAAGGAAAATGTCATTTACTTATTGAATAAAATGCGAATAAATATTCTGTTCATGAATTATATAGATGGCAAATTAGAAATAGATGCGTCGGTACCAGATGTTTTTAGCCGCGACAAGGTATCCTATTATTTCTTGTTGGATGATGTAAGACAGGATGTTGTATTTAATGAAGGCTATTCTTTAACAAAGTATTTTGGTGTATCTGCTTATAAGCGTTTTACGTTTCATGCATCCATTCCATTGAAATATACAGGTAAACAGCAGATATTGCGTTTTGCTGTGCAATATGAAGGAAAAGAATATGTTGTTTCAACTGAATATAAATCACACACTTCAAGATTGTCCAATGATCCGGCAAATTCTTACTGGCATTTTGACAACTTTATTGCAACCAGAAAAGCCGCTGCCATTTTGATTGCTCCTTATAAGTGGAAGACCATGGCTAAACTGGAATTAAAGATATGGAAAGAATTGCTTTCTAAGCATACCAAGCATGAGCTGGCAATGTTTTTAGTTCGGTTCGGTTATGTTATAACACGTCCTTATTTCAAGCGAAAAAAAATCTGGATGTTTTATGATAAAATTTACAAAGGTGGGGATTCTTCAGAATATCTGTACAAATATGCCATGAATAAAAAGGATGGCATTAAGAAATATTATTTGCTGGACAAAAATGCAGTTGACTACAAACGCATGAAAAGGGAAGGCTATCATCCTCTAAAAAGATCAAGCATCATGCATCGTCTGGTTTTCCTGAACGCAGATATGATGATTGTATCCAATTCAACAGTTTTTGCATTTAATGATTTCCATATGCAGAATTCAAAATATGTTAGAGGCATTACGGATTTCCATGTTGTTTGTGTACAGCATGGATTGTCAGTCCAAAAAATTGCATTAGCACAGCAGAGATTGAGAGACAATACGCGTTTATATTTTTGTGCATCCAAATATGAGATTGAAAATTTGTCAAAACCAGTTTACAATTATATTGGATATGATGCATTAAAGCTGACGGGTGTTCCGCGTTATGATGGGCTGGTGAACAGGAATCAGAAGCAGATTTTGATTTCTCCAACATGGCGAATGCAATCGGCACTGCTGGTTAGTAAGAATGAGGGTGTGGCCAGAGATTATAATCCTAACTTTAAAGAAACGGAATATTTTAAAGTTTATAATTCTTTGATTAATGACAGACGTTTAATTCAGGCGGCTAAAGAGTACGGATATAAGATTGCTTATGTTTTACATCCGATTGTTAGTCCGCAGGCAGAAGACTTCGATAAAAATGAATATGTCGAAATTATTCCATCTACAGGTGAGATGAGTTATGAAAAGCTGTTTTGTGAGTCCAGTTTAATGGTAACCGATTACAGTGGTGTTCAGTTCGATTTCGCATATTTGAGAAAACCATTAATTTATCATCATCATCGTGATTTGGAAGCACATTACGAAGAAGGGACATTCCATTATGATACAATGGCTTTTGGTGAAATTACACATGATAATGATGAGCTAATTGATTTGCTGATTGATTATATGCAGCATGATTGTGTTATGAAAGAAAAGTATAGGAAACGCGCAGATGATTTCTTTGCTTTTAATGATAATAACAACTGCCAGCGTATATACGATGTTATGATAGACTATCAGCAGCGGGTAATTGATAAGAATCGCTGATAAAGGAGAAGCGGGTTGAGTGTTCTTTTTACATTAAAACAATATGTCAAGATGGTGATCCAAAATAAATATTTGCCCTATATCTACCAAAAGGCATGTAAAAAGCCGGTTAAGAAGGGGAAAATATTATTTGCGGATGCACATCACACGGAACTTACAGGGAATATGAAACCGGTATATCAAAAACTGAAGAATGGCGGATATGATATTCAACTGTATTGTGAAGATATTCAGACAATGCCAGTGTGGAGAATGATTGCTTTTATGAAAGAATTTATGCAGGTTTATGCACAGGCAGAATATGTTTTTATTAATAGCTACTTTTTACCTGTTTCATCCTGTCGGAAACGCAAAGAAACAACAGTTGTACAGCTTTGGCATTCTGGCGGCCTGATGAAGAAGATGGGGTATGATACTACAGAGGATATTCCAAAATATTATAAAGGAAACCCTACAGCCAATTACGATTTGGTAACGGTGAGTGCGTCATGTTGTGAAGCTGTTTGGGAAAAGGCATTGCATCTTTCTCAGGGAACTGCAAAGGCATTGGGATTGGCGCGTACAGATATTTATTTTGATAAGGAATGGAATGCGGATAATAAATGTCGTTTTTATCAACGATATCCGGAGGCGAGAAATAAAAAAATATGTGTCTATGCACCATCGTTTGAGGGAAATGCAGCACATCCGTATAATAGAGGAATAGAGTCTGGCATTTTAGATATTATGAAACATCTGGAAAAAGAATGGTTTTTTATTATCAAAGTACATCCGCATATGGAAAAAAATTATCCTATGTATCATTGCGATTTTTCGACAGAAGAATTATTTGCTGTAACAGATTTGCTGATAACGGATTACTCGTCTGTTGTATATGATTACTTGATTTATCAGAAATCGTTTTTGCTGTATGCACCGGACTTGGAAGAATATAAGCAGCAAAGAGGCTTTTACCTGGAATATGAAAGCCTCCCGGCACCTGTAATCACGTCTTCGGATGCGCTGGAAGCGGCAATGAGGGAGCAGGCCTGGCTGCCGTATGCCTCTGATTTGGTAAAATGCTATCAGGAGTATATGGGGGCCTGTGATGGTCATGCAACGGATAAAATTTTAAAAAAGCTGAGTCTTTATTCATAATTTTATTATATAAAAAAGAAACAATCAGCACAGCTTATGCATAAGTAGAGAGGGGATAAGTTATATGAAAAAATCATCAAGATGGAAAACAATGATTTTGACAGGTGCTTTTGTATTGGCCCTTAATTGCGGAAATGTTTTTGCATCAGAAGCTGGTATGACAGGTGAATCGAATACTGAAGCGACAATAGTTGAGGAGAATGGTGCTGCTGATAATGTACAGAATCCGGCAGATTCACAAGTTGTCAATGATCAGAATGGTAATAGCTATTCGGTAAATTCAGCGGATGTCCCTGAATCAGGGGATCCGGCAGTAGAACCGACAGAACCGCCAGCGGATCCTCCAGCGGAGATGAAGCAGGGCTGGCAGGACGAAGATGGAGGCAGAAGATATTATATTGACAATAATTATGTTGTTGGAGAGCAGAATATCGACGGCAGTTGGTACTATTTCCATGAAAATGGAATGATGGCTACAGGTTTAACGGAACAGAGTCAGAATCCGGGCAATCTGTATGACTACGGCGAGGATGGTAAGCGTCTGTATGGTTGGCAGAATGTAAATGGCGTGCAGTATTATTTTCATTCTGAAACAGGCATCATGCTCAAATCTTCAGAATGTAAGATTGACGGTTTCTGGTATTACTTTGATGAGAATGGTCAATTTGTAGCAGGACGCTGGATTAATCATCATAATGCGGATTATTATTATGATGATCAGGGACATATGTATTATGGCTGGAAACAGGAAGGTGATAAGAATTATTATCTGAATAAAGGAAATGGCAAAAAGGTAATCGGAGAGAAAAAGATCGATGGTTTCTGGTACTATTTTAATGAAAATGGTGAAATGGCAACAGGTTGGTCACAGCACAATGATCATATGTACTATTACCAGGCAAATGGTCAGATGACTTATGGTGAAGCCAAAATTGATGGCCACTGGTACTATTTTAAAGAAAAAAGCGGTATCATGGCAACCGGATGGTCCAAACACAATAACCATACATATTACTATCAGTTAAATGGCTGGATGACTTATGGTGAAAAGAAAATTGATGGCAAATGGTATTACTTCCATGAACGTACCGGTGTTATGGCAACAGGTTGGTCCAAACACAATGGCCATACATATTATTATCAATCTAATGGTCAGATGACTTACGGCGAAAAGAAAATCAGCGGATATTGGTATTATTTCAAGAATAAAACCGGTGTTATGGCAACTGGACTGACTTCCCATTCAGGTAAAAAATATTATTATCAATCCAATGGCCGCATGAAATACGGATGGCAGGCAGTTGGCAGCAATGCTTACTATTTTGAGCAGAAGACCGGTGTTATGAAACCATATACATTTAAGAAGTCAAATGGTTATTGGTTGGCGTACGATTCAAATGGCAAGCAAGTGAAGGATTTGCGGTCTGCTTTTAATAATGCGTCTTCTTATGTGATTAAGGTTAATAAGCCGATGAATGCGGTAACTGTCTATATTCAGTATGGAGATGGTTCCTATACTGTTCCGCTTGTAGCATTTATTTGTTCAACAGGTGCAGATACGCCGACAGGTACATTCTATACACCGGATAAGTGGAGATGGCTGCGTATGATGGGGCCTAGCTGGGGACAGTGGGTAACACAGATCACAGGTGATTATTTATTCCATTCGGTTTATTATAATTCTGCTAATAATAATAATACACTTTCTGTCAGTGCTTATAATAATCTTGGTAAACAGGTTTCACATGGCTGTATTCGTTTAACAGCAGGTGATGCTAAATGGATTTATGATCATTGCGCGTTAGAGACAAAGGTTGTTATTTACAGTGACAGATCGACGTATGGCCCATTGGGAAGACCAACGGCTTACAAGCTGCCTTCCTGGCATACATGGGATCCAACGGATCCAAATATGTATTATAAATGCCAGCAGAGAGGTTGCCACTAAACACAGGAGGAGGTAATACATAAAATGAAGAAATGCTTAATAAAAGGGATGACTGTGATTATGATCAGTACGATGCTGGCATCAACACCCGTCGTATCATATGCAGCAGAAACCGAACCCAAGAATTTAACAGAATCAGCGGTTCCGGAGTCTGATGTTCAGAATGCCGTGAATACAGTTGATATACCTGAAACAGATAAAGAATCTGAGACGGGTGGGCAGTTACCACAAGAACAGCCGCCACAAGAGCAGCCGCCACAAGAGCAGCCGCCACAAGAGCAGCCGCCACAAGAACAGCCACCACAAGAACAGCCACCACAAGAACAGCCACCACAAGAACAGCCACCACAAGAACAGCCACCACAAGAACAGCCTCCGGCAGAAATTCGCCAGGGTTGGGTGACAAGCGAAAGTGGCACACAATATTATATTGACAATGTCTATGTGGTTGGTGAGAAGAAAATAGATGGTTATTGGTACTATTTTGATGCGAATGGGATGATGGCCACAGGATGGACCGTACAGGAAGCAAAACCAGACAAGCAGTATTATTATGGCGCGGATGGTAAAATGCAGTATGGCTGGTTGACATTGGAGAATAAGACGTATTATTTTCATCCGTCATCAGGTGTGATGATGAAAGAATGCGAACGAAAAATTGATGGCAAATACTATTACTTTAATGCAGATGGCACCATGGCCACTGGTTGGACAAAGCAGGCAGCCAGACCAGATAAGATTTATTATTATAACCCGGATGGTACCATGAGTTATGGTGAAAAGAAGATAGATGGTCATTGGTATTATTTTCATGAGCGTTCCGGAGTAATGCAGACAGGATGGGTGAATCACCATAATCATACGTATTATTACAATCCGGATGGTACCATGTATTATGGTGAAAAGAAGGAAAATGGTCACTGGTATTATTTCAAAGATAGAACAGGTGTCATGGCAACCGGATTGACCAAGCACCACAATCATACTTATTACTATAATGCCGATGGTACTATGTATTACGGCGAGAAAAAGATAAGTGGCCACTGGTATTATTTCAAAGATAGAACAGGTGTCATGGCCACTGGCTGGACCAAGCATCATGGCAAGCAGTATTACTACGCAGCGGATGGTAAAATGTGTTATGGTCTGCAGACGATAGATGGTGTGAGATATTATTTTCATCCAACGTCTGGTGTTTATCAGTGGAAGAATCGTAAATATCAGAATCCATCCCAGTATTATCAGATTCAGGAATCCTCCATTCAGTTGTCTGGCGGCGGCTACAATTTGAATATCGGATATGAGGGTATTAAGACCGCATGGGTCATAAGGGCATTAAAACTTGGCAATGCGGTCGGTATGGGCGGCGCTGAATACACAAGAAGAGTGTTTAATGCTGTCAAGAGTTTTCAGAGTAGACATGGTCTGGAGGCTACAGGTATTACAGATCTGGCAACGTGGAAAGCACTTGGTTATAGTGAAGCCGATTGGTATTCATTGGGGGCTTATGCTTCACCAATCCGAACTAGTATTTACAGCAGCCGCAGCGACTGCGTTGAGGCAATGATCAACAGAGCCTATGATTATCTGGGGGATGATTATATGATTGGTGCATCAGGTGCTCCGGGGCTTGGCATTGACTGCAGTGGTCTTGTTATGCAGGCATTATATGCAGCGGGTATTGATATGTCTCCGATTAATCCTGTGCGGCATGCTTCACCCGGTTATGAATATGAGTCTGCCAACATATGGACCAGCTCACAGCTGAAACATGTTTCTTATGGTGAAAGACAGCGAGGCGATATTATTATTTACTGTAATTCCGCAGGTGTTGTTATACATTCGGCTATTTATTTAGGCAATAATAGAGTAATTGAGGCGTGGCCAAATAAAGTAGTTGTTTCATCAATGATTAATAATCAGCATCCGCGTGTGTTGGGCATCGTGAGACCATTCGTATAAAAGTGTCAGAAATAAACTGATAAAATAATCCCGGAAGATATGTATTCCGGGATTATTTTTTGATATAATAGGGATGTATTTTGATAGTGAAATGACATAAAAGGCAGAATGGCGTACGGAGGAAAATATCAATGAACAGCAGATTATTTATAGTGATACCCTGTTATAATGAAGAAGAAGTCCTTCCAATCACATCTAAAATGTTCCTTGAAGAGCTTGAAGATTTGATACATAAAGGAAAGATTAGTGATAACAGTCGTATTTTGTTTGTAAATGATGGAAGTAAAGATAAAACCTGGGAGATTATTGAAAACCTGGCAGCTGAGAATCCACATTTTATCGGTATGAGCCAGAGTCGTAACAGAGGACATCAGAATGCGGTTCTTGCAGGATTGATGGAATCCAAGGATATGTGTGATATCACGATTTCCATAGATTGTGATGGTCAGGACGATATCAAGGCGATGGAAGCCATGGTGGATGCTTATCATGATGGCAGTGAAGTTGTTTATGGTGTGCGCAGCAAGAGAGACACGGATACGTTTTTTAAACGTTTTACGGCGGAATCTTTTTATAAGTTATTGAATAAGATGGGGGTTGAGGTTGTATACAACCATGCTGATTACCGTTTGATATCAGCAAGAGTATTAAAGGAATTTGCCAATTTTAAAGAAGTGAATCTGTTCCTCAGAGGTATGATTCCACTCGTAGGATTTAAGAGTACCAGTGTTTATTATGAACGTCATGAACGTATTGCCGGTGAGTCACATTACCCGTTATCCAAGATGTTGGGATTGGCCATTGACGGCATAACCAGTCTGAGCATTAAACCGATTCGTTTGATTACAGGACTTGGAATTGGCGTATCTATTCTGAGTTTTATAGGTGTAATCTGGGCTGTGATTTCTCAATTGACAGGGCATGCAGTGACGGGATGGGCAAGTACAGTTTGTCTTGTATGTTTCATGGGCGGTGTGCAGTTAATCTGCCTTGGTGTACTGGGTGAATATATTGGCAAGATTTACATGGAGGTTAAAGCCAGACCAAGATATATTATTAGTGAGAGAACCTGGGAAGAAAAAGACAAGGATAAATAATTGCAGAAAATAAAAATACAGGCAGGACTTTGATGAGTCTTGCCTGTATTTTTTTAAATCTTAGATTACTGCAATTTCCAACGTTGAGCTTTGCCGAGGTTGTAACTCCAGATATCTATGTTCTTTCCCTTTCCAAGAATTCCTGTATATAAATCCAAAGTACAGATTGAAGAACAGTTCGGTACCAGATAATAGGCGCCGGTGCCGTCAGGAAGCACTTGCCATAGTGTAGCGGATGAGGAAAGCTGGACATTAGAGCCTGCCTTAGAACCGTTATTGGCAACACCAAGATAGAGTCCGGAGCCTACATTTTTAATCTTGTAATAGCCGTTGCCTTGATATACAAATTGGAACTTGCGATAAGCGACATTCGATTTTGTCCAAAGCAGGACATTGGTGCCGGAAGTATTCTGGTTGCGGTCTACAGATAATACATAATTATCATTGTAGTTGTTGGCAATGATATGGGTGCCGTTTGAAATTGTCCGCCTGTTGCTGAGTACCATGAAGGCGGTGTTGACCAGTGTGGTTGTCCCGGAGGCGGTAACAGCAGTTACTTTATATCGGTAGCCGCTGGCTGCTAAGGAGCCGAATTTGATGCTGGTATCAATATTTTTTAGATTATAGGAAGTAGTATTCGGAGATACTGTCTTACCAATTTTCATTTTACCATTTGTATCATAAACACCAACAGTAACAGAGGAGATTGGATCACCTGAGGAAATTGTACCACGGATGCTGAATGAGCTTCCTTGAGTCATGGTAGTTGGAACTGTTTTCCCTGAGATCACTGGTTTGGCTTTTATTTCGGATAAAGCCCAGCGTTGAGATTTTCTGAGATTATAGTTCCATGTTCCTATATTCTGCCCTTTCTTGATAACTCCGGTGTAAAGGTCCATAGCACTGGTAGAGGAGCATTTTGGTACCAGGTAGTAAGAACCGGTGTCATCGGGAAGCACCTGCCATAAAGTGCCAACATTAGATTGTTCTACATTGGCACCGGATGATGCAGATTGTCCTGCAACACCGAGATAAATACCTGATCCCATATTTTTAATCTTATAATAACCATTGCCTTGGTAAATGAACTGAAACTGTCGATATAGAATCGATGATTTAGTCCAGAGCAGGATATTGGTACCGGAAGTGTTTTTATTATGGTCTACGGATAGAACATATCCGGTATTCTGAACATTGGCAATCTGATAGATACCGTCAGCAATTGTTCTGTCTGTTCCAAGTAACATAAAAACTTTATTAACTAAGGTGACAGTACCGGCAGAGGATGTTGCCATAACTTTGTATCGGTAACCACCAGCAGGCAATGTACTGAATTTCACAGCTGCATCAAGTGATTTTAGATCATAGCTTGTAGTGCCGGGGGCAACGGTCTTACCAATTTTCATGGCATCACTTGTATCATAGACACCTACAGTGACGGAAGTGATAGTACCGCTGCATGAAAGTGTACCGCGAATATCAAAAGAACTGCCAGTGGTCATTGTACTTGGCGAAGAGGCACCGGAAATAGTGACTGGGTCGTTGCTTGGAATAATTGTTCCTGAATATTTCGGCCAGTAAGTATTTTTGGCAAGATTGCCTCTGGAAACAGCCAGAGTGTACATATTGGCTGGCTTTTCAAAAATAGTACACCAGTCATAGGCAGTTTTATAGGCACCATCGGTATCATTGCTTGCTGATTTTAAACTGCTCCATAACGAAGGGTAGCTTGTTTTTAACTCATAATGCAGATATTCAAGCTGTCCTTGAAGTGTATCCCATTCTTCGGTATAGTTCTTCAATGCAGTGAAACGTTCATTATGCCATTGGCAGATACCATAGCTGCTTCCGCTGTCACCATAAATATTCGGATTAAAAGAGGATTCAGCTTGGATATTGGCAAGTACGCCGCAGGCAGCGGCAATATTCAGTCCCATATCTTCTGTAAGGTATTTGAAAATGACAGATTCATTGCTGCTGGATGCGTTGTCAGCGGCCATAAGACTGATTCCGTCTGATGAATCAAGCCACACACCTATGTAAGGCAGATCGATATCATCTGCAAGGTCATAACTGTCTGTATCCCACACCGGATCAAACTCATAGTAGAAAAACGATGTCGTATCAAAGTCACCGATGCTTTTCCAGGAAACGGGTATTGTCTGCGGTTCAGAACTTCCGTCCAGATAAACATTCAGTGCAGATGGAAGTTCAGCAATGAGATCTGCTTCGGATGGCTTATCATAATAGGACATGTATAGATGACACTCATCTTCGGAGAGTGGAGCAAAACCAGTAATGGTATGCTGTTCACTGTCTGATTCTATCGTGTTGATCGGCTGTGTCTCAGAAAGCGAGTCATTTTCGGTTTCTGTGGTTGCTGCAGTTGTATCTTCTGCGTAAAGGTTTGTCTCATTCAGTGCTGTTGTCTCGACTTCAATAGAGTCTGTACTTGAATCAGAAGTTTCTGCGGCTATTGCAGGAAACGAAATTGAAGTCAGAAAAAGGGCTGTGGACAAGCTTATTGCTGTCAGACGAAACAACCATTTGTTGTGTTTCATTGTGTATGAGTCTCCTTCCTTTTTCATATTGCTTCTATTATATCATAAATGTAATATATTCGTAAAGTTTTTAACAATTATGAAAAAAATGAATGGTTTCTGGCAATCCTAAAGAGATTGATAATTGAAGGATGGTGATATATGAGCTATAATTAAAATATAACTTTTAATTTTAGAAAGGAGAAGTATGATGAAAAAGGGGTTATTTACGGCGGCAGTGATTGCTGCAATGATGATGACACAGCCGGTTATGGCACAGGAAGTTGTTGAACAGACGGGAGAAGTTGTTCAACAGACAGAAGAGGATGTTTCGGAGTCTGATATGGCTGCCGATTATCAGATGGAAACAGATTTGGCTGCAGAGATAAATGTATTTAGTGCAGATAATAATGAAACGCCAATTGTTAGTGCTGATCCAACGGGCCAGGAAGGCGACAAAGATGCAGAAGAAGGCGATAAAGAACCTGAGATTAAAACCGGATGGCAGACAGAAGAAGGCAAGACCTATTATTATGATGAAAAGGGGAATAAGTCCGTCGGTGAGAAGAAGATAGACGGTAAATGGTACTATTTTGCAGAAGATGGTGTGATGCAGATTGGTTTTGTACAATTGACATCTAAGAGAGTATGCTATGGAGAAGATGGCGCCATGCTTTATGGCAAACAGTCCGTAGATGGAAATGGATACTATTTTAATACGAAAACAGGTGCTGTGACAAATGGCGAGAAGAAGATAGATGGTAAGTGGTATTATTTCGGTGAAGACGGTGTGATGCAGACAGGAGTACAGACGGTTCCAACGAAAAACGGTGGCAAGAAAAAAGTATGCTATGGAGAAGACGGTGCTATGCTGTATGGTAAGCAGAAGTGCGGCGATAACTGGTATTATCTGCAGGCAAAGACAGGCGCTGTGATGTATGGTGAACAGAAGATAGACGGCAAGTGGTATTATTTTGATCGTCAGACCGGTATTATGGCTGTTGGTATCCAGACGATTACGATGAATAGCGGTTCGAAGAAAACGGTTTGTTATGGCGCGGATGGTGCCATGTGCTATGGCGAACAGAAGATAGACGGCAAATGGTATTTGTTTGATTATAAGACGGGTGCCATGCAGACCGGTATGGTGAAATTATCGAAGAAGACGGTTTATTATGGCGCGGATGGTGCCATGAGATATGGTGAACAGAAGATTAATGGCAAGTGGTATTATTTCCATATGAGAACAGGTGCCATGCAGACAGGTCTTCAGACGGTGCCATTGAAAAATGGCGGTACAAAAACAGTTTATTATGGAACTGATGGCACGATGCGATATGGAGAGCAGAAGATTAAAGGTAAATGGTACTATTTCCAACAGGGAACAGGCGCAATGCAGATTGGATTCGCAAAAGTGTCAGGAAAGACGGTTTATTACGGAGAAGATGGTGCTATGAGATATGAACATCAGCTTATTGATGGTGACTACTATTACTTCCATCCAAAAACAGGTGCCATGCAGACGGGGCTGTTGGATTTTGGCGGCGATAGATGGGGCTTTTATGGTGCCGATGGTAAGCAGATACCAATGATAGATGCTAAGACAGCTATAGACGCAGCGCATGAATTCCTTAAAGAGACGATCAGTGATGAGGATTTAGAAATCATTAAGGGTCACTATGTGCAATATCTGTCAGCTGAGCCAGAGATGGTAGATGGACATTCGAATCCGCAATACTATATTTACGCCATAGTTACAGAGGATGATGCTGATTTTGATGAGAATACAGATGAAGATGATGTTATTTATGGTGATGTTATCCGAGTGGACGCTGTAACAAAAGAATGTGTTTATGACACAGATGTGTCTGGTATTGATTAAGTGAGCAGGACAGCGCATTCCAATATTCCAATAAGCATTGACTTTGATAGAGAACGACAGAAAGCGAGCGACAGAGATGAGTGATACATACTATAAACCACTGAAAATTGCAGAGAATATTTACCATATCTATGAACCGGGCAATGTTTATACAACATTGATTATAGGCGAGGAGAAAGCATTGCTGATTGATACAGGTTATGGATTTGGTGATCTGGCAGCATTTGTGAGAACGCTGACAGACAAACCTCTGGAAGTGGTGCTGACACATGGACATACAGATCATTGCGGCGGCAATTATGAATTTCCGACGGTTTATATGAATCTGATGGATGTACCGACTTATCTCTGGTATGAAGCAACGCAGAAGAGATTGATTGTTGAAAAGTTTAAGAGGGACCGGTCTGCGGCCGGTCTCCCTCCTGTGTGGCCGGATGATTTTGATGAGAAAGCCTGGGAACAGCAGCATACAAGACATTTTGAACCGTTGAAGAATGGACAGATCTTTGATCTGGGCGGACGAGAAGAAGAAATTATTTTTATGCCGGGACATACAAAGGGCTCTATTGTTGTATTTGACCATGAAACAGGACTTTTGTTTTCAGGGGACAATATCAGCGACAGTTTGTGGATACTGTTTGATACAAGTGCACCGTTGGCGGAATATGTAGCGCATCTGATGGATATCAAATTACTTCCGTTGACGGGAATTGTGGCCTCTCACAGAGATATTATTTTCCCGGTAACTATCATCAATGATCTGTTGAGGACCATCAGCTGCATTAATCCGCAGACGGATCGTGGCTTTGTTCATCCGAGAACAGGACAGAAGGCATTGAAGCATCGTGAGCCATGTGAAGCTGTTGAAAATATTCATTATATCTATGTCGTTTATGATGAGAATAAGCTTCAATAAAATGCCGGTTTACGCTTGACTAACTGTGTACCCGCGTACTATAGTATAAATAATCTCTTTGCACTGCATATATACAGTACAAACTGATCAGGCGGGGCGCACTTTTTATAAGCGATCGCAGCCGGGCCCTTTCGGGCAGCAGATGAATGAAATGGTGAAGCATCTGCGGGACAGTTGGTGTTCCGCAGGTGCTTTTTATGTTTATAAGCATCTGCCGCAGAATATGGAGAGAGCGAGTATTAGAATCGTTTCATTTCAGAACGGAGGGTGTTATTGATGAAGAATGTAAAAGCAAAGACAAATGAACAAATTGCGATGCAGGTATCAGCGAATAGTATTGCTGTGAACCTGATGTTATCTATTTTTAAGCTGATTGCCGGCTTGATGGCATCATCAGGAGCGATGATCTCAGATGCCATTCACTCAGCATCTGACGTGTTCAGCACAATTATTGTTATTATCGGAGTTAAGATTTCTGGTAAGGCATCGGATGAAGATCATCCATATGGGCATGACAGATTTGAATGTGTTGCTTCTATTATATTGGCTATTCTTTTAGGTGTGACCGGTGTCGGCATCGGTTTAACCGGTGTTCAGAAACTGACGGCTGGTCATTACGATACACTGGCAGTACCTGGAGTGCTGGCACTGGCGGCAGCCGTTATTTCTATCGTTGTCAAGGAGATCATGTATTGGTATACAAGAAATGCGGCCAAGAAGATCAATTCAGGTGCATTA
The DNA here is from genome assembly GCF_902381825.1 of Pseudocoprococcus catus. Taxonomy (GTDB): domain Bacteria; phylum Bacillota; class Clostridia; order Lachnospirales; family Lachnospiraceae; genus Coprococcus_A; species Coprococcus_A intestinihominis. Next base: position 799,095 of record NZ_LR698973.1, read on the forward strand.
ATGGCAGATGCATGGCATCATCGTTCAGATGCATTATCATCTGTCGGCAGTTTTGTCGGTATTTTTGGTGCCAGAATGGGATTCCCGATGCTGGATCCTCTGGCCAGTGTTGTCATTTGTCTGTTTGTTGTCAAGGCAGCTGTCGACATTTTCAGAGATGCCATCAGCAAGATGACGGATAAATCCTGTGACCAGAAGACCGTGAATCAGATGCATGATTGTATCATGCATGTTCAGGGTGTAGAAGGCATTGACCTTCTGAAGACAAGAAGTTTCGGGTCAAAGTATTATGTAGATATTGAGATCAAAGCGGATGGTGATAAAAAATTGTGGGAGGCACATGCCATTGCTGAGAATGTCCATCATGTCATAGAGCATCAGTTCCCATTGGTCAAACATTGCATGGTCCACGTCAATCCGGCATAAAATAATAAATGCAGAATGCTGTGTTGTTTAAATGCGTAAGAAATGATAAAAAATTACTTAGACAGAGGTTTAGGTGAAACAGTATTGAAAATTTAATAGCGTGCGGTAAAAAGCTTTAGAATAGGCTTCAAAAAGGCCATTCAGACACAGGGGCTTCAACGGCGGCTGGTACTTAGGCAGTGTATTGTACTGCCTTATGTACCATTGCCAGACGTTGGCAGCGGAAGCAATCCTGTGACTGAATGGCCTTTTTGAAGCCTTTTTATGTCTGGGGCCGCACGCCCTGAATTTTCGTATTTTTTTCATGAATTTTACATAACCCTGGTTTTAGATTTTACATGGAAGTTTTATCTTTAATAGCGACACGAGAAGTCAAAGAGTTAAAAAGAAAAATCTCAAAGAAGGAGAAATAAGAAATGAAAAAATTTATTTGTACAGCATTAACACTTGCAATGGTTGTAGGAAGCCTTGCAGGATGCGGAAGTTCATCATCTAAAGAAACAACAGCAGCAAGCGGTGCCGCTACGGAAGCTGCCACAGAAGCAGCACAGACAGAAGCAGCAACAGGCGATTTTGATACAAGCAAAGAAATCAGTGTTAACTCACGTGAAGATGGTTCAGGTACAAGAGGCGCTTTCATTGAACTGTTTGGTGTAGAAGAGAAAGCCGCTGATGGTACAAAGGTTGATAATACAACAGTGGAAGCAAACATTACAAACAGCACCTCTGTTATGATGACAAGCGTAGCTGGTGATCCATATGCAATCGGTTATATTTCACTTGGTTCGTTAAACGATACAGTAAAGGCTGTTAAGATTGACGGCGCCGAGGCAACAACAGATAATGTTGCAAATGGTACATATAAAGTAGCAAGACCGTTTAATATTGTAACAAAAGACGGACTCAGTGATGTGGCAAAGGATTTTGTAGATTATATTATGAGTGCTGAAGGTCAGGATATCATTGAACAGAACGGTTACATCAAGATTGATCAGAATGCAGCAGCTTATGCAGGCAGTAAGCCTGAAGGTAAAATCGTTGTCGCAGGTTCCTCAAGTGTATCTCCGGTTATGGAAAAATTAAAAGAAGCTTATCTTGCAGTGAACACAAATGCGGATATTGAAATCCAGACATCCGATTCCACAACAGGTGTTACATCTACACAGGAAGGTATCTGTGATATCGGTATGGCTTCCAGAGATCTGAAAGATACAGAAACAGGTGTAACAGCAACAACAATTGCACAGGATGGTATCGCAGTTATTGTCAACAATGAAAACCCTGTAGAGAACCTGACAAGTGACCAGGTAAAATCTATCTTCACAGGTGAAACAACAGTCTGGGCAGATGTTCAGTAAGCAGTATTCGAGTCAATGAATTGGGGGCTGTCTTCGGACAGTCCCCATGTTTTAGGATGCAGGAGTATTTATGAAAGTTAAAGAAAAAGTAATGGAAATCGTTTTTCTGGTGGCGGCCTGTGTTTCTATTCTGGCAGTTTTACTGATCTGTGTTTTCCTCTTCTCAAGTGGTATTCCGGCCATTGGCAAGATTGGACCGCTGAATTTCCTTGGAGGAACTGTCTGGAAACCAAGCAATAACTTATTTGGCATTTTACCGATGATTCTCGGCAGTATTTATGTTACAGCAGGGGCCATCATCATTGGTGTTCCAATTGGTATATTTATGGCTGTTTTCATGGCAAGATTCTGCCCAGGCAGCCTGTATAAAATTTTGAAGCCGGCAGTAGAACTTCTGGCGGGTATCCCATCGATTGTTTATGGCTTCTTTGGAATGGAAGTTTTGGTGCCACTGCTCCGAAATACATTTGCGGTATTTAACTGCAAAGGTAATTCTATGCTGGCAGCATCCATTCTGTTAGGTATTATGATACTTCCCACCATTATCGGTGTTTCTGAATCCGCGATTCGTGCAGTGCCGAACAGTTATTATGAAGGATCTCTGGCATTGGGAGCAGATCATGAAAGAAGTGTATTCTTTGCGGTGCTTCCGGCTGCTAAATCCGGCATTCTGGCCGGCGTTGTCCTTGGTATTGGACGTGCAATCGGTGAAACAATGGCGGTTATCATGGTAGCAGGTAATCAGCCGGCGATGGCGCACAGTATATTTAAGGGTGTACGAACCATGACAGCCAATGTTGTCATTGAAATGGGGTATGCAACAGGTATTCACAGAGAAGCATTGATTGCGACAGGTGTTGTATTATTTGTATTTATTCTTCTGATCAATCTGTTGTTCTCAGTTATTAAAAGGAGGGAGAAATAATGAGTAAAGTAGACGGCGTTAAAGCAATTAATAAAGTCACTTTTGGACAGCGCCTGAAAGCTTATAAAAGAAGCAAATTATCTTTCCTTCTGGCAGTACTTGTTTTACTTTCAGCGATTATTACGATTGGTGTGCTGGGTTACCTGATATTTTATATTTTGATTAAGGGCGTCCCAAATCTCAGTCCAGACCTGTTCTCATTGACTTACACATCAGAAAATGTGTCCATGATTCCGGCGATCATTAATACGCTGATTATGACGATTCTGGCTCTTTTGATCGCAGTACCGCTTGGTATTTTCTCAGCTATTTATATGGTTGAGTATGCTAAAAAAGGAAATAAGCTGGTAGGCGTTGTCAGTGTGACAACGGAAACACTGGCAGGTATTCCTTCTATTGTCTATGGCCTTTTCGGTATGCTATTTTTCGTTACCTATTGCCATTGGAAATATTCTATACTGGCCGGTGCATTTACTCTCTCCATTATGATTCTGCCATCTATTATGCGTACGACGCAGGAAGCTCTTTTGTCGGTGCCGGATTCATTCCGTGAAGGTAGTTACGGACTGGGAGCCGGAAAATTGAGAACGGTTTTCAGAATTGTTCTGCCGTCAGCAATTCCGGGTATACTGGCAGGTATTATTCTGGCCATCGGTCGTATTGTGGGTGAAACTGCCGCATTGATTTTTACGGCAGGAACCGTGCCGGATATTGCAAAAAACCTGATGTCATCCGGACGAACACTGGCGGTTCATATGTATGTGTTATCCGGTGAAGGACTGCATACGGATCAGGCTTATGCAACGGCGGTTATGCTGTTGGTCGTTGTTATCATTATCAATGGATTATCCACACTGATCGCCAAGAAATTTACGAAGGCCTAGAAGAAAGAGAAAGGAATAGATATGGATAAATTTAATGTAGAACATCTTGATTTATATTATGGTGATTTCAAGGCGCTCAAGGATATCAACCTGAAGCTTCCGGCCAACGAGATCACCGCATTTATCGGACCGTCCGGCTGCGGTAAATCAACATTTTTAAAATCACTGAATCGTATGAATGATCTGGTGGAGGGATGCAAGATTACCGGTAAAGTGACGTTGGACGGTGAGGACATTTACGGATCGAATATGGACGTCAATGTGCTGAGAAAAAAAGTAGGTATGGTTTTCCAGAAACCGAATCCTTTTCCGATGAGTGTTTATGACAATATTACTTATGGACCGAGAACCCATGGTATCCATAAAAAATCCCAGTTGGACGAAATTGTAGAACGCTCACTGAGAGGAGCCGCTATTTGGGATGAATTAAAGGACAGATTAAATAAGAGTGCTCTGGGACTTTCCGGTGGACAGCAGCAGAGACTTTGCATTGCAAGAGCACTGGCTGTGCAGCCGGATGTCATTCTGATGGATGAGCCGACGTCTGCTTTGGACCCAATCTCAACTTCCAAGATTGAAGATCTGGTTTTGGAATTGAAAAAAGATTATACCATCATCATGGTCACTCATAATATGCAGCAGGCGACCCGTGTTTCAGACAGAACCGTCTTTTTCCTGCTGGGTGAAGTGATTGAAGATGGCAAAACAGAAGAGCTCTTCTCTATGCCGAGAGATAAGAGAACAGAAGATTATATCACAGGGAGGTTTGGCTAATGCGCAATCGTTTCGATTTACAGTTAAAGCAGCTTAATGACGAAATTATTGAGATGGGTAATATGATTGAGAGAGCCATCGAAATGGGTGTTTATGCCCTGATTGGTCACGATACGGATAAAGCAAAGCAGACCATTGATTATGATATGGATATTGATCACATGGAACGCGACATTGAGGCACTGTGTATGAAACTCCTGCTCCAGCAGCAGCCGGTGGCAAGAGATTTGAGACAGATTTCTTCAGCATTGAAGATGATCACAGATATGGAGCGAATCGGTGATCAGGCCTCGGATATTGCGGAGTTATCGCTGCAACTGGGAGATGTATCTGATATTGATGAAATATCATTGATTCAGAAAATGGCCAATGAGACGATGATGATGGTTGTCCGCGGTACAGAGGCATATGTAACAAAAGACCTGGATGTAGCCCACAATGTTATTGATAATGATGATGTGGTAGATGATCTCTTTGATCAGATTAAAATGGCACTGGTTAAGCGTATCCAGGATAATCATGTAAAGAGTTTTGAGGCGGCGGATCTGTTGATGGTGGCTAAATACTTTGAACGTATCGGTGATCATGCCACCAATATTGCTGAATGGGTGATTTATTCTATTACAGGTAAGCATGTAGATGAGGCAGATAATTAAGCCGTGCAATGAGATTGCAGGAGAGATAAAAGAAAGGCGGGAGAGAATGATGATGAAGCGTATGTGGTATAAACTGAATATTCTGGCACTGAGAAAACATGTGCGTCCTGTCAGCTTGTTCCTGCTGGTGCATACACTGCTCTGGTGTGATCTGACATGGCTGATTTGTCAGATTGGATGCGATATCCTGGAGATACCAAAGGCATTATATCAGATGAATATCCTTCTGATCACAGCCTATGCAGGTGTCTTTGGCGGACTGATCGGCGGAATGATCTATCTGATGCATGAAAATCTGACCTGAATACAGAAAGGATGTCTGTAAGCAGAAACGAATTCCGTATTAGGATATGCGAGCGAGTCTTGAAATCATAAGAAACACGCTTCGTGAGTTTCTTATGATTATCGCGACAGTCGCCAAGGCCTCATGCAAGCATGGGCTTTGGCTCATTGCTTGCGTAAATAAAAGTGACCCGTATGCTGTGGAAATCACGGTATACGGGTCATTTTCAGATTGTTTGTAAAACACGGAAATCTGCGGAGCCTGCCATAAACCGGCCTATGATCATTCATTATATCCGTCCGGCAGAATGTACAGAGAATCAATGGAATGTTGTATGTAAGTGGTAGGAATAAAAGCATTCCTGGTTCCCGTGATATTCTGCACACAGCCGACAGCATCTGCCGTATCGCAGACAGGTACCGTAGATTTAAGCGTTAGTATGATTATAACATTTTGCATAGTAAATAGCAACGATTAAAATCATGAAGAATTATGAAAAATAGCCATATATCTGTGAAAAAAATAGCCATATATCTGTGAAAAGAGGTTGCATTTAGATGGAGCAACTGGTAAGCTAGAATAGGAAATGATAATGACAGATATAGAGACAACAAAGGAGTAGAGGAAAATGAAAAAGTTTATATCTGCAATATGTGTCATAGCGTTGATGATGCCGTCGACATTATCAGCTTTTGCAGATGCGGGAACAGCGGACAATCTGAGCGGACAGCAGGCTGTTGTGGTAGATGTCGCTGACAGTACGGAGAATGCCGCAGAAACGGAGACAGAAACAGTTGTTGAGACAGAAAGTGCTTCTGTTGTATCAACAGAGAAGGCTTCCGATACAAAAGCGACGTCAGATACATCAAAGGCATCTGAGACAGAGATTATGGATGAGACGGAGGATGAACCGGAAGTAGACCCGCAGTATGCAGATGATCCGCAGTATTGGAAGGAAATGAAGAAACAGTATGGTGTTGCAACAATGAGTGCAGTACCGGATGAGTATATACATAATTCCAGATTCTCAGACTGTGTTGTAAGATATGGTGTGGATGTATCCAGTTATCAGGAAGATATTGACTGGGCGAAGGCAAAGGACGATGGGGTTGAATTTGCTATTATCCGTGCCGGATACAGAGGATGGGGAAGTGCCGGCAATCCGGGCAAGGATCCGTACTTGATTAAGAATATTGAGGGAGCACAAGCCCAGGGCATCAGAGTTGGTGTGTACATTTATTCCCAGGCCATTACACCGGATGAGGCAAGGCAGGAAGTGGACTGGGTGATCGGATGGCTGCAGGGGCATCAGATCGATCTGCCGATGGTTTTGGATTATGAATATGCTGAAAGCTATGGCGCTTTAACAGGACGACTTTACAATGCGAATTTATCCCGTCAGGCAGCTACGAATGTGTGTCTTGCGTTCTGTGATTATGCAAGTCAGAAAGGCTATATACCGATGGTCTATGCGAACAAAGGGATGCTGGAGAATAATCTGAATGCATCTGCTATCAGCGAGAAGTATCCGATTTGGCTGGCACATTATACATATCAGACCGGATATACGGGGGATTATGACTTCTGGCAGTATAGTTCACAGACGACTGTAGATGGCATTCCTGGATCCGTAGATGGCGATTTCTGGTATGAAGATGCTGACAACTATGAAGTGACTTTAGACAACTATACAGCTCCTCAGTGCATGGAAGCCGGAGAGGGATTTTCTGTTGAGGGAAGAGTTTCCTCTGGATTGAAGTTGGATGCGGTTACAGTCGGTGTTTATGATAGAAATAATCATCAGGTAACAGGCGGAACTGCTTATCCGGGAACTTATACATACGATCTTTCAGCATTAGACGCATCAGTGAAGATCAGCGGCCTTTCTGGTGGTATGTACCATTATAAAGTAATTGTGCAGGATTCAGAGGGAGAGCATCAGATGCTGGATAAGGTTTTCTCTGTATGCAGTAACTCCCCGACGATTCAGGATGGTACTTATCTGATTGCATCAGCAAAGAACCAGAATAAGGTACTTTCTGTTGATAACAACAGAAATACATCAGGCACAAATATTTTGCTCTGGAATCGTGCGGAAATTCCATATCGCCAGTTCCAGTTTACTTATCAGGGAAATGGTTATTATAAGATTAAGAATATGGGCTCTGGGTTATATCTCTCAGCAGCAGGGCAGAGAGGTTCATCGGGAACCAATGTAGAACAATCTTCATCAGCAACCTTATGGCAGGTGCTGCCTGATGGTGCAGGCGGTTATTATATTGTTCCGAACTGTTCGTACACAAGCTGTTTGGATCTGTATACAGGTATACCTGATAATGGCAAGAATATAGACCTTTGGAATTACAATATGCGAGGATCACAGCGCTGGTATCTGATCAGTTCATCAGCTAAGCCGTCCATCAGCGGTCAGACTATACCGGGCAATATGCAGCAGGGATCGTCATTCAGCATTCGGGGCACAGTTTCATCAAGCGAGAAGATCACATCTGTGACAGTTGGTGCTTACGATACGAATGGCAGAATGAAGATTGGAAAGACAGCGCAGACAAATGCAAAGGGCTATAATCTGAAGAATCTTGATACAAGCATTAAGTTCGGCTCATTGCCGGCAGGTGCCTATCGTTATAAGGTAACCGTAAAGACAACCACTGGCACCTATACATTGATTAACCGGATTTTTATGGTGAAGAGCAATGGCAGAACTGTTTCTAATGGTACCTATCGACTGGTTCTGGCTCAGAATAAGAATTATGCCATTTCGGTTGATCGTGACGGAAAAACGTCGGGGACGAATCTTCTTTTGTGGGCAAATAGAAATGTTGCTTTCAGGCGATTTAAGTTCACCTATCAGAGCAATGGTTACTACACAATTAAGAACGAAGGTTCTGGTCTGTATCTTTCTGTAAAAGGACAGGGATCGGCATCCGGTTCTAATGTAGAATTGTCTTCATCAGCAACGCAGTGGCAGGTACTTCCGGATGGCACAGGAAGCTATTATCTGGTTCCGAAATGCTCCTCAACAAGCTGCCTGGATATGTACAGTGGTATTCCGGCGAATGGCAAGAATATCGAAATTTGGAATTATAATATGGGTAAAGCTCAGCGTTGGAGCCTTGTTAAATAACTGTTCAAAACTCACTTCCGAAATGCCATACATTTTGGAAGTGAGATACTTTGTCAGAGAATCAAAAGGATGGTGGGCAGATGATTACATCTGATGATATTCTATCCCTGAATTTTTATAACTATGGCAACCCTTTTACGGGAAGTTATCAGGGAATGCGATACCGTATCATCAAACAAAAAGAAGCAAAAGACGAAGAGGGCAATATCCTGAAGGAGGAAGGGCTTTTGGCAGTAATCTGGCCAGAGCCCTTTGCTTATGAAAAGACACAGGATGCCCTTAAGACAACACAGCTTTTTCCTTTTAGTGAAGAGGGAAAAGCGCAAGTAATTGAATGGCTGAATGCGTCATGGGAAAAGGGGATTTATAAGAATGAAACAATATGATGTGATTATTATCGGCGCAGGTCCTGGCGGTATTTATTCAGCCTGGGAACTGGCCATGAAGAAACCGGAATTGAAGATTGCCGTTTTTGAGAAGGGCAGAGAACTTGAGAAGAGAAAATGTCCGATTAATGGGGATACTGTCAAGAACTGTGTAGGATGTCCTTCCTGTGCCATTATGAGCGGTTTTGGCGGAGCCGGTGCATTTTCCGATGGTAAATACAACATTACCAATGAATTCGGCGGAACACTGCATGAATACATTGGCAAGAAGAAAGCCATGGAACTGATGAGGTATGTAGATGATATCAATATGAGCCATGGCGGCGAAGGCACCCGGATGTACTCAACCGGCGATACAAAGTTTAAGAAGATTTGCATCCAGAATAACCTGCATCTGCTGGATGCTTCGGTCAGACACCTTGGCACGGATGTGAATTATATTGTGTTGGAGCAGCTTTTTGCGGAGCTGAAAGACAGAGTGGATTTCTTTTTCAACTGTGCTGTGGAGCATGTAACAAAAGAAGGCGAGGGCTATGGCGTTCATACTTCGGATGAGAGCTATTTTTGCAAACAGTGCATTATTTCCGTTGGACGAAGCGGCAGTAAGTGGATGGAGACCGTTTGTCAGGAGATGGATATTCCAACGAAATCCAATCGTGTGGATATTGGTGTCCGTGTTGAATTGCCTGCCGTTGTATTTTCGGATTTGACGGATGAACTCTATGAGAGTAAGATTGTATACAGAACAGAGAAATTCGAAGACCTGGTACGTACCTTCTGTATGAACCCGAAGGGCGCAGTTGTAGCGGAAAATACCAACGGTATTGTCACAGTGAATGGTCACAGCTATGAAAATCCGGAACTTCAAACAGAGAATACGAATTTTGCGCTTCTTGTGGCCAAACATTTCTCAGAGCCATTTAAAGACAGCAATGGTTACGGTGAAAGTATTGCCCGCCTCTCCAATATGTTGGGCGGCGGTGTGATCGTACAGCGTTTCGGTGATTTGATTCGGGGAAGAAGAAGTACAGAAAAACGTATCAGAGAGAGTCTTGTGGTACCGACATTGTCGGCTACACCGGGAGATTTGAGCCTTGTCCTTCCGAAGCGAATCCTTGATGGTATCATTGAGATGATCTATGCACTGGACAAGATCGCTCCGGGTACAGCTAATGCAGATACGCTGCTTTATGGCGTGGAAGTTAAGTTCTACAATATGGAAGTCTCTATTGATGAGAATCTTGAGACACGGCATAAAGGGCTGTATATCATTGGCGATGGCAGCGGTGTGACACACTCACTGTCCCATGCATCAGCCAGCGGCGTATTTGTGGCAAGACGCATTATGGAAGGCATCGAATAAAAATCATATACAGAACAGTTCCGGCGGCCACGCTTAACAGCGTATTGCGTTTCCAGAGATGGAGGATGACAACACCTGCAATGGCGATGACGGCGGCAATGGTTTCGGTGCCGAGGACAGTCAGTGGACCCTTCAGGCAGTAGATAACCAGAACAGCAATAATAGCAGGCGGCAGTTTGTCGGCGATTTCTTTAAGGAAAGCCGGCATCTGCCGCTTTTTAAATACCAGAAACGGAAATGCGCGGATCAGAAAGGTGATACCGGATGCGATGGCAATCAGCAAAATGGAATGTCCTGTATTCATTACGGCAGCTCCTTTCTTCTTTCGGCCTGTGCAAAGGCTGTGACAAATAAAACGGTGATGATCAGTGCCGGCAGCAGGAAATTGCCTGAGCCGAAAATGAACAGACAGATAACGCCTGCCAGAAGCCCTGTAACGGCGCAGCGGCCGGCGGCTTTAGGATGGGCCAGCACCTGGTCCAACAGAATGACAACAAATAGTGCGGTCATGGAAAAATCAATACCGGTAAAGTCAAATGGCAGTACCTGACCAAGCAGAGCGCCGATGACAGAACCGATGATCCAGTAGCTTTGGTCAAACAGGTTGATAAGAAACCAGGCTGGTCGGTTCTTTTCCTCCGGATCTTCGTTTTTGCAGCTGCAGAGGACGGAATAAGTTTCATCCGACAGAGAAAAAATCATGTAGAGCTGCGTCTTCATTTTTTTGAAGGATTCAATAAACGACAGACCGTAAAAAACGTGGCGGCTGTTGACGAAAAGTGTCGTGACGGCGACGGTTAGGGGCGAAGCGGCTGAAGCCAGCAGCGGCACAAGGACAAACTGCATGGAGCCGGCATAAAGAAAAAGACTGATGCAAAAAGCCCATATAAAATTAAAACCGGCCTGCTGAAGCACAATACCGAAAGCGATACCGAGAAAAATATAGCCGAATAGGACGGGAAGGGTCCTGGAAAAAGCGTATTTTATATATTTCTTCATTTCTCTATTTCCTTCCAAATATACTTTACTTATCATAGCAAGTTAATGAGAAAAAAGCAAATAGATACATCTGACGATGGGGGAGATTGTCTCAGTTCATTTACAGAAGAAAGGGCTTTTTTTTATGCCCGGGGACTGGTACAATAGATACAAAACGGTATAAAAGAAAATGATATGGAGAGATAAAGAATGAGCGAAGTAGCAGAGATAACGATTAAAGGGCTTTCTGATCTGGCGGTGGGGACTTATCTGCTGGTGGATGTCAGGGATGCCATTTCTTTTGGCTATGGGGCCATTCCGGGCGCAGTCAGTATGCCGGATATTGTTGAGCAGGCTGAAGCCGGAAAGTTGGCAAAGGATAAGAAATATATATTATATTGCATGAAAGGCATGAACAGTGCGAGGCTGGTGCCGAAACTGCGCGAACTGGATTATGATGCCGTGAGTCTGTCGGGCGGTTACAGTGCATGGCTGATGGCAAGTTTTGGCGGTGATGACAAGCAGGAGGAGATTGAGAAGAGTCTCCGTAAAGGCCGTTTTCACAAAGCACTGTTCAGCAAGTTTGCCAAGGCAATCAATACCTATGATCTGATACAGCCGGGGGACAAGATCGCGGTCTGTATTTCAGGCGGCAAGGATTCCATGCTGATGGCGAAATTATTCCAGGAATTGAAACGCCACAACAAATTTCCATTTGAGCTGGTGTTCCTTGTGATGGACCCGGGATACAGTGAAGTTAATCGAAAGTTAATAGAGAATAATGCCCGGATTATGGGTGTGCCGATTACAGTTTTTGAATCCCAGATTTTTGAAGCAGTATATGATATCCAAAAGTCCCCATGCTATCTGTGTGCAAGAATGCGCCGCGGCCATCTGTATAATAAGGCAAAAGAACTTGGGTGCAATAAGATTGCATTGGGGCATCATTATGACGATGTCATTGAGACCATTTTGATGGGGATGCTTTATGGTGCTCAGGTACAGACCATGATGCCGAAGCTGCACAGCAGTAATTTTGAGGGTATGGAACTGATTCGTCCGATGTATTTGATTCGTGAGGAGGATATTAAGCAGTGGCGTGATTTAAACGGTCTGCATTTTATCCAGTGCGCCTGTCGCTTTACAGACACCTGCAGTTCCTGTCGTCCGGACGGCACATCGGCCTCCAAGCGCATGGAGATTAAGCAGTTAATCAGTGAACTGAAGAAAGTGAACCCTTTTGTAGAGGGCAATATTTTCAAGAGTGTGGAAAATGTCAATCTCAGCACGATTATTGCCTATAAGCAGAACGGACAGGTTCATCATTTCCTTGATACTTATAATGACCAAAAGGAATAGGAGGAAGCAGGATGGCTTATAAAATCATATGTTACGGTGACTCCAATACTTATGGTGCCTGCGGTTTTGCCGGCGGACGACATCACGCAGATATCCGATGGACTGGCATCCTTCAGAATTCTGGTTTATATGACGTTGTGAATCTGGGGGAGAACGGACGGGAGATTCCGTCGGATCAATGGGAACTGAATGAATTGGCGGAGATTCTGCGCCGGGAGGGCGATTTTGATCTGCTGACGGTGATGTTGGGAACCAATGATCTGCTGACCATGGTTCGCTCCGGTAGTGCCAAGGTGGCCGTGCGGATGGAACAGTTCCTGACAGAATTTCTTCAGGTACAGCCAATGGTCTGCAGACCGGAACAGGTGCTTTTAATTGCGCCGCCGTCTACGGCTCTTGGTGAGATGGCGCCGTCATCCAATGGTTTGGATGAGGCTTGTCGTGAGCTTGGGGATTATTATGCGGATATTGCAGAGAAACTTCATCTTCATTTTGTTAATGCATCTGTCTGGCCTGTCGAACTGGGGGCTGACGGGGTACATATGACGGCAAAGGGGCATCAGATTTTTGCCAAAGAATTGAAAAAGGTATTGGCTGACATTTTCTAAATACAATGTCCCCGCTGTCCGGTGGGCAGCGGGGGGTATGAATGTCGGTCAATACCTTTTTAAACGACTATAAATTTATTGCATCACACCAACTTCATCAGGAACGATGACGTCAGCATCTGTACATGCCAGAATATCTTCGACTGTATATCCCGGCGCAACTTCGCGGAGAACGAGACCTTCCGGTGTGACTTCAAAATAACATCTTTCAGTAACGATATCTGTGACGCACTGATAGCCTGTCAGAGGCAGTGTACATTTCTTAAGAATCTTGGACTGACCGTTCTTCTCGCAGTGATCAGTTGCAACGATAATCTTCTTGACACCGGCACAGAGATCCATGGCGCCGCCCATACCAGGAACAAGTTTGCCAGGAATCGTCCAGTTGGCAATGCTGCCTTCCTGATCGACCTGCAATGTACCAAGAACAGCTGCGTCAATGTGACCGCCGCGGATGAACATAAAGGAAGTTTCGTTATCATAAACGCTTCCCCCAGGAATGATGGAAGCAGGCTGACCACCGGCATCGATACAGTCGATGTCAACGTCGTCCCAGCTTGGAGAAGGACCACTTCCGACCGTTCCGATCTCGGCTTCAAGCCAGAGCTCTACGCCTTCAGGAAGATAGTTCCCACACATCAGAGGAACATCGATACCAAGATTTACAAAATCACCATTTTTAAAGAATTTCGCGCAGCGGGATGCAATGAGTGCGCGTCCGGTTAATTCTGCCATTACTTATTCCCTCCTTCTGCTTTTTCTCTTGCTTTGGCTTCTGCCTTAGCCTTTGCACGCTGCCACATTGGACACAGTGGGCGTTTCTCGCCTGTGCGCACATAGACCATATCAACAATAGGTGCAGGTACGTGAATCTCTTCAGGTCCGAGTTCACCGACTTCTACGATTTCTTCTACTTCGGCAATGACAAAATCACCGCCGAGAGCGAGGCTGACACCGGTACCGGCTGTTGCACCGCAAACAGAAGTGATGACCATCTTGCTCATGCGTTTCAGGCCATCTGCAACCACACCGACTTTGCTGATCAGGCCATCCATATTCACTTCGCCGCCTGCCTGAATCAGTCCATAGAAATAACCGATATCACCGCCGGCGGAAAATGCACGGTCTGTACCTTTTAATACAACAACTTTTACATTCGAGTCCTTCTCAGCAGCATCCACTATATACATCAGTTCATCAGCCATCTGCTCATCGATGGCGTTCAGATTCTTCATGTAGTTCATTGTGATCACAGCGATACCATCTTCGTTGACAGTGCAGATCAGCTTTTTCAGTTCCATAAAAAAACCCCCTTAAGATAATCGGTTGACACATTATCACAATAAAGAAATGATGTATTATTGTGCGAAATGCATAATGATTATATATAATATTACACATGTTTAGAGTAGAAATGGCAATATAATTTCCAGATGTTTCCAAACATTTATCGGAATAATGCTTAATTATTCGGCAAAATCTGAAAAAATGTATATAAAATAAACAAAAGCATAGTGAAACGCTGGGAATTTATAAATGCGTATTGACAATTAGAAAAATATACCATATAATTCCTACTAAATTGCTAAGGTAACGGGAGAATATGAATTCTCATAGTTCTTTAGAAACGAATAAAATTTCAGTATAGAAAAGAAGTGAGTCAGTTGATCAGATTTGAACATGTTTCCCGCGTTTTCCATAATGATGGGCGGGAGTTTGCAGCAGTGAATGATGTGAGTCTTGAGATTGAGAAAGGCGAGATATTCGGCATCATCGGTTTCTCCGGTGCCGGCAAATCCACATTAGTTCGATGTATTAATTTGCTGGAGCGGCCGACTTCAGGAAAAGTCTTTATCAGTGACGAGGAACTGACTGCCATGTCACCGGCGGAACTGAGACAGCACCGCAAGAAAATCGGTATGATTTTCCAGCAGTTTAATCTCTTTGCTTCCAGAACGGTTTATGATAATGTGTCATTTCCGTTAAAGGGCAGCAATCTGACAAAGGAACAAAAGGATAAGAAAGTCCGTGATTTGCTGAAACTGGTAGAACTGGAGGAGAAGGCTTCAGCGTATCCGTCACAGTTATCCGGCGGACAGAAGCAGCGTGTGGCTATTGCCAGAGCTCTGGCTAATGATCCGGAGATTATTCTCAGCGATGAGTCCACCAGTGCGCTGGATCCGAGAACAACAAGAGCGATTCTTGACCTTTTGAAGAAAGTCAACAGAGAGCTGGGCATCACCATTGTGGTGATTACCCATGAGATGCAGGTTATTAAAGACATTTGTGATCGGGTAGCGGTTATGAAAGATGGTTGTGTTGTTGAGACAGGAACAGTATTTGATATTTTTGCCAATCCAAAGGAGCAGATTACAAGAGAGTTCGTTGAGAACACATCCAATATGTCCCGGATTTATGAATTGGTGGAGACCAAGAGCCCTGTGGTGGAGTTAAAACCGGGAGAGGCTATTTTGCGTTTCAGATATCTGGAGCGAAATGTGTCGGAAGCCCTTGTTTCACAGTTATCAAGAAAATTTGATCTGGATTTAAATATTATTTTCGGAAGTATCGAATTGATTGGTGAAAATCCAATCGGCGGTCTGGTGGTTATTGCCCAGGGAACATCGGACAATATCAATCAGGCAATTCAATACCTGAAGGACAAGAATGTAGGAGTGGAGGTGATTCTGGATGGTCGAACTGCTTAATCAATGGCTGCCGAATGTCATGGACAGGCCGGATGTTTTTATCAAGAGCATTCAGGAAACCTTTATCATGGTGGGCTGGTCAGGAGCTATATCATTTGTGGTTGGTTTATTTCTGGGAGTTCTGATTACGGTAACGAAGCCGGGAAATATTCTGGAACACCCGCTGGTTTATCAGATTACCGATAAGGTGGTCAACCTTTTCAGATCTGTCCCCTTTATTATCCTGCTGGCTTGTCTGGTACCCCTTAGCCGTCTGATCATGGGAACGGCCATCGGTGTCAAAGGTGCCATTGTGCCTCTGGTATTTGGATGCGCACCGTTTTTTACAAGACAGATTGAATCAGCGTTGGCGGATGTGGATCCGGGTTTGATTGAAGCCGCCCAGTCCATGGGACTGGACAATAAAGATATTATTTTCAGAGTGTATCTGAAAGAGAGTATTGCAGGCATTGCCCGCGGTACAACGATTACGATCATCAGTCTGATCGGTCTGACAGCCATGGCCGGAGCTATCGGCGCAGGCGGTCTGGGCAACTTTGCCATTATGTATGGTCATCAGAGAAACATGCCGGATATCACTTATACAACAGTGGTTGTGCTGGTTATCATTGTTACGGTGGTACAGCTCATCGGCAATTATATAGCGAAAAAAAATACACATTAAATTTTTACAACAATGCATTAGGAGGAAAATGACATGAAAAAGAAAGGTATTATTGCACTTGCAGTAACAGCCGTACTGGCACTTGGCGCATTAACAGGCTGCGGAAACACCACAGCAAAGGAAACAACAGGCAGCACAGATACGGCTGCTGAGACAACAAAAGCATCCGAAACAGCAGGTTCAGAGGCAGCAGGAAGCGAAACAGCAGTTTCAGGTGAGACACGAGTGGTTAAACTGGGATTAACTGGCGTTATCTATGAAGATATCTGGAATCCAATCAAAGAAGAACTGGCAAAAGAGGGCATTGATTTGGAATATGTTCAGTTTTCTGATTACTCCCTGCCAAACGAAGCTTTAAATGCCGGTGAAATCGACATCAATGCTTTCCAGCATCACGCATATTTCAACAATGATGTGGAAAAGAACGGTTATGATATTACACCAATTGCAGATACATTTATCATTGCCATGAATCTTTATTCTGACAAGGTAAAATCCGTAGATGAAATCAAAGACGGTGACGTTATTGCTATTCCGGATGATGCATCCAACGGCGGCCGTGCACTGAAAGTACTGGCATCCGCAGGGCTGATCACACTGAAAGCAGAAGCAGGTGCTAATCCGACGGTTGCGGATATCGATACATATAATGTAAAAATTGAAATCAAGGAAATGGGCGCAGCAGATATCCCATCTGTATTGCCGGATGTCACAGCAGCCGTTGTCAATGGTAACTATGCATTGGATTATGGTATTGATCCGAGCACAGCTATTTTTGAAGAAAAAGATTACGATGACGACAGCTATTTCTGCCTGATGGCTGTTCGCAGCAGTGACGCAGACGATGCCGTTTACAAGAGAATTGTAGAATTATTCCAGTCAGAAACAACAAAGCAGATATTCCAGGATGAATTCAACGGCTACTTTGTTCCTGCATGGGAAGTACAGAAATAATCGATATACAAAATAAATATAACGATTCAGTTTGGCTTTAGACCATTGTGGCTGAAGGCATGAGAAAATGATTTAGAGATGCAAAATCCCATCAGCAAAGTCGATTGTTGATGGATTTTGCATTATAATCACCTTGAACATAATGATAATGAGTAAAAACTTCAAAGTGTGTTTTATCGTGTTGTGAGAAAACTGAATCGCTGCGACAGAGAATAGGAGAGTAAAAGAAGCCATGAAGGAAGCACTTTTATCAATTATAAAAGATGAAAACAGAATCATTACAGGCCAGATTGATCCGCAGTATCTTTCTGACAATCTGGGACGTAAAAAAGGAACAGCCGAAGCGGTTGTTTTTCCGGTATCCACAGAGGAAATCAGCGGGGTTATGCGTTATGCCTGGAAAAATAACCTGCCGGTGACACCGAGAGGTGCAGGTACGAATCTTGTTGGCTCTACTGTACCGTCAGGTTACGGGATTGTGCTGGATGTGTCTTTGATGAATCATGTCCTTGAGCTGGATGAGGAAACCTTCACGGCCACTGTTGAGCCGGGGGTTGTACTGGAAGATTTTCAGGCCTATGTTGAAAGCAAAGGTTTATTCTATCCACCGGATCCGGGCGAAAAGAAAGCCACCATCGGCGGAAATATCAGCACCAATGCAGGCGGCATGCGTGCTGTGAAATACGGTGTAACGCGAGATTATGTCATGGGGTTGGAACTGGTTCTGGCAGATGGCACCGTTGTCATGGCGGGCAGCAAGAACCGTAAAGATACCTCCGGCCTTGATCTGAAAGAGATTGTTATCGGTTCCGAAGGAACACTGGCGGTGATCACCAAATGTATACTGAAGCTGATTCCGAAGCCGGAAGACAGTCTCAGTGTCCTTCTCAGCTTCGACAGTCTGAAAGCAGGTATTGAGAGTGTCAGACAAATTATTCAGGCTAATTTGAATCCGACAGCCATGGAATTTATTGAGCGTAAAGTGATTCAGCTGGGGGAAGATTATCTGAAAATGTCATTCCCTGAACCGGAGGCCAGCGCCTATGTGCTGACAACCCTTGACGGCAGCAGAAATGAAATCAATGACCACCTCGAAGGACTTCGTAAAGTGGCAAAAGAAAGCGGTGCCCTTTCTGTTCTTCCGCTGGAGGATAAGGAGGAGGCAGCCAGAGTATGGAAGATTCGCGGTATGCTGGTGAAAGGTGTGGAGGCTGTTTCAGAGCAGGAGCCGCTGGATATCGTTGTGCCGATTAACCAGATTGATGCCTTTGTCAATTTTGTCAACGCTTTTGAAAAAGAATGTGGTATGCGCATGATCAGTTTCGGACACGCCGGAGACGGCAATGTGCATTTGTGTGTTATCAGAGGTGATAGAGACGATAAAACCTGGGAAAAAGAGCTTGACGCTAATCTGACTGTTCTTTATGATAAAGCTTATGCACTGGGTGGTTTGGCCAGCGGCGAGCACGGCATCGGACTGAGCAAGCAGAAATATCTGCTGAAAGCATCAAAGCCGGAAAACATTGCATTGATGAAGCGTGTGAAAGCAGCTTTTGATGAGAAAAATATTTTAAATGCAGGCATTTCCTACAATGTCTAAAGGAGTATAGAATATATGAAACCGTTAAGTGATAAAACTGCCGGATTTACAGATTCGGTAATCAGAAGAATGACAAGAGTCTCAAATCAATATGGTGCTGTGAATTTATCTCAGGGATTTCCGGATTTTGACCCGCCGAAGGAAATCACAGACAGACTGCGTGAAATCGCACCGCACGGACCGCATCAGTATGCCCTGACATGGGGCGCACAGAACTTCAGAGAAGCCCTTGCGAGAAAACATGAACATTTCTCGGGTATGAAAGTAGATCCGAATAAAGAGATTGTTGTCACATGCGGCAGTACGGAAGCGATGATGGCTTCCATGCTCACCGTCTGCAATCCGGGAGACAAAGTCGTTGTCTTTTCCCCATTTTATGAGAATTACGGTGCAGATGCGATTCTGTCCGGCGCACAGCCGATTTATGTGCCGTTAAATCCGCCGGAATTTAACTTTGATGCCAATGTACTGGAAGATGCCATGAAGCAGGATGGGGTGAAAGCCCTGATTCTCTGCAACCCGTCCAACCCATGTGGCAAAGTCTTTACACTGGAAGAACTGAAGATCATCGCTGATCTGGCCATTAAATACGATCTGTATGTTATTACTGATGAAGTGTATGAGCATATTTTGTATAAGCCGAATAAACATATTTATATGGCCACGCTGCCTGGAATGCGTGAGCGTACAATTATCTGCAACTCCCTTTCAAAGACTTATTCCATTACAGGATGGCGTCTGGGTTATGTCATTGCACCGCCTGAAGTCATTGACAGAGTCAAGAAAGTGCACGACTTCCTGACTGTAGGCGCTGCAGCACCGCTGATGGAGGCGGTTGTGCCGGGACTGAACTTCGGTGATGATTATTATATCGAACTGCAGAACCATTACACCCATATGAAAAACCTCTTTGTAGACGGGTTAAAAAACATCGGTTTGACCTTCACAGAGCCTCAGGGGGCTTATTATGTCATGGTAGATATCAGCGAGTTCGGTTATAAAGATGACTATGAATTCTGTGTGGATCTGGCAGAGAAAGTCGGCGTCGGCGCTGTTCCGGGTTCCAGCTTCTTCAGAGAAGACGTGAACCAGTACATCCGATTCCATTTTGCAAAGAAGGACGATACATTGAATGCGGCGTTGGAAAGACTGGCGGATATTCGGAAGATACTTAAAAAATAAAAAATTCACATATTGCGTATAAAACTAAAAATTGATTATAAAAATGACCGCCCCAGTCCAGCAAACTAAGCGGTCATTTTTGTAATGCTTATATTGGGCTAACCGTCTATCGGTAGCACTCTTTTTCTATAATCATATTAGTATGCTTTTATAGAAATGTCAAAAAAATATTTTTATAAAGGCATTAATAGCCCCATGTCATCAATTTCCATTTACCGCCATCAGAGCGAGCCAGCCACCATTGCCAGCCGGTATATTCTTCATCAGGATTCCATGCACCGCCGCCATCTTTCGGAGAATGAAAATCGCTTGTAAACATAATGCACTGGTCGAAGGTTTCCTTGTTATCATTGGCAGCTTCCAGTTCGTTCATCCAGGCAATATGATCGGCAGTATTACATTGGTCATCTGAACTGTAGGAAATACTGTGCAGTTCACAGCCTTCAAAATCCTTGAATACAGTTTTAATGGCTTTGATGGCGGCATCCATATCTTCTTTGGAATAGATAGAAGAGCTGCCATAATTAATGGTGACATCTGACATTTTGGCCTGCTTGCCGCATGCGGTTAAGGCAAAAAGACCGATGATACCCAAAAATAATAAATATTTTTTCAATGTTTCCGACCTCTTTTCTGTGAGATTTCCGAAATCCTAATATTTTCATGAGTAGTATAACATATAATTAGGAGATATAAATGAACGAATTCCTTAAGAAAAAGTGACGATTTATATAGGGATTATTCATCCGTATACTGAAATAATTCCTCAACCGTTGTGTGAAAAACCCTGGCGATATCCATAGCTAGTTTCAACGAAGGATTGTATTTGCCCCGTTCAAGATTGACAATGGTTTCCCGGCGAACGCCCACTAGTTCGGCGAGGTCGGCCTGTTTGAGGTTATATTTTTCCCGATATGTTTTTAAATTTGTCAAAAGTGCCATGCTATACTCCTTTGGTGTCCATGATGTAGAAGAGAATCGTGCGTATAATGGCAAGAGCAATCAGGATACCCATCAGGCAATAGCCAATGAGGTCTGTTGTTATTGACAATCTGCCGACAGCACAGACGAAACTCAGAACAATGATTGCAGCGGCACCAATTTTAAGACACAGGGCATCGCAGCGTTTTAGGTTGGCCTCAGACATTTCATCCGGTCGTTCCTGTTTGTATTTCCTAAGGCGGGATGCGCGGGAGATAAAATAGAAGAAGGTAAAGGTAAAGACAGCGTATTGAATTGATGTATAGTAGTTATGCCAGTCATTTCTTGCCCACATCCAGTAGTAAAGAGCGATCAGGATGGCAAATACAATCTTATCAGCAACAATTTCCCGTAATGATACTTTTCTCATAAACAAAATTCCTCCTTTGAAGTGATATATTTCTCACTTACCTGTGTGATAAATATATCACTTTTAAAAACAGGTGTCAAGATGAAATGTGCGAAATTTTTCACTTTACAATCAGCCGTTGACAGCCCAGGAAAAGTATGTTATTTTGAAGTTAAGTAAAGTTTTCTTCGGAAATGAGCATGTTCTCTACTGGCGGTGACAGCCCGCGAGCCATTCGGCTAATTCGGTGTAATTCCGGAGCCAACAGTCAGTCTGGAGGGGAGAAGGAGGCTTTCCGGCTGAGCGCCGGATGCCGTTTTCTGCTCATTTGATCCAAGTCATCCTATCAGCATCCGGTATCAATATTATTTCTTTTGGAAGTAATAGCTGCCGGGTGCTTTTTGTTTTGTTCAAGTCGAGCGACCGCGAGACTTGGCGCGTGATTCTGGTCAGCGTAAGCTGACATATTCTTTATGATTGAGGAGGGGATGGAGAATGGTAAATATGCAGACAAACAGAAGTCCTTTGGAAACAGAACCTCTTACGAAGTTGTTGTTCAGGTATTCTGTTCCGACAACCCTGACTTTGATGGTTAATTACATCTATAACATTGTAGACCAGATTTTTGTGGGGCAGGGCGTGGGCATCACAGGAATGGCAGCCATCAATATCGCTTTTCCGCTGTCAATTCTTGTCAACGCGGTTTCACTGCTTCTAGGAGATGGTTGTGCGGCTAATGTCAGTCTGTGTCTGGGGCGTCGGGAGCAGGAAAATGCCAATAAGATTTTCGGGCAGGCAGTGACCTGGATTGTTGCCAGCGGCATTGCGTTGGCATTCATTTGCGGTATATTTGCGCCGCATATTGTTACGCTGTTCGGAACAACGAATACGGCTTATGGGGAATCGCTGGCTTATATGCGGGTGATTGCCATTGGTATTCCGTTTCAGCTCATTTGTCCGGCTTTTACGGCGATGATTCGTGCGGACGGGTCACCGCAATATACTATGAAATGTATGATGGCCGGTGCAGTGGTCAATATTATTCTGGATCCTGTATTTATTTTCGGGTTGAAAATGGGGGTCGTGGGGGCTAGTATTGCCACGGTGATTGGAGAAATGGCAGCAGGCATATTATGTCTGCTCTATCTGCGCAGATTACAGTCTGTACAGCTTGAAAAGGGCGCATTGCGCCCGACCTGGCCGGTGCTGAAGATGATTCTGCAGCTTGGTTTTCCGAGTTTGCTGACCCAGGGATTAACGGCGCTGGTACAGATTGTGCTGAACAATCTCATGCGTGTTTACGGTGAAGTCAGCATTTACGGCAGTGATATGGCGCTTTCTGTTTATGGCATGATGATGAAAGTTTATCAGCTTGCGCATTCCATGTTTGTGGGTGTTTCCTCCGCCATTCAGCCGATTAACGGCTATAACTTCGGAGCGAAGAATTATCAGCGTGTGCGCCAGACTTATCGATTGGCCACTGGCATTGCAGTCGTTATTTCAGCTGTATGGTGGCTGGTTTATATGGTATTTTCAAGACAGATAGCAGGATTGTTTGTTGCGGATAATCAGCTGTATTTTGACTGTACGCAGCATTGCTTCCGACTTTATATGATGGCCTTTTTCCTCTATGGTGTGCATATGACAACGGCTTCCTTTTTCCAGGGAATCGGGAAGCCGACAAGATCATTACTTGTACCGCTGATTCGACAGGGCGTGTTACTGATTCCTTTGGCACTGGTAATGTCCAGATTGATTGGATTAGACGGGGCACTGCTGGCGGCACCTGCGGCAGATACAGTTACTTGTCTGCTGTGTGTGGCTTTGGCACGGACGGAATTCAGGCGGTGGGAAAAAGCTGGGATGTTGTAAAAAAGATAATATTTAATGTGATAAAGGCAAGAACGTCAATGGTTGAGATAATCATTTTTGTTCTTGCTTTTCTATTGATTTGAGTAAAAACTCACATGAAACAAAAACAAGTGTATTTTTACTTGAATTTATTAAATGAAATGGTATAATTAAAGCAAAAATACACATAAATTAAGAACGAGTGTAATTTTACTTAAAACGAAGGGGGGTGACAGAATGATATTGACGTATAGGCAGTGTCTTGAAAAGTATGGAACAGATTACAGGATTAAGAAAGCAATAGAAGCAGGTATTTTATTTCAAAAAGAAAAGGGGTTATATTCAGATAAAAAGATATGTTCTGAACTTGAACTGATGACTGCAAAGTATCCGAGAGCGATATTTGCAGGGAGCAGTGCGTATTACTATTATGGCTTGACTGATATTATACCGGACTATTATTGTCTGACAACGAAAAGAGAAGATTCAAGGATAAAAGATAAAAGGGTAAAGCAAAGTTTTGTTAATGATGATTTGTATGATATTGGCAAATGCCTTATAGAGTATCAGAGCGTAAAGATTCCAATATATAGTCGTGAGCGATTGCTGGTGGATTTAATACGATTTAGAGGAAGAATACCTTTTGATTATTATAAAGATGTGATTGGCAGTTACCGAAGGATAATTAATGATATGGATTTTTTCAGTATGGAGGATTATGCTGAAAAAGTCAAGGGTGGAAAGAAGATTATGGATGCAATACAACTGGAGGTTTTGTGATGAATCTGCTAGAAGATATTTAGAAGAAAACGGATATAATAGGTGTAGTGAACTTAGTTGATATTATAGGAGAAAGTATGGACAAATTAGTAGATAATAAGATGATAAATAAAATAGAAAAATTACTTCAGGAAGCAAGAACACATGTTGCAGTTGAAGTGAATAATACCCTCCTAAGAACGTATATGGAAATAGGGAAACTGCTTGTCGAAGATATTAATTTGCATGAAAATGAAGAGAATTATCAAAACAAAACAATTTCTATGCTCTCAAAAGAACTTACCAGAAAATTTGGTAAAGGTTTTTCACGTGCCAATATTTGGAATATGATTACATTTTATAAAGAATATGGCAGCGTTCAGACAGTGTCTGAACGCTTAAGTTGGTCGCATTATTGTGAACTTTTGTCAATTTCTGATAAAGCTAAACGTCATTTTTACGAAATTGAATGCGCAAATTCCAGATGGAGCGTCAGAGAATTAAGAAGGCAAATTGCGTCATCGCTTTTTGAAAGACTTCTGTTATCAGATGGGAAGGCAAATAAGCAGAAAGTATTAGAATTGTCGTTAAAAGGTAATGAAATTGTAAAACCACAGGATATTGTGAAAGATCCTTACGTATTTGAATTTTTAGGGATACCAGAAAATAAGCCGATGATGGAATCTGATTTGGAGGAAGCACTTGTCAGACAAATAGAAAAATTTTTATTAGAATTAGGAAAAGGTTTTATGTTTGTTGGGACACAACAAAGAGTGACATTTGGCAATGTCCATTATTATGTAGATATGGTGTTTTATAACAAAATATTAAAATCATATGTTTTGATTGAATTAAAAACGATTAAATTAATGCCGGAAGCAGTAGGACAGTTAAATATGTATTTAAATTACTATGCAGCAGAAGTTAATGATGAAGATGATAACCCGCCAATAGGATTAATTTTATGTACGGATAAAGGAAATGTAGATATGCAATATGCACTGGGCGGTCTGAGCAATAATATTTTTGCATCAAAATATGTAACGTATATGCCAGATAAGGAACAATTGATTGCGCAGGTAGAGGCAGTACTCTCTTTAAAAGATAAAGAGAAAAAATAAACAACCATTTGTGTCGTAGCAATGATTTGACATTTGCGGGGAAAGCAGGCCTTAAAAAATAGAAGATTAAACTGATTCAAAAATGAAGACTGTGAAAAAATGAAAGAGTTTGTCAAATAAAATGTGGATAGTGACTGTAAATCCCCGGAATGTTCCGGGGATTTTGGGTGGAATATTTACGTTGATAATCTATAGGCTTGGATAACTTGCTGTAAGGCAATTTACAGCTTCATCAGTCGGTGCGGGAAATGCCGAGTTTTGCAATTTTCTTATATAATAAGGAGCGGTGGATGCCAAGGACATTCGCCGCTTTTGCAACGGAACCGCGGCATTCATCAAGTGTTTTCTGGATATATTGCTTTTCAAATAAAGCACAGGCTTCATGAAATGGCAGATGATTGTCCTGTACATCCGCTATCATTGAAGGTGTTGGATTATTTGAGCTTTCAGGGGATGAAACAATATCCAGATGGCCTGTAATCGCATAGCGTTCAATCAGGTTTTTTAATTCTCTGACATTTCCAGGATATTGATAGTCAAGCAGACATTGGCAAAGCTCAGGGGTCAAGATGCGTTTAAGGTTGTATTTCTGGTTATATTTTCTCAAAAAACGTTCCGCCATTGGAATAATATCTTCCTGACGTTTTCGAAGAGGGGGAATCAATAACAGCATGACATTAAGACGGTAATATAGGTCTTCACGGAATGTTTTTTCACTGACCATCTGCCGCAAATCGCGATTAGTTGCGGCAATAATCCGGACGTTGGTTTTTACCTGTTTTAGTCCGCCGATACGCATAAATTCGCCAGTTTCTAGTACTCTTAATAATTTTGCCTGCATCGGGAGAGGCAATTCGCCGATTTCATCAAGGAAAAGGGTTCCGTTATTGGCCATATCAAATAAGCCGGGTTTTCCGGAGGAGCGTGCGCCGGTAAAAGCTCCTTTTTCGTAGCCGAAGAACTCAGATTCCATTAATTCACTTGGGATGGCGGAGCAATTGACTGGAATGAAAGGTTGTTCAGCACGTTTGCTGTTTTTGTAGATGTAGTTGGCGATGACGTCCTTACCGGAACCGGTTTCGCCGCAAATAAGAACGGTTCCGTCAATGGAGCCAAAATATCGTGCATCTTCAAAAACAAATTTTGATGCCTGACTTTCACAGATAATGGAATCTGAGAAAGTATTTTGAACTTCAAGATATTTCACGATATCTTTGTATTGGTCTAAGTTTGATTTTTCAGTATCAATATAGGATGAAAAACTGGTGAGCATTTGTCTGGGAATAGAAAACTGAGCACTCATAATCAGCTCGCCACTCTCATCAAAAATAGGTTCAATATGAGTAAATAGCTCATCACCATACTTCGAAACATTGTAGGCATTAAAGGGGTGTTTTTGGCTGTCATACATTTCCTGAGAAACGGATCGAAGCCAGAGTTTTTTTGCTCTAAGTTCAGCCAGAGACATATTTGTAATTTCATCCTTGGACATATGGACAGAATTGGCCATACGTTCATTGACATATAGAATCTGCTCATTGCGGTACGTGATAAAAATATTGCCAAAATAGCTGTCTAATATTTTCTCAGCATAATTAAAAAAGTCTTTCGGATAATTTTCAGCCAGTTTTTTTAAGTTCATGATTTCATTCCCCCTTTTGAAAAAACGGATACAATAAGTATATATGTCTAAAAATGCTGTATCTAAAATGAGACAATTATTATAAATAAGACAATGATTATCAATAATGAGACATATTTGTTTATGATTATACCCTAAAACGTAGAAAAATCAAGGCTTTATTTTTGGCATAGGAATTGCTTCTAATAAAGGTATCAAAGAATTATTTAATAGGAGGGACAATATGGAAATGTGGTTAAGTATTGTTGGTTTTCTTGTAGTCGTTGCAATTATTGTAACGATTATGACCAAAAAACTGTCGACGATGGTAGCATTGTCAGTGATACCTTTAGTGGGGGCAATTCTGGTAGGCGGAGCAGCGGATATACCAGCTTATCTGACCGCCGGAATCAATAAGGTTGCAGCCAATGGTGTCATGTTCGTATTTGCAATTTTGTTTTTCGGAAGCATGATGACAGCTGGCGCATTTGATCCGATTGTTAAGTTCATTATTAAATGCTGTAAAGGAAATCCTTTATACGTTTGTATTGGTACTTATGTTTTATCTATTGTCGGTCATCTGGATGGTTCTGCAACTACGACAGTGTTGCTCGTGTGCGGTGCAATGATTCCGATTTATAAGAAGATGAATATGAAGCTGCGTAATCTGGCTGCTATTCTGGCAATGGGGTCCGGACTTATGAATATGTCACCTTGGGGTGGTCCGACATTAAGAGCAGCAGTTGTAATGGAGACAGATTTAACACAGTTTTTTAAACCTATACTGGTGCCGATTCTCATTACGATCGCCATTGGTTTGATTCCAGTTGTGATGATTGGTCTTTCTGAAACGAAAAGACTGAAAAAAGAAGGGTTTGATTTCTCATCTGTGATTACCGAGCATGAAGAAAATGAAGTTACAGAAGAAAATAATCTCGCCAGACCAAAACTGGTAGTAATTAATCTTATTATGATTGTGCTTGTTGTGGGCGCAATGATTTCTGGAATTTTATCTCCGGGAGCTTCTTTCCTTGTGGGAACAGCAGTATGTTGGTTGATTAACTACCGTAAGATGGAGGAACAACAGGCGATTATCCGTATTCATGGCGCAAATGTTGTGTTTGTGGTCAGTGCCTTATATGGTGCGGGTGTTCTGATGGGTGTTCTTACTGAATCCGGTATGGCTGCCGCTATGGCGAATACACTGGTAAATATTATACCGGCAGCATTGACGAAATTTGTACCATTTATTATTGGTATATTTGCAGTACCATTTTCACTGTTGTTTGATGCAGATACATTTTATTATGGTGTACTTCCGGTTCTTACACAAAGTGCATCTGCCCTAGGACTTTCCGGTGCGGGAATCTGTTATGCGGCAATTTGTGGACAGTTGACACTTGGATGGGCAATTACACCGTTGACTCCGGCCACTTTGCTGATGTGTGGTATGTGTGATTTGGATTTAGGTGAACATCAGAAGTATACGATTAAATATGTCTGGGGACTTTCGATTATTTTATTGATTATTCTTACAATTTTCGGTGTCATTATTTAATCATTGGATTGCGGTAAAAGCTGAATTATATGGCGAAAAGGAGAGATAAAAACAATGAAGAAAATTAGAATCGGCGGCGGCGCTGGTTTTGCAGGCGACCGTGTTGATGCGGCAGTAATATTGATTGAAAAAGGAAATTTGGATTATATTATTTTTGAGTGCCTTGCGGAGCGTACGATTGGTCTGGCTAAGCAGGAGATGCTGAAAGATCCGACGAAAGGATACAGCCGTCTGTTGGAATATCGTATGTCGCAGGTGCTGAAACCTGCGAAAGAGCATGGCGTAAAAATAATTACCAATATGGGAGCCGTGAATCCGCATGCTGCAGTGATGAAGGTAATGGAGATTGCAGAAGAGCAGGGAATTACAGGGCTTAAATTTGCAGCGGTAACGGGAGACAGTATTGATGATAGTATAGAACAATACTATGATGAAGAAATTCTGGAGTTCAAAGGAAAAGTTGCTGACTGGAAAGATCAAATTGTATCTGCCAATGTTTATATGGGTGCAGAGGGGATTATCGAAGCACTCCGAAATGGCGCGGATGTGATTATTACAGGAAGAGTGGCGGATCCGACACTGACATTGGCACCATTACGGTATGAATATGGTTGGACACCGGATGATGCAGACAAGATGGGACAGTGTGTGTTGGCCGGACATCTTCTGGAATGCGGCGGACAGGTGACGGGCGGCTATTATGCAGACCCGGGATATAAAGAAGTGCCGGATCTGGATAATCTGGGATTCCCATTGGTGGAATTTGATGAGGACGGTTCATTTATTATCACAAAGGCAGAAGGAACCGGCGGCATAGTTTGTGTGGACACATGCAAGGAGCAGATGCTTTATGAAATTCACAATCCAACGGCTTATTTGACACCTGATTGTATTGCTGATTTTTCAGCGGTAAAATTTACCCAGGAAGGTGAAAATCGTGTACGAGCAAAGGGTGCCACCAGTCATGGATTGACAGAAAATCTGAAAGTCAATGTCTGCTACAGAGATTCTTTTATTACAGACTGTGAGATTAGTTATGGCGGATGCAATGCGCTGGAACGTGCGAAATTAGCAGGGGATATGTTTGTAAAACGTCTTGACAGGCTCGGAATTTCATATAATGAAGTTCGTGTAGATTACATCGGTTATAATTCTCTCTATAAAGATAAGCTGGCTGAATATATCAGTGAGGGTCGTTGGGGAGAAATACGTCTGCATGTGGCTGTGCGTACGCAGGATAGAGAGAATGCCGTAAGAGTATCGAATGAAGGCGACTCTATTTATACGAATGGACCGACCGGTGGAGGCGGAGCAACAATGCGGATTTCAGAGATTATTTCTGTTTTCTCATTTTTTGTACCGAGAAACGCAGTTCAGACAGATGTAAGTTATAAGGAGGTGTGATTATATTATGAAGTTAAAAGAAATTTGTCATTCACGTACAGGTGATAAAGGAGATATTTCAAATGTTTCGCTGATTCCGTGGAATGAATCGGATTATGAATTAATTAAGGAAAAAGTAACAGCTGAAAAGGTAAAGGATTATTTTTCAGAAATATGTCATGGCAAGGTAACAAGATATGAAGTAGATGGTATATGCGCTTTGAACTTTGTTATGGAAGAGGCACTTGGAGGAGGTGTATTACGCAGTCTTGCAATGGATAAGCACGGAAAAGCATTAAGTTCAGCGTTACTGGAAATGGAGATATAACGTGTTTAGATTTGAAGAAGATGGTATGTATCAGATGCCTGTTCATTTTGGTCCCTGCTGTGGCCCTCGTCGGGGACCAGATGGCGAGCGATTGTATAAAAAAGGTTCCCAGGAAAGTACACAGCATATGCTTGTGTATGAGACAGATGCAAAAGCAGTCAGCCGATATTTGCCGGAAGGTTTTTCAGTGCGTATGCCCTATATCATTATCACACACAAAATGCATAGAAATTTACCATGGCTGGCCGGACATGGGTATAATGTTACAACATTTAATGTACCGGTTACTTATTGCGGCACAAATGATGAAATAAAGGGACAATATCAGCTGGCAATCTGGGAAAATCATGCAGACCCTATTATTTGCGGGCGAGAGCAGCTGGGATACTCGAAAATATATGCAGATATTACAGATATATGCGAAGAAGAAGACGGAACCTATGCGGCATTATCATCATGGAATTTTGAATTCCTTAAATTACATTTTAAAATGGACGAAAAGCCGGATGATTTAAGTGAAATGCAGAAAGTACTTTTTGATGAGGAGAATGAAGGTATCATGCATTACAAGTACATTCCGCACTCAGAGGCAGGATTCAATAAGGATGATGTGCAATATGTTACAATAACACCAAAAACATTTCCTGCACCTGAGGATGCCAAACCTTTGCCTCAGCCTGAACGAGTATGGGGAAATGCTTCTTTAGAATGGTGGATACCTGAGTGGAAAGATATGCCGACTCAGTACCATATTGTACAGGGCTTGGCTTCGTTGCCGATATTGCGGGTTGTCGGGGCTTCCAAGGTACATTTGTGGCATTATAATGATGTTTATCATCAAAAGGCTATTGAGTAAAAAAGTTAAACAGTTTATAAAAGAGTAACAAAGAAGAAAGCAAGAGCGAGATGGTTTGAGAGAATCATTTTTGCTCTTGTTTTTGGTTAGTGCATATTGGCAAAGTGTTCAACCGCTTTGGTAAAGTTCGCAATGGTCTTGTCGGCATCACCGTGTTCAATGTTGTATCTGACGCAATGCTGGATATGCCCTTTCAATACGACCTGTCCGGCCTTATGGAGTGCAAATTTTGCAGCATTAATCTGGGAAAGAATATCTTCACATGGCACATATTCATCAATCATGCATACAGCAGGCCTATGAAATGAGAAAAGTTTATAATTGTCTAAAATAGCATAATTGAGAATGTTTATCAATTATGCTGTTTTATTTTAACACCGCCGTCGTTGTATGATACACTGGTTAGAGATAACTAATATTACGGCGAAAAACAGTCAATATAGAATGAAGAGAGGCGAGAGGAATGTTTCTGGAAATCAATCAAATCAGGAAATCTTACGGCTCAGGGGAGAGCCGGGTTGAAGTGTTGAAGGGGATTGATCTGTACGTAGAGCAGGGGGAATTCTGTGTGCTTCTGGGGCCTTCCGGTTCCGGCAAATCGACACTTTTGAATATTATCGGCGGTATTGACCAGGCAGACAGCGGGGATATCTGCATTCGAGGTGAAAGAATGGCAGATATGAAAGAAAAGAAGCTGACATTGTATCGCAGAAAGCATCTGGGTTACATTTTCCAGATGTATAATCTGATCCCGAATCTGACAGTCAGGGAGAATGTAGAAGTCGGGGCTTATCTCAGTGAGAAGCCGCTGGATGTGGATGAACTTTTACATACACTGGGACTTTACGACCACAGAAACAAGCTGCCGAACCAGCTTTCCGGCGGACAGCAGCAGAGAACAGCCATCGGCAGAGCCATTGTCAAAAATCCGGATATTCTGCTGTGTGATGAACCGACAGGCGCGCTGGACTACAATACATCTAAGGAAATTCTGAAACTCATTGAAAAGGTCAATCAGAAATACGGCAATACAGTGATTATGGTGACGCATAATGATGCCATCAAAGATATGGCGGATCGTGTGGTACGTCTGAGAGACGGCATGATCCGCAAGAATTATCTGAATGAGCAGAAGCTTTCGGCGGATGCGCTGGACTGGTAGGAGGTGGTACAGATGAAGAATCCACTGAATCGGCGTCTGACAAGGGAATTAAAAGGAGAATTGAGCAAATATCTGGTGATTCTGATTCTTCTGATCGCAACCATCGGGTTTGTATCCGGTTTCCTTGTGGCGGATGGCAGTATGCTGACAGCTTACAATGAAAGTTTTGAAAAATACAACATAGAAGACGGTCATTTCTCAGTTGTCAAACAAATGAACAAAGCCCAGAAAAAGAATATTGAATCTCTGGGAATAACGCTTTACGATTTGTTTTATGTAGAAGAACCATTGACGACCAATGAAAGCACATTGCGAATTTTTGCGAATCGCAAAGAAATCAACAAAGTGTGTCTGATGGAAGGAAGTATGCCGGAGAAAACGGACGAAATTGCCATCGACAGAATGTATGCGGACAACAACCGTCTGAAAGTAGGCGATGTCATTGCATCAACAGATCACAGCTGGAGAGTGACTGGATTGGTGGCATTGTCTGATTACAGCGCATTATTCTCGGACAATAATGATTCGATGTTTGATGCGATCAAGTTTGGGGTGGCCATTGTGGCTGAGAAGGGCTTTGCACAGCTGGATCAGTCTAAAATGACCTGGCAGTATGCATGGAAATACAATCAATCGCCAAAGAACGACATAGAAGAGAAAGAAATGTCGGATGATTTGATGTCAGATATCAACAGCACTATTGTACTGGACAGCTATACACCGCGTTATCTGAATCAGGCGATTAATTTTACCGGTGAAGATATGGGCAGTGACAGAGGCATGATGATTGTCCTGCTGTATATGGTCATTGTGATTATGGCCTTTGTGTTCAGTGTGACTATCAGCAACACCATCAGCAAAGAGGCCAATGTCATCGGCACGCTTCGGGCATCCGGTTATACGAGAAGCGAGTTGGTGCGGCATTATATGATGGTGCCGATTTTTGTCACTTTGATCGGTGCTGGTATCGGCAATATTTTGGGATACACTGTTTTGAAAGATGTTTGTGCGGGCATGTATTACGGCAGCTACAGTTTGCCGACTTATGTTACTTTGTGGAATTCAGAAGCTTTTGTACTGACCACAGTTGTACCGGTGATTATGATGGCAGTGATTACTTTTGCAGTGCTGTCATATAAACTGACACTTTCACCGCTGAAGTTTCTGAGACGTGATCTGAGCAGAAGAAAACAGAAACATGCGTTGCCGTTGAGTGTGCATATTCCGTTTTTTAATCGATTTCGCATCAGGGTCATTCTACAGAATCTCAGCAATTATCTGGTGCTTTTTGTGGGCATATTATTTGCCAATATGCTGCTGCTCTTTGGACTGGGATTGCCGGTAGTACTGGATCATTACAAAGCGACCATTGCCGACAATATGCTGGCCAATTATCAGTATCTGCTTCAGATGCCTGTGGGAACGGTGGATGAGGATCACAAGCTGGAAAGTATGTTGAATATGATGATGTTCAGTCGTTCTGTTGAAACAGATAATTCAGATGCAGAAAAATTCAGTGCCTATTCACTGAAAATGCAGCAAAATGCCACCAAGACAGAAGAAGTGCTACTGTATGGCATTGAACCGGACAGCCAATATATTCATCTGGATCTGCAGCCGAAGGATGTCTATATTTCATCCGCTTATGCAGACAAATATTTGCTGCAGCCGGGGGATACGATTACCCTGAAGGAAACCTATGAGGATAAGAGCTATAACCTGACGGTAACGGGCATTTATGAGTATGAAGGCGCATTGGACGTCTTTATGTCGAGAGAAGCATTAAACGACATGTTTGATCTGGGCAGTGATTATTTTTGCGGTTATTTTTCCAACAGTGAAATTACGGATATTGATTCGAAATATATTGGATCGGTGATTGATATTGATGATATGACCAGAATCAGTCGTCAATTGGAACAATCCATGGGCAGTATGATGTATATGGTTGATGGATTTGCAATGCTGATATTTATTGTTTTGATGTATCTGCTGTCCAAAATCATCATTGAGAAAAATGCCCAGTCCATTTCTATGAGCAAGATTCTTGGCTATACCAACAGTGAAATTAGTCGGTTATATATTGTTTCAACCCTCGTGATGGTGGTTGTGTGTATCCTGATCAGCATGCCGATTGTTTATGAGGGATTGGTTTATATTTTCCGGTGGATGCTGATCAACAGTATGTCCGGATGGATTCCGATTTATCTTGGCAAATCAATCTATGTGAAAATGTTTATCATGGGTGTTGTTTCCTATGGTGTGGTTGCTTTGTTGGAATATAGGCGTATTCAGAAGATTCCGATGGATACAGCGCTTAAAAATGTGGAATAGACGGGAGGCAGTGCGATGAAAATAAAAAAGCGATTAAAAGATAAGGCGGGAATGCTCGTATTAACAGCGGTGCTTGTGGTGGCTGCGTTGATAGCGTCTGTTGTGAGCGGTTGTACGGAGCAGGTCAAAGCAGCGGAGAATGAGGTATCAGCAGAAACTTCAGCTGATACTGACAATAGTAGCCATAAAGAAACCAAGACAACAGATGCAGATAAGAACGGCAGTAAGAATGATCAGGTATCGGATAGCGATAAAAGCGCTGACAAAGGCAGAGACAAAACAGATAAAACGGAAACTGTCTATGCCAAGGCAGATTCATCCGGCAAAATTTATGATGTGTCTGTGGAGGCAGTGCTGAAAAATGAAGGAGAGGGAGAAATCACAGATTATTCGACACTTTCTGACATCAGGAACACAGAGGGCGATGAAGATTTTACCGAAAAGGGCAGCAATGTGGTTGTATGGGAGAATCATGGCGAAGATATTCATTATAAAGGTACTTCTACAGATGCTCTGCCGGTGGATGTCAAGATTACTTATTATCTGAATGACAAACAGGTGACTGCGGATGAATTAAAAGGACAAAGCGGCAAAGTCAGAATCCGTTTTGATTATACCAACAAGTATTCTCAGAAAGTAGAAGTAAATGGAAAGACAGTTGAGGTATCCACACCTTTTGTTGTGTGCTCAGCCATGTTCCTGTCATCGGATAACTTCAGTAATATTGAAGTGACCAACGGCAAAACCGTGGAAATGGATGACCAGAACATTGTAATTGGTTATGCCATGCCGGGACTTTCCGACAGTCTGCAGTTGAAGGATTATGAAGCCACAGAAGACGTTGATATTCCGGAATATGTGGAACTGACAGCGGATGTGACAGATTTTTCACTGGATTTCACAGCAACCATTATCTCCAACGGCATGTTCGGCGATATGGATACCGATGATTTAAAAGATGTGGATGATCTCATTGATGCCATGGATGATTTGTCAGAGGCTTCAGGCAAGCTGGTGGACGGCACTGCAGAGCTGGCAGATGGTGCGGATGAATTGGGTGACTATTTCGGACAATATCTGACAGGGGTGTCTGCTCTGGATGAGGGCTCCGCAGGTCTGATGCAGGGGTTAAAAGCTGTGAATGACCAGAAAGGGACACTTCTTGAGGGGGCTAAAGGTCTGCAGCAGGGGCTTGAGACTTTAAATCAGTCATTGGCGACCGTAAATCTGGATGGACAGTCTGTAGATATGCAGCCGATGTCAGCGGCAGCAGCGGCACTTGGACAGGATGCGGCAAAATTAAAAGAAGCATTGACAGCCATGCAGTCAACATTAAATGATGTGAAAACCTTTGCCAATGATGCAAAATCTTATAAGGAATCTGTTCAGAAAAAGACTTCCGAGGCAAAAGGTGCACTGGATGCAGTGGATTTGAGCGAGGCAGAGAAAAAGGCAGAATCAGAAGCAAAAGAGCAGGCATCAAAGGCTGTGAAAGAGGCTCTTGCGGGTACAGATTTGACAGATGATCAGAAAGCTGAGATTCAGTCAAAAGTGAAAGACAGTATTTCAATTTCTGATACAACGGATACGGCTTCAGGAAAGATTGTCGAGGCAAAAGATGCGCTGAAAGACATGCCGGACCTTGAAATTCCGGAGTTTTCACTGGGTACAGATACAATTACCGTATTGGTTGAAGATATGCAGAAACAGCTGCAGGTACTGGGACAGTATTCAGAAGCCTTGTCGAATTTGGGCACACAGATGTCCGGACTTTCCGGTACTCTGGAGCAGTTAAAGACAGGTGTCAGCAGTCTTGCCGATGGCAGCGGTCAGCTGACAGCAGGTGTTCAGGCGCTTAACGACGGTATTGAACAGCTCTATCAGGGTTCCGTTGCGTTGAATAATGGTACAGTCCAACTTATCACAGCCGGAAATGCTATCTCTAAAGGATTTGATGGCCTGTCAGAGGGAACAGATGCCCTCAGTGACGGCATGAAAGAATTCGATAAAGAAGGCATTCAGGAACTGAAGAAACTGGCCGGGGATGACCTGGAAAACATTATTATCCGTGTACGTGCTCTGAAAAAAGCAGATGAGCAGTACAACAACTTCTCCGGTCTTGAAAAAG
This sequence comes from Pseudocoprococcus catus, assembly GCF_902381825.1. GTDB lineage: Bacteria > Bacillota > Clostridia > Lachnospirales > Lachnospiraceae > Coprococcus_A > Coprococcus_A intestinihominis. Next base: position 835,779 of record NZ_LR698973.1, read on the forward strand.
GCAAAACCGGAAGTGTACGCTTTATTGTAGAAACAGACGAGATAAAAAAATAAAGGGATTACTCTAAGATTTTGAATTGGTTCTTATGGTAATCTATCCGGCCTTCCCGGCGCAGTTTGCTGAGTTCTGCAGACATAGCACTGCGCTCGACGCAGAGATAATCCGCCAACTCCTGGCGGTCATAAGGAATCGCAAAAATTCGGCTTTTATTTTGTTTGGCTTGCATCAGCAGATAAGACATCAGCTTTTCCTTGGTGGTCCGTTTGGAAGTCAGTTCAATCTTCTGATTCAGCATAATGTTTTTGGCGGCAACAATACGCAAAAGGTTGGCGATAATCTGATTATGAAATTCACAGGAATTGCCGCAGGTGGTGATGACACGGCGGCAGTCCAGCAGAAGAATCTCACTGTCGGTAACTGCGGTTGCAGTGACCGGCAGTTTTTCTATGCCGGCGCAGGCAAAAGCTTCGCCAAAGAGCTGTGACGGCTCCATCATGGAAATGATATTGCGGTTGCCGAAAAAATCATCCTTGGCAATCTGGACTTTGCCACTTAATACAACGCCAATCAGGCTGGCAGGTTCCCCTTCCCAAAAAATAGTTTGGTTTTTAGAATAGGAAGCAGTCCGTGCTCCGAGACAGGTCAGCATGCCATCTAAATCATCCTCAGAGATACCTTGAAAAAGTGCTGATTTTTTTATCACTGGAAAATATTCCCTCATAAAAGAACTCCTTTTGTTGGATTTACAACGTAACTTTTGGGCAAAGTATACTATGATAGGTTCATAAAGTCAAGGAGGTATTCCAATGGAAAATAATATGTTTTGTTTTCAGTGTGAACAGACAGCCGGATGCGGCGGGTGTACAGGCAGAGCAGGTGTCTGCGGCAAACAGGCAGATACTGCACAGCTTCAGGATCAGCTGACAGGGGCGCTCATCGGTCTTGCCCGTGCGGCAGAGGGAAATGTACCGGGTCCTTCCACTGATAAAGTCATTATCGAGGGATTATTTACAACCGTCACAAATGTAAATTTTAATAACGAAACCATTAACGCTCTGATCGATCGTGTGCATGAGGAGAAACATAAACTGGTGCCGGACTGTGAATCATGCGGTTCTCCATGCGGCAGAACAGAAGATTATGATATGAAAGGTATCTGGGAAGCAGATGAGGATATTCGTTCATTAAAATCCCTGATTCTTTTTGGTATCCGAGGTATGGCAGCCTATGCTTATCATGCTGCTGTGCTTGGATACACTGACAAAGATGTTAATCAATTTTTCTATAAAGCTCTTTTTGTCATCGGTGAAAACTGGAAAGTGGATGAGCTTCTGCCGGTAGTTATGGAAGTGGGAGAAGTGAATCTGAAGTGTATGGCACTCTTGGATAAGGCCAATACAGAGACTTACGGGACGCCGGAGCCGACAACCGTTCCTTTAACTGTAGAAAAGGGGCCGTTTATTGTTGTGACAGGTCATGATTTATATGATCTCAAACAGCTTTTGGAGCAGACAAAGGATAAGGGTATCAATATTTACACCCATGGCGAGATGCTTCCGGCCCATGCTTATCCTGAGCTGAAAAAATATCCGCATCTTAAAGGCAATTTCGGTACCGCATGGCAGAACCAGCAGAAAGAATTTGCCAATATGCCAGCGCCGGTTCTGTTTACAACCAACTGTCTGATGCCGCCGAAAGCAAGTTATGCAGACAGAGTATTTACTACAGAGATGGTGTCTTATCCGGAAATCGTGCATATCGGCGACGAAAAAGATTTCTCACCGGTGATCGAGAAAGCGTTGGAACTTGGTGGTTATAAGGAAGATCAGCATTTTACCGGCATCAACGGCGGTCATGAAGTGACAACCGGTTTTGGTCACGGCACCATTCTGTCAGTGGCTGATAAGGTGGTGGAAGCGGTTAAAGCCGGAGATATCCGTCATTTCTTCCTGGTGGGCGGCTGTGACGGTGCAAGACCGGGCAGAAATTATTTCACGGATTTTGTGAAGCAGACACCAAAGGATAGCATTGTACTGACATTAGCCTGCGGTAAGTACCGTTTTAACGATTTGGATCTGGGAACCATTGGCGGTCTGCCTCGCCTTATGGATATGGGACAATGCAATGATGCTTATGGTGCGATTCAGGTGGCGGTGGCGCTGGCGAGTGCTTTTGATTGTGGTGTCAATGATCTGCCGTTATCCATGGTACTGTCCTGGTATGAGCAGAAAGCGGTCTGCATCCTGCTGACGCTGCTGCATCTTGGCATCAAAAATATTCTTCTCGGACCGACACTGCCGGCATTTATCTCACCAAATGTACTGAAGATTCTGGTGGATACCTACAATATCGGTGCGGTAACAACACCGGAAGCAGATATGGCGCGATGCCTTGGAAGAGAGTAATAATTGCGATAATGAGTGAAACTCATAAAGCGTGTTTTATCTCGTCAGGGCAGAGAGCGTGCAGTCTGAGACGAATTTTTAACGATGTCGAAAATAGTCAGAAAAACAGACGAATCTCATGATGGGAATGGCAAAAACAGGAAAACAGCATGTCAATCTGCACAAAAACAGAGGCTTAAAATATGAATAACTAACAATTTGACAAAAAAGCAAGAGAATTCTCTTGCTTTTTTTGTTGAAGTGGTATATGATGTAATTACAGAGCTGGAAACGTTTCCAGAAACGTTTCCGGGAAGGTTTTATCTTTAAAACGAGGAGGAATCATAATGAAAAAAAGAAGTTTATTAGCTCTGGCCATGGTTGGCGCACTCAGTGTTTCCATGCTTGCAGGCTGTGGCAGCTCTTCAACAAAAGAGACACAGGCTCCTGCAGGTTCTGAGGCAGCAACAGAGGCAGCAACAGAGGCAGCGAAAGAAAGCACAGCAGCAGGCGACGGCAAGGTTTATTATCTGAACTTTAAGCCTGAACAGGATGCACAGTGGCAGGAACTGGCTAAGCTGTACACAGAAGAGACTGGTGTTCCTGTAACAGTTTTAACAGCTGCATCAGGTAATTATGAGACAACACTGAAGTCAGAGATGGCTAAGACAGATGCACCAACATTATTCCAGGTAAATGGTCCTGTTGGTCTGGCTTCTTGGAAAGATTACTGCTACGATCTGAAGGATTCTAAGATCGCAGGTGAACTGACAAATGATGAATTTGCTCTGATGGATGGCGATTCTATGGCAGGTATCGGCTATGTTATCGAGACATACGGCATCATTTACAACAAAGCCCTTCTTGAAAAAGCAGGTTATACACAGGATGATATCAAGAGCTTTGATGATCTGAAGAAAGTTGCTGAAGACATCACAGCACGTAAGGATGAGCTTGGCTTCTCAGCCTTTACATCCGCAGGTATGGATGGCTCTTCTGACTGGAGATTCAAGACACATCTTGCAAATCTTCCAATCTACTATGAATACAAAGCAGACGACATCGATACAACAGATGCCATCAAAGGTACATACCTTGACAACTATAGAAATATCTGGAATCTTTACATCAACAACGCAACATGTGATCCGTCCCTTCTTTCCACAAAGACAGGTGATGATGCAGTTGCTGAATTCGTAACAGAACAGGCTGTATTCTATCAGAATGGTACATGGGCATACAACGATGTTGCAGAACTCGGTGATGACAACCTTGGCATGCTGCCAATCTACATCGGTGCTGAAGGTGAAGACAAACAGGGTCTTTGTACAGGTACAGAGAACTACTGGTGTGTTAACAGCAAAGCAAGCGAAGCAGATATCCAGGCTACACTTGATTTCATGTACTGGTGTGTAACATCTGAAGTTGGTACAAAAGCTATGTGCGGCGGCGAAGGTGCAATGCCATCCGGTGACGCAGGCATGGGCTTTGTTATTCCTTTCAAAGGCAACCTTGAATCATCCAATCCTCTGGTTAACATCGCTAACCAGTATGTAGCTGATGGCTATACACCAGTTGCATGGACATTCTCCACAATGCCTTCAGAAGAATGGAAGAACGGTGTTGGTTCTGCTCTGACAACATACGCAGCAGACCAGACAGATGATAACTGGGCAGCAGTTGTAAGTGCATTCGTAGACGGATGGGCTAAAGAAGCAGCAGCTTCCAAATAATCAGGAACGCAAACGGTTTTATATCGTAACTGTAGATTAAAAGACAGTGGGCGGGCATCCCTTGCCCGCCCACTGGTTTTTTATGCGGGTAGAATCTGCCAGGCATATTTGGACTCGCACTTTTATCAACTTAAGAGGGAGGTTGATTTTGTGGAAAAGGCCATTAAACGTTATCTTCCAATATTCGTTTTACCGACTCTGGCTGCATTTATCATAGGTTTTATCGCCCCGTTTATTATGGGTGTTGGACTGTCCTTTTGTGAATTCACGACAGTCAAAGATGCGAAATTTGTAGGTATCAGCAATTATGTAAAAGCATTTCAGGATACAATTTTCAGACATTCGTTTTGGTATACGGCACTTTTTGCGATTGTATCACTAATAGTGATTAATGTCTGTGCCTTTGCACTGGCGCTGGCTCTGACGAGGAAAATGAGAGGAACAAACATCTTCAGGACGATTTTCTTTATGCCGAACCTGATCGGTGGTATTGTTCTTGGATATATATGGCAGCTGATTTTTAACGGTATTCTTGCAAAATATTCCACAGCGCTGGCATTGAACCAGTGGCTGGGCTTCTGGGGACTGATCATTCTGGTATCATGGCAGCAGATTGGTTATATGATGATCATCTATATTGCCGGACTTCAGTCTATTCCTGGAGAAGTTATGGAAGCAGCACAGATTGACGGTGCCAACAGCTGGCAGCGCTTATGGAAAGTTACCATTCCGATGATGATGCCATCTATTACGATTTGTACATTCTTATCCATTACCAACGGATTTAAGCTTTTCGACCAGAACCTGTCATTGACAGCTGGTGAGCCGTCCAAATTATCTGAAATGATGGCGCTGAATATTTACAACACATTCTATGGCCGTTCAGGATGGGAAGGTGTTGGGCAGGCCAAAGCGGTTATTTTCTTTGTCATCGTTGTGGCTATTGGTCTTATTCAGCTGAGAGCAACACGTTCGAAGGAGGTGCAGCAGTAAATGAGGAACAAAAAGACATTGAGCTGGATCGGTACAATCTTTTTTACCATATTGGGTCTCATTTATATTGCACCGATTATTATTGTATTACTTAACTCATTTAAGAAGAAATCATTTATTAATCTGGAACCGTTCAAGCTTCCGTCAGCGAAGAATTTCATTGGTCTGGACAACTATACAACTGCGTTGGATCAGTATGGCCTGCTGAAGGCTGTAGGATGGACAGTATTTATTACTGTGGGTTCTGTTATCGTTATTCTGATCTGTACTTCTATGTGCGCATGGGCAATTACCCGAGTGAAGAATAAGTTTACCAATGCATTTTATTTATTATGTGTTTTCTCAATGGTTGTACCATTTCAGATGGTTATGTTTACATTGTCATTGATCGCAGACCGTCTCAAATTAAATACACCTTGGGGCATCATTATTATTTATCTGGGATTTGGTGCCGGGTTGGCCGTCTTTATGTTCTGCGGTTTTGTCAAATCCATTCCTATTGAAATAGAAGAAGCGGCTATGATTGACGGATGCAATCCGGTGCGTACATTCTTCTCAGTTGTATTGCCGATCATGCAGCCAACTTATATTTCAGTTGGTATTCTTGAGACAATGTGGATCTGGAATGACTTCCTGCTGCCATATCTTGTTTTGGATATTAATAAATATAAGACGATTTCCATCGCAATCCAGTATATGAAGGGCAGTTATGGACGGGTAGATATGGGCGCGATCATGGCGGCGCTGATTATGGCGGTTATTCCTGTTATTATCTTTTATCTTGCCTGCCAGAAATATATTATCGAGGGTGTTGCAGCCGGTGCTGTTAAGGGTTAGAATTGTATGCGGAAATCCTGCTGAGAAATGTGTCTGCGAAGCAGACTGACATTCTGTATCAGGATTCGCAGACAGATATTGAATCTGACACCTGAAGAGAGAGGTAAAAACTGTGACAATAAAAGACATTGCAAAGGAAGCCGGATATTCCGTAGGTACAGTCTCAAGGGTACTGAATAATCATCCGGATGTTTCTGACAAGGCCAGGAAAAAGGTCATGGCCGTTGTCAAAAAAAATCATTTTAAACTGAACAATAATGCGAAGCATCTGAAACAGCAGTCTAACAGTGGTATTGCAGTGATTGTCAAAGGTAATAATAACATGCTTTTTGCAACGATTGTTGAAAAGCTTCAGGGATTGATCAAAGAGCGTGGCTATGTCTGTCTGATCTACTATATTGATGAGGATGAGAATGAAGTTGAACAGGCACTGCAGATTTGTCGTGAACGGCAGCCCATGGGCATTCTTTTTCTAGGCAGCGATTTAGAGTATTATCGCGGTCGTTTTGGGGATGCCGGCATTCCGGGGTTGCTGGTTACGAACTCGGCAGAGGGGATGGAACTTGAGAATCTTTCAAGCGTCAGTACGGATGATGAAGGCGCGGCACAGACGGCGATAGAGTATCTGTTCACGCTGGGACACAGAGAAATCGGGGTATTAGGCGGCAAATTGGAGAATTCTTACGCAGCAAGGTCCAGATATATGGGCTGTCGGAGAGCATTTGAACTCCGTGGACGGAATTTTGACAGCAGCCGACAGTATGAAGGTGCCAGATTCTCTATGGAAGATGGTTATCATGGCATGCTGAGAATTCTGAACAAGATGCCTGAGGTGACAGCCGTTTTTGCTATGTCAGATGTGATGGCGATTGGGGCCATTCGGGCCATCAAAGACCGGGGCCTTCGGGTACCGGAAGATATTTCGGTGATTGGCTTTGATGGTATTGTACTCAGTCAGTATATGTGTCCGAGATTGACCACCATCAAGCAGGATAGTGAGATTATTGCCAGACGTAGTCTGGAGATACTGCTTGGCAATATCCGGGAGGAGCTTCCGGTGACGTATGAGAGAATTCCGTCACTTTTTATAAGGGGTGAAAGTACCTGCGCTCTGTCAGTACAGAATAAAGGAGATGAGAAAAAGTGAGGAAAAGCGGTATTTTGATGCACCTGGCGTCTCTGTCGTCTGAATACGGCGTTGGAACGATGGGGGCAGCGGCAAGAAAGTTTGCTGATTTCCTCAGCGATGCAGGACAGCAGTATTGGCAGCTTCTGCCAATCTGTCCGACCAGTTACGGTGATTCGCCGTATCAGTCCTTTTCTACATTTGCAGGCAATCCTTATTTCATTGATTTGGATTTGCTGGCGTCTGAAGGACTTTTGGATAAAAAAGAATATGTATCTGTTAATTGGGGTGATGATGTATCACGAATTGATTATGGAAGACTTTATGAACAACGCTATCCGGTTTTAAAATTGGCCGCAAAACGTTTTTTGGAAAATGAACCGGAAGATTTTGAGACATTTTGCGAGCTGCAGGCTTTCTGGCTGGAAGATTATGCGCTGTTTATGACGTTGAAGGATGCCCATGGCGGCTGTTCATGGTGGCAGTGGGAGGATGAACTGAAAAGACGCGATCATTCGGCCATTGATAAAGTACGCGAAACAATGGCTGAACAGATTGCTTTCTGGAAAGTGCTGCAGTATTTCTTCTTCCGTCAGTGGAAGAGTCTGAAGCAGTATGTCAATGACAAAGGCATTGATTTTATCGGTGATCTGCCGATTTATGTTTCCCAGGACAGCGTGGATGTCTGGGCCCATCCGGAACTTTTCCAGCTGGATGAGAATCTGATGCCGAAGGAAGTTTCCGGTTGTCCGCCGGATGGCTTTTCTGCCACAGGACAGTTGTGGGGCAATCCGCTTTTTGACTGGGACAAGATGGCAGAAGATGATTATGCATGGTGGGTTGGAAGAATCGATTATTTCTGTCATATTTATGATGTACTGAGAATCGACCATTTCCGAGGCTTTGATTCTTATTTTGCGATTCCGTATGGCGCTGAGACGGCCAAAGACGGTTACTGGAAGCAGGGGCCGGGCATGAAACTTTTCAATGCGGTGGAAGCCAAGATTGGTAAACAACCGATTATTGCCGAAGATTTAGGCTTTCTGACAGACTCTGTCAAGAAACTTTTGGCTGACAGCGGATTTCCTGGCATGAAAGTTTTTGAATTGGGCTTTGACAGCAGGGATACCAATGGCAACGGCTATCAGCCGCATAACTTTATCAGGGACTGTGTGGCTTATACAGGAACCCATGACAATGATACCATTCAAGGCTGGTTTGCATCCGCGGATCCTGTTGATACAGAATGGGCCAGAGAATACTTCCGATTGACAAAAGAGGAAGGCTATCACTGGGGTATGATGCGGGCTTTGTGGGGCAGTGTGGCAGACACAGCCATCGTGCAGGCGCAGGATCTTCTGGGACTTGGCAGCGAAGCCAGAATGAACGAGCCGTCTACTGTGGGGCGGAACTGGCAGTGGCGGGCATTGCCGGGAGTGTTCACAGAAGAACTGGCACAGAAGATACATCGGATGATGGTGCTGTATGAGAGAGTGAACTAAAACAGAATTTAAGAGAGAGATTATATAAAGCGGCCGTGAGCAGAAAACTCACGGCCGCTTGTTTTGTACCTATGAGATAGTCTATAATCCCAGAACATTGATAGAAAGTCCTGAAAAAACATAAAAGAGAAGTTTGTATTGAGCTTTTAACTTTTTTACTGTATACTGTTAAAGGTGAAAGTGATAAAGCACAACTTTTAATAACTATGGCGTTTTGCTATTTAGGGAAGGAAATTTAGAATGTTTATTGTACAGCTTATTGAAGCCACCTACAATTTTCTGTGGGGCGACTTATTTCAAATTCCGCTGCCGGTCGGCGGTTCTATCGGCATTTCACTGCTGATTATATTTCTTGTGCCGGCGGCGGTTTATTTTACGATTCGTACGCGTTTTATGCAGGTTCGCCTGTTCCCGGATATGGTGCGTGCCCTGACGGAACAAAAGAGCGGGGAAAATGGTCTGTCACCTTTTCAGACTTTGATTGTATCCACGGCCACCCGTGTCGGTATGGGGAATCTTGTGGGTGTTGTAGCGGCTATTTCTGCCGGTGGTGCCGGTGCTGTTTTCTGGATGTGGATCATGGCGGTTTTGGGTTCTGCCACAGCTTTTATCGAGGCCACACTGGCACAGCTTTATAAAGAAAAAGACCCGCTCTACGGCGGTTATCGCGGTGGACCGGCTTATTATATTCATCGTTTTTTCGAGCGCAAAGAAGGCAGGAAGAAAAGGTATGTTCTGCCGGCGGTATTATTTGCCATTTCGGGTCTGATCTGCTGGTGCGGTATCAGTCAGGTCATCAGTAATTCGGTTTCGGAATCATTTAACAATGCCTTTAACATTCCGCCGCTTTATACAACGATCGCACTGGTAATTTTGGCGGCTGTGATCGTGCTCAGGAAAAATGCGACGGTCAAGGTGCTGGATGTATTGGTACCGGTGATGGCCGTTTTATATTTTGTGATCACATTGATTATCATCGGAATGAATATAACGGCATTGCCGGGGGTTTTTCAGCGTATTTTTGAAGAAGCTTTCGGCATCCGGCAGTTTGCCGGCGGAAGTTTTGGCGCTATTTTGATGAATGGTGTAAAACGCGGTTTGTTTTCCAATGAGGCCGGTTCGGGTTCTGCGCCTTGTGCGGCAGCTGCTGCAGAGGGAAAGACACCGGTGACCATGGGACTGGTTCAGTCTCTTGGCGTCTTTATCGATACCATTGTGATTTGCAGCTGCACCGCATTTATTATGCTGCTTGTACCGCAGGAAGTGACAGATGGTCTGTCAGGTATGGCACTTTTGCAGACGGCCATGGAATTTCATCTGGGGCGATTTGGCGTGATTTTTATTGCAGTCACATTAGCTATGTTCAGTTTTTCAACATTTCTCGGTATTCTTTTTTATGCCCGATCTAATGTGGCGTACCTTTTTGGTGATAAATGGTGCTGGCAGATGGCCTATAAAGTATTGGCGCTGGTTATGCTGTTCATCGGCGGTATTGCCGCCTATACATTTGTATGGGATCTGGGTGATGTGGGCATCGGCCTGATGACATTGTTTAATATTTCAATCCTATATCCGTTGTCGAAGGAGGCATTTCAGGCACTGGGACAGTATGAGAAAGAGAAAGCGGAGAAATAGGATTTTTGTAAAGTATTTAAGTCATTTGCATCGGATAATGCCCAGCAAAGTTAAAATTTTTAAATGTCAGGAGGATAAAGCAAATCTCCTGACATTTAAATGTTGTAGCAATATGTTATAGCATTGTATGACGCTGCTTTTTTTCTGCAATATAAACAATGCAAATACCTGATAAAATGCAGAATGAAGCACAGGCAGACCATGCAAGATCATAAGAATTTGTTAAATCATAAATTGCGGCCAAAAGAGGGTTTCCAACGGCCATTGCACCCATACATACGGCATACACAAAACCGAAAAGGGAACCAAAATCATCAGAGTCAAAAAAATCATAGGTAATAAAAGAGGGAATAACTGTTCCGGCACTAATACCTAATGAAAAAAAGATAGCCATAATCCACATCAAAGATTCATTATTTGAAATTTGAAGTAATATAAATGCAGTTGCAAATGTAAAAGAAACATAGATGGTACATATTTCTGTACGAATATGGTCATAAAGCCATCCAAGGAAAATTTTAGCAGGGGTTAATAGAAATAAGAAAAACGGTATAATGGCATAGGCCAGAGACGGACCGTAATTCTCTGTTAACGAAGCAGACAAATAACCGAGACTTCCGTAGCCTGCAACACAAATACAAAAAATGCCTATTAGGTAAATATAAAAAAAGGTATGTTTTTTCAAATCCTGAAAAGGCAAATTTTTTAAGGGTGAAGCAGAAGCCCTGTCGGACGTCATACCATAAGGCTTATATCCGATGTCTTCGGGATTGGGTATCATCATAAAGTATGCGACTGGAACTTCAATGACAATCATTAATATGCCAAAAAGAATAAAACTTCTGCGCCAGCCATAAGTGCTAATAAAATCTGTCAAAAATGGCGATATAATTGAACCGCCGATTCCGGAACCGGATAAAGTAATACCAATTGCTAATCCGGTGTTTTTATGAAACCACCGGACGAGGATAATAGTAATTGGAAGAATGGTTGCTCCGCATGAAAAAATACCCAGGCAAAATCCACTGATATACATATGAATAATGGATGTGGCGAAACCGTAACTGGCATAGGAAAGCCCTGTTCCGATAATACAAATAGTCATAATACTTTTGAACTGATGACTGTTTTGCATATATTTTCCCATTTTTGGAGCCACCAACATAGATGCGATGGCGACGATACTGCTGCAACCGCTGAATGCTGTGTTGCTGATATGCATATAATCGGTTACTGCAGGTAAAAACAAACTAAAGCAAGTTTGGATCATAGAATGCAGGAGCGCCATAATGATAAAGCCTCCAATAACAATGCACCAGGCATAATGAAAGTATGTATTTTTTTCATGGCTCATGATGGAATACCTCCTTTGAAGCATGTCATAAACTATATTTTTTTATGAGACGGCTGCGTTCAATTTCAGCCCAGCTATAATCCTGCATATATTCACCATGAAAAAGATCATCGTTGTATCCGGCTAATAACATGTAATAATCACAGAGATTTTCGGGTATATTCACACGAATGAAACCATATCTTGTTTCAATCATGTGTTCCATATGACAAGAAGATAATTCTTTTTTCAATCGTGCCAGGATAACTCTATAGTGGGATTTACAGGATTTTTCGTCCAGATCACCAAATAAATCGTAAACAAGGGTACCGATACTTACCCAGCAGCATTGATTATGGATCAGGTAAGCCAGCAATTCTTTTGCCCGTTTAGATTGAAAGGCTTTGGGCTCTCCGTTGATGAGCAATTCGAATTTAGGGAAACAACGTAAAAAAAGTGCCTTTTGGGCGGAGATATTAGGAATATCCGGCAAAGCGCGTGAAAGCGCTCTTTCAAGCTGCGATTGATCAAAGGGCTTTAGAATGTAATCGATAGCGGAGGTTCTCCAGGCTTCTAAAGCATATCGGCTGTAAGCTGTTAAAAATACAATTTTTGAATCAATATGAAGTTCTTCAAGATGGTTAGCAAATGCTAATCCATTCATCTCAGGCATTTCAATATCAAGAAAGATTAAGTCTGTTTTGTGCTTTTTTAGATAGTCAATGGCATCCGTTACATTGGTAAAAGAACCCGTAAATTCAATATCTTTAAAATCAGGATTATTGGATTTGATTCTTTGTATCATCATTTTTAATAAGTCGGATGACCACAGTTCATCATCAATAGATATTATTTTCATTTATTAAAACGTCCTTTTTTGAGGTATTTCTATTGTTACAGTCGTTCCAGTACCAGGTGTGCTCGCTATATTGAGAGAGCCTCCTGTAAGTGATACGATACGTGCCTGACTATTGTGTATACCATTACCTTTTGAATTATGTAATACATTTAAGTCAAATCCAATGCCGTTATCAGAGACTATAATGTAGATAATATTGTTTTCTTTGTAGGTTTTAAGTGTCAGGATGCCGCCACTTTTTTTCTTTCTGATGCCATGATAAATGGCATTTTCAATTAAAGTTTGTATTGACAGCGGCGGAATATCAAACTGTGTATATTGAATATCGGAATGAAAGATGAGGGTATCCCCAAAACGCATTCGCTGAAGATCAATATAATCAGTGATACAGGAAAGTTCTTTCTCAAAAGGTTCCAGTTGACTGTAGTGGTTAAAGTCAACACGTCGACGAAGAACAGAAGAAAATTTAACAATGGCATCGGCGGCCTTGAGGGGATTTGAATAACACAATTCCTGAATCATTGCCAGCGTATTATATTGAAAGTGAGGTTGAATCTGACTGGTCAGATAGGCCATTTTGGCATTCAGTAATTCCTGCTCGAGCAACTGTTTATGTTCAGCTTCCTTTTCAATACGGGCAAATTCCGAGGCAATAAAGCACCCATAACACAAAAGCGTTATCATAAAGGTAAATGGGAGAATAAAGTAAACTTCCGAGGAAAATTTATGCATATTAGCGGAAGTGGAACAAACAATTGCTGTACCGATGAGAAGAACGGAAAGCAATGATTCTATGATGCCATAGGCCTGTGGGCTTCGTTCTTGCAAAATGCAAATAATCAGAATCCCTATGATAAACATAATAAACAAATCTATGATAAATTGAAGATTGACATAATTTCCGATAAATGTTTTTAATACCAAAAGGGAAAAAAACAGTTTAACGACAACATCCAGTGTATTTCGAAGAATCATATTCGATAGATGATCTTCAAACATTTTTATCGTGTGTGTGCCGAGGGCAATGGCAGATAATAATGTCAAAATATGAATTTTACTGATAGGTAAAAACCTTGATAGCAAGTTGATATCTAAAGAAAATTCACAAAAGGTGAGTTGGTAAAAAATAAAAAAAAGTCCTGTATTAATAATTTGTTTTTTGAAAAAGAGACTTTCATGGCTTTTCCTTAAAAAAATAATGCCATATAAAATGGCGATAATAAATCCACCAATGGATATTTCCCATATTCCGGTGAAAAAGTGTGTCTGTTTTTGAAATCTGCTATAGGTGTAAAGCCATGGACTGGCATATAACCCGGTCAACCAATTGGACGAACATTCAATAACGATGGTATGTGTGCCGGGTGAAATGAAAATTCCCCGGTTAAACAAGGAAAGCTGGTTATTGATTAGCGGGCAGGGCTGGCCATCAACATATATGTTAAAATGAATCGGCATGCTGTGCAGATAAAGAACATAATCATGATGATCAGCAATATCGAGGGTCAGTTGATAACTTGCCCATCCACTTGTATTCCAAAAACGTTTGTCAAACATATTCCATTGGATAGGAATATTGACATAGGAAAATCCTTTATCGGAGTGAATGCCTGGAGCGGAATAGATATGTTGCTCCGGATAGTATTGCCATTGACCATATAAAGCATACTGTTCTTGTTTGTCGATATCCATGCTGTTTACTTTACAATAAGCATTTTCTATTAAATCAGCATTTTCAGCAGTATTTAATTGGATAATAGAAAAAATAATACGTGCTGCGATGCAGATTAGACTGATAATGCAGACAACAAAAAAAATAAAATCTGTGTTTGGCTTTTCTCTTTTCATAATTTTTACTGTTAATAGCCTCTCTGTAGTAAAAAAATTATATATATACTATAGCATTATTTAATCTCCTAATCAATAATTCTGGCATAATGCCTAAAATTGTAACGGTTTTGTAGCGGTTCTGTTATGATGCTGTTGCCGTGAATTTGATATATTGAAGGTATCATATCGATGGATAATAAGAAGGAGGAGTAAAAGATGAAAACAGTTATGTATTGTGGAACACTTTTTGACGGCACAACAGGACAGACAGCAAAGAATCAGGTAATTGTTATTGAAGAGAATAAAATTACAGAGATTCTTGAGAAAAGCCAATATCAACCGGAAGCGGATGATAAGATCATTGATTGTTCGGATCAATTTGTAATGCCTGGATTAATTGATATGCATGTCCATTTGGCATTCTGCGGAAAAGCAGCTTTAACAGAGCTGACCGAACCTCCGGAGCTCGTGGCATTAAAAGCATTAAATAATGCACAGGAAGATTTAATGGGTGGTTTTACAACAGTGAGAGATGCAGGCTTTTCATCATTGAGAGGTGCACAGGCTGTCCGGGATGCAATTTCATCTGGCATTGTATGGGGGCCGAGGGTATTTACCAGTGGCATGTATATTACACAGACCGGAGGTCATCTTGCAACAACTTACTCACAGGAAAGTTTTGGACAACAGATTTTTAAACCGGTTAATACAGCGGATAGTCCGGATGAGGTACGCACTGCCTGCAGAATGATGTTAAAATACGGTGCCGACCAGTTGAAGCTGATGGTAACTGGGGGTGTTCTGAGTAATAGCGGCGGTGTGGGAGAGCAAAACATGAGCTATGAAGAAATTGTTGCAGCGGTGGAAGTTGGAAAGATGCATAATAGAGTCGTTTCATGTCATGCGCATGGGACTTCGGGTATTCTTGCAGCCGCAAAAGCCGGAGTTACTTCTATTGAACATTGTACGATGGTTGATGATGAAGGCATTGAGTATATGCTCAAAAATAATGTTGCAGCGGTGCCGACATTAATTGTTTTGCACGTACTGGCAGATGGTCTAAGTAAAGGGGTTGCGCAATCGGCGGTTGATAAGGCAGCCTATCTTTTGCCAAAGCATGCAGACAATATTCGGAATGCTTATGAGCGAGGTGTAAGATGCGTTTTTGGAACAGATACCGGAACTCCGCTTGGACCTCACGGATATCAGCATAAAGAATTTGTATATATGGCAGAGGCGGGGATTTCTTCGGAAGATATTTTATTGGCGGCTACACGATACGCGGCTGAATTATTAAAGTGGGAAGATCAAATTGGCACAATTCAGCCTGGAAAATTTGCAGACATCATTGCTGTTAAAGGCAATCCGCTTGAAGATATATCATCGCTTAACAGGGATACGATTTCTTTTATAATGAAGGATGGTATTGTCTATAAAAATGAACAGAACTAATAGAGGTGAAAAAATGGAGAAGAAAAGAGGAAAATTTAAATTTCATTATGGATTTGCCATCGTTTTTGGTGGATTTATTATTATGGCGCTGCTTCATTCGATGCTTCAAACATGTTTTAGTCTGTTTCTGGTTCCGGTTACGGAGGGAATGGGAATTGCAAGAACCCAGTTTAGTTTGTGTACAAGTATCGTTGCCATTGTTATGATGATTATATCACCGAAAATGGGAAAAGTACTTGGGAAAAAGCATACCCGGGCAGTTTTTACAATTTGTGTAGCGGGGATGGGAATTTCCTATGCAACTTATGGGTTTGCAACACAAATATGGCATATGTATATTAGTGCTGCTTTGGTTGGTTTCTTTTCATGCGGTGCCGTTGTTATGCCTGTTTCGATTATTATTGCGAATTGGTTCCAGAAAGGAAGAGGAACGGCAATGAGTATTGCATTGGCAGGTTCCGGTATTGGTGGAACCATCATTACGCCAATTTTGAATCGTATCATTATGAATCAGGGGTATAGTAAGGCATTTCTGATTTTTGGTATTCTTATGGTGGTTGTCGAAGTACCGGTTGCTTTCTTCATCATGAGGCCAAAGCCATCAGATATGGGACTTGAGCCTTACGGTGCAGATTCAGGGACAGAAACAGCTCAGGGAGAAGTAAAAAAGGCTTCTAAAAGTATAAAACTTTCTGATTTAAAAAAGCAGCCGTTTTTCTATATTTATTTAGTTGGTATTTTTGCGATGTGCATTTGCGGATATGGCAGTTTAGGACAATTATCTGCAGCTTTAACAGATTCTTATGGCGCAACATTTTCAGCCGTCATTATTTCTTTCTTTTTACTTGTATTGACACCTGCAAAAATATCATTAGGATGGATTTACGATAAATTTGGCTCAAAGGTTGGTACAATCTATGTTATGACAGTGTATGGCATTGCATTTCTTTTGCTGGCATTTGTGACAAATAGTCCGATGATTATGTATTTTATGGCCATTTGCTTTTCTATTGGTGTCAGCAGTGGAACGGTCTCACCGTCTGTTGTGACAGCAGCAACCTTTGGCTCAGAAGATTATGGCGCTATTTTTGGTTTTGTCAATTGCTTTTCAATGGCGGCGATGGTTATAGGAAGCCCTGCAATCGCATCTGTCTATGATATGACAGGTTCCTATAAGATTGCCTGGATTACTTGTTTCGCATTGAGTATTTTATCCATTATATGTTTGGTATATGCGGATATACGTTGTAAAAAAGTCTATGCAGATTGTATAGAATCATAGTGAAAAGGCACACATGAGATGATGAAAAAATGGGGGAACATCTTGTGTGTGCCTTTTTGATGATTCAACAGAGTGTTTGGAAATTTTTTTAAGTGAATAAATTTTAGCAATTTTCTTGACGTTGATTTAAATTCGATGTATGATATCTAACAGATTAAATAGTTCATAATGTAAACTAAATGACTGCATGAAGATAAAAAATCAGTTGGATGGCAGAATGAAGAGTTATTGTATCAAAAATTGTATTAATGAGAAGTCGGACAGGATATAGGAAATGAGAAATACAGAAAAGGACAAATATTGGCGAGAGATGATTAGAAAACAGGGAGAATTGCGGCATTTTGGCAGCATGGCTATTCGAAAGAGCAGTAAAGGGGATCTGGCATCTGCACAAGAGGTGGATTTACTGTTTCGAGTGGCTTTGTCAGGCGGTATGATGACACCGGGACAGCTAGCAGCGGATATGGGAGTCAGTAAGACGATTATTAGTCGTTTAATCGATAGTCTTGAGAAGAAAGCACTGATTATTAAAGAAAGAACATTGAACGACCGGAGAAGTTATGGTATTCGTGTAACAGATGATGGCAAAGAAGAAGTAGACCGGATGTATTATTATTACCTTGATCCATTGTACACATTAAGGGAACAGATGACGTCAGATGATTTTGAGAAATTATTCAGACTCATTGAAGCGGCCAATACGATTTTGAGTAACGCGAATAGCAAATAGATAAGAAGCGTCAATAGTCGCACAGACTGAAATAGAAAAATGAAGCAAAAGAATATGATTAATGAAAGGATGAAAGATTAATGACATTTTATCAGGAATTGCAGTTGAGTTCCGCAGGTTCCAAACAATTAATTAAAAACACAACAGATAAGAAGGAAAAACGCAGACATATTTTGATTTATAATTTTAAAGTCTATCTGGTCATGGCATTCTGTTTTGCATTGGTAACCTTATACAGCATGATCTTCGGATCGGACAATAGTGTAGCCGGGGTTGTTTTTCTGTTAGCACTTCTGGTGCTTCGCCAGGCGGATTTTGGTATTCGGACGCATCATGGTCTGCTGTGTATTGCCGGTATTTTTGCTATTTTGATCGTCGGACCGAGGGTCTCCAATATGGTCTCACCATGGGCGGCCTTTGTTATTAATATTGGCTGCATTTTTACATTAATGCTGCTTGGCTGCCACAATGTCATTATGTACAATCATTCCACATTTGTGCTGGGATATTTATTGCTTCAGGGATATGATGTCACCGGCAGATCCTATTATCTGCGTGTTATCAGTCTGTTGGTGGGGATGCTGATTTGTATGGCTGTTTTTTATAAGAATCAGCGCAAGCGTCCTTACAGAAGACATTTTCTGGATATTTTCAGAGAATTCAATATTCGTTCGGCCAGAAACTGGTGGTACATCAAACTGACACTGGTGGTTTCAACAGCGTTGCTGATTTTCTCATTGCTAGGGCTGCCGAGAGCCATGTGGGCCGGCATTGCATGCATGTCCGTCTGTCTGCCGTTTTCGTCGGATATTGTCGAACGTGCCAAAAAGCGAGGTCCGTATAACATCGTCGGTTGTCTGATTTTCCTTGTATTGTATTACATACTTCCGCCATCCATGTATCCTTATATCGGCATCATTGGCGGAATCGGTGTTGGTTACTCTGCAGGATACGCATGGCAGACAGTATTCAATACCTTCGGCGCCCTCTCCATCGCTTCAGGCCTTTTTGGTGCGGCAGGAGCGGTCGCTCTCCGAATCGGCGCCAATGTCTTTGGTTCTGTTTATACTGTACTGTTCGATAAGGCTATGAATGGCCTTATACAACTGGTTAATAGCAGAGAATGCAGGAAAGCCGTATAAATCTGTATTCTACATAGTTGATAAAAATAAAATCATAAGATATTTCTTACGGATGAAAAATAGTGTCGGTTATTTTTATTTAAAAGCTGTGACATTTGAATGAAGTCTAAATAAACAGCTGCGAAATTCATAGACTTCAGAAAAGGGAAAATAAAGCCAGACGTTGGCAGCGAGAGTGGCCTGCTATGAACTCTGGCTTTATTTTTTCTTTTGACAGAACCAGGAATTTCACAGCGTCAAATAAAGTAATTCTGTTTTCCCGGCCGGAAGAAATACCGTACATGCATGACCGTCGACAGGAGCAGTGTCAGAAACTCTGCCACCGGAATGGCAATCCATGCGCCGGTTAGATCGAGAAAAGCAGGCAGGATCAATAAGCATAATACAATAAATACAAGTGTTCGACAGAATGAAATAATGGCGGAGACAAGACCGTTGGATAAGGCGGTGAAGAATCCGGAGGAAGTAATGTTCAAACCGCTGAACAGAAAGTTAAAGGCAAAAATCTTAAATCCCGGAGCAGCCAGCCGGAAAGTATCCGCATCATGTGTAAAGACGGAAACAATTGGTGTGGATAATGTAACGGCAGCAATCGTCAGAAGAACTGAGGAAATACCCACAAAGAGGAAAGCAATACGATGGATATTTTTCAGTTCTTTTTTGTTGCCTGCGCCGTACTGGAAACCGACGATCGGTCCGATGCCGATGGAAAATCCAAGATAAAAGGCATTGAACAGGAACTGTCCGTACAGTAAAATCGTGATGGCAGCGACACCCTGTTCGCCGGCCAGACGCATCATGACAATATTGAACAGAAATGTAACGATGGCATTGGACAGCTGTGAGATCATTTCAGAGGAACCATTATAACAGGCCTGTCCAAGCTCCCTGAGATGGAGTCTGAAATGGGTGAAATGCAGAGAACCTTTCGAAAATGTAAAAAACAGCAGGCCGGCGATAGCCGGAATAGATTGACCGATACCTGTGGCAAGGGCAGCACCGCTGATGCCCATCTGGCAAACAACGATAAAAACATAGTCCAAAACGGCATTCAGGATACCTGCGATCATCGTCAGAACAAGGCCAAGGTTTGGTCGGCCTGCAGTAACAAAATAAGACTGAAACAGACATTGCAGGATGGCTGCCGGTGCAAAGCTGACGACGACAGAAAGGTAACTGTCGCAGTCAGCCAGCAGAAGATCGCTGGCTCCCAGGATCCTGGAGATAGAAGTCAGATTCATATGGGTCAGCACAAGAATGACAACACTGATGAGCAGACTGATGATCACAAACTGGGTCATACATTCCTTGGCTTCTTTATCTTTGCCTTCCCCCATGTAACGGCTGATAATGGCATTGCCACCGGTGCCCAGCATGGTGCCAATGGCAAAAACAATATTAATGATCGGGTAAACAATGTTTAAAGAAGATAAGGCGTTGCTGCCGACAAAACGTGAAATAAAAATACCATCGATAATCGTATACAACGACATAAACATCATCATAATGATGGAAGGTGCGGCAAATTTTAAGAGAGAAGCCGGTGTAAAATGGCCGTTAATTGAGTGACTCATAAATAAAATCCTTTCAAAAGATAGTGTAACTTTTATCAACATTTGATAGAATATACTATGGGGTAACCCTATAGTCAAGAGAGAATACAAATATTTACAATAGAATGTGTAAAAAGGCAGGAAAGTTTTGCAGGAGGGATAAAATGGACAGGCATGAATATATGACAACGGGTGAATTCGCATCCGCCATGGGTGTTTCAAAGGATACATTGTTTCATTATGATGATATTGGTTTGTTTTGTCCAGAAAAGGTATCTGAAAACGGGTATCGATATTATTCTATTTATCAGATAGAGACATTTGATACCATACGTATGCTGCGGGACCTGGGGATGCCTCTGAAAGAAATCAGAGATATGCTTGAGCATCGCAGCCCGGAGCGGGTGATGCATGTTTTTGCAGAGAGAGAGCAACAGATTGACAGAGAGATAGAAAAGCTAAGAGCGATGAAACAATGGCTGTCTAGGCGGCGGGAGAAAATTGCAGATGCAGAAAAAACAGATTTTTCGGAAGTAACGATTCAGGAATTTCCTGAGAGATACTATTTGTATGGGCATGTAGCGGATGGCCTGGAGAAATCCATCTATCGGAAAACCAGAGAGTTGATTGCGGAATTCAAGAGGTCGGGTATGCGGAGCGACTATGATGTAGCTTATATTCAATATGACGAAAATGTCCAAAAAGGGAAATTTACAGAGTATGATAACACGATTCTGCTGGTGGATGAGCGGCCTGCGACAGGTCAGTATGAGATTCTGCCGGGAGGCAGGTATATTACTGCTTATCATGTAGGGCATTGGATGAATATTGGACAGACATATGAGCGATTGCTGCAATATAAAGAACGGCATCACTTAAAGACTGAGTCGTTTTATATTGAGCGGTATGTGGTGGACAATTTTATTGCCAAGGAAATAGAGGATTATGTAACTGAAGTAGCAGTGAGAATTTTGGATGCGAGTGACAGGTGATCATTCAGGCAGCAGATGAATTGAAGAGAAACTTTGAATAGACAGGAGAAATCAGATGAAGAATATACATGGCGGAGATATTTATCAATACAATAATATTCTGGATTTTTCAGCGAATATTAATCCGCTTGGGGCCCCGGAATCAGTGAATCGGTCAATTGCTGATGCCATCGGGCAAATTGGTCATTATCCGGAAATGTACAGCGACAGCCTGCGAAAAGCCATCGGAGAGAAGTATCATATAGACAGCAGTCAGATCATTTGCGGAAATGGAGCGGCGGACGTTATTTATCGGTATGTGTATGCGGTAAGACCGAAGAAAATTCTGGTGACGGCACCTTGCTTTGCAGAATATGAGGGGGCCTGGAGAAGTCTTTGGGCATCACATGACGTACCTGAAGCAGTGGTATATGCTTTGAATCACCGGGATTTTTGCATCAAAGAAGATATTTTGACATTGATTGAACAGAAAATGCCGGATGTTGTATTTTTGTGTAATCCCAATAATCCGACAGGGGTTTTGATACCGGCACAGATTTTAACATCAATTGCTGAATGCTGCAGAGACAACAAAATCCGGTTGTTTCTGGATGAGTGTTTCCTGGATTTTACAGGGCGTGAAGAAGAAAATTCTCTGGTTAGGAAGTTGAAGGAATATCCGAATTTAATGATATTGAAAGCTTTTACAAAGATGTATGCCATGGCCGGTGTCCGTCTGGGATTTGGTTTGACAGCGGATACAGAATTGGTTGATCGGATGTATCAGGCAGGGCCGCCATGGAATGTGTCAGTTCTGGCAAGTGCAGCAGGCAAAGCAGCCCTCAAAGAGGATGATTTTGTCAAAGAAACTGTGCAGTATATCAGAAAAGAAAAAGAATATTTGTATCAGACATTGGATACACTGAGGGTACGATATTGGAAAAGTGCAGTCAATTATATATTGCTGAAATCTGATAGAACGTTAAAAGAGCGTCTGATTACAGAAGGAATCCTCATCCGTGACTGCAGCAACTACAGAAATCTTTCGGAGGGATATTTCAGGATTGCAGTCAAAAGCCATGCGGATAATGAAAAATTAACCGCAGCGCTGAAAGTAGTTTTGGAGAGATAAATGAATTGGAGCAGCGAAATTACCGGAGAACGTTTGAATCGGCAGAATGAAAAAATTTTTGAGAAAATGATAAAAAGTGATTGACAAAGGCGTAGGTTTGATGTATTATATCAATAACAGTAATGATTACTGTTATTTGAAAAGACAGATACAACACAATATAAAGACAAATTAGGAAAAGGAGATTATGATTATGAAGAAATGGGTTTGTACAGTATGTGGTTATGTTTATGAAGGCGAGAATCCACCGGAATTTTGTCCAGTCTGCAAGCAGCCGGCCAGCAAGTTCAAGGAACAGTCCGAAGACAAGACATGGGCAGCAGAGCATGTTGTAGGCGTTGCTCAGGGTGCACCTGAAGATATCATGGCTGATTTAAGAGCGAACTTCGAAGGTGAATGTTCAGAGGTAGGTATGTATCTGGCAATGGCGCGTGTGGCGCACAGAGAAGGCTATCCTGAGATCGGTTTATACTGGGAGAAAGCCGCTTATGAAGAGGCTGAACATGCAGCGAAGTTTGCAGAACTTCTTGGTGAAGTTGTCACAGACAGCACAAAGAAGAATCTGGAGATGAGAGTGGACGCTGAACACGGCGCAACAGAAGGCAAGTTCGACCTTGCGAAACGTGCGAAAGCGCTGAACTTGGATGCTATCCACGACACAGTTCATGAGATGGCCCGCGACGAGGCTCGACATGGTAAGGCATTCGAAGGTCTGCTGAAGAGATACTTTGGCTAATTAAAAATATTTAGAAAAAATTGCTCCATACAATTCTGTAACATGAATAGTATGGGGCTTTTTTTATG
The DNA here is from genome assembly GCF_902381825.1 of Pseudocoprococcus catus. GTDB lineage: Bacteria > Bacillota > Clostridia > Lachnospirales > Lachnospiraceae > Coprococcus_A > Coprococcus_A intestinihominis. The sequence continues at coordinate 859,077 of NZ_LR698973.1, forward strand.
TAATAGGAAATTCCGTTGGAATTCCCTATTACATAAAAAGGCACTGTGTGCCAGAAAGCGCAGTTCGCGGAGAGGAATATATAGCGGTGCTATCCGCTCACGCGCGAAAGTGTGCGACAAGCGCATACTTTGTTCTTAGAATGAAAAAAGATTGACAAGTGCTGGGTTAGCGGATAAGGTATAGGATAGGAGGAGAAAGTTGTGTTATGAAGAAAATCAATTTTAATGAAGTCATAAAGGAAATTGTCATTTTGACGGTGGCAGTGGCGATCATTGCAGCTGCAGTTTATTTTTTCCTTGTACCGAGTCATACGTCCGTCAGCAGTATTTCCGGTCTGGGTATTGTCTTGGCGAATTTTGTGCCGCTGCCCTTGTCAGCGATTACTATGATTTTGAATGTAGTACTGCTGATCATCGGTTTTTTGACATGCGGCAGGGAATTCGGTGTGAAAACCGTTTACACCAGTATTATGCTGCCTGTTTTTATCGGTATTTTTGAAAAAGTGTTTGCGGGTTATGATTCCATGACAGGCAGTCAGGAACTGGATGTGATCTGCTATATTCTGGTTGTCAGCGTGGGATTAAGCATTTTGTTTAACCGCAATGCGTCTTCCGGCGGTCTTGATATTGTTGCCAAGATCATGAATAAATATTTGCGGATGGAGTTGGGGAAAGCCATGTCACTTTCAGGCATGTGTGTGGCATTGTCGGCAGCTCTTGTCTATGACAAAAAGACTGTAGTTCTGAGTATTCTCGGCACTTATTTCAACGGCATTGTGCTGGATCATTTTATTTTTGACCACAATATCAAGCGCAGAGTCTGCATTATTACAGAGAAGGAAGAGGCGCTGAGACAGTTTATTATTCATGAGCTGCACAGCGGCGCAACGATTTATGAGGCCATTGGCGCTTATAATAAAGAGAAACACAATGAGATTATCACGATTGTTGATAAGAGCGAATATCAGAAACTGATGGCGTATATCAATCATGAGGATCCGAAGGCCTTTATTACGGTTTATAATGTATCGCATATGCAGTATCAGCCGAAGGTGTGGGAATAGATATTGTCGGGTTTTAAGTTTAAGGGGAACCGGCGATTGATTCCGCCGGTAAAATATAAAGAATAGAGATTACAGGAGGTAATGTTTATGGAGTTTAAAGATGTTGTGTACGGACGCAGGTCGGTGAGAAAATTCAAGGATACACCGGTGGATGACAAAATTTTGGAAGAAATTGTAGATGCGGCCCTGTGGGCACCATCGGGAGTGAATCTCCAGCCATGGTATTATGTGGTTATACGTACACCTGAGAAGATGACAAGATTGAAAGAAATGATGAGCGTTGTTTCTGACAGGGATAGACCGCATCTGGAAGAACGTTTTTCTGCTCACCCGGAAGTTGTAAAGACGACACTTTCGTTCATCAGTACACTTGGCGGGGCGCCTGCGGTAGTACTGGCTTTCAGGGACAAGCCGGATTATACATGGGCCCTTCTGGATGAAGGTGTTGTTCAGAGTGTTGCAGCTTCCATGGAGAATCTGGTTCTCAGTGCCTATGACCATGGTGTGTCCAGCTGTTGGATGACAGCAGCAAACCAGGCTCATATGACAAAGGATCTCAGAGATGAATTTGCACCGGGACATGGTGAACTGGTGGGAATTATAGCTTTGGGATACAATGCAGCGGAGGAGGCGCCAAAGGCACCGAAGAGGAAAGCAGATAAGTTTGTGCTGATCTGACAATCACGTTTGTGACAGAGAGAGTTATTTTGAATTGGCAAATTTATTGTAACTATGGGGCATCCATGGCAATTCTACCACGGAGAGGTGTTGATTTTTAGCTGGTCATGTTATGCTGAAAACGTAAAAAGGAGGATTGCCATGGATACAGTTAAGATTGGAAAATATATTGCCGGAAAGAGAAAAGCCCTTGGAATGACGCAGGCACAGGTGGCAGAGAAACTGGGAATGAGTAACAAGTCCGTTTCCAAGTGGGAGCGGGGAGTTTCCCATAGTTAAAGATACCACACCAAATATGATGAACCCACGCTTATACACTACCAGCTATAATAAACCGCAAGGACAGCAATTTGATGATACTGCTGTCCTTTCTTTTATAAAATTGCAGTACACATAAAAAAGCTGTAAAATGATAAATATATTTGTCCTTGTAACAATTCTCGGACATTTGCCTGTTATACTATCTGCAAAAAGCAAAGGAAGTGAGAATATGGAGCAGATTTTAATTGTCGAGGACGACAGTTTTTTGAATAAGATGTTAGACTATAACCTGACCGCAGACGGCTACGGCGTGACTTCTGCCCTAAATGCCAGAACCGCAGCCGAAGCCATCCGCCAGCGGGAATTTGATTTAGTGCTGCTGGACATCAACCTGCCGGACGGGAACGGTTTTGAACTGTGCAAGCTGATAAAGCCCCAGCACCCGGACACCATCGTAATATTCCTGACCGCCAACGATCAGGAGAGCGACCAGATACGGGGTTATGAGGTGGGCGCGGTGGACTACATCACAAAGCCCTTTGTGATCAGAGCCTTGCAGCGAAAAATCAAAGCCATGTTCGCCATGCTGGAACACCACAAACCAGCTAAAGACATTTACGACGATGGACGGCTGTTTCTGGACTTTTCAGAGCAGACGGCTTCCTTAAATGGAAAGCCTCTGACTCTATCCCCGATGGAGTACAAAATGCTGAACCTGTTTCGCAAAAATCCCCGGCAAGTGCTGACTCGTGGACAGCTTTTGGAAAAGCTGTGGGATATAGACGAGAAGTATGTGGACGAACACACCCTGACAACCTCCATCAGTCGGATTCGCAGCAAGATTGAATCCGACGGAGGTGCCCCCTACATCAAGACCGTTTACGGCATGGGTTATCAATGGACGGGAGGCGAGGCAAAATGAAGTTTCAAAACCTCTCGGTAAAGCGGCTGTTTGGCTGGGTGGCAATAGGACTTGTCCTCTCCATGTCCGGGATCACCATAGCCCTGTTTTTTGTGACAAAACAGACGGCGGTGCTGCTGACGGGCGGAGCGATGCTGCTGTGCGCCCTTGCAGGGATCTTTGTACTGACGCAGGCATTTGGAAAGCGGCTGTCGCAGTTTACCGTAGACCTGTGCCAAACCTTAGACCACATGATCACCGGAAACGAAGCGCCAAAACGCCCGGAGGACAGTGAAACCCAGCTCGCCAGAATCGGGCACCGGCTGGCGAGACTTTACCAGATCATGCAGGAGAACCGTCGCCGGGTGGACGAGGAACGGCAGGAGTTACAGACCCTTGTATCGGATATTTCCCATCAGGTGAAAACGCCGGTAAGCAATCTGAAAATGGCGACGGACACCCTGCTGGAAAAGCCTATGACCGAGGCGGAGCGTACCGATTTTATCCGTGGAATCCGCACCCAGACAGATAAACTGGACTTTCTCTTTCAGGCTCTTGTGAAAACCTCACGGTTGGAAACGGGCGTAATCCAGTTGAATAAGAAACCGGTCTGCCTCTTTGATACCGTGGCGCAAGCCATGAGTGGGATCGTGTATGCAGCGGAAAAAAAGAAAATCGCTGTATCTGTGGACTGCCCGGAGAATTTGACCTTTTCCCATGACAGCAAGTGGACATCCGAAGCCCTCTTTAACCTGTTGGACAATGCGGTGAAGTATACTCCGGCAGGTGGAAAAATTACGGTGTCGGTGATACCGTGGGAAATGTATGTGGAGATCAAAGTAGCCGATACCGGCAAGGGCATTTCCGAAAGTAATCAGGCTGCTATCTTCCGGCGCTTTTATCGTGAGGAAGAAGTACACGAGCAGCAGGGCGTGGGCATTGGCCTGTATCTGACCCGCGAGATCGTAACACGGCAGGGCGGCTACATCAAAGTGGTTTCTGAGCCGGGCAAGGGTTCAGAATTTTCCATTATGCTGCCGACAAAATAGAATGCGGCGGACGGTCATTCTCGGCTGCCCGCCGTAAGTCTTTTCGCAACAGTGTGCCGATAAAGCTGCCAGTGGCAGTTTTTCGGCGGAAATGTCCGAGCGTTGTAACATTTCACCCCCGATTTTCAATGAAATTTTTTGGCCGCTGTAACATTTCGCGGACATTTGGGTTTTACAATAGCCTTATCAACAGGCAGAAAGCCTTGAAAGGAGTTTTGAGTATGAGCGTTTTACAGGCGATTGATCTGAAAAAGTATTACGGCACAGAGCCGAACATTACCCGCGCCCTTGACGGTGTGAACTTCTCCGTGGAGGACGGCGAGTTTGTGGCTGTTGTGGGAACATCCGGCAGCGGCAAGTCCACCCTGCTTCACATGATGGGCGGGCTGGACACTCCCACCAGCGGAACCGTGATCGTCCGGGGCGAAGAACTGGCAAAGAAGAACGATGAACAGCTTACCATCTTTCGCCGCCGCAACATCGGCTTTATCTTCCAGAACTATAACCTTGTTCCTATTCTAAATGTGTATGAGAACATCGTCCTGCCGGTGGAGCTGGACGGGGACACGGTGGATCAGAAGTTTTTGGACGAAATTGTTCACCTACTGGGGCTGGAAGATAAACTGAAAAATATGCCGAACAATCTATCCGGCGGACAGCAGCAGCGTGTGGCGATTGCCCGCGCTCTGATTACCAAACCGGCTATTGTGCTGGCCGATGAGCCAACCGGTAACCTTGACAGCAAGACCAGCGCCGAGGTGCTGGGACTTATCAAGCGCACCAGCGCGGAGTTCCGGCAAACCGTTGTAATGATTACCCACAATGACGACATAGCCCGCCTTGCAGATCGGATTGTCCGCATTGAGGATGGCAGGATTGTGGAATAAGGAGGTGGCAAGCTATGACATGGCCTTTTGAAAATGATACCAGTGACATTGAAAAGAAGCTGGCAAAGCGCAGTTTGCATCGTGAACGGCAGCGTAATTTATTTGCAATCATTGCTCTTGTGCTAACTGCATTTATGATAACTGCGACATTCAGTATTGGTTTTAGTTACTTTGAAACCTACCAAATGCAACAAATTCGGTTAATGGGAACTACCGCTGATGTCGGAATCACAAATGTAACAGAAAATCAGTTGGTTGAAATTTCAAAATCAAACCTTGTCCTTGACGTAGGTATACAGCAGCGTTTAGGCAGTGTTGATACAGAGCAACTGCAAAATGCGAGATTAGGTATAGTTTGGATAGATGATACCGAGTGGGAACACCACCGTCTTCCTACTATATCAGGTGTTGTAGGAAATTACCCATCAAGTAAAAACGAAATTATGCTACCTACATGGGTGCTTGAACAGATGGGCATTTCTGATCCGCAAATAGGGATGGAGATTGTGTTGTCATACCAAATTGGCGATAGCTATGATTATGTCACGGACACCTTTTTGCTGTCGGGCTACTATACGGACTACATTCCAATGCGCACAAATAATCGTGGTTATGTTTATGTTTCATCCGTTTTTAAGGATAGCTTAAATGTATCACTGGATAATAGTGTTACGGCAATGATCCGTTTTCAAGGCAATGATAATGCTGACAAAAACTGTGAAAGATTGCGGCGTGAGATTGACTTTACAGAAGGGCAAACATTTGAAATTGTACCATTAGAACAGGCAAATGGTGGAACTATTATTTTAGCTGTAATAATTTTAGCAGTTTTTATATCCTTTAGCGGCTATTTGCTGATTTATAATATTCTTTATGTCTCTGTCATAAAAGATGTGCAATTCTATGGCCGTCTTAAAACGATTGGAACGACTCAAAGGCAGATAAAGAGAATTATCTATAAGCAGGCAATCAGAATCTCTTGTATTGGTATTCCGATTGGTCTGTTACTTGGTGCGGTTGTTTCCTTTGGCATTGTTCCTTACTTCCTGAATATGATGTATTCAACAAATTCTGATGTGGGAACAAAAGTATCTTTTTCGCCGTTTATTTTCATAGGAGCGGCCATATTTACGTTCATTACCGTTATGATTGCAAGCATGAAGCCCGCCAAAATTGCCGGAAGTGTTTCACCAATAGCAGCACTCCAATATACAGCAGCCAGCACAAAGAGCAGCGCCAGAAATTGTAGCAAAATGAAGTTGTCCAGAATGGCATGGAACAATGTCTTTCGTAATGCTAAGAGTACAACCCTTGTTTTTGCATCGCTTTTTTTCGGCCTTTCCTTGTTCCTTGTCGTCACAGGGCTATTACATGGTTTAAGCCCGGAGAATTATGTGAGCCAATGGGGAGTAAGCGATTTTGCACTCACATATAGTATCCACGAAAGAGAAGATTTAATTTCCAGCGAAATGGTTTCAGAGATTGGTCAGCTTGACGGCATTGAGAATTTGAGGTTGACCTATGCACCTTATCCTCAAGTAGCAGTAGATGTTGTATATGACGATGCTGTATTTCACGAGTTTCTTGCGTCATTAGACGGAGTAAACGGCATTGATTTTTCTGATCCGGCAAAATTAGAAAATTATCAGCAAAACTTTTTTAGCGGGGTTTTTGGAATTGACAGTGCATATTTGGAAGAAATCAATAAAACCTTAAACTTGCCTATTGACACGTCTGCCTTTGAACAAGGAAAGGTTGTGCTGCTGTCCAAAACAGTAGAAGACCTTATTCAGCCGGGGCAGGAAATAACAATCCAGACGCAGAACGGACAGCATTCCTTTATTGTAGCGAACGGTTATTTGAATGAAGGGTTTCGAGCAGGAGGAGGCAATGAGAGAGGGACGGCTCCTGATTTGTATATTAGTCAAACAGCTTTGAAAGAACTCTTTCCGCAATATAGAGTGTTCCGCGTGGCCTTTGATACGGATGGTCAACATGACGAAAGTATACTACAAGAATTAAAGCAAATCACCGCATCACAAGCTAACATTGATATTATATCCCGATATGAACGGCGAAAAGAAATGCAGGAATATCTCATTACAGCAAAGGTTTTAGGAACAGGGTTGTCCGTGATCCTGCTGCTTGTTGGTGTCATGAACTTTGTCAATACAATGGTTGTCAATGTAAATACTCGGCGCTATGAATTAGCTGTTCTTGAAAGCATTGGAATGACAAAGCGACAAATCAAACGAATGCTATTTATGGAAGGTTTCTATTATTGGGGCGTTTCCCTTTCCCTTGCAGTCACCATTGGAACAGCAATCTTCATCTTGCTATATATGATTTTTAGTAAAGTGGCCTATTATGCTGTTTTCTCTTATCCATTTATCCCGCTGGTGCTGGTGTCTGGACTGGTGTTGCTAATCTGCCTTATTGTGCCTATATGGGTCTACAAAACTGACGTTAACCTTCCAGTTGTGGAGCGATTGCGGTTGACAGAGTGAGTTTAATCAAATAGCAAAACATCCTTAGATCAATCATATCGAAGCGGAGCAGATTTTAGCTGCTCCGCTTCTTTAGTATTTTTCAAAAAATTCTTTTGAAATGTCCGAGCTTTGTAACAATTCAGCCTGTTTTTCTGTCGAAATCAAAGGCACCTCGGACATTTATAGTTCTTCCAAAAGTTTGATGATAATATTACCATTCATGGAAGAAGCAATCTGTTATTGCAATAATGCGAAATTGACGATAGAAAGTTTTTCATATCTCGGTCAGCTCAACAATTACATTACTCTGCTGATACAGCCAGTCCGTAAATTCTTTCGGGCTGGCCGTTCCTGTTTTTACAGCCTTTTTTCTCTGTAAGGCTTCTTTCTTAAAGTCGGAAAAGGAAGCCTGTATTTTTTCCAGACGGTCAGCCGGAAAGCCTGCGGTATTTTTTACCCGGTTTATTTTGTTGCGCCAGTTCTGGCATTCATTTTTATAAAGCAGGTCATAGTTATTTTCTCTTGACCTCTCGTCAAATTCCCGCTTGTTTTGAAGCGCCTGTGCTTTTCGGCACTTGTCGCTGCACAGCTCATACCGCTGGCTCTTTGCCAGAAAATATTTTCCACAGACCTTGCACCGCCGGAAGCAAAGCCCCCAGTCATTCAGCCTGTTCAGATAATAGGTAATCAACGGGTAGAGGGACGCATAGGCAGACACACATTCTTCTGTGCGCCGGTTGTCCGGGAACCAGAGGTCAAGCCGGGTATCTTCTGACGGTGCGCCTTTGAAATAAAGGCTGCCAGCTTGAAATTGTTTCGGTTTTCCTGTCTCCCTGTCAAAGCTCATGGTTTCGTTTTGGAATACCCCGGTCAGTCTGCTCATTTTATCCATGAAGCGGTCACAGGCAGCGTTACGGTCACGGGGTTCTCTGGCAAGCAGATAGCTGTTCCAGATACGGAACGCCACATACATTTTCAGAGGGTCGTTGCTAAGATATTTCTCCCAAAGAAATTCGCTTGCCGCCTGCTCCAGCTCCGGCTGTTTCCATCGGTTGGAGTGGAGAGCTTGCCGCAGCGGAGAAAGCCCGTATAAGTTCCAGTCTCTGTCCGTGTCACGCTCAAAGTTTATCAAAAAAGTTCCCAGTGGGCGTGTCATATCACAAAGCACCTCTGCGTTTTGGCTCCCGTTCAGACGGAAGCGGATCTGCTGTTCTTCCCCAATCAAAATCCGCTCTTTCATTTTCTTCCTGTCCAGCGTCAGGACAAACAAAATCCTCTCAAAACATGGCTCATGCCGTATAAACTGATTCTCCATCCCTATCCCCTGCCTTTGTTTATGGTAATTATATAATTCAGTTATATCCGTTACACTCATGGTATCGCAGAATCATTGTCTTGTCAAGGATAGTACGCTATGATGATTGCGGTTGGTAATTTCGTACCGCACAGTACCTTGACAAGTGAATGACCGTCCAAAAGGGATATGACCGGCAGGAGAAGTGACGCATTCGGCGCACCAATGCAGGGAAACACCGCAGGAATGGGGCAGGAAAACGGCTTTTGGGGAGAACGGCAACAGGAAGCATTTTAACCTATTTGATTTATGGGAGGAACAGAATGAACGATAAAAAGAGATTGAACAGCTACGAGGATTTACCGCTGGTTCTGGATGTGGCGGACATTCAGCGGATTATGGGAATTTCAAGAGCGAGCGCCTATGAGCTGGTACACACACCCGGCTTTCCAGCGTTCCGCAGGGGCAGACTTATCAAGGTCAGCAAAATTGCTTTCTTTGAATGGATGGCAAAAGGCTCCGAAACCGTACCGGGAAGCGACAAATAAGCGTGAGGTATCATTCCCTGACTTGCAATACTGCCGCACTTTCCAAAGGGGCATACAGAGGGAAAAAAACTTAAAAATGATACCGAGACGCTACATCAAAACAGCCTATCTGCGTACATCAGATAGAAACGGAGAAAGGAGCCGGTTATGGCAAGAATGAGTAACAAGCGGCGGTTGGAATGGTCTTTCTTCTTAAATGACCGCAGCCGTATCACTTACAACGAACTGTGCCGGAAATGCCAGCACGAATGTAAACAGAGCTTCCGGGCGGTTGTGGTTGACTGCCCGAAGTATCTTTCCAAGCGTTCCAAGAAAAAGGACAAGACTGCCGGAAACGGCAAAATCCCTTAGGAACTAAGGGCGCACTTCTATACGTAGTCTAAAGACCATGTATCGTGCGTCCTGCGGAGCTTACCTCTGCCGCTGATAAAATCAGCAATCCGAGGTCTGCGTTCGCTTCGCTCCGACAAGGTGGCTACACCCCCTTGCGCCGCTAAAGCGGCTATCCCCTGTGTACCCGCCGCAAAGAGAAATCCGCTCTGCGGTTTTCCCTTTTCATCGGGTTTTATAGAAGCACTGACACACGGACTGTCTGCGGATGGTCTTTCTTTATCTTATCAGCAAAGGATGTGAGAACATGGAAAAATCTTTGGAACAGTTGAAGCAGGAATATGAAAAAACCACTGTCCTGCTGGAACAGGAAAAACGGAAAATGCAGCGTTTGAAAAACCGGCAGGCGTATCTGGAAAGCGGTTCCCGGAAACAGAGGACGCACCGGCTGATTACCCGTGGGGCAGCTATTGAGAGCATTGCACCACAGACAAAGGAGCTATCCGAAGCGGAATTTTATTCCCTCATGGAAAGCATTTTGAATCTGCCGCAGGCGGAGCATTTCATCCGGTCTGCCACAGAGAACCACGCCCGTATTTCCGGGCAGGAGAAAGGCGGTGACTAAGGATAGCACTTTATCATTTTTCAATCGCACAGATCAAGCGCAGCGCCGGTCAGAGCGCCATTGCCAGCGCAGCCTATCGAGCCGGGGAGCGTCTTTACAGCAGCTACTATGGAGAAGTCAGCGACTACACCAAAAAGGGCGGCGTGATCGCTTCGGAAATCATGCTGCCGCCCCATGCGCCGGAAATATATCTTGACCGGGCGACCCTCTGGAATGCTGTGGAGAACTGCGAGAAACATCCAAAAGCACAGCTTGCCTATTCCTTTGATATTGCCATGCAGAATGAATTGACGCTGGAAGAAAACATGGAGCTGGCGAGGAAGTTCGTACAGGAGCAGTTTGTGACAAAAGGCATGATTGCCGACCTTGCTTTTCACAGCCCGGAGAAAGAGGACGGCGGCATCCCTAACCCGCATTTTCATGTGATGACAACCATGCGCCCTTTGAACCCGGATGGCACATGGGGACAAAAACAGCGTCGGGAATATCTTCTTGATGAAGATGGAAACCGAATCCGGGATAAAAACGGCGATTATATGTTTAACGCTGTCCATACAACAGACTGGCATGAGCCGGAAACGCTGGAACACTGGCGGGAGCAGTGGGCGGCTGCCGTTAATACAAAATTTGAGGAAAAAGGGCTGGATGTGCGTATCGACCACCGTTCCTATGTGCGGCAGGGGCTTGACCTGATACCTACTGTCCACGAGGGAGCTAATGTCCGGCAGATGGAAGCAAAGGGCATCCGCACCGAGAAAGGGGAACTGAACCGCTGGATTAAAGCCACCAACCGGCTCATGCAGGATGTGAGGAAGAAGATCAAAGCCCTGTTTGTCTGGATGGCAGAGGTAAAAGAAGAACTTTCCAAACCGCAGACACCGAGCCTTGCCGACCTGTTGATCGCTTATTACAACCAGCGCAACGCAGGGGCATGGAGCAATAAAGCCAGAACCGGAAACTTAAAGCAGTTTGCCGAAGCCGTCAATTATCTGACGGAAAACAAGCTGCTCACATTAGAGGATTTGCAGGAGCGTCTTTCCTCTGTCAACGAAGAATTTGAAGCGTTAAGCGACTCCATGAAAAAGAAATCTGCCCGGATAAAGGAATTGCAGGAATTGATACGGGAGGGCGAGAATTACCAGCGGCTAAAACCTGTTCATACGGAATTGAACAATATCAAGTTTAAGAAACAGAGGGAGAAATTTGAAACATCCCACGATGCGGAGTTACGGCTGTTTTATGCCGCCCGCCGTATTTTGAAAGAAAAACTGGACGGAAAACCCATTGCCCTGAAAGCATGGAAACAGGAATACGCACAGTTAAAAACAGAGTATGCCGAACTGTCTCCGCAGCACAAGCCACTCCGGGAGGAAGTCATACGGCTACGGCAGGTGCAGAACGCCGTAGATACCGCACTGCGCCGGAGGGGGCAGCCACAGGCAGTACAGAGAAAGAAACATGAGATGGAGCTATGATATAACCGGCAGCTTTACCGCTACCAGTATTTTTATGGAGGGAGCATTTGAATGTATTTGAAGCGGTGAAACAGTCTGTTACCACCCGGCAGGCTGCTTCATTCTATGGAATCCGGGTGGGGAGAAACGGCATGGTCTGCTGTCCATTCCACAATGACCGCACGCCCAGCATGAAAGTGGACAGCCGCTTTTACTGCTTCGGCTGCGGGGCTTCCGGGGATGTGATCGACTTTGCCGCTTTGCTGCATGGATTGGGGAAACGGGAAGCTGCGGTCAGGCTTGCGGAGGACTTCGGCGTTTCCTATGAGAAATCCGGCAATGCGCCGCCAGATAGGAAGCGTCACAACAGGTCACAGCCCCGACAAAAATCAGCGGAGCAGAGATTTCAGGAAACGGAACGGTATTGTTTCCGGGTGCTATGCGATTATCTGCGCCTGCTGGAGCATTGGAAAACAGCACACGCCCCACAGCCGCAGGATGCCATCTGGCATCCTCTTTTTGTGGAAGCGTTGCAGAGGATAAGCTACACAGAATACCTTTTGGATATTTTGTTATACGGAGAAATAGAAGAAAAAGCGGCATTGATCGCCGCACAGGGAAAGGAGGTGTTGCGGCTTGAACAGCGAATTTCAGAGCTTGCCGCCGGAAACGCAGGAAGCGGTCAAAAGGACGATGGACACAATGGAACCGGCGCAGACACCGGCAGAAATCCGGGAAACATTAGAGGGGACGCAGAAAGGCGGCGTGAAGAACAGCATCCGAAACTGCCTGACGGTGTTCCAGCGTGACCCTCTGTTTCGCGGGGCGCTGCGCCTGAACCTTTTGACGGAGCAGATTGACATTGTGAAGCCGCTGGGCTGGGAGCGCACCAGTACCACGCTGACCGACATGGACATGAACTACCTGCTTTTGTATCTGGAAGAAAATTACGGGCTTACCAGCGAGAAAAAGGTGCAGAGCGCCATCAAGATTGTTGCCAATGAAAACCGCTACCATCCAGTCAGGGATTACCTGAACAGCCTGCAATGGGACGGCACAGAGCGCATCCGTTACGCCCTGCATCACTTTCTGGGAGCCGATACGGACGAATACACCTATGAAGCCTTGAAACTGTTCCTGATGGGAGCCATCCGGCGGGTATTCAGACCGGGGAGCAAGTTTGAGGTCATGCTCTGTCTGGTTGGTGGTCAGGGAGCCGGGAAATCTACCTTTTTCCGGCTGCTGGCAGGCAGGGACGAATGGTTTTCAGACGATTTGAAAAAGCTGGACGATGAAAATGTGTACCGCAAGCTGCAAGGGCATTGGATTATCGAGATGTCGGAGATGATTGCCACAGCCAACGCCAAGAGTATTGAGGAAATCAAGTCATTCTTAAGCCGCCAGAAAGAAACCTACAAAGTGCCGTATGAGACACATCCGGCAGACCGGCTGCGGCAATGTGTATTTGGAGGGACGACCAACCGGCAGGACTTTTTGCCCCGTGACCGCACCGGCAACCGGCGCTTTCTCCCCGTGACGGTGTACCCGGAACGGGCGGAGGTTCACATACTGGACGATGAAGCGGCGGCGAGGGCGTATATCGAACAGATGTGGGCGGAAGCCATGACGGTTTATCGCAGTGGGAAGTATAAGCTGTCATTCAGCATGGAAATGAACCGATACCTGAACGCCCACCAGCAGGACTTTATGCAGGAAGACACACAGGCCGGCATGATCTACGCCTATTTGGAGGACTACACCGGCGACAGGGTATGTTCCAAGCAGCTTTATGAGGAAGCGCTGGGGAACTTAAATTCCCCGGCAGACTGGGAGACACGGGCAATCTGCGAGATTATGAATACCGGCATTGCGGGCGGCATCATACAGGGCTGGGTAGCCTACAAAAGCCCGAAGCGGTATAAGAAATACGGTTCTCAAAAAGGCTGGGAGCGTGTCAACCAAGCTCCGCCGGAGGGGGACGGTTTTCAGGAAATCACGGAAGAAGAAGCCCGGCAAATGGAACTTCCATTCTGAAAAGCCACCGGTTGACAGTTTGGTTGACGCTTTGGTTGACAGCCGGTTGACGGGGAAAAGCCTGATATTTGGGGCATTTCTCTCCTTTGTCAACCATGTCAACCAAGAAATCAAAGAAAAAGTAAAAAGTAATAATAGAGCGCCTATGGATTGTTTTCAAAGTCTTTTCTGCCGGTTGACACGGTTTGGTTGACACGGAGACAGTCTGCGGCTGTACACCTGTCTGACATTCCCTTGTCGGGCATATTTCATTTATGGAGGTAACTGCCTATGGCAAAAAGCAAAAACGAGAGCAATAACAAAAACAGCGGCACCCTGCTTACCGAAAAAGACGGCACCCAGTATTTTGTCATGGGGAAAGTCCGTATCAAGGTATCGGAGCATTTCGCACAGGATGGGAAGCCGCTTGACAGCCTGCTGGAAGATGTGATCCAGCACGCTGCCGCCGCTTCCTGAAAAAATACGGAATAACGACTGTCAATCAGCCCACGCTTATGATATACTTGTACCAGCGAGTATTGTATAAGCGTGGGTTGTTTCTTTTAGAAGGAGGATTTTTAACCGTGAAACAACCATACAATACAACGATTTATAACACTGCACTATATTTGAGATTGAGCCGTGACGATGAATTACAGGGGGAAAGCGGCAGTATCCAGACCCAGCGCATGATGCTTAGACAGTATGCCGCAGAGCATGGGCTGACCGTTGTAGACGAGTACATTGACGACGGATGGAGTGGGACAAATTTCGAGCGTCCAAGTTTCCAAAGGATGATTGATGACATCGAAGACGGGAAAATCAACTGCGTTGTCACAAAGGACTTATCCCGTCTGGGAAGAAACTATATCCTGACCGGTCAGTACACGGAAATCTATTTCCCCAGCAAGGGAGTACGCTACATTGCCATCAATGACAATGTGGACACCATCAACGGAGAAAGCGAGCTTGCACCGTTCTTAAACATCCTGAATGAAATGCACGCCCGACAGACCAGCAAAAAGGTCAAGGCTGCCATGCACACAAGATTTGCCAATGGCGCACACTATGGAGCCTATGCACCGCTGGGCTATGTAAAAGACCCGGACAAAAAAGGTCATCTTCTGATCGACCCGGAAACACGCTGGATTGTAGAGAAGATTTTTGACCTTGCTGTACACGGGCGTGGAGCCGCCAGCATTACACGGATTCTGGTGGAGGAAAAAGTACCTACCCCCGGCTGGCTGAACTATGAAAGATACGGGACTTTCGCCAATATCTACGCCGGTGCGCCCGCAGAAAAAGCCTATGCGTGGACGATAGCACAGGTCAAGAGCATTTTGAAAGAGGAAACCTACATCGGTCACAGCATTCACAACAAGCAGAGCAACATTTCATTCAAGAACAAGAAAAAGGTGCGGAAGCCGCAGGAAGAATGGTATCGTGTGGAAAATACCCACGAAGCCATCATTTCTGAAGAAGTGTTCCAAAAAGTTCAGGAGCTGATTGCAAGCAGACGCAGGAAACGCAGAAACGGTACGACACAGATTTTCGCAGGATTGATAAAATGTGCAGACTGCGGATGGTCTTTAGCCTATGGGGAAAACAAGCAGAATAAGAACCCATACGGGTACTACCATTGCAGCAAGAACGGGCAGGGATTACGCCAGTGTTCCATGCACTATATCCGCTATGATGTACTGTATGCCTATGTGCTTGCAAGACTGCAATACTGGTCTATGCTGGCACAGAAAGACGAGGACAAGCTGCTGAAACGCCTGCTCAATGCCAGCGACAGGGAAAGAAACTCTGCGAAGAAAAAGCAGGCTGCGGAGCTGAAAAAGGCAGAGAAGCGTAAAGCCGAGGTTGACGGGCTGTTTGCTAAAATGTATGAGGACTGGTCTGCCGGACGCATAACCGAGTATAACTTCAATATGCTGTCCGAGAAGTACCAGAACGAGCAAAAGGAGCTTGAAACAAAAATAAGACAGCTTCACGAAACGATGGAAGCCGCCGTACAGACCGCAGCGGATGCTGAAAAGTGGATTGCCCTGATGAAACAGTATGTCAACCCTGTGGAGCTGACCGCCGAACTTCTGAACACTCTAATTGAAAAAATAACCGTCCACGAAGCTGTCAAGGGCGAGGACGGAAGCCGTGAGCAGGAAGTAGAAATCTACTACCGCTTCATCGGCAAAATCGACTGACCTTTCTTTTTTACCCAACAATATCTTTAATTAAGGGAGACGGGCATCTGTCTGCCGGATGTTTCTGTTTATATGGCGTTGTGTGAAATCCTCGGAATATCTCTCAATGAATTTATTGCCGGGGAAGATATTGAACCTGCTGAGGTGGTTCAGAAATCCGAGAAAAATCTGATCCAGGTGACGGAGGATGGAGAACACCGCAAGCGCAAATTGAAAAAAATCATTGTGTTGCTGGCAGTTTTCGGAAGCGTGATGGCGGGGATTCTGATTTATCTGTTGACGTTTAAAAATCAGCCGAGAGTGAATTACATAGAACCGCTGGCACAGGATAGTACAGAGATGAATATTGCCGGTATGCTTTCAGATGCGGATGGCGCTTTTTTATATGATTATGCTGTGGATAAGGAAATTAAAGGTATATCATTTGAATTGGCTGTTTACAAAAAAGGTGTGTTGGAATCCGAAAGCTCGCTGGGAACAATAAGCTGGTCCGAGCTTGAGCAGATTTCGTTAAGAAACGGAATGATTGCGGTTATATCGGATTTTCAGAATTTTAAAGTTAAACTGATTGCTGCCGGTGAAGGAACAAAATTTTCTACGGAATTTAATATTTTGGAGGATGTACAGGGTAGAAATTATTACGGACGATCAGCAAAAAGCATTGATGAAGGGAAAACAACGATTCAGCCCGGAAAAGAAATAGGCATATTGGCTTTGTATTATGCAAAAAACGCGTTGAGTGTGACGCCATTCTCAGATATTGGAAATGGAAATATGGACAGCTGCAATGATGAGGTTTATTATCTGACAGTGAAATTCGAAAAAGACGATGATGCCTTGAATTGAGAAATAAAATGCAGCGTATAATATAAGTGAGTGAACTAGTAGTGCAATGAAGGTGCAGCGTATTTTGGACGCTGCATTTTTCTTTGTAGAAATAAATATTTTCTTTGGAAGATTGGCTGGTGAAAGAATTGAATGTTGCAAAAATGATATTATAGATAATAATTTATATTGCAAAAATGATAGAATCTCAGCTGATATGTTATACTTAATTTAGCTGATGATAGAATGACATACATGGGAGGTATACGATGAAACAGACACAGAATAATTCATTTGACAGCCAGCAGGTACTTTCAGTCATTGAGCAGTACAGTACGGCACTGGATTTGTTGGATGCGTATGACCATCAGACGATGGAAAGACCAAAAGGAAATGAAGCCGCATATGTATTAACTTATGAGGAATGTATGCATGTGATCGCCTGTATGCGGTTTGGCAAAGAATCGGATCTTTTCGGCAAGGAAAAAGACGACTCTTTTAAAGGAAGTATCGGAAACATTTATCAGTCTTTTGCAGGCATGGAAGTTTATCCGACGTTGGAAGAGAAAGCGGCGCATTTGCTGTATTTTGTGACAAAGAATCATAGCTTTTTCGATGGCAACAAGAGAATTGCAGCGGCGATGTTCTTGTATTTTCTTGATAAGAATGGTGCACTGTTTGACAATGGTCAGAAGACAATTGATGATCATACACTGGTAGCGCTGACGATTATGATTGCTGAATCCAGACCGGATGAGATGGAAATGATGATTACGGTTGTTATGAATTGTATGAAAAAATAAGAACTGCCTTTTACGGAACAGGTCAGTATTGTGGATGTTTTTACTGATTTATCCGTATGGATGGGTATTAGAAAAGTGAGGAATTATTATGAAACAGGAAACAATAGACAGAATTAGAAAGTTTACAGAAGACAGGGAGTGGGAGCAGTTCCATTCTCCGGGCAATTTGGCAAAATCCATAGTCATTGAAGCGGCAGAATTATTAGAGTGTTTTCAGTGGAATGATAAGGAGTATGATTTGCAGCATGTAAAAGAGGAATTGGCAGATGTGATGGTGTATTCCCAGAATCTGTTGGATGCTCTTGGATTGGACGTGGATGAAATTATCAATATGAAGATGACAATGAATGAGGCAAAATATCCAGTGGAGAAAGCAAAAGGCAGCGCAAAGAAATATAATGAGCTTTAAGAAGGAAGCGGGCTGAAATAGTGTGTTATGGCGGCCACAGTGCCTTATCGGGATGGAGATAATCCGAAAGAGCAAACCGCTTTATATTATTCGAAAATGGTGGGGAGAAAACAATGCAGACTTATACATATGTATCAAAAGGGAAATTTGAATTAAGAGAAAAATCGAAACCGGTAATCATGCATGAAAGGGATGCTATCGTAAAGGTAACGCTTGCGAGTATCTGTTCCAGTGATTTGCATATCAAGCATGGAAGTGTTCCACGTGCAGTTCCGGGAATTACTGTTGGTCACGAGATGGTTGGAATTGTTGAAGAAGTTGGAGGTGCTGTTACTCATGTTAAACCGGGAGACAGAGTAACAGTAAATGTGGAGACATTTTGTGGTGAATGTTATTTCTGTAAAAAAGGTTACGTCAATAACTGTACTGACCAAAATGGCGGTTGGGCTCTTGGCTGTCGCATCGATGGCGGTCAGGCTGAGTATGTGCGTGTGCCGTTCGCAGATCAAGGTTTAAACAAGATTCCAGATGAAGTTACAGAGAGACAGGCATTATTCGTTGGAGATGTTCTGGCTACCGGCTACTGGGCAACTCGTATTTCTGAAATTACAGAAGATGACACAGTACTGATCATTGGTGCAGGTCCTACAGGAATCTGTACATTGCTTTGCGTTATGCTGAAGAATCCAAAGCACATTATCATGTGTGAGAAAGACGAAGAACGTATTCAATTTATTAATAAGCATTATCCAGATGTACTTACTGTTTCCCCGGAAGAATGCGAGAAATTTGTTAAGAAAACAAGTGATCATGGCGGAGCAGATGTTGTTCTCGAAGTTGCCGGAGCAGAATCAACGTTTCGTCTTGCATGGGAGTGCGCAAGACCAAATGCAATTGTAACAATCGTTGCACTTTATGATAAAGCACAGAGTTTACCGCTTCCGGATATGTATGGCAAAAATCTTATTTTTAAAATCGGTGGAGTGGACGGATGCGACTGCGATGAGACATTGAAACTGATTGCTGACGGAAAGATTAATACAGAACCACTTATTACGCATACCTATCCTCTAAGTAAAATTGAAGCGGCTTATGATCTCTTCGAGAATAAGAGAGATGGTGTTATAAAAGTAGCTGTTGAGTGTTGGCATTAGTTGTTATCGCAGCACTTCTGACATTTCTTTTACCAAAGGGATTTTACGAAACATAGGATATTTTATTGCACTTGATAATTGGGAGTGATTTATGATGAAATTAATTCAGAATATCGATGTTTATGCCCCACAGCATCTGGGGAAAAAAGATGTACTTACAATCAATGATAAGATTGTTAAGGTTAAAGATGCAGGTTCTATATCCGCAGACGGATTTCTTTCTGAGGCAGAAATAATCAATGGAGAGGGGTTACTTTTAACTCCGGGATTCATTGATAGCCACGTTCATGTACTTGGAGGCGGTGGCGAAGGTGGATTTGCCAATCGTACTCCGGAAGCAACTATGGAAGGAATTACGAAGTTTGGAGTAACAACAGTTGTTGGCTGCCTTGGAACAGATGGAATCGGTCGTGATATGTGTGCATTGGTTGCAAAGACAAAAGGATTGAATGAGCAGGGAATGTCTGCATACTGTTATACAGGCAATTATCATATTCCGGTGCGCACGTTGACTGACAGTATTGTGAAAGATATTATGATGATTCAGGAAATCATTGGAACTGGAGAAATCGCGATCTCTGATCATCGTTCTTCACAGCCGACTTTTGAGGAATTTACACGTGTCGTTGCGGATACAAGACTTGGTGGTGTTCTTTCCGGGAAAGCCGGTATTGTAAATGTTCATCTTGGCGACAGCCCGAGATGCTTAGATCTTATTGAACGAGTAGTAGATGAGACAGAGATACCGGCTTCTCAAATATTGCCAACACATATCAATCGAAATGAGATGCTTTTTGGCAAGTCGATTGAGTATGCGCTGAAAGGCGGAGCAGTAGACTTTACCGGAAATGAAAATATTGATTATTGGGAAACCATCCGTGATGAGGTACGTGTGTGTAATGGTATTAAACGAATGTTAGATGCAGGAGTAAATCCTAATCGCATGACAATTTCTTCTGATGGACAGGGAAGTCTTCCAATATACAGTAGTGATGGTGAATTCCTTGGAATGGGCGTTGGACAGTCCAGCTGCCTTCTGAAGGAAGTAAAGGAATGTGTATTTAAAACAGAAATTCCTTTAGAAATAGCTATTTCTACAATCACATCTAATCCAGCAGATATTCTTCGTCTTAAAGGAAAGGGTAAGATTGAAGAAGGTTATGATGCTGATCTTTGTATTCTTGACCAGGAACTTCAGCTTGTTGAAGTAATTGCAAAAGGAAATACAGTTTATACAAAATAAAGTATATTGATGTGGAATATACTCTGCCTAATGGACAAAAAGTGAAAATCCAGAGTTGTTGACTTATAAAAAGAGATAATATAAGCAAAAGAAAAGTCCTGACAAATAAACGACCGTTTACTATTATGAAGGTGTAAACGATGGGACCGATCTGTATCAAGAATGAATATAAGCGGAAAGGATATGGTAAAATCCTGCTTGATTATTCATTGGAGTAACTGATAAGGGATATGGACGATTTTCGCCTTCGTATTACTTTTTAACATATGGATTCTATTAAAAAAGGTAAATCCAACGTATACTGCGTCATTTAAGGAAAGATGAAATAAAAGGAGAAAATATGGAATCAGATATAATTAAAATCAGCCACTTGAATAAAAGCTTTGGCGAAGTAAAAGCGGTAAATGATTTGAGCTTTCGTGTGAAAAAAGGAGAATTGTTTGCATTTCTAGGAGTAAACGGTGCAGGGAAAAGTACAACCATTTCTATTCTTTGTGGACTGCTGAAAAAAGACAGTGGAACGGTTCAGGTAAACAGAATAGAAACTGACAAAGCCGGCGCACAGACAAAAAGGATGCTTGGTGTTGTATTTCAGGATAGCGTACTTGATAAACCACTTACGGTGAAAGAGAACCTAATGAGCAGAGCTGCTTTGTACGGCATTACAGGAAATGCTTTTGATAAGAGATTACAGGAGCTGGTCGAGATTTTGAATTTTGATGAGTTTTTAAACAGACCTGTAGGTAAGCTGTCGGGAGGTCAGAGAAGAAGAATTGATATTGCCCGTGCATTATTGCACAGACCGGAAATTTTGATTCTTGATGAGCCTACCACAGGGCTTGATCCACAGACAAGACAGTTAATCTGGAATGTTATCGAGAAGCTTCAGAAAACAGAAAATATGACAGTATTTCTGACTACACATTATATGGAAGAGGCTGCCAATGCCGGGTATGTTGTGATTCTTGATAAAGGAAGTGTTGCAGCAGAAGGCACACCGTTTGAACTTAAAAATGATTATGTACAGGATATAGTGTCTGTTTATGGTGTTTCCGAGGATGAAATAAAGACATTAAACAGGGAGTATAAAAAAATACGTGACGGATATCAGATAAAAGTAAAAAATACGAAAGAAGCTACGGAGCTTATTGTAGAGCATCAGGATCTATTCATGGATTATGAAGTAGTAAAAGGCGGAATGGATGATGTATTTCTTGCAGTCACAGGGAAAAAGCTAGGAGGTGAGCATTGATGAGAACAGTATTGGCATTAATGAACAGGAACAGAAAATTGTTTTTTAAAGATAAAGGTATGTTGTTTACAGCAATGATCACACCAGTTATTCTGATTGTTCTGTATGCTACATTTCTTGCAAGGGTTTTCAAAGATTCTTTTACAGCAGCAATTCCGGATATGATCACGATTTCGGATAAGCTTATTAATGGAACCGTGGCAGCACAACTGACAGCATCACTTATGGCAGTAAGCTGTATTACTGTAACATTCTGCGTGAATCTGACTATGGTGCAGGACAAGGCAAATGGAACAAGGAAGGATTTTGATGTTTCACCTGTCAGCAAGGGCAAAATTTATTTGGGATATTTTCTGTCAACAGTAGCTAATTCATTGATGGTCAATGGAATTGCGTTTATATTATGTCTGGGATATCTGCTTAAAATGGGATGGTATATGAATGTAGCAGAGGTATTATGGGTTTTATTTGATATGATATTGCTCGTCCTGTTTGGAAGTACGCTTTCAAGTATCATTAGCTTTCCGTTGACAACACAGGGACAGCTTTCGGCTGTGGGTACAATTGTCAGCGCAGGATATGGTTTTATATGTGGTGCTTATATGCCGATTTCAAATTTTGGTTCAGGTCTTCAGAAGGCACTGTCTTATCTTCCGAGTACATATGCCACTTCATTGATTAAGAATCATATGCTTCACGGAGTATTCATGGAGATGGAGAGAAAAAATTATCCGGATGAAATGGTTGAAGCGATAAGAGATACTCTTGATTGCAATCCGGTATTTCATGGAAATGTGGTAGGTGTAAATCAGATGATCGGTATTATGATGGGAAGTATAGCTGTATTTGGAATTATTTATTATTTTGTTACATTGCTGCCAGAGGGGGAAGGCAGATGATACAATTAAAGTTACCAAAAGGTAACTTGATGGCAGATTTAAATTAGGAGATAGACATGGAAAGCAAAGAAAAGAACACAAAGGAAAAAATATTGGAAGAAGCCTTAAAGTTATTTGCATAGAGTGGATATATGGGAACATCCATGAATGATATTGCTTCAAAACTTGGAGTAACCAAGGCTGCATTGTATAAGCATTATAAAAGCAAGCAGGAGATATTGGACAGTATTATTGAAAAGATGAATGAATTGGATATTGCGAGAGTAAAGCAGTATGAAATGCCGGAGGGTGATCTGGAAAAGGTTACAGCCGAGTATAAAGAAACGGCATTTGATAAGATCAAGCAGTTCACAAAGGTTCAGTTCCTTCATTGGACAGAGGAAGAGTTTTCAAGCTGTTTCCGTAAGATGCTGACATTGGAACAGTACAGGGAACCGCAGATGGCACAGTTATATCAGAATTATCTTGTGAGCGGACCATTAACTTATATGGAAGCTTTGTTTTCAGGAATGCTGGGAGATGCAGGAAAAGCCAGACAGACAGCACTTGATTTTTATGGACCTATTTTTTTACTTTACAGCATATATGATGGAACAGAAAACAAGAGCCATGTGATAAAGCTACTGGAAGAGCATATGGATCAATTTTTACAGGAAATGCAGATAAGATGAAAGGGTGAAACGATTTGATCGATGATTCAGAACGAGTATCTTTACAGAATTTGAAGGCAGTTACTGAGTGGTACAAAAGCATTAATTAGGCTCAGTTGAATTATGCATAACGTTACAGTATAGAAGAAGTGATACTATGAAAGTAGAAATAGTGGAGAGATTTATGGAATATATTAAAGTGACAAACGAGAATATAGACAAAGAGCACATATGCTGTGCTATTTCCAATAACAACGATATTCAGGTGTCATCCAAAAAAGAATGGTTAAAAGAGCAATTTAGGGAGGGGCTTGTTTTTCTGAAAAGTGTAGAACGGGGGAAGTGCTTTATTGAGTATCTGCCTGCTGAAAATGCATGGAATCCGATTACTGCAGATGGCTATATGTATATTGACTGCCTGTGGGTAGCCGGTTCTTTCAAAGGACATGGTTATGGAGCAGATCTGCTGGATGCCTGTATGGAGGACAGTAAGAGCAAGGGGAAAAAAGGGCTGTGTATATTATCTTCCGGGAAGAAAAAACCATTTTTGTCAGATCCAAAATTCCTGCGGTATAAGGGATTCAAGGTTTGCGATGAAGCGGACAACGGGATTCAGTTATGGTATTTGCCATTTGCAGCAGATGCGCCTTTGCCTGAATTTAAGGAATGTGCCAGACATCCCCATATCGAGGAGAAGGGCTATGTTTTATATTATACCAGCCAGTGTCCGTTTAATGCGAAATATGTTCCGATTGTAGAAGAAGTTGCAAGAGAAAATGGCGTATCATTCCAGGCTATTCATTTACAGAGTAAAGAAGAAGCGCAGAATGCCCCTACTCCGGTTACAACTTATGCGTTGTTTTATAATGGGGCATATTTAACCAACGAGCAGATGAATGACAGGAAATTTTTGAAATTGTTATCAAAGTAAATGAAAAATAGATGGAAGCTGTAATCCTGGAATATTTTCACTTGTGAGCGTTCCAAACATTGTTGGCTGTGTCGGAGCTGCAATCATAATTATTGCAGCAATAGCAACACCAATAGCAAAATCACAGCATATGCGTGAGATATGGTTTTATGTAATGTCCGGTGGAGTGATGCTAAAGATTGTAGTTATGGAAATCGCAAGAATTATACAGATGTTTTAGGAGTGTTTTCATGAGAGTAGAGACAGAAAGAATGTATCTTTATCCCTTAAGAGATGAAGAAATGCGGTTGGTTATTGAAAAAGAATCTGATCCTGAGATGAAACAGGCTTACACGGAGATGCTTGAAGGGAGTCTTTCAAATTCTGATAAGAGAATATGGTATGCAATCTGGAATATGGAATTAAAAGATGAATCAGGAATTATAGTAGGTGATTTTTGCTTTAAGGGATTTGGAGCTGATTATGTAGAATTGGAGTAATAATTATGAGAATTGAACATGTTGCACTTTATGTAAAAGATTTGGAAAATGCGAAAAAATTCTTTATGAAATATTTGGGAGCAAAATCAAATGATGGATATCATAATCAGAAAACAGGCTTTTGTTCTTATTTTCTCACATTTGAGGATGGTGCACGTATTGAAATCATGAATATACCGGAAATGGCTGATTTACCGAAGAAACTAGCTCGTACTGGATATTCACATATAGCTTTTAGCGTGGGAAGCATAGAAAAAGTGGATGCATTGACAGCAGAATTAAAAGCGGATGGTTATGAGGTTATCAGTGGACCACGGACTACGGGTGATGGATATTACGAAAGCTGTATCGTTGCGGTTGAGGATAATCAAATTGAGATCACAGTATAATTTGAAAATGCAGGCATTTGAAAGGAAAAAAACATGGCTTCAGGCAAAGAATATTTACATTTTATATTAGAGCAGTTATCTGATTTAGAAGAAATTAATTATCGTGCAATGATGGGAGAGTATATCTTATATTATCGGAGCAGGATTGCCGGAGGCATATATGATGACAGGTTACTTGTGAAACCAACAAAATCTGCAGTTTCTTACATGGTAACTGCGACTTATGAATTACCGTATGAAGGGGCAAAAGAGATGTTGTTAGTAGAAGACGTTGACAGTAAAGAATATCTGACTGGACTCTTTAAGGCAATGTATGATGAATTGCCGGTTCATAAAGCACATAAATAGAAAATGGCTATAAATTAATCAAAAAAATCAATCGTAAAATTTTAACGATTGATTTTTTGTGCATTTATGCATATAATAAAATCAATGAAGTTGGAAAGGATGTGATTATTATGCGTGAAACGAGAATATTAGAGTTCAAGGAAACGATTACGAATACTTTTTTAAAAACAGTCAGTGCCTTTTCAAATTATGATGGTGGAACAATTCTTTTTGGAGTAGATGATGATGGAAATGTAAAAGGCTTGCCGGATGTAAAGCAGGCGTGTCTGGATATCGAAAATAAAATCAATGACAGTATTTCGCCTCAACCGAACTATACACTTGAAATACAGAATAATGATCAGATGATAAAACTCACTGTAACCAGTGGTCTTCAGAAGCCATATTTGTATAAATCAAAAGCATACAAAAGAAATGATACAGCGACGATAGAGGTAGATACTCTGGAATTTTCAAGACTTGTATTAGACGGCAAAAATATTAGATTTGAAGAACTGCCTTGTAAAGATCAGGATCTGTCTTTCGAAGTTTTACAGTGTAAGCTGAAAGAAAGTATTCAGATTGAAACTTTTAATCAAGATACATTGAGAACATTGAACTTGTATGACAATGTAAATGGTTTTAATAATGCAGCAGGGCTTTTGGCGGATAAAAATCATTTTCCGGGAATTGATATTGTCAAGTTCGGGGAAAATATCAGCATTATTCAAAAGAGAACAACGATTGAAAATACATCCGTTTTGGATGCGTATGAAAAGGCACTTGCTGTATTTAGGGACTACTATCAGTATGAAGTAATACAAGGTGCAGACAGAAAGAAGATGGAAAAAATACCAGAAGCAGCCTTCAGAGAAGCAATTGCAAATGCTCTGATCCATAGGGTATGGGATGTGGATTCACACATCAGAGTTTCTATGTTTGATGACAGAGTAGAAGTTGTATCTCCAGGTGGATTGCCGTCCGGAATAACAGCGGAAGAATATTTGTCAGGTAAACTTTCCGTTTTAAGAAACAGAAATCTTGCAAATGTGTTTTATAGATTAGGATTTGTTGAGATATTTGGAACCGGAATTACAAGGATAAAACAACTGTATGCAGAAGGTCTGATGAAACCGGATTTTGAAGTGTCAGAGAATGCTATAAAAATTGTGCTTCCTTTATTTGAAAAGGATGCTAATTTAAGCGAAGACGAAAAAGTAATTTATAAACTCTTAAGCAAGACTATGCTGAAACCAATAAGTGAAATTGCACCATATGTCCCATTTGGCAAATCAAAAACAACACAATTACTGAAAGCTATGGAGAAAAAGGGTGTGATTGCAGTTGAAGGAAAAGGCAGAGGAACAAAATATATCATTAAGTGATTGAGAACATAGCGGGTTCAAATTACACAATCTTTCAATAACACAAGGAGAAAATCATATGATAAAAATTTTATTTTTATGCCACGGCAGGGTGAACGGACTACCGAGTGTGTAGGTAAAAGTGCCGCAGAACTGGGCATAGTACGGCAGTCATAGTGCCACGGAACTACTGAAGGACTACTTCTCAGGCGAGTTAAAGTGGATTGTGTAGAAGTAATCGTTAAGAGAGTATATATGTGAACCCCTTGGGAAAATCGTTAATAGAGTTCTACGGGGAGCCTACTACAGGTGAAAGTTAAGTGAATATTTGAGAGAGGACGTCCTGCAGGTGTGGGGCGTTTTTGTTTGTGATCTAGTGGAGAAAGCTATTAAGGTATATGATAAGAAATGAGAATTATTATTGAAGTTGTTGAAAAATAATAAAAAGATGGTATAATTATAAATAAACAAATTTATATATTTATATGAGGGATAGATATGGGATTTGGCTCTTATTTTAGAGATCTGAGAATAGAAAAGCAGATTACTCAGAAGCAGATAGCTGATGTTATTAAGAAAAAGCCTATGCTAGTGAGTAATGTTGAAAATGGTAAAAATGGTCCGTTTTCGGACAATGATTTGAAGAAAATAGTCTCTTTTTTGGAATTATCAAAGGATGAAGAAAGACAGTTATATAAGGAAGCCGCAAAGGCGAGAGGAAAGCTACCACAGGAAATGCAAGCATATATCATAAAAAACGACGAAGCGTATTACCTGCTCGAAACACTTGCAAGAAACGAGCTTGGAAGCGAGTCTTTGTCTCAAATAATACAAATGGTGGAGGAGCAGATATTATGTTAAAAACAATTGATTTGTTTGCGGGAGCCGGTGGGCTTAGTTATGGGTTTGAGTCAACAGGCGAGTTCTTGATTGTAGCTGCAGCAGAGAATAATAAAAATGCTAGAAAAACATATATTGAAAATCATAAAGGACGTAATGACATCAGATTGATTCCTGATGTTAGAGACTATGATTTTTCGGCTCTTGCATCTGAATTTGACGGGATAGATGTGGTTATAGGAGGTCCGCCGTGTCAAGGATTTTCAAATGCAAATAGACAGAAGAATCATATTATAAGCATGAATAATTCTCTGGTAAAAGAGTATTTCCGCGCTGTTAAGGAAATCCGGCCCAAAGCTTTTGTTATGGAAAATGTTAGCATGCTTTCATCGGAGACTCATAGATTTTATGATTCAGCAAAAGATCATGATGTTGTGACGTCACTAGGAGTCCAGATGAGAGAAGACGAGTTGGTACTGGCTGATTCCGATTATAATGGATATAGTCTTATGAACATCATTCAGGCAGATGCAGTCGCAGATTACAAGATTTCGGATGAGTTGTTTCAATTGCTAAATGTACTATATAAAAATAGGAATAGTGAAGAACGGCTTTCGAAGTACATAAAGAATAAATCAAAGCTGATTATTGATAAGATTGCTTCACAGGCAGAAGAAGTGAAAAACAATCTTGGCATTTTAAACCGGATAGTTGATATGATTAATACGGAGCAGATTAGCGCATGTTTTACAGAGTTAGGTCAATTTATTAAGTTTCAAAAAACATTTCGTCTTAAGGAGGAGCTTGATTCTAACGAAATAATATATGAAATAGAAAATGACCTGCAAACAGGGAAGATAATTGCTCGCGTAAAATCCTATTCGGTAATTGAATATGTGAATAAAATATTAGGGGATGACTATAAAAAGAACAGCGGGGTGATTAATTCTTTATGGTTTGGTGTTCCCCAGGAACGAAGGCGATTCATAATGATTGGGGTGCGTTCAGATATTATCCAAGAAAAGGAAATAGAAATGCCGGAAGGTAATGGTGCTGAGATTGTTACGGTAGGGCAAGCAATTGGAGATCTTAGAGATTATGAGGTTGATGAAGAGGATAATGAACCGGAAAAACTTCCCTATGACTCCAGTACGGAAAATCTATCGGATTATGCTAGAATTATGAGAAAAGGATCAGAAGGCATCAGTAATCATATTGTACCGAAGAGTAGAGATAAAGCAAAGGCAAGGTTTGCGGCACTTAAAGAGGGTGAAAATTTTCATAATCTAGATAATGGATTAAAAGATAATTATGCTGTACCGGAAAGAACACAGAATAGTATTTATTTACGATTAGATAGTAATAGGCCAAGTGGAACAGTGATAAACGTTCGAAAGTCGATGTGGATTCATCCAGCTATAGATCGTGCAATAAGTGTTAGAGAGGCAGCGAGATTACAATCCTTTCCGGATCGTTTTGTTTTTAAGGGGACAAAAGATGCACAGTATCAACAAGTGGGTAATGCAGTTCCGCCTTTGATGGCAAAGGGGATTGCTGAGACAGTTTTAAAATATTTATAATTATAGCGCAGGGAATAAAAAACCTGCGCTATAATTATTTTAAAAATAAATTTAAAATAATTTTGATTGTATGAGCGAACGAGAAGACGAAATAACTTGATAATTTTATTATATTTATTTGCAATTTGTAATTAAATGAATAGAAGCAATTTTAAAATAACGATAGTATTTTAAAAATAATGAAAAAATGCTTGACACACATAATAAAAGTAGCTTATATTAAATGTAGAT
Source organism: Pseudocoprococcus catus (assembly GCF_902381825.1). Lineage (GTDB taxonomy): Bacteria > Bacillota > Clostridia > Lachnospirales > Lachnospiraceae > Coprococcus_A > Coprococcus_A intestinihominis. The sequence continues at coordinate 888,253 of NZ_LR698973.1, forward strand.
ACTATGAGTATATCGTATGGAGGTATGGTATGAAGAACGAAGAAACCAAAAGAGAGAAATTTGTAAGAATTGCTGAGGCAAGGACAAACAAGATTATTAATATGATTCAGTTATTGGGAAATTGTTCGAATCAGAGCTTGTATGAGTATTCGCAGAAGGATGTAAATAAGATATTTAATACGATTCAAACGGAACTGGATGAAGCAAAAAAGAGATATAGTAAGCAGGATAGCCAAAAAGGAAGTAAATTTACACTTGATTAACCGCATGGAGGGGTACAGCATGTTTCAGTGGAAGGAAAATTTTCAATGGATTTTTTCTAATCTGGGATCATCAGATAAGGTTGGCGTAAATGAGTCAGGAATAGGGATTTTTAAAAGACAGCCATATAAAGGTCTGGCCAAAGAAATTTTACAAAATGTTACAGATGCAAAAAATCCGGAACTTCCGGATGAAGTACCAGTAAGGGCAAAATTTGAATTGATTTATGTCGATTTAGAGGATATTCCTGGTCACGAAAGATTGCGTGAAGTTATTCATAAGTGTTCGGAGTATTATTCGGATGGTGATGATGGTGAAAAACTGAGAAGTATTCGAGATGCAGCGGATAAATACTTTTCTGGTGATACCAAAGTTCCAGTTTTAAAAATTAGTGACTACAATACGACAGGTTTGCGCGGTGTAAAAGAAGAAACAGGAAGTAACTGGACAGGACTTGTACGTGAGAGGAGTGCTACCAATAAGTCAAATGCTTCTAGTGGTGCTTTTGGTGTGGGCAAATTTGCACCATATAATTTTACATCTGTGAGAACAGTGTTGTATTCAACGAAAACTATTAATGACGAGTATGCGTTTCAGGGAAAAGCTATTCTTACTACATTTAAGGAAGATGGGAAAAACAAACAGAATATAGGATTATTTGCAGATAAAGATAGCGAAAATTTTGATGCTGTTTTCGATGTTAATGATATTGCACCAGTATTTCGAAGAACAGAGACTGGTACAGATATTTTTGTACTTGGATTTGTAAAAGAAGACGAGGATACCTGGGTAGAGCAGTCTGCAATTAGTGTTATTGAATATTTCTTCTACTCTATTTATCGTGGAAAACTTGAAGTGGAAATCCGGGATGGAGAGAAGCGTGTAGAGATTACTCAGAATAACCTTGGGGAAATGATCACATTTTACGAGAAATACTGTAAAGAACATATGGCAGATGATACTGCTTTTAAATTTACAGCACCATCTTATTGGAGGCTATTGCAAGATAGCAGACATAAAATTATCAAGGCTCCATTTGAATATAATGGCAAAAGTATGGGAAATTATGAACTTTACCTTTTGACTGGTGATGATGTTGTTGAAAAGAAAGTATTGGAAATGCGCCAAGCAGGAATGAAAATTAGAGAAGATTGTGCATTTAGAATTCCGATGAATTTTAGTGAATATTGGATTAGTAAAATATCCAGAAACAAAGAGCGGGATGATGAAATCAACAAGAAGCTCCTTTTTCTGGGATGGACGGTAATCCGATTCTGGGGCAATGATATAAAGAAAAATACGGATGAATGCATCCGTGTGATTGAAGAAACCATTTTTGAAATTAAAACAATGGATGATTATACGGAAGAATAATCGTGAAAGGAGCATCACAATGTATAGATTGTGTTTGGGAACTATAATGACTATTTTATACCAAGCACGGAGTCATAAAGTGACTAACAAGTCTATTTGTAATGCTCTTTTTTCGTGATTTGAAAAAACTGGTCCTATGTCAAGATTTAGTACAAGTTAAAATGAGAAATTTCTCCCCATTTTAACCTGCCAGAAGCTCAGCCTCAGTGTGCGCTCTTTCATACACTCGTTCGAATTCGTTTGGCGACATATAGTTGCAATGGCTATGAATTCGTTTCGTATTGTAGAAAGCTTCCGGATATTCAAAAATCAACTGGTATGCCTGCTTATAGTCGCGAATTTTAAAGCGATTGAGCCATTCACGTTTGATAATAGAATGAAAGGATTCAATGCATGCATTATCCCGCTAAAACAGAGTCTTCCATTAATGACTTTAGGTACGGCTGCCGGTTTAGTATGCAGTCAACATTCTACACTCCGCATAAGCAACGGCTTGCGCACTTCCTTCATCTGGTAATAGTAGTTGGCAACTGTGATAGAATGTGCATCACACCATTGTTTAACAGACATATCTTCAGGATGTCTCTTACAATCCTGAATCATGCCTGCTCACTCACGGAGTCTGCAATTCCATGCAACTAGAGCGGTTTTAATATCCATCAGCATCCCTTCCTCATGTATCTAAAAAGTTTAGCCTAAACTTTTTAGGATCTCTGTAGTGATATACTGATTATGGCAGGAAATACAGAAATGGTCTATATACTCACTATGAGGCGTTTATATGGAGATTATTCTTCGGAAGGGGTGTTGTTATCGGTATCAGACTCTTCGGTCACATTATCGGAGGGAGTTTTCTCTACAATAAATAGTATTTTCGTTTGCAGACTTCTGAAGGGTGTTAAGGATAATCTTGCCCTCTGTTTCTAATTGCTTTTTCTGTGTTTCTTGGTATATGAAAGCAATTCCTCCGGCTACGACAGCGGTGCCGATTACACCAACAAGGACACCCTGGATTCTTCCGAGCCTTAATTTGGATGCAGACTCGGCTGCGAAATAGCTGATGATTCTTCGGAGACCGTTCTGCATACTGCCGTTACCAAGTTCTGCTAGAGCGTGAGTTGTGATAGGTGCTGAAGGGTTAGGTGTAGAGATTATCTTTGCTATCTGGGTTGCTGTACTGTTCATAATTGTTTCCTCCTTTGGAATGAAAATGTTTGTTTCCTTGTTGTATAAATCATACATCCGTGCTATTCTAAAGTAAAGAATAACAATTCGTTTAACAAATCTTTTGAGAATAATTAATTGCTTGGAAACGAACAATAATTCGTTTATGCTTTCGGAGGTATTTATATGTTTTTGAAGGGGAAACCATTAGATGAGTACAAAGGATTTTCATACAGGCTTGTCAAGGTTGCCATTGAAAAAGGAATAGAAGATACGAGAGAATTGGCAGATGCTTTGTATGAAAATGCGGAATGTAAAAAAGCAATTACAATAAGAAAAACACAAAAGAAAAATCCTGATGATCCGCTAAAAAATATAATGAAAAATATACAGATACATTTGAATACCGAGGATGCTTATGAAGTTAATAGCAGGTACATGTATGCATATAGTACTATTTTTGACTGTTCATATGACTATTTATATGGTAGGTCAGAGATTATGACAGCAGATCTTGATGTGCGAGATATATGCAATAAAACGGGGCTTTCGGAAAAGGCTGTTGTTAATCTTGTTGAGAGGCATCAGGATGAAATAGAGTCTAGCGGATTCTCTGTTATAGAATGGTGGTCTGAACTTTTGTATGGCATACCATTTACTGCAATTCCTATGGCTTTTATGGCTTATGCAAGCAGACTTGTAGAGTTGCATGATATAGATAAGAAGATAGAGGCTTGCGAAAAAGCCGTAAAGGATGTGTCGATGGATGACCCCATCATGAAATGTCTGATGGATGATGATAATCAGAAAACACTTAAACATATAAGACGAGATAAAGAAGATTCTATTCTTGGTGCCCATCACAAGATGGTTTCTTGCGTTGCGGACTTATTGAATCAGTATGCAGAGCAATGGGCGGAGAAACAGCATCCAGAGTATAGTGAATTATATTATCATGGAGAGATTAACAAAAGAAAAATAATCAATGAAGCATTAAAAACTCAATAATATGAAACGATTCACACGGTCTTGAGGGTTTTCCTCAGTATAATGCAGATGCATTTGAGGCTAGAGGTGTGAATGGAGTGAAGCGGGAAGCGACACATAAGGAAGTATCGAAGATAAGAGAAGATAAAGCCAGTGCGGGATTTTGATATCCAGTACCGGCTTTATTGATTTTTAAAGAGGTGTGGTGTAGAAGTAAATTATCAATGTAATCGCAAGAAAAAAGCAAGAATCTAAGCATGGAGTTTTTTTAAGATAATGTTAAAATAAATATATCGGTATTGAGAAAGGAGGCAAGCCTATATGCCTAAAACTACACTAATCGATTGTTGTATTAAGAAATATGCTTATCGAGAAGTATCACAAATATATCAGGAATTAGAGATATCAGTGGAAGGCCTGTCACAATCACAGGTTGAATTGATGAGGGAGAATTATGGTATAAATAGGAGGTTTTGAAGAGTCTGCACACAACACTTCGTGGAATGGATGCTGAAAATATAGTGGTAAGTCGGACAAAATATGGATCAAATAAAGTAAAGCATGAGAAGAAACAATCCCTTGCGAAACGTCTGGCTGGAGCATTTATCAATCCATTTACAGCGATCCTTTTCTGTTTGGCAGTTGTTTCTACTATGACAGATATGGTTTTTCCATATTTTTCTCTGTTAGGAAGTTCACCGGAAGATTTTGATCCATTAACAGTGGTGATTATTCTGACCATGGTTATGATCTCCGGGACACTTCGCTTTGTACAGGAATCCAGAAGCGGAAATGTAGCAGAAAAACTGTTATCCATGATCACAACTACCTGTACCGTCACAAGAAGAGATCAGGAAAAAATTGAGATTCCTATGGACGATCTGGTGGTAGGAGATATTGTACATCTTTCAGCAGGAGATATGATTCCGGCAGATGTCCGTATTCTGGATGCAAAAGACTTATTTATCAGTCAGGCAAGCTTAACAGGAGAAAGTGAACCGGTGGAAAAGACGCCGAAGGTATGTGCACAGAAAGAAAGTATCACCGATTACAGCAATATTGCTTTTATGGGAAGCAATGTGATTTCCGGAAGTGCAACGGCAGTTGTTATCTGCACGGGGGATCGCACTTTATTTGGTTCCATGGCATCTGCGATTGCAGGTGAAGCAGTGGAGACAAGCTTTACCAAAGGCGTGAATGCAGTGTCATGGGTTCTGATCCGATTTATGCTGGTCATGGTTCCGCTGGTATTTTTTATCAATGGTATCACAAAGGGAGACTGGCTGGATGCCTTTCTGTTCGGTATTTCCGTGGCTGTCGGACTGACTCCGGAGATGTTGCCGATGATCGTAACAACCTGCCTTGCAAAAGGTGCCGTTTCCATGAGCAAAAAGCAGACGATTGTTAAGAATCTGAATTCCATCCAGAATTTCGGTGCCATTGATATTCTTTGTACAGATAAAACAAGAACATTGACACAGGATAAGGTTGTGCTGGAATATCACCTGAATGTGAATGGAGAAGATGATACCAGAGTACTGCGCCATGCATATTTAAACAGCTACTTCCAGACAGGTTATAAGAACCTGATGGATCTGGCAATCATTCACAGAACAGAGGAAGAAGAGGCAACAGCTCCAAAGCTCCTCGATCTGTCAGAAAACTATGTGAAGGTAGATGAGCTCCCATTTGATTTTACACGTCGTCGTCTGACTACGGTAGTACAGGATAAGAAGGGAAAAACACAGATGGTGACAAAAGGAGCTGTAGAAGAAATGCTATCCATCTGTTCTTTTGCGGAGTGTGATGGTACTGTGCAGCCACTTACAGAAGAGGTTCGTGGGCGTCTTGATCCACCGAAGGAATCTACGGCAGATGCGATCCGGGCATTGAAAGCACACGGCGTAACGACAAAGATCCTGACAGGTGATAATGATAAGGTAACACGTACAATCTGTAAGCAGGTTGGACTTGAAGTACGCAACATGCTACTGGGCTCTGATCTGGATCATATGACAGATGACCAGCTTGCAAAAGCAGTAGAGACAACAGAGGTATTTGCAAAGCTTACACCGGATCAGAAAGCACGCGTGTTTTCCGTTCTCCGAGAAAATGGTCATACCGTAGGATTTATGGGTGATGGAATCAATGATGCTGCGGCTATGAAGGCTGCCGATATCGGAATCTCTGTAGATACTGCGGTAGATGTGGCAAAAGAATCCGCAGATATCATTTTGCTGGAAAAAGATCTGATGGTTCTGGAAGAAGGAATCATAGAAGGACGTAAAACGTATGCTAACATGATCAAATACATCAAGATGACAGCTTCCTCTAACTTTGGAAATATGTTCTCTGTATTAGCGGCATCCGTACTGTTACCATTCCTTCCGATGATGAGTGTACATCTGATTTTCCTGAATCTGATCTATGACCTGTCCTGTACAGCAATTCCATGGGATAACGTAGACGAAGAGTTTATTGCAATACTGCGGAAATGGGATGCTTCCAGTATGGGAAGCTTTATGATCTGGATTGGACCTACAAGCTCGATTTTTGATTTTACAACTTATATATTCATGTACTTTGTGTTCTGCCCGTTATTTGTATCAAAAGGCGTTTTATTTAATGATCTGGCAGCCCATTACAGCGGTGCAGAGCTTACTGCTATGCAGGCACGGTATATCGGAATGTTCCAGGCAGGATGGTTTGTGGAATCCATGTGGAGCCAGACATTAGTCATCCACATGATCCGCACACAAAAGCTTCCTTCTAGACAGCTACTTTTTAAGCTGTTATCCAAAAGACATATAATATATAGGCTCGAATGGTGAAAGTGCCCATTTGGGCTTATTATCGTATGAATTCATGTGTACAACCAGAGCAAGATCCACCCGTGTATTACAGTATTGTCATTTTGACAATTTTGTATTACTTACGAGTGGCAGACTTGATGGGGATTACGTCCCCATACCCACGTGAAAATATAATTGCTGGCAATTACATTTTAGCAGATATGCAGGCATATCTGAATAAGCGTCATAGACAACAAAATAAGGAAATTTTGATAAGGCATTCACCTGGAATAGGTGAGTGTTTTTTTGTTTTCAAATATTCAATTAATCAAAAAAATTAAAAAATTTCATTAGGGGGCTGTAAAAATGCCTCTCAGCGTTTCGTTTTATGTAAGGGTATTTTGGACAGGAAAAATTTAAAAAATTTTTATCAAGAACCTGTATTTATGCCCTTCATCTTTTGAATATGTGTAAGGACATTTTTGAGCCGGCATAAAAATGATTTTTACAACAATTAGAAACAGAAACGAGGCGAGAAAAGAATGAAATATGAATACATGAAGGAGTCAGAGCAGATGCTTCAGTACTTCCAGTTTCCGAAGTTTTTGCTCAAACTGCGCATTTCCCAAACTGCAAAATTTCTTTATATGATTTTGTATGACCGGGCACTGATATCGAGAAAGAATAGCTGGATAGACAAGTATGGAAATGTTTATCTGATTTTTCCGATAGAGGAATTGTCTGCTCAAATCGGCAAATGTAAATCTTCTGTAAAAACAGCATTGAAGGAATTAGATGATGTGGGACTATTGGTTCGCAGATCTGGTGGTTTTTCAAAACCCAATCATTTATATGTAAAAATTCCATCTGATGAGATTGGGCTACAGCTGGTTGAGAATAAGGCGGTTGAAAAGATGGTTGCAACAGAGTCGGAAAAGCAACCATCATCTGGTCGTAAAAATGGCTGTGCAGGAGTCGGAAATGTGGCACCTAGTAAAGTAACTGAGAAATATAAAAGAAATAAATATCATGAAGTAAATTATTGCTATGGGGAAGGAGAGAGTTTGCGATGAGAGAAGAAGATACCGTATGTGTAGGCAGTGATGGTTTGTAATACTGCAAAGTCTGTGGGGAAGTGAAAGAAGCTTATTTTCCCAAGGGTGGTTTTATGGGGATGAAGAAACATTCCAGGCAATGTGCCTGTGACAGAAAAACGTATGAAGAAGAACAAAAATATTTTAAAGACAAAGAGCACCGGGAATTAGTTAGCAGAAATACAAGTATCTGTTTTGACGAGAGCAGAATGGAAGAGTGGACATTTGAGAATGCAGATATGTCAGACGCGGTAATGCATAGAGCAAAAAATTATGTTGATAACTGGGAGGAAATGAAAAGAAATCATATAGGCTGTTTGTTCTGGGGAGCGGTTGGTACCGGGAAAAGTTTTATTGCCGGGTGCATTGCCAATGAACTTCTAAAGCAAGAGGTAACGGTAAAGATGACCAACTTCAATACCATTATCGATGATATATTTCCGCTGGCAGACAAAACGGAATATATCAATGCATTGGCTTCATATCAGCTTTTGATTATTGATGATCTTGGTGTGGAACGAAATTCAGAATATGCGTTAGGAATTATTTTTAGCGTCATAGACCGCAGGATCCGTTCGGGACGACCTTTGATCATCACAACGAATCTTCCGCTGAAAGAAATAAAAAGCGAGACCATGTTGGATAAAAGGCGTATCTATGACCGTATTTTAGGAATGTGTACGCCTATGTATGTTGGAGGCACAAGCAAACGAGAAGTGATTGCAAGTATGAAAATGGAGAAAGCGAAAACGCTGTTGAATACAGACAGAGGGGAGGAGGAATGCGAATGAATCATACAGAAAAAACAATACCTGTTTGGAAGAAATATTCTTTAAATGTTTCCGAAGCGGCTGAATATTACGGAATTGGAGAAAAGAGATTAAGACAGATCGCAGGTGAAAATGAAGGAGCAGATTTTATTTTGGAAGTAGGTTCCCATATCCGGTTCAAAAGGAAATTGTTTGAAGATTATCTGGATACAGCCAGCACAGTTTAAGTAACAGAATAGAAAAAATAGTAATGAAAATAATGTTCATTTTATCTTAGCGAAGGGAAGGTCTTGTGGTATAATGAATAAACCGAGACGGTCTTCCAAGTTAAATGAACATTTGATGAAGGAGACTAAAAAATTATGAGTGAAAAAAGGAGAGATCATAGAGGACGTATATTACACAATGGAGAAATACAGTTATCTGATGGCAGATATCGATTTAAGTATGTCGATGAGATGGGAAAGGAGCGCTGCGTATATAGCTGGCGCTTAGACCATAACGATGCAACTCCGAAAGGAAAGCGCCGTACTTTGTCGCATCGAGAGATGGAGAAGAAAATCCAGGCGGACCATTTTGAGCAGATTGCAACAAATGGCGGAAATATGACGGTACTGGAACTGGTTGAAAAGTATACATCAACCAAAACCGGTGTCAGACCTACTACAGTTGCAGGATACGGAACAGTTATCAATTTATTGAAGAAAGATCCATTTGGAAAAAGAAGGATTGATATGGTTCGGATTTCGGATGCAAAATGTTGGCTGATACATCTTCAGCAGGTAGAAAAGAAAAGCTATAGTTCCATCCATTCGATCCGAGGAGTTCTTCGTCCGGCATTTCAGTTGGCAGTGGATGATGACCTGATCAGGAAAAATCCATTTCAGTTTCAGCTAATGGAAGTAGTTGTGAATGACAGTGTGACAAGAGAGGCAATAAGCAGGGCAGAGGAACGTAAGTTTCTACGATTTGTGAAGGAAGATCCTCATTTTTGCAGGTATTATGAGGGAATTTACATATTATTTAAAACCGGTCTTCGCATCTCGGAATTTTGTGGTTTGACGATTTCTGATATTGATTTCAAGGAGCATACGATCAACATCGATCATCAATTGCAGAAGAAATCAAAAATCGGAGATTATATTCAAGAGACTAAAACAACCAGTGGAACGAGAAAGATACCTATGACTGCGGATGTAGAGAAATGCTTTCGGAAAATAATAGAAAAACGAAACCCGCCCAAAGTAGAACCTATGGTAGATGGAAAAAGTGGATTTTTATACTTTGATAAAAATGAAAGTATCTGTTATTCCCTGCATTGGGAGCATTATTTTCAACACATCATTCAGAAGTATAATAATACTTATAAAGTACAGATGCCTGTCATTACACCGCATGTATGCCGACATACCTATTGCAGCAATATGGCAAAATCGGGAATGAATCCCAAGACACTGCAGTACCTCATGGGGCATTCGGATATATCGGTCACAATGAATGTGTACACGCATATCGGATTCGATGATGCTGAGGAAGAATTGAAGCGGATGGAAGAGTTTAGAAAGGCACAGGCAGAAGTTGAACAGAAGAAAGAGAAACCGATGTCGCAGAAAATGTTTAAGGGGGGTTAATATGGAGGATAAGTAACGCTCTGGCTTAGGCTGGGGCGTTTTTTCTGTGGAAAAGAAGTGGAAATGACGATATAATACAGATATGAGGAGATGAGATTATGGCTAGAAAAGCAGATGTAAAAGGTGGAAATGGAGATGTTATTTTTGATTTAGAAAATGGAATTGCAAGAAAATATTTAAGAAATACATCTTCTGTTGATAAAGTGCAGAGATTTGAGAAAGAATTAAAACTATTAAAAGAAATTAGTACTCTAAAAATTTCTAATATTGTTCAAGTACAAAATGTTTATATAAGTTCGGAGAAAATACAAGATTCTTATATTGAAATGAAAAAATATGATGGTTCTTTGTATGATATATTTGAGATAACAAAGGGAAATGTAAAATTATCGTTAAAATTGATATTGCCTATTATTAAGGCACTGTATGCATTATCAAAATGTTCTCCTGCAATATATCACAGGGATATTAAACCAGATAATATTTTATTTGAAAAGGAAGATGAAACATATACGTTATTTTTAACTGACTTTGGAACATGTTTTCTTAAGGATGGAAGTGAAAGGATTACTCCAGAAATAATGGCCATTGGACCACGAATGTTTATAGCACCTGAATATGAGGTTGGAAGAGTGGAGAATGTTGATGAAAAAGGCGATATTTTTTCTATTGGTAAAGTGATTTGGTGTATGATAAATGGTGTTCAAGATGAATTTTTACCATCAAATTTTTGGTTTGTTGATGAGTATAATTTGCAGAAAAGATTTCCTAATAATGCAGATATGGTAAATGCAAATGTAATTATTGCCTCGTGTTTAGGTACAAAACCTACTGATAGATGTGATTATCTTTCTTTAATATTACAGATAGAAGGTCTAATAGAAGAGAGAGGAATGCATGTGGAAAATGATATGAAACAAAAAATTGCATTATATC
>NZ_LR698973.1:899770-950125 GCF_902381825.1 Pseudocoprococcus catus
GAAAAATGGAATTAATTGAAATAAAGGAAAAGAATAGATTGTTAGTAAACACATTTAGCCAGTGCTACATTAATGCATTAGAAACTTTATTGAATGAATATAGTGATTTTGAATTGCTACAAGTGTTATATAAGGAATATAAAAACCAATCAAAGGATGGTATAGATTATACAAGCATAAATGTTGAAAATAATTCAGCTCATTATTTGTATAGTAGAACATATGATAGAATCTATATATCCTTAAATTACAATCCTGCACATGGCGATGACAAATATTGTAATTTGACTATCTCGTATAATATTTCTTCTCCAAGTGTAAGTAGAACTTTTAGAGTGAAATTTGCTGAAAATAATACGATGGTTTGTGAAATTGACGATGATATGGAATTATTGAATGTAGCAACTATCATAAAGGTGCTTAATATTATTGTTGAGGATTATATTTCAGAGTAATCTTTAGTAGTAATCCATTCCCTTTTACTACCAATTTTACTACTAACAGGTAGTAACAATATGAATCATTCTGCACTAATTCACCATAATCTGTAATTTCAGAGCATTTCACAATAACCCCGGAAACCTTTGCAAAACGGGGCATTTCGGGGCAAGAGAAGGAGAAACAAAACTATGATAAAAGTACTTTTCATCTGCCACGGCACTCTTTGAAAGCTTCTTCAAAAAGTCAGTAAAATCAAGGCCTGGAAGGCATAGGCGGTTAGAAAATAACCCGAAAATAACCCACGATATTTTGTGCAGATATTACATGTAAATGTAGATGATGTTTGGGACGCAACATGATAGATGAGCCGTAAGATTTTGAAAAAGAGAAATCTTATGGCTTTTTTGCAAACAAATAGAAGAAAAAATGGTGTTAAAATGTAAAAAAATATTTTACAATATTATTGATAAATACTCTTTATTTGAATATAATTAGGGTAGAAAAGAGAAAAGGAGGTCATCACAATGAAGTTTGATGAATTATTTGAACAGAGAAGTCTGGTGGCTTCGAAGTTAAAAGATTGTATTAGAGATATGGGGTATACAAAAGTATCCTTTGCGGCAAAGGCAGATATTTCGCGACCAACTCTTGATAAGTTGCTTAATGGCAGTATAGATAGCAAGAGTTCTTTTGATCGCCATTTGCAGAAAATACTGAAATTACTCAATATGACGGTAGAAGACTTGATGTTGTATCATTCAGCTCCCTCAAAGCTCTCTACAGCAACGGTGTATTCACAGAACGCACCGATGGATCATGAAATGAACGAAACAGCAAAGAAGCAGTATAATTTACTTCTTGATGTAATTGATTTGTGTGCGATTTATTATTAAAGGTACCTATAATTTACCGAATAGCAGTTTTGTGTCAATCGAAATGAAATGGAGATGTGGATTAGATGAGTGAATTAATTACTGCCCAAAACTTGGAGCTTGTTATAAAAAAGAATCATGAGATTAAAGAGGAAGTTCTAGCACAGGCAATTAGACTCCAGACAAATCCATCTATAATGAAAGTTGCATCAGCTCCACAACTTGCACTACTAATTTTACAGGGATTTGGTTTGATTCAGATGCCTATAGAAGATAAATATTGGAGTGGTGCTATATTTGTTAAGGACGAAAAGATTATTCCTGTTATAAATACTGCACTCCCCAGAGCAAACCAATATTTTACAGCGTGGCATGAGATATATCATTTGATATTTGATAAAGTATCATTTGACCATTTTATTGAAACTGATAATACACTAGAAGAGAGAAAAGCGGAGTATTTTGCAGCATGTATGCTGTTAAATGGTGTTGACAGGTATTTTACAGAACTTCCGGAAGCAGAGTTTGTTTCAAAAATTTTCCATTGTATGTCAACATTTCAAGCACCATATAAAGCAGTGCTGGTGTGTTTATACGAATATGCTATACAAAGTGAAAATGAAAAGCTTTGTGGCAAAATCAAAGAAGTATTTGACCTTCAATTTGATGATTTACCAAACAGATTCAGAATGCTTGGATTGGACGACAGTCTGGTATGCCCTTCTTATGTTGTCAATACGTCTTCTTTACAAGAAAAAATAAAGAGGACAAGAGATGAAAATCCTGAGCTTCGTTATCATGAAGATAATGAGGAGTATTTAAAGAATATTATGGCTGAAATAGCTCTGATAACAAGGAGGAGCGAATGATAGATATAGAAAAAATTGAAAACATAGATGATAAAAAGCATATCGCTCTTTTAGATACTTCATCAATCTCTTTTATGCAGGGACTGAAAATGAAAGGCATACAACCAGAGGTCATATTGAAAGATTATGATTTGATTCTGATTCCGGAATGGGTGTTAACTGAAATAAATGATGCTCCAGGAAGAGCTAATTATGTACAAGGATTAATAGAAATGGGATACCCGATATACTGCATTAAAGAGGAATCATATTCAGATTTAACAAATAACGAAGAAGGGAATCTTTATCAGATAGTCCTGGCATCAACGCACCAGTTGGCAAGAATCAGAAGCTATTTGCGTCGTCATGTTGAAAAAGTGGATCCGCTTGATATGGAAGCATATGAAGAGTGGATTCAAAGGCTATATGATGAATGGCCAATTTCTGAAGAGATGCTGTCTACTGGTAGAATAAAAAAGAAAAATGCTGGTGAGGTATCAATTACGATTTTGTCTGAGATAATATCATGGTATTACCCTGAAACAAAGACACTGACTATATATTCTCAAGATGGTGATACATATGATTTTCAAAGAAAAGCAGAGACTGATTTAAGAAAAGTATTTGTGGCAAAAGCGCCTGTGCCAATATCTTACAAGAGTAATGATGCTATATTATGCCAACTTGTAAGAGAAGGAAAAATCAATATAGATGATATTAATGAATACAGAAAAGATGTACGGAAAATCACATATAGTAAAGAACAGGATGATTATGCAATCGTATTGGTTACGGAATTAGTAAACAACGAATTGTTTGCAAAACTTGTTTCTGATAAAACTGTGCATATTATTTTTTAAAGTTGTGATGCTAAATTTGAATTACAATGTCCCTTGGGATGTCCCTCAGGATGTCCCTCGGAATGTCCCTCAGAAAAAATGATAATGACGTCAGGAATAAGTTCCAAGGCTGTGAAATGTCACATTAATGATATAGATGATGTTTGTGACGCAACATGATAGAATGGTTACAAGAAAAATTTGTAGGAATATAAAGATATGGAATTAAGATTATTACGCTATTTTTTGACAGTAGCAAAAGAACAGAGCTTTACAAAAGCAGCAGAACAATTGCATATTACCCAGCCAACGCTTTCCAGACAAATGGCGTCATTTGAAGAGAACCTGGGAATAACATTATTTATTCGAAGCGGGAAGAAAATTACACTTACTGATGAGGGGATTCTATTAAAAAGACGTGCCATGGAGATCCTTAATCTTGAGGAAAGGACGCTTAAAGAACTGAACAGGAAAGAAGATGTTGTGGAGGGTAACATAACCATTGGCTGTGGTGAATTTGCGGCAGTAGAAACATTGGCGAAAATATGCAAAACATATAAAGAAAAATACCCACTGGTTCAGATTGTACTTCATACTGCAACAGCAGATACGGTGTATGAGATGATGAATAAAGGTCTTGTAGATATTGCGTTATTCCTGGAACCGGTGGACACTGAAGGGTTGGATTATATTCGGATTTCGGATTGTGACCACTGGTGTGTTGGAATGCGCCCAGATGATCCGCTGGCAGAAAAAGAGTTTATAAAAAAAGAAGATCTCATTGGAAAACCATTGATTCTGCCAGAAAGAACGAATGTTCAAAGTGAACTTGCCAATTGGTTTGGGAAAGACTTTTCGAAACTGCAGATTGCTTTTACAAGTAATCTTGGAACGAATGCCGGAGTTATGGCGGCAAATGGACTGGGGTATCCGGTATCAATCGAAGGTGCTGCAAAGTATTGGCGGGAGGATATTCTTGTACAGCGAAGAATTTCTCCTGAAATCACGACAAGCACTGTGATTGCCTGGAGACGAAATATCCCATATTCGCTGGCAATCCGTAAAATGATAGAAGAAATAAATGCTTTTCGGGCATAGAATAGAATTCAATATAAGCATTAGACATAATAAAATAATGGGGTATAAAATAGATGTATAAGGTAAATCAAATCTTATACATCTATTTTTATACAAAAAATTCGTAAAGAAAGGGGCTTTTTATTATGAGTAAAAAATTAGTGGCTTTTTTCAGCGCAAGCGGAACTACAAAAAAAGCAGCAAAGATGATCGCAGAGGAAGCAAAAGCAGACTTATTTGAGATTGAGCCGAAGATTCCATATACAAAGGCGGATCTTGACTGGATGGATAAAAAATCCAGAAGCAGTGTGGAAATGAGTGATAAGAAATACAGACCGGAGATTATGAAAAAAGAAATGGATATGAGTTCTTATGATGAGATCCTTCTTGGATTTCCTAAAATGGAGTACAGTTTATAGTAGTGTATAGCGTGTACCAAGTTATAATTATGGGGTTGAAAATAACAGTATACACAGATAATGTGGAAAAATGTGTATGACGTTTATATAGAAAATAACATTGAAAAAGAAATTCAAGAATGGGTAAATTCATTAAATTTAAAATAGAATAATAATTACATGAGTGACAGAAGATAAGAATCTGAATTCCCTGTCACTTTTATATTATTTGATAAGAAAAAAGAACTGGTTTATATCCGATAAGAATATAGACTGGTTCTTATTTTTAATATGCTATTATATACACAGGGAGTCGGGGAATGTCGAACTATAGCAAGCCGGAAAAGAAAGCATTGATATCGGTATGAAAGAGTTTTGCAAGTGCAACTAATTCAGATGCCTTAATGTTCATGCGATTTGTTTCCAGTTTGGCATAGGTACTTTTGGTGATGGAGATACCCATAAGATTTAATTTTGCAACTACTTGGTCTTGAGTCATATTGTTTTTATATCGAATTGCTTGGATATTTTTACCAATATCCATATCTGGTCTAATCTTTTGCATAATGATGAACTCCCCTTATAAAATAAAAAGTTTCGTAATACAGAAACATATATATTGATTCTAAAGAATTTAAATTTTATAATGTTTCGTAATAAGGAATTATTTTTAACAGGAAGAGGTAAAAGTATAATGGATGTGGAGATGGAAAAGAGAAAATTTTTAAATCTATGTGGCAAAAGAGATCGAGCATTATTGTCAGGTGAAAAAAGAATGACATTGGGGGATATGGAACGATTGACATATCTGACAGAATTTTTTGAACTGGAGAACTATGGAATCGCCTTATGGAAAGAATTTGGTGATGATGTAAAAGAGCCATTTGAAGCGATGATGAAAATGTTAGATGAGCCGGAGTGCATAGAAGATCGATGGCTTGATGACGAAGCAAAAGGGGAAAAGTGGTTGTTAGAATTTCAGGAACTGGCATTAACGGAAGAATACAGGGAATGGATTCGAAATTATATCGATAAAAAATATGAAGAAAGAGGATTACCATATCCGACAGGAGCAGACTTCGATTAAGAGGTCTGCTTTTTTCTGGTCTTTTGGGAGGTGATAAGAGGTGGAAGTAAGTATTTATGAACTCTTGGCGGCAGCAAGAGAATCGGCTAAATCTGATTATATAAAAGGGGACAGCATTTTGTGTGAGAAGAGATTTCATCCAGATACCCATTACATGGTAGAAATAGAACTGCTGAAAAATGATAACAAGCTGGGAAAAAAGGGCAATTATATACGGAAGTTTTTGACAGAACCGGAGTATCTTCCCATTTTACAAAAGCAGGAAAAACATCTCATAAAAATAAAAAGACAGGCAATTGTTCAAAAAGGAAACTTGCGATATATCCCTCCCCCGGACAGGCTGGACCGCCGCCGGGAGAGGGATCTTTTATAACCGGCTGGGAAGGAACAGTAGTGTTCCTCTGGCGATAGTGGTATAAAAAAGCCAGATTTTCCGCAGGTTTTGGGACGCTGGAACATAGAAAAGTGTTCACGAATGGCACTTTTGCAACGATCCGTTGCAGCAGTGACAACATTTTTGACCTTACGTTAAACAGAAAAAATGAAAGGATGTGATTGCGATAATCATAGGAATTGATCATGGCTATTATGCCATTAAAACAAGACAAGTGTCTTTCCCAAGTGGAATTATTGGGTATGATTACGAGCCGTATACCATGCAGAATGTTCTGCAATATCAAGGAAAGTATTATGTCTGCGGTACGGGAAGACAGACGCTGGTAAAAAATAAAACGTCAAATGATAATTATTATCTGCTGACGTTGGCAGCCATTGCAGAAGAAATCAAGCATCGGAAAGCGGAACGAAAGACAGAGGTAATTCTGGCTGTTGGACTTCCGCTTTCAAGTTTTGGAAGAGAGAAACAGGGATTCAGGGAGTATCTGTTGCGGAAAGAGCAGCCAGTGCGATTTTTATATGAAAGTGAGTTATATGAGATAACAATAAAAGATGTGAAACTGTTCCCACAGGGATACTCTGCGCTTGCTCTGCATCCAGAGTATCTGAAGAATGAACCGTCTGTTCTGCTTGTTGATATTGGTGGCTGGACCGTTGACCTTATGAGGCTGGACAATGCTGTTCCGAATGCAGCAACGTGCAGAAGTCTGGAACTTGGAGTAATCCGATGTATTGATGAGACAGCAGAACAAGTGCGTAGAAATACCGGACTGTCTGTGACAGAAACTCAAATTGAGCGTGTGCTTCGGGGAGAATCTTGCAGTATGGCAGAAGAGGCCAGACGGATCATACAGGAAAACGGACGGAAATATATAGAAAGAATACTGTCTGCGGTGACAGAATCCGGGTTTGATCTCCGGGCAGTACCCACCGTATTTATGGGGGGAGGCTCTGCAATTTTAAAACGCCACGTGACCACACAGGACGCGATTTGCCGCCCCGTTTTTATAGAGGACGTCCATGCCAACGCAACAGGGTATGAACGGATTGTAGAGCAGATGTGGACGAGATGACACGCCCGGTATATTCGTTCCGCCCGAACCTGAAAAATCCAGAACACCAGAGGGCATGGGAGAAATTTCAAAGTGTTCCAGAAGGGCAGAAAAGCCAGTATCTGGTTCAGGCAATTCTGGAAAAAGAGGATCGGAAATGGATGGAAGAAGTCATTCAAAAGACGATAAAAGAAAGTGTTCGAGAATTAGGAATATGTGGCACTACGGAACAATCGACAACGAACCCATCATCGGAAGAAATACCAGATCAGATGATGGATTTTCTATCTCAAATGGAAAATTTGTAAAGGGGGTGAGGCCTATGATTGCACGATACATACATTGTTGGATCTGCTAGGGGTAAGGCATAAAATGCATCGTTATCTTTGGTGGGTATTGTGAATAGCTTTCCATGCGGCTTTGGAGTATGTTGTGTGTAGCGAAAGAGAAAGGAGAAAGGTTATGGCAGAAATGAAAAATATCTGCGGAAAGATCCCGATGGACTTACATGAGAAAGTAAGAGAAGAGATTGAACTCACAGAAAGCAGCACACAAAAATTTTTACAACAGGTCATTGAAGAACATTTCAACAGACTGGAAGGAAAAGGAGAAATAAGCATGGGAGCAGTAAGAACAGTAGCAGTACAGGTATCAGAGGAATTATTCCAGAGATTAAAAGTAGTCATCGGAAAGAAACACATGAAACAGAAAGACTTCTTAATTCAGATTATAGAAGAAGCACTGGAAAAGGCAGAGGCCGAATGGCAAAGCAAAGATCAGCCTGAAGAATCCGAACAGACAATTGGAGAATTGGGAACAGAAGAAACACAACCGGAAGAAAGCACTGAGCCGGAAAGGGACAGCGAACCAGAAGAGGAAAGCGAACCAGATGGAGAGAGCGAACCGAAAGAGGAAAACGAACCAGAAGGGGAGAGTGAACCGAAAGAGGAAAACGAACCAGAAGGGGACAGCGAACCGGAAGAGGAAACTGAACCAGAAAGAGAAACTGATCTGGAAGAAGAAACCAAAACAGAAGAACCAACAGAATGGTAACCAATTGATACAGAATAACGAAGGGCGGTATGAGAAATCATGCCGCCTGTTTTTATCAGCAAAAAGGAGGTTGATAGCCGCAACCATTCAATTTTTTGATCTCTTTAGCGGAATCGGGGGATTCCGTGAAGGCTTAAGACGGGCAGGAAACTTTGTCTGTGTCGGACATTGCGAGGTGGAAACTTATGCGGATAAGAACTACCGATTGCTGTTTGACACAGAAGGGGAGTGGTATTGTAGTGATGCAAGAACAATTGAACCAGAACGAATGCCAGATTTTGATTTACTCTGTGCAGGATTTCCTTGCCAGGCATTCTCTATCGCCGGAAAGCGAGAAGGATTTGCTGACGCAAGAGGAACTCTCTTTTTTGAAATTGCCCGGATTCTTGAAGCTAAAAGACCATCGTATTTTATCCTTGAAAATGTTCCCGGTTTGTTATCGCATGACAAAGGCCGGACGTTTTGCACCATCCTCAGTACGCTTTCTGAACTGGGGTATCATGTCGAATGGAAAGTGCTTAACAGCAAGGATTTCGGAGTCCCCCAAGCAAGAAAGCGGGTGTATATTGTCGGATATCTTGATTTCCGATGTGCCGGAAAAGTATTACCTGAACCAGAAACAAATGGAGCAGCTCTTGTTCAAATCCGGGCAGGAAGTCAGGGAAAAAGAGTCTACAGTCCCAAAGGATTAAGCTGTACCCTGACATCACAAGCCGGAGGAATGGGTGGAAAGACAGGATTATATGATGTGGGTGTTCCAATTAAAGAAAATACAAAGCTCGGCTACAAACTTGCAAGAGAGGGTGACAGCATCGATTTAGGCTATGCGAATCTCAACAGCAGGAGAGGAAGAGTCGGACACCAGATCGCACATACCCTGACAACAGGTGTTCAACAGGGAACGCTGCACTTTGTCGATCTTTCACCTCCGCCGGTGGTAACGGAAGAATGCAGAAGCCTGAATACCAGACAATGCGGTGTCCACAAATACAAAGGAGAATGTTCTGGTGTATTAGCAGAGGATGGAGCAAGAGCAGTCTTAACACCAGCAAAAGAGAATGTTCGTCAGAACGGCAGACGTATGAAAGAACCCGAAGAACCGATGTTTACAATTACTGCAACCGATCGTCATGGCATCTTGTATCACGGCAGAATAAGAAGGTTAGTTCCGAGGGAATGTCTGCGACTGCAGGGTTATTACGACTGGCAGATTGATAAGATCATAGACAGCACTTCTGACGCACAGCTTTATAAACAGGCTGGAAACGGAGTAACTGTCAATGTTATCGAGGCAATTGGCAGATTGTTACAAAAGGCAGACTCCGAACTCAACACACAGGAAGTGTCTGAGAAAGGAATCCATTAGGCATGATCGGTATAAAAGACCAATACTTTGGCACAGAAATCGAGATGACAGGAATTACCAGACAACGTGCTGCAGAAGTTGTTGCTGAAATGTTTGGAACAGAAGCATATTATGACGGCACTACTTATGGAGTCTGGTCAGTGATAGATTTGGAAGGAAAAAAGTGGAAATTTATGTCTGATGGGAGCATTTATACACAACGAAAAGTATACGGTCGAATTGTAGACGCAAGTGGAGAATATTCAACAGAAATGGTATCTCCGAAATTATCCTATGATGAAATGGGTAAGTTACAGGAAGTAGTACGATGTCTGCGACAGCATGGCGGTTTTGTAAATGAGTCCTGTGGTCAGCATGTTCATGTAGATGCATCGAATCATACACCGCAGAGTCTGAAAAATGCACTGACAATTATGTATGCAAAGGAAGATATTCTGTTCAAAGCACTGAAAGTGCAGGAGAGAAGAGCAAATAGTTATTGTCAGAGGGTGCGACCGGAGGTATTGGAGAAAATCCGAAAAATACCAAATAAATCAATCACAATGGACCGAGTAAGAAATGTCTGGTATGGAGGCAGGGATGGAAGTCATACCCATTATGATCATACCCGTTATTATGCTCTGAATCTTCATGCTGTGTTTTCAAAAGGAACTTTGGAATGGCGCTGTTTTGAAAGCACACTTCATGCAGGAAAGGTAAGAGCAAATATTACTCTGGCATTAGCCATTTCCGCACAGGCGATCAATCAGAGATCGACACAGATGAAAAAGACACTGATATCAGAAAATCCAGCATTTACATTTCGTACATTTTTATTGAGACTTGGGTTAATTGGAGACGAATATAAAAATGTCCGAAAACATTTGCTGGCAAATCTGGATGGTGATCTTGCGTGGAGATATGATAAAAGCACGTATGAGTGTTTGAAGAAAAATCAAAGGACAGAAGGAGTCAGATAGAGGTGAGAAAAAATGGAAGATAGATATTACTTCGCTTATGGCAGCAACATGAATCTGGAGCAGATGAAGTACAGGTGTCCGGCTGCGGAAGTTGTGGAAAATGTCCGGCTTGAAGATTATCGGCTGGCATTTCGAGGAAAGGCTCCGGGTAACGGAGTAGCAACGGTACTGCCGGAAAAGGGAAGCTGTGTCGAAGGAGTTTTATGGAAAATCACAGAAGCGTGTGAGAAGAGTCTGGATTTCTATGAAGGATTCCCAAGTTTTTATGGGAAAGAATCGATTCAGGTAAAAAATCAGGATGGAGTGGAGAAAGAGGTGTTTGTATATATGATGAACGCTCCGCACAAAGATGTTCCGGCAAGACCATCGAAGTTTTATCTGGATGGAATTCTGGAAGGATATAAGGATAACCAGATTCCAACAGATTCTGTCATGAAAGCGGTGAAGCGTACCAGACAGGAAGTGAAAAAAGAAAAAAATCGATATACAAGATAAAACGTACCGCAGAGGAAACATCTTCTGCGGTATTTAATTAAAAAAATCTATTTATAATTAGGAAGGAAAAGCACATGAAGGTTAGAAAATTAAAGACCAGAATAGCTGCTTTTGGACTGGCTGTCCTGATGGGCATCAGTACCTTGAGCAGTGTAAATGCGTTTGCGGTCGAACAGACAGGCTCGGAACAGCAGACGGAAGTACAGGCGGTAACAAGCCAGAAAGATACATCGGTTACAGCAGATGATATCACAAAAGCGGTTTCGGATGAAACATTTGCGGTGGAAACCTGTATGGAAGGAATCCATTATGATGCAGAAAAAGAAGATGTTACGCTTGTAAGTATCAAAGATGAGAATGGTGGAGAGTATCATTCTGACAAAGCAGGAACATATATTGCCACTTATATGGTCGTTCCAAAAGATAAGAGTGACAGCTATACCATCACCCGGAAAGTGACTCTGACGGATACAGAAGGTCAGGCACATTCTGAAGAAAATGGTGGAGAGAAACAGAAGTCAGATACAGAATCTGAAGATGATTCGGATTCGCCTGTGCAGAACTACACAGATGTAGAAATTGAAACATCCGAAGAAGATGCATCTGCACAGGCAGTCAAAGAACTGAAAGAGGACATCGAAGAGGGAAATGTGATGGTATTGTCTGCGGCTGAAAGAGCTACAAGCAGCGGTTCCACAGTTACATTGACAAAGGGGAGAACTATTTATTATCCAAGTTATATTGGAAATTATCTTACTTGCCTGTTTACAGTCAATGGGAAAATTGCATACTGCCTTCAGTCCCAGAAAGCATCCCCACCGAGTGGAAGTTATGTAGCACAGGTACTGGACAGCAATAAAAATCTACAGAAAGTCCTTTATTATGGTTATGGCGGGGCAGGAGATCTGACAGGAAGTTATCTGTCTGGAAAAACGGAAGATGAAAAGTATGTGTATACACACATTGCAGCCAGCTACGCTTATGCAGGAGAAGCCGGATTTACAGGGTGTAATTATAATGACCTTGTAAATGCAGGGGTTATCGCATATATCAATTATCTGTTTGGACAGGAAGAACCGCCAAAAGGTGAACTGAGCCTTTCAAGCACAAAGCTGAATGCAGTACGGGATGGAAACATCCAGAAAACACCAAATATCACACTGTCTGGAGATCACAGAAACTATGTGACATTGAGTGTACCGGAAAATGTGACAGCACATAATCTTTCCAAAGGAACAAGTGTTACAAATGGAAAAATCCAGATTTATGGTGGAGATACATTCTATCTGTCTGCGGATTTATTACTGACAGGCAGTTATGCTTCCGGCAACTTATATGGTTCTGTCGGAAAGACATGGAGAACACTGGTGCTGACAACCGGAAATTCCAAGCAGGATATCGGTGTATTTGAAAGTGAAACAGCAGCTCCGGTAAGTTTTAGTGTACAGTGGCTGAATATGACACGCATTGAACTTATGAAGAAAGATGTCAATACACAGAATCTACTGTCAGGAGCAGTTTATGGTATTTATACTGATAAGAAGTGTGAAAACCTGCTGATGACAATGTCAGCAACCGGAAGAGATGGAAAAGCAGTCAGCGATTATTTTGATTCTGCACTGAAAACTGTGTATGTAAAAGAGATCACTGCTCCGACAGGATATAAACTGAATACAGAAGTATATAAAGTAGATGTTGCAGCCGGAAAGACATTGAATGTAACAGCAACAGATGAGAGAGTCACCGGAAAAGTAAAAATCGCAAAGATCGATAAAGAAACACTTGCATTTAAAGCGCAGGGGGACAGTGCTCTTCGTGGTGCGGTGTATGGTCTTTATGCCAAAGAGGACATCGTGCATCCGGATGGCACAACAGGAGTTCTGTATAAACAGGACAGCCTGATTGCACAGGGAGTCATCGGAGATGACGGAACACTGGAATTTTCAGAATTATACCTTGGAGAAATGTATCTAAAAGAAATCACTCCACCGGAAGGATATACACTGGATACTACCAAATATGAGGTATCAGTAACTTATGAAGGTCAGGATGTTGCCGAAGTGACAAGAGACCTTACGGTAAAAGAGCAGGTAAAGAAACAGGCATTCCAGTTGATCAAAGTCAGTGAAGATGGAGAGCAGACAGAAACGGACCTGGTTGCAGGAGCAAGATTTAAGGTATATCTGATCAGCGACCTGACACAGGTGAAAAATGGGAAACTGAAACCGTCCAATGGAGAAAGCTATACAGCAAGTGATTTCAAGAATTATGACTTCAGCAAAGAGCAGGTTGCAGTTACTTATGAGAATGGAACCGCCGTACCAGTACCGGAACTGATCACTGATACCAAAGGATATGCAGTCAGCCCGGAACTGCCGTATGGAAGTTATGTTGTAGTGGAAAGCACTACCCCGGAGAATCTGAAAACCATTGATCCATTTGTTGTAAATGTGGAAAATGACAGCAGAGAACCAATGCAGTGGAGAGTATTTGATGACCGTCCGTTTGAATTTTTGTTGAAAATCGTAAAGAAGGATGCACAGACTGGAAATACGGTTTTAAAGGCCGGAGCCTCTTATAAGATTTACGATGTGACAAATAAGAAATATGTGGAACAGGTTGTTCAGTATCCGAAGAAAGAAAAGATCAGTGTATTCAAAACAAATGAGGAAGGATATCTGATCACACCGCAGGAACTGAAGTGCGCTACCTATCGAATCGAAGAAGTAAAAGCACCGGAAGGATTTGTAAGACAGGGAAGCGAAGAGTCCCTGTATGATGGAACAACGATTATTTCACCATTAGAGCAGACTACAAAAGGAACATATAAAGAAAATCCACAGAATGGTATTGTAATTACAGTATCCTCAAACACTGCACATCAGATTGATCCGGATACAGGAGCTGCGATTGTAGAAGTAGAACAGAAAAATGACGAACAGGTAGGAAGCCTGCTCCTGACGAAAAAGGGAGAACAGCTTACCGAAGTAACCGGAGATTCTGTTCTGGCAAAAGTAAAAGCACTGGTTTCTAAAGTAAGAAATACCGTATCTGGTAAAGAAGAAACAGGTATTTATAAAGGCTTTAAATATGAAGAAACCGGAGTAGAAGGTGCTGAATTCGAAGTATATGCCAAAGATACCATCTATTCACCGGACGGAGCAAAGGACGAAGAAGGAAATCCAGTTGTTCGTTATGAGAAAGATGATCTGGTAGCCAAACTGACTACAGATGAAAATGGAACAGCAGTTATCAACAATCTGCCACTGGGAACGTATTATCTGAAAGAGGTTGTAGCAGGAGAGAATTTTGTCCTGAATACAGAACAGAAAGAATTTACCCTGACAGCAGAGGATGATACACAGGCAGTCGTTTATGAAGGCGTTACCTATAAAAATGAAAGACAGAAAGTTTCCGTATCGGTAGAAAAGAAGGATTCTGTCACAGGAGAAAAGCTGGAAGGTGTTATTTTTGGACTGTATGCTGCGGAAGATATTCTTTCTAATCAGGGAGAGGTTCTCGTAGAGAAAGATACCCTGCTGGAAAAGAAAGCAACAGATACAAAGGGAACACTTACTTTCGACAGTGATCTTCCACATGGAAAATACTATGTCAAAGAGGAAGTCAGAAAAGCCGGATATCTTCCAAATGAAGAAGTATGGAATGTAGATGCAACCTATGAAAATCAGAATCTTGCAAAGATTGAACTGAACAAAGAAGTTGAGAATCAGCCGACAGAAACACGTATTACCAAAACAGATGCAACAACCGGAAATGAGCTGGAAGGAGCAAAACTGCAGGTCATTGATAAAGACGGAACTGTTGTGGAAGAGTGGATTAGTACGAAGGAAGAACATGTCATTTACGGACTGCCGGAAGGAAGTTATACCTTACATGAGGAACTGGCTCCTTATGAAGATGGCTATGTGTCTGCCAGCGATGTGACGTTTGAAGTCAAAGAAGATGGAAGTGTGACAAAGGTTGAGATGAAAGACGAATATTCCAAAGTGGAAATTTCAAAAACAGACCTAACAACCGGAAAAGAACTGGAAGGGGCAAAGCTTCAGATCATCCGCAAAGATGGAACTGTTTTGGAAGAGTGGATTACGGATGGAAAGCCACATTCCGTTGCAAAGCTCCCGGTCAATGAAGAACTTACTCTGCGTGAGATCACAGCGCCGGATGGTTACGAGATTGCGGAAGATGTTACATTCACATTGAAAGATACAATGGAAGTCCAGAAAGTAGAAATGAAAGATGCCAGAACACCGGAGAAAACAACAGAAAAAACAAATGCACCAAAAACAGGTGATAACCAGAAAGTATGGCCGTTTGTTCTGCTTGCACTGGCATCTGCCGGAACAGCTACAGGAGTGACTGTATACCGCAGAAAGAAGTCAAAAATGACAGACAACAAAGAAGAAACAGAAGTAAAATAAAATAAAAATTACAGGATAAACCAATCTGACAGGGCAGGAGATGTTCATAAGGCAGCGCCTGCCCTGTCTGTAGATAAGGAGAAGAAAGATGAGACGTTTTTATACAGCAGAATCAGTAACAGAAGGACACCCGGATAAAGTATGCGATCAGATAGCAGATGCAATCTTAGATGAATGTCTGCGTTACGATCCATCTTCGAGAGTGGCGTGTGAAGTCCTTGCTACAAGAGGAAATGTGTTTGTAGCAGGAGAAATCACCAGCGGATATGAACCACCAGTGTTTGATGTGATCCGAAAAGTTTTAGAAGAGTGTGGATATTGTACAGATGGGATAGAAATGGATACGTTTGTACACCAGCAGAGTCCAGATATTGCGAAAGCAGTGAGTGTGTCGAAAGAATTTCGGGATAATATCGGCGCAAAATTAAGAGATAGAAGCAGGGGAGCTGGAGATCAGGGTGTTATGGTCGGATATGCGTGTGATGATACTCCGCAGCTTATGCCAATGCCGACTGTTCTGGCACACCGGATCACACGTGAACTTTCGGCTTGCAGAAGAAGCGGATATATCAAAGATATCTTTTCGGATGGAAAAGCACAGGTAACCGTAGAATATGAAGATGGAAAACCAGTGAGACTGGAAAGTGTTGTTGTTTCCTGCCAGCATGGTGCAGAAAAGAACCTGAAGAAGTTAGATGCCGAGATCAGAGAGAAAGTGCTTCGCTCAGCACTCAGATTACTGCCGCCGGATGAGGATACGAAGATTCTGATCAATCCGTCAGGAAAATTTGTGTGCGGAGGATTTGATGCAGATACCGGACTGACCGGAAGAAAGCTGATGGTGGATACTTATGGCAGTATGGTTCCGCATGGCGGCGGTGCATTTTCGGGAAAAGACTGTTCGAAAGTAGACCGTTCGGCAGCTTATATGGCAAGGTATATCGCCAAAAATATAGTAGCTGCTGAGTTTGCAAGCAAGTGTCAGGTGTCTTTGGCTTATGCAATCGGAGTAGCAGAGCCGGTTATGATTGAGGTAGACACCTTTGGTACAGGAAAAGTGTGTGCGGATGATTGTCTGGCGGCAGCAATCCCTCTGGTGTTTGGAGTGACACCTGTCCAGATCATGGAATCTCTCCGGCTGAACCGTCCGATTTTCCGTCAGACCGCAGTTTTTGGACACTTTGGAAGAAAGGAGTTTCCTTGGGAGCGAACCGATAAGGTACTGGCTCTTCAGGATACCATTCTGTAATGCCCTGGGTAACGGAAGAAGAGATTCAGGCAGCAAAGAATATGACTGCGTATGAGTATTTGCGAACGCATCAGGCACAGAGACTGCAAAAGACAAGGACCAGAAATGAATGGCAGTTGACGGATCATGACAGTTTTAAAATCAATGAACTGTCCAGCAAATGGCATTGGAAATCCAGAGATATCGGTGGCGTGTCCGCACTGCGGTTCCTGATTGAAGTAGATGGAATGAAATTTACAGATGCCGTAAAACTGTTGTGCGAAGAGAGTCCGTCTTTTATTCCGACACAGTCTGCGAAAAAGGAAAAACCACCCTTTAAGCTGCCGGAGAGATATTGTAATTGCAGACGAATCAGGGCTTATTTAAACCACAGAGGAATCAGCGATGAAGTGATCACGTATTGCATTTCGCATGAAATCCTTTATGAAAGTGTCCCGTACCATAACGCTGTTTTTGTTGGAAAAGATGAATCCGGAAAAGCAAGATATGCATTCCTGCGAGGAATCTATGAAAAAAACGGGAAAGGATTCAAGATGGAGCAGACCGGGAGTGAAAAAAAGTACAGCTTTTGTATTCCACCTGAAAGAGAAACAAAACGAGTTGTCGTATATGAAGCGTGTATTGATGCACTGGCCCACATGACACTGGAAGAAGGAAAGAGGGATAAATATCGTCTTTCCCTTGGAGGAATCGCTGCTCCGAAAGAAAACACACAGATACAGAGTGAACGTTTTAAAAAGCTGCCGGATGCACTGGAAGAGTTTCTGAAGAACCATCCGGAAATCAAAGAAATTGAAATCTGCACCGATAATGACTTTGCCGGGAGATGGGCGAAAGAACAGATGAAAAAACATTACGAGGGAACGTATCAGATTATTTGCAATCTGCCGGAAAAAGAAGGGGCAGATTATGCAGACCTTGCGAAAGAAAAAAAGCAGACAAATAAATGCAGGGACAGACCATTAGAAAGAAGGTGATAGAGAATGGAAGAAAAAGGAACGATGCACGTACATCTGTTGACGGAGCTGACTGGAAATCTTTATTCAGAAGAATCCGAATGGGAAGAAGAGTGGTCGGAGAGTGATGAATATGGAATGCCATTAGATGGAACAGAACTTGCCGATTATGAAGAAGTCATCCGAGAAGAACTGGAACGCTATGGGGAAGATGATCTCATGCAGTATTTTGACGGAAGTGAGTCCATTCAGGAAAAGATACAAAGTGCAGTTGTTACGATAGAAAACAAAGACGGAATCCTGTACGGCTGTACCAAACTGGAATTAAATGAATTTTTAAGTCAGGAAGAACTACAGGAATTCACCGAATACATTACAGGGCAGTACAGTGACGGGTGGGGTGAAGGATTTGAACAGAGGGATATCAAGGTAGATGGTGGAACGATGAATGTGCATTTTTGGCATCCTAATATGGAACAGCCGAAAATGTATGAAAAGAAAACAGAGCAGATTCCGACAAAGCCTGAGAAACAACGTCCCAAGTTACAGCTCCTTGGACATGATGGGAATATTTTTTCCATTATGGGCGATGCCTCAACTCTTTTGAAAAAGAATAAACAGACAGCAGAAGCAAAAGAAATGCGTAAAAGGGTATTGGAAAGTGGGGACTATTACAAAGCACTTTTGATTATCAGCGAATATGTAGAAACTGAGTTGAGTCCGCCGCCCAAAGAAAATAAAAAGACAAAGAAGAAAAATCAGCCGGAACGCTGAGAAAAGAAAGGATGATGCCTATGACAAATGGCCTGAGTTTGGAAGAACTTATGAAAGAGGGAACATACCCGGAGGAATATGCCGAAGGGGAAAACTGGAGAATATTACATGGAGATACATTAAAACTGGTCAAAGCATTCCAGCCGGGAATCTTTGATGCAGTCATTACCGATCCACCGTATGCGTCCGGTGGAACAAAGCAGAATGAAAGAAATCGTACTACAAACCAGAAATACAGCAGTATGAGTGCTGCGAATGCACTTCCGGATTTCGATGGAGATAATAAAGACCAGAGATCTTGGACACACTGGATGGCTGAGTGGCTTTATGATGTGCGGAAAGCCTGTAAGAAAGGTGCTCCGATCTGCCTGTTCATTGACTGGCGTCAGTATCCATCGATTACCGATGCATTGCAGTGGGCAGGATGGATCTGGAGAGGAACAGCGGTGTGGGATAAGGGAAACTCCCGTCCACAGAAAGGCCGTTTCCGCCAGCAGGCTGAATACATTGTGTGGGGCAGTAACGGACCGATGCCGATCAACCGTCCGGTATCTTGTCTGCCGGGTGTTTTCCGATATGGAAATCCGCAGAACCGGATTCATGTGACAGAGAAACCATTGCAGCTTATGAAAGATGTCATTCAGATTTGCGAACCGGGAGGCCTGATCCTGGACCCGTTTGCCGGAGCAGGAACGACTGTCCTTGCAGCGGTTGTGACAGGTTATCGTGCAGTGGGAATTGAGGTAACAGATGCCTACTACAAACTGGGAAGTGACAGAGTGAGAATTGCATTAGAAGCAGAGCAGAAAGAGGATGAAAAGTAGTCGGGATGTCCAATAGGACATCTTGTTTTTATAGAGAAAAAGCAGTGGCATCCAACTGGATGCAGGAAGGAGATGGAGCGTATGGAACAGGCGCTGGCTTATGTGTGCTGTTCAGCAGAAGAAAGCCGGGTAAAAGTGCAGAAATATTGCAGAAAAATCTATGAACTTGGGTATGTACCAATCTGTCCGAGATTTGTATTCTCACCATTCTTGGAAGAGTCCGATGCAGAAGATATGCAGGGATATGGAAGAATGTCACATATCCTTTTACGGAGATGCCGGATGGTCGTTGTATGCGGAAAAGAAGTGACAGGGACGATGAACACGGAGATCAGTATGGCAGACAGACTCCATATCATTTGTACGACACTCGATGGACTGGTACAAATCAAAGAATCGAAATAAATCAAAGGCGGGTCTGCCGGGTGATACAGAGACTGGTGGTACTCGTTTTGCAAGCATAGCGTTTGGATATCCAAACGCACTTTGGGGAGAACCCCAATCCCCCGGACACAGACGGAAATGGAAAGGAAGGATCAAGTCATGTTAAGAAATGGAGTAATGATTGTAATCGCATTGATGAGCGGAGGATTTATAGGAGTGATAGTGACCTGTTGCATGGTTGCAGCGAAAAAATCCGATGAGGATCTTGGCGGTATGATGAAAGAGGAAGAGAAAAAAGAAGGGACGGTGATGCAATGCGAAAACGAAACCATGTGATCCCGGTACGGCTTAATGCAAGGGAAGTCAGGGAACTGAATGAGCAGGTCGAAAGAAGCGGTCTGAGCCGGGAAGAGTTTATGCGTTCGTTGATTTTAGGAGCGCAGGTTCATGCAAAACCCTGTGAGCATCATCCCGAATTGCTCCGAAAGATTGCAGGCTTATGCAACAATGCCAATCAGCTTGCACATGTTGCCAATGCTTCTGGTATGGCAAGCGAGCAGAGTATTCAGGAAATGCTGCGGCTTACCAAAGAAACATGGCATCTGGTAAAGGAAGAGTGGTAATGCCGGATGGCTTATACAAGTGTTATCCCCGTCCACCGCCTGGACCGTTCTATCGAATATGTGAAAGATAAAGAAAAAACCACACAGAAAGCGGACTCTCTGGAGGCTGCCATCGATTATGCCATGAATCGGACCAAGACGGAACAGGCGGTCTTCGAAGATACCATCGGATGTACCAATGAAAATGCGTATGAAGATATGCTGGCAACGAAAAAGAGATTCCATAAGATGGGCGGTGTAGAAGGATACCATCTGGTACAGAGTTTTGCAGAAGGTGAAGTGACACCGGAACTGGCACATCTCATCGGGCAGGAATTGGCAGACCGGCTCTTAAAAGGACAATTTGAAGTCGTCATAACAACACATCTTAATACCAGACACTATCACAATCATATTGTCTGGAATTCTGTAAGCATGGTGGACGGACATAAGTACCATAGTAATGCCAAGAGTTATTATACGGAGATCCGTAAGATTTCCGATGACCTGTGCAGAAAATATGGTCTGTCTATCATTGAATCCAATCAGAAAAAATCAATCCCTTATGTACAGTGGAAAGCAGAACAGGAAGGAAAGCCGACATGGAGAACGGCGATCCGTTTGGATATCAGGGAATCGGTACAGGAAAGCTACTCCTGGTCACAATTCCTAAAAGAGATGGAAAAGCGGGGTTATACATGGAAACTGAACAGGAAATACATTTCTTTAAAAGCTCCGGGAATGGAGCGGTATATTCGTCTGCGTTCCCTTGGAAAAAATTATTCTGAAGAGGAAATACGTGGGCAGATACTACAGCCCAAGGTGAAACGAGTCTATCAAAAGGCAGTACAGATTCATCCCAAAAAGAAACTGACCGGGATTCAGGCACTGTATTATTCCTATTTATATCAAATGGGGGTACTGCCAAAAAGACCGAAAAGGAGTCCATACGCTGTCAGAGAGGATATCCGGAAACTGGACCGCAGGATTGAACAGATTGAATTTCTGATGAAACATGACATCATAACCAGAGAGCAGCTTGCCGCATACCGAGAGCCATTGCAAAAGCAGATTGCGGAACTTATGAAAGAACGCAGAAGATTGTATCGGAATGGGGGCAGCAAGACGGGGGAAGAACGATTGTCCGAAATCAATGAGGAATTGAAGCGACTCCGTAAGGAAGTTCGTATGACCGTTCAGATTGAGAAACATTCCTTGGAAATCGAAGCGAGACTTCAGGAAGCAGAAGAACAGAGTCAGGATGAAAAACGTGTGGAAGATAAAGAAAGAATGCAGAAAAGTCAGGAGGTGAGATAAGTATGAATTACGGAGCAGAACCGGCAGATCAGGTGGTACGGTACAGTCTGGAAGGGATGGAGTATTCGCTGAAGATCACCGGGAATGTAGCAAAGCATGTGGCAGTCTTTATTGCTGCCGCTTTGAAGGACCAGAAAAAGACAAGAGGGAAAACAAGACTTACCAGAATGTTAAAGGAACAGCGCCCGATGAAATTTTTTACTGTTCCGGGTGACCGTCTGAAAGAATTTGCAAAAGAGGCCAAGGCAAGGGGCATCTTATATGTAGTTATCAAGAATAAGGTGAATCCGGATCAGACAGAGGTCATGGTATTTGCAGATGATGCAGCAAAGATGAACCGGGTATTAGACCGGATGAATCTGGATTTTGTAAAAGCAGAATCAGGCTCTATGGTTACAGAAGCAGTGGAAAAAGAGAATGCACCGGAGAAGGCAGAGAACCAGATGGAAAAAGAAACCGGGGAGAATGTACGGACAGAGACCGTTGTCCTGCCGGAAGGCAAGATAGAATTTGAACTGGATGATGCGGAAGAAATGTTTCAGATCGGGGATGAGGCTTTTCCGGAAGGAAATTTTACACAGGCGCAGGAGGGGGAAGTAAAGAATCCATCCGAACCTTTCTTGCGCAACAAAAATATTTTTTCCGGTCGGGAAACTAGCTGGGAAGAAAAGAATGAAAAACCATCTGTGCGGAAAGAACTCGGAGATATCCGTAAGGAACAGGAAGAGAAACGCAAGCGTCCAGACAGACGGAAAAATGCCAGAGAGAGCCGGAAGAAACGTAAGAATATGAAAACGAAAGGCAGGTAATGTATATGGATTTAACAGATATGATTTCAGGTGGAACGGAAGAACAGCAGATTCCTGAACAGAAATTGACCAAGGAAGAATATGCAGCCAAGAAGCAGCAGGAAAGAGAAGAGGTATGGGCTGAAGTAGATTCACAGGCACAGGGAGTTTTTCAGGATGGAGAAAAACTGAAAGGCTTTCTGGATTTTATGGCAGAGTGTAATACACAGAGAACTCCGAATCTGCTTTTGATTTACGGACAGCATCCAGATTTTAAGGTAGTAAGGTCTTATGAACGCTGGAGAGAAGAACACCGTTCAGTAAAAGCAGGGGAGCATGGCATTACTTATATGATTTCCACTGAATACGAAAAAGACGGTGAAATGCGGAGAGGGTATACGATCGGAAAAGGATTTGACATCAGTCAGATGTCTGGAAAGCCATTGGAAGAACGCCCTCAGCGAAGTCTGACAGAACTGATAGGAACTGTCTTAAAAGACCAGTCGGTACGTGTGCAGATTGAGGATGATCTGCCAGACAAAGTGCAGGCCCAGTACAATCCGAGATACCGTACCATTTATATCCGCAACGGAATGAGTGAAGTAACGACATTCCATGCACTGAACAGAGAACTGGCGTGTGCAGCACTGGACCAGCATACTGGAACCTACAGCCGACAGAAAGTCAGTGCACAGGCTTATTGTGCAGCCTATGTGATTGCGAAACGTTATGGTGTGGATGTTACCGGATTCAATCTGGAGTATATTGCACAGAGGAATGAATGCGGAAAGAAAGATCCGCAGGAACTGAGAGACTTTTTAAATGATGTCCGTCAGGCTTCCTACAGTATACGAAACCATATCGAACGCAATTTTGGTGCAAAGGAACAGGAGTATATAACCGATGAGTTCGCAATCGGAGACCCTGTAAAAACACCGGAAACCAAGGATGAAAAAGCATCTGGAAAAGAGAAAAAAGCA
Organism: Pseudocoprococcus catus; assembly: GCF_902381825.1. Classification (GTDB taxonomy): domain Bacteria; phylum Bacillota; class Clostridia; order Lachnospirales; family Lachnospiraceae; genus Coprococcus_A; species Coprococcus_A intestinihominis. The sequence continues at coordinate 922,967 of NZ_LR698973.1, forward strand.
AAGAACCAGCCGGAACGATAAAAGTGAAAAAGTTGGACGGTTGGAGTAGCTATTACGGAGGTCTTGTGATATGGTTGGTGTAACAAAAAAAGGAGGTCAGCCAGATGACAAAATACTATTTGAAGATGGATAACATTATGAAAAATATGTTCGTGGTGGCACTGAATGATGAGCTACAGGCACAGAGTGAGCAGGATGAATGTTTGGAAGAAACGAAAGCTCTTCTGAAAAAAGTAAGTGAATACGACCTCGCTCAGAAACGACTGCAGATTACAGCCGGGGAACAAAGGCAGATCCGTAAGGCACTGAACAGACTCAGAAGTAAATATCTTGCAGCCGGAAGATACAGCGATGGAATAGATAAAGTTATTATTCAGGTTGCAAAACCGAATACTAGTAGACATATATTCTGGTAGAGAAAGGAGTGGTTGATTGGTCATTTATTCAAGAGAAAAAGTGGCAAGACTTAGAGAACAGTATCCGGCAGGAACAAGAATCTGTCTGAATTCGATGGACGGAGAAGCGGGTATGCCGCAGGGACTGGAAGGAACTGTGCAGTATGTGGATGATGCAGGCCAGCTCGGTGTTAAGTGGGACAACGGCAGAAGTCTCTCACTGATACCGGGGGTGGATTCCTTTCATAAGAAAGAAGGACAGGGACATCCAGAAGAAAAGCCACGCAAGAAAAGAGAATCTGACTTGCAGAGATAAGTACAAAAAAGCAGGACTGGGTTCTGTATCTTGTCTTTCTGCCATTTGTCTGGTGGGCGGCAGCGATTACCGCTTGTGCCATTACACCGGATAAGAATTTTATTCAAATCTTAGAAACGCTGAGCGAAAAACTCGAACAGCCGTTTTTTATCACGTATACACCGTATACGTTCAAATGTATTCTGATATTCACAGCAGCCTATTTCTTAGGCATTGGTATTTATGAATCCCAAAAAAGAAATTATAGAAGAGGCGTGGAACATGGTTCCGCAAAATGGGGCAACGTGTCCGAAATCTGCAGACGTTACTGCGAAAAGCAGTACACGAATAATCTGCTTCTGACACAGCATTTCCGCATGGGACTGGATGGATATAAGCATAAACGAAATTTAAATGTGCTGGTAGTCGGAGGTTCCGGGGCAGGAAAGAGCCGGACCTATGCGATTCCGAACATCATGCAGTGCAACTGCTCGATGGTGATCACAGATCCGAAAGCGGAACTTCTGCGCAAAACAGGAGGTGTTCTGGAACGGAATGGATATGAAGTCCGGGTTTTTGATTTGATCAATCCGGAGACTTCCTGGTGTTATAATCCGTTTGCGTATGTCCGGGATGACAAGGATGTGCTGAAACTAATTAACAACCTGATCCGCAACACGACACCGAAAGGTGCACAAAGCTCGGACCCGTTCTGGGAAAAGTCAGAGACTGCACTTTTACAGGCACTTATGCTGTATTTACTGCATGAAGCTCCACCGGAAGAACAGAACTTCCCGATGATTATGGAAATGCTTGGAAGCGCACAGGTCAAAGAAGATGATGAGGATTACCAGTCACCATTGGACATTTTGTTTGAAAGACTGGAAATGCGGGACCCAGAGAGTATTGCGGTCAAGCAGTATGCCATTTATAAGCAGGCGGCCGGAAAGACCGCAAAGTCTATTTTGATATCGGTTGGTGTCCGTCTGGCAGCGTTCAATCTGAAACAAATCGCCAACCTGACCTGTACGGACGAACTGGACTTATACAGTATTGGGGAGAAAAAAGTAGCACTGTTTTGCTGTATTCCGGATGCAGACACCAGCATGAATTATCTGGTCGGCATGATTTACAGTAATCTGTTTCAGACACTGTATTATGTGGCAGATCGGAAGTACGGAGGAAGGCTTCCGATTCCGGTACACTGCATTATGGATGAATGGCCAAACGTAGCCTTGCCGGATGATTTTGACAAGATTCTGGCAACCATGCGTTCCAGAGGGATTTCCTGCAGTATCATCATCCAGAACATTGCACAGATGAAAGCCTTATTTAAAGACTCGTATGAGAGTCTGATCGGCAACTGCGATGAATTTTTATATCTGGGTGGAAATGAAAAAGAAGGACATAAGTATGTCTCGGAATTATTGGGAAAAGAGACATTGGATACCAATACCTACGGACAGACAAAAGGGCGTAGCGGCAGCTATTCGGTGAATTATCAGCAGACAGGAAGGGAACTTTTAACACCGGATGAAATACGGCTTTTAGATAACCGCAAAGCGATTTTGTTTATTCGTGGGGAGCGTCCGATCATGGACGATAAATATGATTTAAAAAAGCATGTGAATTTCAGATACACAGAGGACGGTGGTGCATCGCCTTATGATTATGCGAAAACACCACTGGCTCACGACGACCTAAAGATTGACATTAACAGATTAGACGATTACGAACTGCTGTCTACCGAGGACATCCTTGGTGAATAGCAGTTTTTTGATGGATTGGAGTGATGTGTATTGAAGAAACTTCTCACAGGAGAAAAAAATAGAACAAAAAAGAATACAACTGAAAAAATGATAACCCCGATGCCGATGGGGAGAAAACAGAAAAAGTGGATGAGCCTTTATATGGCACTGGTACTGACCGTAACGGTTGGAGCAACGACCGCATTCGCAGCCGGAGATCCGTTGTCCGTTATCAATAACCTGTCTACCTTTATTTTTTCTCTGATTCGTGCGATCGGTTTGATTTTGCTTGGATTTGGTGTTGTGCAGGTTGGTCTGTCTTTAAAAAGCCATGATCCAAGCCAGAGGGCAAATGGATTTCTGACACTGGCCGGAGGGGTAATTATTACGTTCGCCAAAGAAATCCTCGATTTGATTATGGCGTAAGCCTCTTTGAAAAAATATATCAGGAAACAGCAGGAGTGCCGGAAGGTACTCCTGTATTCAAAAATATGTTTAAGGAGGTGAGAGTTTTTGAGTGATAACTGGATTGTACAGAATCTAAACTCAGCACTATCCACATGGAGTGAAAAGATGGCAGAACTGTGGACTCTGCTGACCGAAAATCCGGCAACTTTTAAGGGCGGCGGCATCTGGCGGATTATGGTAAATATTAATGATGCACTGACAGCCATTGCCTATGGATTACTGGTGTTATTTTTTGCAGCCGGAATTATAAAAACGTGTGGCAGTTTTACAGATCTGAAAAAGCCGGAACATGTGCTAAAAGCATTTATCCGGTTTGCACTTGCTCAGGGAGCAATTACATACGGGATGGAACTTATGCAGGCACTGTTTTCCATTGTGCAGGGAATCGTGACAACCGTAATGAGTGGCTCCAGTATGGCAGGGAGTGTGACGGAACTGCCAACGGAGATTGTAGATAAGATTGAGAGCGTGGGAATGCTGGAATCCATTCCGTTGTGGATTGTTACACTGCTTGGCAGTCTGCTGATCACTGTATTGTCATTTGTAATGATTCTGACAGTGTATGGCAGAATGTTCAAAATCTATATGTATACGGCAATCGCCCCGATTCCGATTTCCTCATTTGCAGGAGAACCCACGCAGTCCATCGGAAAGAACTTTATTCGTTCTTATGTAGGCGTATGTCTGGAAGGGGCAATTATTGCACTGGCGTGTATTATCTTTTCTGCTTATGCGGCAAGCCCTCCGGCTGTCGGAGATACAGAGCTGAGTGCAGTTACAATCGTGTGGAACTATGTGGGAGAACTGGTATTTAATTTACTGGTGTTGGTTGGAGCAATTAAGGCATCTGACCGTATTGTCAGAGAAATGATGGGACTTGGAGGTTAAAAATATGGATACAAAGAAAACATTAAGATATAACTGGGAATTCGGACGTGAGACAGTAGCGATACGAGTGAGCTCTTATCGGAACAATGGGAATTTATATGTAGGACTCTGCCATAAGGAAGGGAGAGAATGGGAAGATTTTGGAGATGTAACCATTAATCTGCCCTATCAGTTCTTAGAGCCAAATGAGGCTTTTATAACAGGAGATTTTACCAAGGATATGCTTCATTTTATCAAGGAACATAAACTTGGAAAAGTGTTGAATGAAACAGGAAGATCAGGATATGCAACCTATCAGAAGGTAGCGTTTGATCTAGCAAGACTTGCGGAATTTGATCCGGAAGGCGTTGCAGAACATTGTAGATTTGCCGGGATAGAAGTACCGAAAGAAAAACCACAGAAAACGAAGAAACAAAACAGGGGAGAGGAACGATAATTTATGGAAGTAAAGATGAACAAAGAAATCAGGGACTATCAGGAATCCATGTTTATGGGACTGGACCTGAGACAATGTGTGTGTTCTGTTCTTGCGATTCTTACAGCAGTCGGAATTTACTTTGGAATGCGTGATATTACCGGACAGGAAATAACCGGATGGCTGTGTGTGCTTGGTGCTGCTCCATTTGCTGCCTGTGGCTTTTTCAAATATCATGGTATGACAGCCGAACAGTTTTTATGGGCAGTGATCAAATCCGAATTGCTGTATCCGAAGAAACTGGTGTTTCAGTCGGAAGATATCTACTACTCCTGCATGCAGGAGACCATCTCGCTGGGAGAAAAGAATCAAAAGGATGGAGCAGAAATCATAAAAGAGCGGGAGCAAAAAGCAGAAGCAAAACAGAGAAAGAAACGCAAGGGAAGGAGTGATGCCTTTGATTAAAACCTTAAGTCAGGCACTTCGGATGGATAAGGAACGCTTCAAAGTTCCGAAATCCGTCCAACAGGCAATTCCCATCCAGCGAATCTGGGCGGATGGAATTTTTCAACAGGGAACGAAATTCTCAAAAACATATCGTTTTACAGATATCAACTATTATATTGCGAGTAAGGACAATAAGACAGAAATGTTTCTGGATTATTCTGAACTCTTAAATTCACTGGATTCCGGCATTTCTGCCAAAATTACCATCAATAACCGGAGAATCAATAAAGAAGAATTTGAAAAATCAATCCTGCTTCCAATGAAGGAAGATGGACTGGACCACTATCGGGAAGAATACAACGAAATGCTCCTGTCTAAGATTACAGGAACAAACAACAGCATCTATCAGGAACGGTATCTGACCGTCAGTGTACATAAAAGATCGATTGATGATGCAAGAACCTATTTTGCACGTATCGGAACAGACATCGTAACACATCTGGCAAAGTTATCGTCCACAGCAGAAGGACTGGACGCAGAGAGCCGGCTCCAGATTTTTAGGGATTTCTTCAAGGGAGATGTCCCACAGGCATTCCCATTTGATCTGAAACAATTTGCCAAGAAGGGAACAAGTTTCAAGGACTGGATGTGTCCGGATTCTATGGAATTTGAACGGGACCATTTTAAAATCGGTGACAGGTACGGAAGAGTCCTGTATATGCAGGATTATGCAAGTTATGTCAAAGATGACATGATTTCAGAACTGTGTGACTTCAGCCGGAATCTGATGTTGTCGATTGACATCCTGCCAGTCCCTACGGATGAAGCAGTAAGGGAAATCCAGAACCGACTGCTTGGTGTGGAAACCAACGTGACCAACTGGCAGAGAAGGCAGAACGCAAACAATAACTTTTCAGCTATCGTCCCATACGATATGGAGTTGCAGAGGAAAGAAACGAAAGAAATGCTGGATGATCTGACAACCAGAGACCAGCGGATGATGTTTGGAATTCTGACGATGGTACATCTGGCAGACAGTAAAAAGCAACTGGATTCCGATACAGAACTGCTCCTGTCGGTGGCAAGAAAGCATCTGTGCCAGATGTCAACATTAAAGTGGCAGCAAGTGGACGGACTCAATACAGTGCTTCCTTACGGACTGCGAAAGCTCAATGCGCTGCGTACACTGACAACGGAATCAACGGCTGTTTTAATCCCGTTCCATACACAGGAAATCCTGCAGCCGGGAGGTATCTATTATGGGCAGAATGCAGTCAGCAAGAACCTTCTGGTAGCCGACCGGAAGAAACTGATGAATGGAAACAGTTTCCGGTTGGGCGTCAGTGGATCAGGAAAGAGCTTTTCGGCAAAAGAAGAGATTGTGCATCTGGCATTGAGTACCGATGACGATATCCTGATTCTTGATCCGGAGTCCGAATTCACAAAATTAGTAGAGGCTCTTGGTGGACAGGTTGTAAAAGTATCTGCGACATCAGACAATCACCTGAATGCAATGGATATGGACGCAGCCTACGGCAATGAAAAGAATCCACTGATTGAAAAATCGGAGTTTATCCTGTCTGTGTTCGAACAGTTGGTTGGAGCAGGAAATCTGTCAGCAAAAGAAAAGTCAATCCTGGATCGCTGTGCTGCAGATGTGTACCGGGATTATATCCGAAGTGGTTATACCGGAGAAGTTCCGACATTGAAAGATATGTACCGACAGCTGATGTTACAGCCGGAAGAAGAGGCAAGAGGACTGGCATTATCATCCGAACTTTTTATCAATGGAAGCCTGAACACCTTTGCACAGCCGACCAATGTGAATAAGAAGAACAGGATCATGGATTATGATATCCGGGAACTGGGGGAACAGCTGATGCCACTGGGAATGCTGGTTACCTTAGACAGTATTTTCAACAGGGTAATTCAGAACTGGAAAGAAGGAAAAACGACATGGATATTTGCCGATGAGTTTTATTTGTTATTTCGCTATGAATACAGTGCAAATTTCTTCTACCGACTGTACAAGAGAATCAGAAAATACAATGGATTCGTGACAGGTTTAACCCAAAATGTTGAGGAACTTCTGAAATCGGACACTGCAAGACTGATGTTGGCAAACAGTGAGTTTTTGATTCTTTTGAATCAGGCAAGTACAGACAGGGAAGAACTGGCAACTCTTTTGAATATTTCCGAAAACCAACTGTCCTATATTACAAATGTATCGGTCGGCAGTGGTCTGATCCGTTGCTCTGGGAATATCGTACCATTTGAGAATACATTTCCAAAGAATACAGACCTTTATAAACTAATGACAACAAAACCGGGAGAATCATAATGAAGAAAAAAGAAGAAGTAACGATAACTTTTTATGCTGCAGAGTGCGGTGAGTTCCATGATTTAGGAGAATATACAAAATGCAGAACGCTGGAAGAGGCATATAAAAAGTACCAGAAGTATTGTAGAACATCTGCCAATATGTGTCCGGCTATTGAGTTTTCTATCCATGATCCAGAATCAATTTATTCAGACATGGAATATCCATTACCGTTGTCATCAAAAGACAGGGGGGATTTGGAACTTGTGCCATATTACAACGAGCATCCACTGGCAAATGAAGCAATCAGACAGTTGGAGCAGTTGCAGAAACAGCAGGAAAAAAAGAAACATCGGGATGTTGCCCGATGAGATAAGAGATACGGAAAGAGGGTGACCGGATGAGAGATATCAAGGAACGGGTAAGGGATAAGAATCCGAAGATTCGAAATCCGGCTGCCCGGCTTCCGAAAGAGCTGGTTCGCCAGACGGTACTGGAGGCAAAAGAAAAGCCAAGGGAACTACATGAGAAAAGCAGTGGGCAGTCAGACTCCCCAACACAATATGGAACTGAAAAAATAGAATCCGTACAGTACAGGGCGGCGAGTGTGGCAGGAAGAACCATAGGAAAAACCACATATCGAGGTGGAAAAAAACTTGCCGGAGTGACCTACAGGAAGATAAAGGAAAGAAAAAGCAGACAGGAAGAAGCGAAAGCCGCTGAAGAAGCAATGGAGCAGGGGGCAGAAAGCGGAAAAAAATTAATCAAGCTGAAACCGGAGCAGGCGGCACTTGCCAAGGAGAATGGTAAACGGCAGGTGAAAGCAGCACCGAGAGTGGTAAAAGTATCCGGTCTGTCTCAGGAGAAAATAAAGACACAGGCATCCATGCAGAAACAGCAGGTGGAAAAGAGCCTTCAGGCGATGCAGAAAGCAAGAGTAGTCCAGATGGCAAGAAAATCGGCACAGGCATCGGCAGAAAGTGGAAAAGCAGTCTTTCAGGTAACTGGAAAGGGTTCAAAGTTATCCGTACAGGGAATTACAGCAGCGATTCAAAAAGGGGTAGTAGCTCTTGAAAAAATGGGAAAATGGATTGCTGCCGGAGGTGGTGCATTTCTTCTGGTATTTATTCTGATTGTGGGAATCATTGCAGGAGCAGCTTTCAGCAGTAGTTCGGAAAGCTCCGAATCCCTAAGTGAAGAAGTGCTTGCGTATACTTCTGTGATACAGCAGTATGCATCCCAATACGGCATTCCGGAATATGTGTCTGCGATACAGGCCATCATGATGCAGGAATCTGGAGGCAGGGGAACAGACCCGATGCAGTGTTCGGAAAGTCCATATAATACAAGATTCCCACACACTCCTGGTTCTATTACTGATCCGGATTATTCGATAGAGGTTGGAGTACAGACCTTTGCAGACTGTATCAGACAGGCAGGATGCAGCAGTCCACAGGATCTGGACAAGCTGAAACTTGCATGGCAGGGATATAACTATGGAAATGGCTACATAGGATGGGCATTGCAAAGAGGCGGTTATACAGAAGCCAATGCATTGCAGTTTTCACAGGAACAGGCAGCTTCGCATGGATGGAGCAGTTACGGAGATCCCCAATACGTTCCCCATGTGATGCGGTATTATTCCGGTGGCAGCCTGTTTGCTGGTTTGTTTGGTAATCAGCAGATTGTGTCGGTTGCAATGGGGCAGCTTGGAAACAGTGGCGGTCAGAAGTTCTGGAGCTGGTACGGATTTGACAGTCGGGTAGAATGGTGTGCCTGTTTTGTAAGCTGGTGTGCGGATCAGAGCGGTCTGATTGCAAGTGGGAATGTTCCTAAATTCTCATTGTGCAGTGATGGAGTGTCCTGGTTTCAGGGAAAGAATAAGTGGCAGAGTGGCGGAACAACTCCGACAGCTGGAATGATCATCTTTTTTGACTGGGATCATGATGGAACATCGGATCATGTAGGAATAGTAGAAAAGTGTGAAGGTGGAAGAGTTTACACGATTGAGGGAAATTCCAGTGATCAGGTACGGCAGAGAAATTATGCAGTAGATTACAGTTCTATAATGGGATATGGGGTGATAAATTGATGGTTTCTTTCATAATTTGTTAAGGATTTTATAAGGGAGTTAATGAATCCTTTGGAAAATAGTCACAAAATAGGCACAGTTGATTGATAAATTGTTATTGTAACTTTTAGTGATAGACATATAAAGAGTTAGAAATCTTTATAATTGACTTGAATTAGGAGGTAGTGAATATGAGTGATCAGAATGTAAAAGCAGCACAAAAATATTTAAATGCGATGTTTGGTGGACATAAGGATTGGGTAAAACTGGATGAAGATGGAAAGACCGGAACAGCCGTGATGCAGGGAATCATTCGTGCATTTCAGATTCAGAATGGAATCTCAACGATTACAGGAACGGTTGGACCACTTACTATTAATACCATGAAGAAGTTAGCCATTATTACAAAAATGGATCCGAATGATACTCCGCAGGTTAATGTATGCTTGATTCAGTGTGCTCTGTTTTGCAAAGGATATGCTGCTGGAGGAATTACTGGAATTTATTATACATCAGGAGTAAATGCAGTTAAAAAGATGCAGGAAAATGCAGGACTGGAAGTTACGGGCAAAATTGATTGGAAAGTTTGGTCTGGATTGTTATCCCTAAACTGGTTTACAAAGGTTTCTGGTGGGGATTCCAATATTGTTCTTATTCAACAGCAATTAAATAGTGACTGGTCAGATGTTATTGGTGTTGGACCTTGTGATGGAATTGCCTCAAGACAGACAATTTTGTCTTTAGTTGGTGCATTGCAGGCGGCTGAAGGAGTTACAACTGAATTAATTACAGATTTGAATTCAGTTAATTTTGGCGATGCAACAACAAATGCGTTTCCGGGTACATTACAGAACGGACAGAACTCGACGAAATATGTTCCATTTAATAAGATTGCTCAATACGGACTATATTTTAACGGATATAATCCGGGAAGATTCGATGGCGTGTTTGATTCGACTACAGAGTCAAAGGTGTCAGAATTTCAGGAGTTTTATGGTCTGACAGGAATTGGACTTGTAACAAAAGGAAAAGTAAATGTTTCTACTATGAAATCATTGCTTACGAGTAAAGGCGATACAAACAGGGCAGCAAAAGCGTGTGACTGTGCAACAGTATTAAATAAACAACAGGCATTAGATATAAAAAATGCAGGGTATACTCATGTAGGACGTTATCTGACAGGTTCTGTTGGAAAAGAACATACACCGAAATATTTGACATCAACAGAAGTGAAAAACATTGAAAATGCAGGATTATCGGTATTCCCGATATATCAGGATGGAGGATATGAATTAAACTATTTTAAGGATCCGTCCCAGGGAAGTGTTGATGCACAGACAGCAATTTTAGCAGCCGAGAGAATCGGTATACCAAGTGGAACGACTATATACTTTGCAGTGGATTTTGATTGTTATTCATATCAGATTGATACATTTATTATACCTTATTTTGAACAGATTCACATGATCTTTTTCAGTTCGACAAATGATAAAAATTATAAAGTCGGCATTTATGCACCAAGATATGTATGTACTAAAGTTTATGAAGCAGGATTGGCAAGTAAATCATTTGTGGCAGATATGTCAACTGGATTTAGCTGTAATTTGGGATATTCGATGCCGAAGAACTGGGCATTTGATCAATTTTGTGAGTTGAACTCATTTTCTTCATCACCTTCGTTCCCACTGGATAAAGATGCATATTCAGGGAGAGATACTGGATTTAAAAAGTTCGATGCCGTATCGACAAAAACAGATGAGGAAATAGCGCAAGAAAATCTTCGGGCAAAGGTAAAAATAGCACGAAATCAATATGTCTATAATGTAATGGAGCCGCTTGGTTATCTGAATAAAATTATGGATGTGGGTGTGGAGTATGATAAGGAAATTTCACTGGGAACAATGATGAGTCCTCAAGGAGCAATTGATATTTCTACTAAAATATCCACATCGCTTGAAAGTTCAACTGGTAAAATTTATAATATAAAAGTGGATATAGGAAATGATGGAGAATTGACACAAACTTGCAAAAATCAAATTATGGAGATTTCATCAAATTTATCAGATACAGGTATAGAGGGAGCAGATAACTTTGGAAATACGATAGAAAAAATTGCTTTATCGGTTAAATCTGGTAATATTGCTTTTGAAATAAATAATGTTTTTGCCAATAGTGTAGAGTTTTCCATTGTATTTAGTACATCAGATTTGCTGCCAGAAGAGGAAAAAGAGTGGACAATATCGGTTGCTTTGATTTTTACAATGACATTAAATTCTAATAGTGGTCTTGAATTTAATGTTGTAGAATTCACAAAAGAGCATAGTAATATACTGGCAGGAGCCGTAATATTAGTTCTTGCGGGTGCATTAGTTGTAAATGCAATTCCGTCAATTATTGCTTTATTTTCAGCTGGAGCAGGTACTGTTTTTGGTTTGTTGATTCAAGCGCTGTAAATTGTAAAAGAATAAAAGAGACAATGGCCAGAGGTTCGATTTTATAAAGAGGACCTCTGGCAAAAGGGGGATTAAGAAGAATGCATATTAAATCAATTGTGTCAGATGAGGATAGGGAAGAATTAGAAAGAATGCTTTCGCTTGGGTTTATAATTCCTAATCAATTATTTAAAACAAGACAGAAAAGTAGAATGATTATCTATATTTTTACACCTGTAGAATTTTTACTGTCGATTAATTGTTATCTGTCGGAAAGTTATTTGATGTTTGGAATAGGGATTGGAACTTGTGTGGCTTGTGTGGCTTGGATTATTTGGTATCAAATGATTGGTAAAAATTTTGAAAAAAATGTTCATGAATTTGTCTGGGGTAGATCAGGATATGAAACGGTGGATATCGATGAAAACGCAATTAAAATAGATGAAGATCAAATTTATGAATTTAAAAATATTGATAGAATGTTCTTATATAAAAACTTCTTTTTTTTCATAACAAATGAAAAGAAAATATTTATATTTAAAACGACAGATATGGAGTCGGATGAACTTATAAAAATTATTAAAACAACAGGGATTTTATTTGAAAAAAAAGAAAAACCATTTAATATTTATAAGTATTGTAAAAAAGGAAAAAGTTTTTAAAAATAAGCAGAGGATGGTGGATTTATCATCCTTTTAGAGAAGAGCATGTATTTTAAAGGGAATCTGGTTTTGCAGGTTCCCTTTTTGCCATCAAAAACGTTGATGTTTTATCAAATGACGCTAAAAATAAAAAGAATAATGCAGGGGGTGACATTATTAGTTATCGCTGTAATATTTGGATAAAATATAAATAAAACATAAAAAATATAAATAAATTATAAAATGGCGACAGTTTTTTCTTGTTCAAGTGTTTATTATATAGAGGACAAAATAAGACAGCAAAGGAAGTGGTGCTGTTGCATCGGAAAAATGACACAAAATTAGTGATGTCCATTCGGGAAAAGAATTGAAGGGGATTCTTTTCCCCATTTGTCGTGTTACGAAAGACTGAGGGTAAGAAAATATGCTAGAACTTGCAATCTGTGATGATGACATCATCCTATGTAATTGGTTAGAACAGAAGCTGCTCCATTATGGGAAAGCGAATGACTGTCAGATATCTATAGAAATATACTATTCTGCGGAGCAGCTTCTTAACAGGCTGGAAGAAGAATCCTACGATATGTTATTCCTTGATATTTGTCTGGAACATGAGAATGGAATTGATATCGGAACGGAGATACGAAAGAAAAATTATGGAAAAGAACTGCGGATTACCTATATTTCAACATATCAGGAATATGCTATGAAATTATTCCGTATTCATCCATTTGATTTTCTTGTAAAGCCAATCCGAGAGGAAGAACTTTTCCGGGTGATAGGTGAATTACGGGAACTGTTAAAAGAACGGAAGAAAATATTTGAATATACGGATACAAAAGGAATCCACAAGATTTCTTATGACAAGATCCTGTATTTTTATAGTCTGGGAAAAAGAGTACATATCGTGACATCGGAAAAAGAATATGAATATCGAGGAAAATTAAAGGATGTAGCGGATGTAACAGAAGAATATTTCTTACTGATTCACAAGTCCTATCTCATCAATATGGAACACGTGGAGCATTACGAATATGACAACGTGGTTATGAAAGACAAGACACGTCTCAGTATCAGTAAAGCAAATCGCAAGAAGGTCAGGGAAAGACTATTACAAACGGAGAAGAAAAGATTATGAATATCCATTTGATCACTTATCTGACAAGTAAATTATTCTGGATTTATACTGTGTTCCGTTACAATACCATCCTGTATCCAAAAAATGAGGATACACAAAAGCTATTTGCATATTTTTGTGCATATCTGCTTTCATGCTGGGGAAGCATGCAGTGGGGAACGATGTACGGAGATCTGATCTTTGAGCTGATAGCTCTGTTAATTATAACAGTGGCATATCAGGCAGACTGGCAACATCATGTCTGGAATACACTTATGGTATATATTATGGGAATTTTATGTGATGGGATTCCAATCGTGTTCTTTCAACGGTATGCGGTAGCAAGAAATCCGGTGCATCATCACATGGGACCGGGAACTATTGTAATGGGAAATTTTATATTCTTTTTACTGGAAGTCATTATTGAAAGAAAAGTAGGTGTAAAGAGAAGTTATTATATAAAGAACCGTCATTGGCTTGCTATGCTTTCTGTCCCGGTGATCAGCATTATAGTCTGTATCAGGATATTGCTGCCAGACAGAAGAGGTGTGCGGTCTACGATTGTATTATTCTTACTGTTTATCAATGTGTTTATTTTCTATCTGCACGATGAGGTTCAGAAAAGTTATATTGAAACAGCAAAACAGGAAGAGATGAAAATTCAGATGAGCCAGTATGCAAAAGAACTGGAGATGATGATGAAATCACAGGACAGGCTGAATAAGATACATCATGATTACAAGCACCATCTTACAACAATAGGGGCAATGGCAAAAACGGGAGGAAATGAAGAGATTCTATCGTATCTGAAACAAATGGAGAATATAGCCGGAACAGCCTTATGTCATCATTTATATACAGAAAACCGTAATATGAATAATCTGCTGAATTATATTTTGGAAGATTCGAAATCAGTAATTGAAAATCCGGAGATTTCTGTAGAAATACCGAATCATATAGGGGAAGAATTATTTGATATAAGTATAATAGTGGGAAATCTTATGGATAATGCTATTCGTGGGACAGCAGCTTCAGATGAAAGGAGATTATCGTTTCAGATGTATTATGGAAAAGGAATCATGAATATCCAGATTGAGAATAGCATAAAAGATACACCAAAAGTGCGGAATGGAATTTATCTGACAACGAAAAGCAGGAAAGAAGGACATGGAATAGGATTACAAAATGTGAAACTCGTAGTAGAAAAATATCATGGTTAGATGGAGATCTGCCATACGGAGAAATCCTTTCAAGTGAAAATATTATTATATATGAAATTAGATGAAAAATAGTAAGGCGATGGTGTCTTACTATTTTTTTCGACCGATTTCGTCTATTTTTGCCACCTCAAGGGGCATTTTTACCATTTATGAAAATTTTGTGATTTTTTAGATTATAGTAGTGCCAAAGTCAGAAAAAAGGAGGGTAGCGGTTATTTTGTAAAGGAATTATAGAAAAAGATTACAAGAGGGAGAAAGAGACTATGAAGAGATTTCGAAAGTCGGCTATAGCCTTAGTACTTGCACTCCTGATGGCACTACAGGGAACAGAGCCTATTTTTGTACAGGCAAAAGAGGCCATTGAGGATGTACAGAAGAATGCAGATTTCTCCAGACCAGAGGCTTTGACGGAAGAGGAAGCAGGGATTACAGATTCCACATCTGGAGAACAAGATAAGAGTCAGCAGTCTGATGCGGACGTACAAAATGAAACGACGCCATCAGAAGATACAGAGACGCAGGAAGAACAGACAACTCCAGCGGAAGAAACAGAAGAAAATCCGCAGGAAAAAGAAGTGGAGTTGAAAGAACCACAGGATTACTATCCGATTCCAGAAGAACCGGAAGGTGAACTGATTGATTATGATGCCATTTCCAAGACTTATAAGACAGGGGACAAGCAGTATACAACCGTTTATGGAGGTTATGTCGGAACTTATAAGAATGAGGATGGAGATACCGAGCTGGTTGATAATACACTTGTAAAACCAGAAGAAGCAGATACTCCGGCATCCGAAGAAGCACAGGAAGCCAGCAGTGTAGTGGCAACTGAAGAAAAGGAAGAGAAAACAGAAGTTTATCAGAACAAGGCAAACGATTATGCTATCCTTCTTCCGGAACAGATGTCAGAAGAGAATGGTGTAACGATTGAAAATGGAAAGACCAGAATCGGGATCATTCCGGTAGATGGAGATTATACACATTCCGTTATTAAAGACAATGCGATCCTTTATAATGAAGTTTACGAGGGCGCAGATGTTCAGTATACAGTACTGGATTCCAGCATTAAGGAAGATATCGTACTTCAGCAGCCAACAGACAGGGAAGTCTATGAATACGAGCTGCAGATTCCGGGGTATCAGGCAGAAGTAAAAGACAATCAGGTCTATATCTATCCGGAAGGGAAGACAATCAAAGATGCGAAGTATCTTCTGGAGACGCCATCAATGGAAGATGCTGCCGGGGAAATCAGTTTCCTGATCACATTGGAACTTCGGGAAGAAGATGGAAAAACAATCCTGACCGTAAAACCAGATAGGGATTGGCTTTCGGCAGAAGAACGTCAGTATCCGGTCAGGATCGATCCGACACCAGTAGAGATTCAGAAGAGTTCCTTTAACATGATCGGTGTGGAAGAGGGAAGTCCTACCAGTCAGATTGGTGACAACAATTATCCGTATGTCGGATTTGATGATGGTATTAAGTCTGGGAACCTTGCAGGATTTGGTACTGCACACCAGAACTGCCGGACTTATATCAAAGTAAATTCAAATTTTAGTCAGATTCCGAAAGATTCCAAAATTGACAGTGCAACATTTGCAGTCAGTCAGAAAACTGCATACAGTGGTGGTGCATCCCAGTTTGGACTTTATCGTGTAGATCAGTCGTGGAACACCTCCATCACATGGAAAACAAAACCAGTAAATCTTACGTTTCAGGATGTACAGAATGCAAGTACCAGCAGGAACAGCTATATCAATTATGACGTCAAAGATCTGGTCAATGACTGGGTGCAGGGAACTCATGCGAATAACGGATTTGCACTGGTAGCCATTGCCGAGGCAAATAACCTTGGAGCTTCTATGCAGTGTGAGGTACTGAATAACAGGGCATCCGTTTATGGACCGAAACTCAGCATCCAGTGGTCACCGGCTGAAGATCCATATCTGCGAGATATGTCACTGGATGAAACAACGATCCTGCTTCGCCCGATGACAGAAAAGAATACAAATGGAAAGCTGAAGTTTGATGCCGTATTTGCAGACGGAATTGCAAAGAGCAAATCTACAGTAGAATATTATCTGCTTCCAGATGAGGAAAATGAAGAACATCACGAAACAGATGCAAAACCATTGTATTCCTATCCAGACAGTACTGAATACAATAAGCAGTTCCCGGAGGCGAATAAGTATTACAGCAAAGATTCCAACTGGCAGAGTGCACTGTATTCAGGGCTGACGAAGGACAAGCTTTATAAGATCAAAGCAAAAGCATCGAAAGAGATTGATGGAAAGCTGGAAACAGGAAAAGAAGTGACCAGTGACAGCTTTGTGATCTATGAAGTGAAGCAGTTTGATACATTCCCGAAGATTGCAAAATATTATGGTGTTCCGCTTAAGAACATTATGAAAGACAATCAGGTTATGGACGCACTGGTAGTCGCAAATAACACGATCTTTATCCGTAACCCACAGACAAATGTTCCATATAGTCCTGCACCGCTTACCGATCAGGATAAGATGCGGATTGACGGAGCATTGATGGGAAGAGGCCTGCACTGTGAATTTGGATTTGAACCAGTCAACTTAAATACTGGTAACTTCTACATGGATCAGTCCGATGCGACGATGAATGAACTGAATGGAGAATTCTCCATTACAAGAAGCTACAATTCCAAAGGAACAGACCAGCATTCCATGTTCGGACGTGGATGGAGCTTTAACTATGACCAGTCACTTTCTCAAATGGAGGACGGAAGTCTTCTGTATATGAGAGGGGACGGAAGTTATCTGATCTTTGATAAGAATGAAGATGGAAGCTACACTGCTCCGGATGGTTATGTATATGATTTAAAAGCAGTCAGCTATAAAGATACAGACCATGACTACATCGGATGGGAACTGACAGATGCGGATCAGAGCGTCTGGTCATTTGATAAATATGGAATTTTACGTTATGTAACGGATGTGAATGGATTTAAGACAGTATTAGATTATGACGATGATTATAATCTGAGTAAGATTACAACACCATCCGGAAAAACATTCGGGGTAAAACAGGATAAATTCGGGCATATCAAGGAACTGTCTCTTCCAGATGGTGGAAAAGTTTCTTACAAATATGATGAGCAGGGAAATCTGATATCTGTAACAGATCCGAATGGAACAACAAAAGAGTACAAATATGATGATGACAGCCGTATGACAAGCTGGAAAGATGAGAATGGCAATACGGTTCTAAAGAATACTTACGATAAAGAAGGAAGAGTTGTAGAGCAGACTGATGCAGAAAAAGGAACGGCAACTTTCAAGTACGGAAAGAGTTCTACTACAACAACGGATAACGAAGGAAATAAGACCGTTTATCATTATGATGATCAGTACCGCACAACATCCATTGAATATCCGGATGGAACAACCTGTGAAAAGACTTATAATGCAGAGAATCAGCTTGCTTCCGAAACGACAGCAGCCGGAACAAAAACTTACACTTATGATACATTTGGCAATGTAGCAACGGAGACAAGAGAGGATGGAAAGACAGCCTCTTATACTTATAATGAGCAGAATAAGCTGACCAGTGCAACTGGATATAACGGAGCAACGGTTACTTACAGTTATGACGGTAATGGAAATATGGTCACATCTACAAAACCGGATGGAACAGCCATTACCTATACTTACGATGACAAACATCGTATGGTATCCCAGACAGACGGCAGAGGTGTCACAACAACGTATTCGTATGACGGACCGAACATGACCGGATATGTGGATGGAAATGGAGCAGCATGGGGATTCACGTATGACGCGATGAATCGTGCAGTTACCATGACAGATCCACTTGGAAATGTAACCTCGAACAGTTACGATGCGAATGGCAATCTGACTTCCAAGACAGCAGCCGATGGCGGTGTGACCGCTTATACGCTGGATGGTGTGGGAAATATTACAGCAAGTACTGACGCACTGGGGAATACCACCACTTATACTTATGATAAGATGTACAACATGACCAGTGGTACAGATCCGAAAGGAAATCAGATCAGCTACGTTTATGATAAGAATTATCAGCAGGTCAAAGCAACCGATGCAAAAGGAAATACAATTACTTATAAGTATGACAGCATGGGACGTGTCATAGAAGAGAGTAATAAAGATTTTGGAACAAAGCTCTATGAATATGACAAAGCAGGAAATCTGAAAAAATATACCGATGGAAATGGAAATGCAACCGTATCCAAGTTTGATTCTCTTGGACAGGTGCTTCAGTCCAAAGATGCAGTTGGTAATATAACCAAATATGAATATGACGCATTAGGAAATGAAACCAAGATTACTTATGGAGATGGAAGCAGCCATTCCAAGGAATATGATAACTGCGGAAGACTCGCTAAAGAGACAGATGAATTAGGTGCAGTTACCACTTATACTTATGATGCGGCAGACAATCTGGTATCAAAATCAGATGACAGTGGAAGAACCTGGACTTATACCTACGATAATACAGGAAACCGCTTAAGTGAAACCAACCCAGAAGGTGGAACTACCACATATACTTATGATAAAGCAGGAAATCTGGTATCTTCTACCGATGAAGAGGGAAGAACAGATACTTATGCTTACGACAAGGCAGGAAATCTGACTACATCCAAAGATGCCCTTGGATATACCGTATCCATGAAGTATGACTTAAATGGAAATCTGGTATCCTCTACCGATGAAAATGGAAATACCAGTACCATGACTTACGATGGTAATGGAAACATGACATCGGTAAGCGATGCAAAGGGCAACATTACAGCAATGAAATATGATTCCACCGACAATCTGGAACAGACGGTGGATGCCCTGAAAGGAAAGACCACTTACGAATACGATTCACAGGGCAACAGCACAAAGATGACAGATGCCCTCGGCAATGCGTATAGTTATGTGTATGATAAAGAGGGAAATAACACATCCATAATACTGCCGACAGGGGACAAGGTGCTGATGGAGTACGATGCCATCGGACAGCTTGTAAAATGTACGGATGCACAGGGACTCGTAATTACCTATCAATATGACGGAGCAGGCAACCTGATCCATTCCTCCGACAATGGTGGAAACAGTATGGATTATACTTATGATGGTGCCGGAAATGTACTGACACAGACCGATGAACTCGGCCGGACAGCAACCTATCAGTACGATCAGTATGGCAGACTCCTGAAACTTACTGAAGCAGACGGAAGTACCACATCTTATGGGTATGATGTTATGGACCGTATTACAGCGGTAACGGATGCAGAAGGACATAGAACCACCTTTACTTACGATAAAGTTGGCAACCAGTTATCTATGACAGAAGAAGACGAAGCCACTTACCAGTACGCATATGATAAGAAAGACCGGGTGATCTCCCAGACAAATCCTCTCGGAGCATCTAGTACCTTTAAATATGACGGAAATGATAATGTGACGGAAGCGGCGGATGAAAACGGTACAGTCACCAAATATGCTTACGATAAAAACGATAATCTCGTATCCCAGACCGATGGAAATGGAAATACGACAACCTACCAGTATGATGAACTGGACCGCAAAATTGGAGAGACATCTCCATTAAAAGAAACCAATGAATACCGCTATGATGCCATTGGTAATCTTACCAAATCGAAAGATCCGATGGGACTTATTACGGAATACAAATATGACAGCTTAAGTAATCTGACAGAACAGATTTCTCCAAAGGGAGCAGTTACCAAATATGATTACGACAAGCATGGCAATGTCATTTCTGTAACGGATGCAAAGGGAAATGAGACACAGTACAGTGTTGACCTGAATGACAATGTCACAAAGATGACACAGGCGAATGGCGGAGAGTATACCTACAGTTATGATAAAGCCGGACGTCTGAAGAGTATGACCAGTCCACTGGGTTATACTAAAAATTTCTCTTATGATAAAGTGGACAATGTGGTAAAAGAAAGCGACAGCTTAAAGAGTACCACCACTTATACTTACGATAAGCTCCATAACATGAAGTCTTCTACCAATGCACTGGATGGAACAACCAGCTTTTCTTATGATAAGTATGGCAATCTGGTGAAGGAGACAGATCCACTTGGACGGAGCAATACCTACAGTTATGACATGGCAGGCCAGATGACTTCTGCAGCTGATCCGCTTGGTAAGATAACTGCTTATACTTACGACCCGGCAGGAAATATTACTGAGATCACCAAACCGGGTGGAAGAAAGACCAGCTATGGATATGATAAGAATTATAATGTTACATCTGTAACAGACCCGATGGGCTATGTTGCAAAGACAGTCTACGATAAAGACAACCGTGTAACAGAAGAGACCGATGCACTGGGGCAGAAGGAATCCTATACCTATGATAAGGACAGCAGGGTAACTTCTATTACAGACAAGCGTGGATTCACAACGGGATTTGATTACGATGCACATGGTAATATTCAGGTTGTTACAGATAAGACCGGATTAAAGAGCCATCTGGAATATGACAAGAATGACAATCTGACAAAAGTAACCGATGCCCTTGGCGGTGTAACAACTTACGGTTACGACAACATGGATAACCTGGTGACCTTCACCAATGCAGCAAATAAGACAACGAATTATACTTATGATTTGGAAGGCAACCTGACATCCATCAAAGATCCGGCAGGAAGAACAGAGAAATTCGACTATGATGAAAAAGGCAGACTGACCGGACATACACAGGCAAGCGGCAAGAAAACCACGTATGATTACGACAAACTGAATGACCTGTTGGAGAAATCATATCAGGACGCAAAAGGCGAGAAATCCGAAAAGGACGTGACCTACGCATATAACAGCGCCGGGGAACGGGTATCCATGAAGGATCAGACTGGTAAGAGCAGTTACGAATACGATGCGCTCGGAAGAATCACAAAAGTAACAAGCGGTTCGAAAAAAGATGTCAGCTACGTCTATGATGATGCAGATAATCTGCAGGCAATCGTATACCCGGATGGTACAAAGGTCAGCTATGAATATGACTTAAATGATAATCTGGTAAAACTGACAGACCGTAATGGAAAAGTAACCACCTACAAGCATGATGCACTGAATCGTGTGACAGAAGTCATTAGAAGCAATGGAACAAAGACGGAAGTATCTTACGATGCAGAAGATCATATCACAAAGATTGTGAATACCTGTGGTTCCTGCGGCAAGGTAATCAGCACTTATGAGTACAAGTACAATGATCAGGGATATGTAGTCAGCGAGACAGCGACCGAACTGGAAGCCGGAACAAGAAAGGCACCAAGCTGGGAAGACTGGTACAACTGGGGCGACACACAGAAAGAGACAGACAAAGCAGACTGTGAGCATCAGGAAAAAGAGATCCAGACGACTCGTACCTATGAATACGATGACAACTGGGAACTGACGCGCTGTACAGAAAAAGCAGAGGGCGGTAAAAAGACAGTCCATAATTATACTTATGACAAGATTGGAAACCGGACCTCTTACGAGAAGATCGAAGATGGTGTCAGCAAAGCAAAATATAACTACAAGTACAACGATTCCAACCAGCTCATCAAACGCACGAATGCAAAAATCTGGGGCGATCCGGGAACAACCTACAGCTATGATAAAGATGGCAATCTGATCCAGGAATGTGATAAGACAAACAGTGCAGATCCGGTCACTTATGAATACACAGCTGAGAATCGACTGGCAGTCGTAAAACAGGGTGGAACAGTCCTGATGGCAGCCATGTATGATGGAGATAACAACCGGGTATTCGAACTGGATAACACCTATAAATGGGAAGACTGCTATGGCGATGAAGTCCTGATCCCGGAGAACCAGCGTACAGAAGATGGTGACAGTCCGAAAGAACAGCTTGCATCTCTGGTAAAAGGTGGTTCAAATGCTAAAGGTTATACACTGACAGAGTATATCAACGATATCAATCGTGAAAATACAGAAGTCCTTGCAGAGTATGGAACAGACGAGAAAGTACGTCAGGCTTATACTTATGGAGAAAGTGGAATCGGAGAACGGGTAAGCGTTGATAAATCGAAAGAAAGCAGTTATTATTTATATGACGGAAGAAACAGCGTGACCGGAATCCTGACCGAAACAGCTAATCTGACGAACAGCTATCAGTATGATCCATACGGAAACCTTACATCAGGAACCGCAGATGGAGTCAATTATTATGGCTACAACGGGGAGTCCACAAATGTAAAAACAGGACTTCAGTATCTGCGGGCAAGATACTATGACGCAGAGAACGGAACCTTTACAACTGAAGATAGTGACCTTGGAACGACAGAAAATCCATTAACCAGAAATCGCTATGACTATACGACCAATAATCCGTTGAATTACAGTGATCCAACAGGACATTCATTATGGAGCAGGATTAAGAGTACAGCTAAAAAAGCAGCAAAAGCAGTCAAGAGTGTCGGCAAGAAAATCGTTAATACTGCAAAAAAGGTAGTCAAAACAGTAGTAAATACAGCTAAGAAAGCGGCAAAAACTATTGTTAATGCAGTAAAGGGTGCAGCAAAAACTGTAAAAAATGCGGTTACACATCCAAAAAAGACATATCAATCTGTGCGGAGTAGCGTGACGAATTCATACCGAAAAGTTGTATCAAGAGGTAGCAGTTTTGTCCGTTCGGTAAGTAATGGTGTTCAGAAAATTGGAAAAACTTATACATCTTTTAAATCCTATGTTTCAGAACGAACATCAGAAATTCGTTCTGAAGTAGTACGCCACATGTGTACCACAACGAATCGTATTACAGATCAGTTGGGCAAAGTAAACTGGAAAAATGTAGCGATTGGTGTAACAGCAATGGTAGTGTCCGGTGTTGTGGTTGCGGCAACAGGCGGTTTAGCAACTGGAGCAGTTCTGGCAGCATTGCCAGCAATGGGTGGATTAGGAACTGCGATGGTTTCAGGAGCTGTAGCAGGTGCAATTGGTGGTGCTTCTTATGGAGCAATAAGTTCTGGATTGTCAGGAAATAGTTTGAAGCAAGTTGCAAAAGATACCTTAACAGGCGGATTAACAGGAGCAATATCTGGAGGTGTTTTGGGTGGTCTTACTTATGGCGCCGGTAAAGCACTTAGTGCAGTGAAGGACTTGGTAAAAGGAAAATCTAGTTCAACTAAGCCGGGGCATATCACTGAAATGGCTACAAAAAAACTGGATTATACAAGTGAAAATGAAGCACCTTTATTAACACAAACAGATCAATCTTCCGCTTCAAAGGTTACCGCAAGAAATAATTCCGCTTCTATATCGGACAATAATATTGAGTCAGTGGCTGCGGGGAATAATACTACTAAGTCGACTACAGCATCAAAACAAGGAAATAATGTAAAAACAGCTACTACGAATACCGCTGAAAATAATGCTGAAGCAACATCGGGATACTATAAAGATAATAATGGTAGATGGCATAGGAAAAATGGACAGTTTGCATCAAATGAAGAGGTTGGCATACCATCTAAGAAAACAAGTGCTAGTCATAATCATGGAAACTCTTTGGAAGATACAAGAACAAATTATGGATATGCATTAGTGGATAAAGATACTAATGAAATATTAAAATTTGGTGAAACATTGAATCCTGAAAAAAGATATTCTCAAAAGTATCTAAATGAAAATAATGCGGTGATGAAAGTTATAGAAAGTGGAAGTAAGCGAGATATTCATATGTGGCAATATGATATGAACAAATATTATGAATCAAAGTATGGAGAATTTCCACCATTATTAAAAAGTAAGGGATGGTGATGAAATAATAAATAAAAGTTTAATTAATGAAATTGTTTAGGTAGTTGGTAATGAATATAGAAGGAGGTTATAAGAAATGGAATTGAATATTAATTCGCCATCATATTTTACAAAACAATATGGGGTTATCGATGAAATCTACAGCATGTGCAGAGGTATATCAAAACATGTTGAAAATAAGCAGTACAGTGATCTTGTAGATATAGTTGGTATAACACCAATTATAGCACCTAAAGATATTATAGAACAGGGCCTTTTTAAACAAGAAAAGAAGTGTGATATAAAATATGGTTTTGCATCGGTTAGTCTCTGGATTGATTATGATGAATACTTAAAAGCTGATATAACGGATAAACAGATTATGATAGTAAAAAATATATTAGCATCCATAAAAACGATATCTCGAAAAGCAAAAATAGATTATAAACAGTTTTGTGAGGATATATTTCAATATTGCAAGCTGATAAATCTTCCGATAGAATCAAATTTAAAAGTATAAATTAGTCAGTGGAGGTGAGAGGCATTGTTAATAATTACAATGCCTCGAAAATATGAGACGAAAAATTATAATAGTAATTGTAGTTGTGGTTCTGGTTATAGTAGCTACAATAACATTTTTTGTGATAAAAGATTTACAGCAGGAGAAAAGTCTTCGAAAAGAAATTGATGAAATTCAAAAAGAAATGGTAGATTTTGAACAAATAGATGTAGACAAAATAAGCAAAAAATTAAAAGCTACAGTAACTACAGGAGATTATGCCAAAATTGAGAAAGCCATAAAAAACTATATGGCAGATAATTTAAATACGATGCTAACAATTTCAGAGGCTTTAAATGATGAAGTAATACCAAATGCGCTTACTGCAGAAAATTATCAGAATGATGGTCCCGATTTTGTAAAAACAAGGAAAATTTTAAAAAATACACAAGATAAACTCAGTGCTTCAAAAGAGACGATGATAATATTGTCAAAAGACGATACGGTTATGTCTTATTTAAAGAATGTTGATGATTCGTATTATATTGATTTATATAAAGAAATGGTGGGAGAAGAAAGTTCGGTTGATGATATTAAAAAAAATATTGACGATATAGTGAATTTGATTCAATCCCAGCAAAATGTTTTGGAATTTCTTTCAGAAAATAAAAATATGTGGAATGTGCAAAACGGAAAAATTCAGTTTGATGATGATATTTTATTAAATCAATATAATCAATTACTTTTAGCCGTTCAATAAAAAACGAAGGAGAGAATATGCAAAAGAAGAATTGTGTTTTGTGCATAAGTATAGGAATTATAGTATGTATATTGTTATCAGCTTGCTCCAAACAACCAGACTTCGATGCCAAATCCTACGTCCAAAGTTCTCTTGATGCATACTATCATGGAGAATATAAGGACTATGCGAATCTGTTAGAAATCTCGGAAAAAGATGCCAAGAAAGAAATCGAAGAGGATTTTAATGAGAGCATCCAACAGCAATTTGATGATTCTGATAACATTACGGACAAAGGAATTGCTGATTATGCGGAAAAACTGGCAGAAGTAAAGAAACTGGCAAAA
Source organism: Pseudocoprococcus catus (assembly GCF_902381825.1). Taxonomy (GTDB): domain Bacteria; phylum Bacillota; class Clostridia; order Lachnospirales; family Lachnospiraceae; genus Coprococcus_A; species Coprococcus_A intestinihominis. The sequence goes on from NZ_LR698973.1 coordinate 948,785, forward strand.
TACAAAGTACAGGATGTGAAAGAAGAGGATGGAGTCTATACAGTAAGTGTACAAGTTGAACCATCCAATGTATTTCAGACATTGCAACAAAGCTCTACAGAGGTAAGCAATGAAAAAATAAAGCAGGGATTGGATGGAAATGATCCAGAAGTCTTTGCAGCTGTATTAACAGAAAGTGTCCAGAAGAGTCTTGAAAAGAACAGTTATGGAAAAACTGTTACTGTAAAAGTATCAGTGGAAAAAGATAATTCAGGAAAGTATGGTCTTTCGGATACAGAGATGAGTAAGCTGGAAACAGCGATGTTTCCAACAGAATAAGAATGAATGGAAAGCTATCAGAGGAAAAAAACTGGTAGCTTTCTTTTGTTTCAAAAACAGAGACTTGTTAAAAAGCTATTGTAATAAGCGAATCAGAAAAGTTATAATAAATGATAATGGATGGCAGAGGTCATCCATTCATTATGAGAAAAAGAAGGGATCCCACATGAACCAACAAGAAATATTCACATACATCCAAAAGCAATACCCCACCCATCCAGACACCATCAACAAATCCGGATACCTCGTCACCATCTTCAAAAACCCAAGAACCGCCGCACCTTATGCCATCTTTTACCAACCAGCTGAAAGAACAACTTTCATGGAAGTTCAGGCAGAGCCGGACATGATAGGCAACTACATCGAAATGTATCACCTTGCTCCGGCAAAGTACATGGACAAGAAGCACTGGCTGGCAGTTCCGTTGGATGGTTCTGTCAGCGATTCAAAAGTTCTGGATTTACTCGATATGAGCTACGACCTCGTAGACGGACAGGCAGAAACAGATGGAGAGACAGGAGCAGATAGATAGGGGCAGACGGACAGGCAACAGACAGTACGCCAGAAGAAAAAGATTGACAATTCTGACCACACATTCCATAATGACGATAGTGGTTCGAGAGAACTAACAGGAAAAATGGGAGAGACAACATGAAGAAAAAAAGCTCATACCGATGGCTGATATGGATCATTCTGGCAGTGGTTTTAATCGGGGTAGCACTTATGCATATCCTTCCCCCATACATCGACCGATGGAAATCCGCCAGAGATTATGACAAACTTGCCGAGGAGTATGTAAATGATGAGTCCGAACCAGATGATGGAAAGCAGAAGAAAAAAGACTGGTGGGCAACAGACGTAAAAGTAGAGTTTGACAAACTGAAAGCCGAGAATCCAGATGTTATCGGATGGATACGGTTTGATAATCAGGACGAACTTGGCATCAATTATCCAATTCTGTATTCAGGTGACAATGAGAAATATCTGAGAACCGACTTGTATGGCAACAGCCACATCGCAGGG
>NZ_LR698973.1:950773-955952 GCF_902381825.1 Pseudocoprococcus catus
CCAACTAACCAAAGCGTAATCGGGAAATAAGAAACAGAGGAAAAAAAGTAATGGAAACAAAGAAAGTGGCAAAAGAATACCTGCAAAAAGATATTCTGCGGACGATTTTTCAGATGTGGTATTCCTTTTACACCACAGAGATTGGAAAAGAGAGAAAAGCGGCTATCGAAGATATGCGGTTTAAACGGGATGGCTGGCTGTACATAGAGCCTTGGGAGATTTGGTTGGAACTAACGGAGCATCCGGAAAATGAGGATGATAGAATAATCTGGTATCAGAACATGCATGGAATCTGGAAGAAGGCAGAAGTAAATGATCAAATCATCAAAATCCCTGCCACAGCATTTCACATAGAGTACGAACAGCAGTGGTTGGGTGAAATACACTTCACCTGTAATCTGGGGGTGTCGCAGAGAAAAAGAAAGGCTCCAAGAAAAAAACGATATGCTTACTGGATGGAAGGCTTTTGCAGAAAATACCGGATATCGTGTAGCGGACAAATATATAAAAAAGACAGGTGGGAAAGGTAAAATGGTAAAGAAGATTGAAAACAGAAATATTGATGTGACAAAAGCCAGAGGCGAACTGGAAGAAGATCTTCTGGAATATGTCTACCGGACATGGAGGCAGGGCAGACAGATCACATCGAAAGAGTATGCCAGAGAAGTGAACATAACCGGATATGAAGCGGCAGGCCTGGTGCGGAGTCTGGTGAAAAAAGGATTTTTGTGTGAGCCGGAAAACGGACATCTGGAACTGAGCGATAAGGGAAAACTGGAAGGTATGGAGTGCCTTGCACGCCATGAGAAACTGACACAGTTCTTTCAGATGGTAAGTGAAATGGATCAGCAGAGGGCGCAGGAAGATGCCTGTAGAGTGGAACATTATATCAGTCCGGAAGGGTTAAAAGGAATTGAAAACTTTCTGCAGTACGGTGACGTATACGACAGAGTTTATGACGATATGGACTTGTATACCTTTTATGAGGATGGTGAGTTCCCGATGGCATTCGGACTGTATGAACCGGAACGACGCAATCCAAGGTTCCTTGCACCAGAGTACGGGAAACTGGAACACTCTGTCATATTAAGAGTGAAAAAGTCACAGAACTGTTTCCTGCTCAAGACAAAAAAAGACGAATCCATCGGCTATGTATGGTACAGAAGAGATGATGAATGGATACAGGCGAAAGAAGAAAAAGGTGTTTATCAGTTACCGACAGACATCTGTACTTATACTGCGAATACAGGAATCCCGATTACAGAAGCAGTGGCAATCATTGCGATTACACGCTTTGAACAGAAGCCATTGCCAATCGATTATCGGGAATTGAATATTCATGTATGGTGACGAAGAGAGGAACAGGAAAATGGAAAAAGGTGAACATCTAAAGAGACAGAACAGACCTACGATGCTACAACTGCAATATTTACAAGGTCTGTCAAAAGTAGAAAAGAAACGTGGAGCTCAGGGAAGTATCGCAGAATATTATGGCGTGAACCGATCAACGGTGAACCGTTATTTTAAGAACTGCATAGAAAGAGGAATTCTGACAGAATCACTGGAATTTACTCCTGTGGGAGAAGAATGGCTGGAAAGATATACCAAGCTGTATGAGAATCTTGAAAAATATCTGGAAGAAATCGGTGCAAAACCGGAAGAAATCGAGGAATCACTGGATGTTATGGTGGAGAATATCGACATCCACATGCTGGAACTGATGATTAACGCCTATACAGAGAAAAAATCAGTATACAAGAAAAAAGAGAATGAACTGGATCAGGAGATACAGCACAATCTGCAGAAATGTGAAAGGCATCCGGTAGTGTTCCGACTTTACCGGATGAATAAAAAGCAGGGGCAGGGAAGAGACTCTATGGCGATGAGAGGATTTGAAGAAATAGCCGAAATCGTTCAGGAGAATGGAGAAAGCTATCTGGAATTAAAGCTGAAAGAGATGGCAGCACACTCCAGAGTGAGTGGTGAAATGATGGCTGGAAAACTGAAAACATTGAAGTATGAGCATAATGAAGTCCTTGAAGAAGCAAGAATAGAGAATAATATAGTGAAAATCCCGATGGAAGCGTGCAGAATCCACCGATGGACGGGGATTGGCACGATGGGAATTGTACCAGTTACCGTTACCTGCAGCGTAGGACCAATGCACATGCCGGAAAGCACTGCACTGTTATATTTCTGGGTATAAATAAGAAGTGAGAAAAATTCTCATTTACGCATATCATGTAACAAAATAAGAAAAAATTTCAATAAAGTGTCGCTGTTGATAAAACACTATCAATAACGGCACTTTTACGTCTATTGTTGTCTGAATAGCAACAAAATCAAAGGAAATAACGGCTCGTTTGTTGCAATTCAGGCAACAAACTTGTAAAAAATGGTGTTGACATTGGATGGCAAATTATGGTATCTTTTGGACAAGGAGTTAGACGTGGGTAACCGGAATAATTCTCATGGAACTCTAAGTATCATAACTAATAAATTATTAGCAAAAAAGCTAATGCCAAAAAACGAAAAGGAGGATTACAGTTATGAGAAAGATCAAGAAATTAGTTGCTACACTGTTAGCAGCAACAATGGTAATGGCAATGGGAGTTACAGCGTTTGCTGCAGATTCATTAGCAGATGGTAAGTACACAGCAAAGCAGAATCTTTATAAGAACTCAGCTTGTACAACAACATCTATGGGAGATGCTGCACTCAATGATATGCGTGCAGAAATTACGATTGCAGATGATGAGGCAACACTTGTTGTTCATACTCATGAGATTACATATTTAGGTCTGACTGGACATTTAGGAAAAATGGTAGTTAATGGAAAAACAGTTACTCCGAAACAGACTACAACTAATGGCGTAACAGATTACTACTTCACATTCACAGGTTTAGATGCATCTACAATTTATGAAGGCTGTGTAATTACTGGTAAATTCACAACATACGTTGGAAGTATGCCGATGAACGCAACAGGATATTTGAAACTTACAGACATCACAGCAAAATAAAATAAGTAAATATGTATGTAAAGCAAGCTGCTGTGCCCAAAAGTGCAGCAGCTTGTTTTAATTGATACGGAGGAAAAATGAAAAAAATAAAAAAGATATTAGCCTTTGTATTGAGTACAAGTATGTTACTTGGCGGTATGAATATACAAGCGTTTGCTGGTGAACAGAAAGAAACAAATACCGCAAATACAGAGTTAGATAACCAAAATGAATATGTTGTTCCACTGACTTTTTATGGACCTTCTGGAAAACTGCTTACGGAGGAGCCTTATTCGGGTACAGTTCAGGATTACATGGATAATGTTGCACTAGTAAAAAAGAATGATAATGGAACATATCATGTAACCTTACAGATTGAAAATTATGAAAAAATTGATATTTTGCAGTTCTCAAAACCGGGTGTAATTTCAGATGATATAGCACCTTCGAATGCACCTATGGGAACTTTTAATATTCCAGAAAAATATATTGCTAATAATGAGGAAAATCCATCAGAGGCAACGGAATATTTGAAGGAACAAGGACAAATTAATGAAGAGTGGAATGATAAATACATTCAAAATTATTCTGTTGAAAAAGCAACAACGGGTGTGTCGTGGTATTCTTTTGATGTGGATACACTGGAAGGAACGATGTATACTAAAGCTTTCTATAGTTATGGAAGAACAGATGATGACTTGGAAAGCTATATGTACGGAATTGTAAACGGAAAATTTACATTTGATGTAAATAATGCAGTAGTTGCTAAAGAGATTAACGAAGAAAATTATAAAAATATTGGATTGGAGCTTTCTAAAGTTGTAACCAGTGTTGGAGATTCACCGGATTTCACAGGATTTGTAGCAGAAGAAAAAACTGCAAATGATTTGTTTAGTGGTACTTGTGAAGCAAAAATTGAGAATGGAAAAGTTACTGTTACAGCAGAGACAAGTAGCATTGATTCAATAAGAGTACTTGAAGAAATTAAGGATTTAGGCGAGTGTACTTATCCTTCAACTTCTTCATATCGTCAATATATGTATGCGTATTCGAGAGAAGTAAAAAAGAATAAGTATATTTCTGTTTATTCAGACAATATTTTGGAAGATGGAAAATTTTCCATTGAATACGAAAACTTAGAAGAAGCTATTTTTGGAAAACAGGTTGAGATACAAACAGAAGATGGTACCTACTATGGAGAATTGCGAGTAAGAACAACACCGAAAGAAAAACTCGAATTGACAGATGGTGATGTTACACTTGTAACAGATAACTATACAGTTAATAGTAAAGCAAAATTTGGAGCAGAACTTTTACAGGAAACCTCAGATGAAGATAGTGAATATAACAAATATTATTCTTTATTAGCAGGAAACGCTTCAAAAGCATTGATCTATAATTTGTCATTAAAAATGAATGACTCGCAGGTTATTCCATCGAGAGCAGTAGAATTAAGAGTAAAAATTCCGAAAGACTGGGATACGAGCAAAATAGAAGTTCAATGGTATTATCCAGTAAATGAAATGTTTAATCCGATAGAGTATTTTGATTCATCTTCCTATAAAAATGATGATGGAAGTATTCACATGGAGGGCGATGAACTGGTTATAACAGGCACTACTCGTGTTTATAATACAATCGCCATTACACAAAAAGCGGATAAAGTAGATATTTCAGAAATCCAGGACGGAACATATAATGTTAATGTTACTATGTGGCAGCAGGATCAGCCGGATAGATTGTCTATGAGCAATTCTGCGGTTGTAAATGATTCAGCTCGTTTGGTAGTAGAGAATGGAAAGAAACATATCTATTTTGATACACAAGGAATTGTGATTACGGGCAGATATGGTTATACAAATGGAATATTCTGGGCAAATAATGAGCAGACAGAAGAAAACGGACTTCCGATATTAAGTGAATATACACCGCTTGATTATTATAGTTACTACCTAAATGATTCGGGAAGCACAGATATGGATTCCTATGCGGAAGAATATGACTTATATTATCCGAAGAGCGTAGGTTTTGAATTTCCAGAATCAGCAGACAGAGATGATGGGGTATATTTGAACTTCTTTGTTCCTATCATGGATGAACTTCAGCATAAAGTTCCTGGATCTGGTGAAGGATGCAGAACTGCATTTATGACTTTATCTGGTTTAACACCTGTGGCA
>NZ_LR698973.1:956325-959647 GCF_902381825.1 Pseudocoprococcus catus
TCCTGAAAAATGCCAAAGCATTAAATGAAGCAGATTATACAGCAGAAAGCTGGGCAGACCTTCAGGCAGTGATTACTGCTCAGGAAGGAAAGGTAACAGAAGAAAATGCAGATCAGGCATCCGCAGACCTTCAGTCAGCAGTAGATGCACTTGTACCGATGTCAACAGCCGTTTCCATGGAAAAAGGTGTTTACGAAGTACAGGCAACACTTACCAATCAGGATGGAACAGCAAGTGATTTGAATGCAGGATTAAAATCTGCTCGTTTATATACAGATAAAGACGGCAATGTAACTGCTTATCTGTACGTGGACGGAATTACCGGTATGCAGTATCGCAAGGGTGCCGGATATGCGGATGCAGATACAGACGCAGGCAGACTTGTAGTGAAACTTCCTGCAAATGTAGAAAACCATAAAGTAAAAGTAACAACAGAAAGCGGAGAAGCAGAACTCCTGTTAAATCTTGATTTAAAATCTGCAGTAAAACAGGAAATTAAAAAATCCGATCTGGAATCAAAACTGAATGATGCAAAAGTATTAAAAGAGAAGAATTACACAAGTGATTCATTTGCAGTATTGACAAATGCCATTGCTACAGCAGAGAGTGTTCTGGCAGACAAAGTGGCATTCCAGTCAGAAATCACAGCAGCGGAAGTTACTCTGGACACAGCAACAGCAGGTCTTGTAATGAAAGAAGACGTAAAAGCAAGAGCAGAACTGGATCAGGCAGTTTCCGATGCGAAAAATAATTATGCAGAAGCAAATTATACAAAAGACAGTTATGAGAATCTGAAGGCTGCAATCAAGGAAGCTGAAGAAGTATTAGCAAAATCTGATGCGACAGTAGATGAAATGAATGAACAGGTTGACAAGCTGGATAAAGCAGTGAAAGCACTTGTTCGTCTGGATGATGCAGTAGATAAGTCAGAATTAAATGGCTATATCGAAAATGCACTGACCAAGACAAATGACGGCACTTATACAGACAACAGTTGGAACAGTTTCCAGGCAGCAATCAAATCTGCTCAGAAAGTATCCGCTGATGTCAATGCAACAAAACCAGAAGTAGAAAAGCAGACAAAACTGCTGACCTCTTCTTATGAAGCACTTGTTGTTAAAAACAAACAGAGTGATCTCTTTGAAAAATATCCGCAGATTTTTGAAGGTACATATTCCGTACCGATCAAACTGCTCAACGCAACATCCGATGAAGATTCTATGGGAAATGCTTCCATGATTCAGAACGGAATTGTAAGAGTTACGGGTAAAGGTGAAGTAACACTGGAGATGAACTTCCAGTCCATGAAATTTGCCGGAATGACAGGTTATCTGTACAAACTGAAAAAAGTAGATATGGATACGGTTGAATACAACAAATATAATTATCCGGTAAAATATGAAGCTTCCGATGCAACAATTCTGGAAGAGTACACAGATGTTTACGATTTATTTAATGACAAGAACTCTGAGTATTACGACAAGAATACAGAAGGAAACTGGTATCCAAAAAAATTATCAATCCCGATTGAACTGAACGACAACCTGTTCTATGTAGAGGTTTATGTTCCGGTTATGGAAAGCATCGGTGAAGGACAGGGTACAAAGGTTGCCAGAGTTTCTATCGACTGGGCAAACATCAAACAGGAGACAGGAGTAGAAAGAGACAACAGTGTAATCGAAGCACTTCTGAATCAGGTATCCGGTATGCAGCAGGGTGATGTTGCTGACGAATACTGGAACGCTTTAAATGCGGCTTACATGACAGCTCAGGATGTTTACAATGATATGAATTCTACACAGAAAGAAATTGATCTGCAGGTGACAGCTTTACAGGCAGCCGTAGATGCAGTAGAAACTCAGATCGTAGACAAGACAGAACTGAATGCTTTGATTGAAAAAGCAACAGCAGAAGCAAATCGTACCGATGTTGTTTATACTTCTGCAACATTAGAAGCATTAAAGACAGCAATCACAAATGCACAGGCAGTAGCAGCAAAAGAAGATGCTACCAAGGCAGAAGTTCAGGCACAGGTTACAGCACTTCAGACAGCACTTGACAGTTTAAGAGTTGTTGATAAGACAAACTTAAATGCCCTGATTGAAAAAGCAAAAGCTGAGGCAGCAAAAACAGATGTTTATGAAAGCAGCAGTTTGACGGTCCTGAATACAGCAATTACACTGGCTGAGAATGTTGCAGCAAATCCAAAAGCAACAGAGGCAGAAGTTGCAGCAGCAGAGAAATCTCTGACAACTGCATTAAACGGACTGGTAGAAAAAGCAGTTGTAGATAAGAGCAAACTGGAAAGCAAGATTGCAGAAGCAAAGACATATTTAAGCCAGACAGACATTTATACAGAAAGTTCTCTTGCAACATTACAGAGTGCAGTAGGTCGTGCTCAGAATGTAATGGATAATGATTCTGCATCACAGAAACTGGTAGATGATCAGGTGACAAAACTGACAGAAGCAATCCAGCAGTTAGCAAAGAAGAGTGATGGAAAACTGGATATCAAGAACCTTGCTGATGGGGTTTACTCTATCTATGGAACAATGGTGAAAGTAGACAAGAATACTTATTCTATGTCAAATGAAGCAATCAACCATACAATTAAACTGACAGTGAAGAATGGTAAATACTATATCACTCTGAACTTCAACGGACTGACCGTAGGACAAAAACTTGGATATTTAAGCCAGCTGAAATACTTCACAACAGGTTATAGTGTTGATCCTCAGTATGGTAATCCGCAGGGATCACTTGCAGATGTTACCGTAGATAGTTATCAGAAGAATGCAGATGGAACGTTAGTATCTGATTCTTATGGAACAAACTATCCAGATGTCGTTACATTCGAATTGATTCCGGAAGCTCTGAATGATGGATATGTTCCGTTACAGGTATTCGTTCCGATTATGGACGCAATCAGCTCTGGTACAGGAACACAGCCAGTATACCTGAAACTGGATTGGAGCTCATTAAAAGCAACAACATCCGATGATCCAGACTTTGATAAGAACGACAACAATAATAGTAATTCCAACGGAAATAACAACAGTAATTCTTCTATTGGAAACAGCTCACTTGGAAATAATACCCTTGGAAGCAGTTCTCTTGGAAGCAGCAAACTTGGTTCTTCCTCACTTGGAAGTGGTTCTTCAAGTCTGAAGAGTGGAACATCCAGCCTTGGATCAGGTTCCAGCCTGAAATCAGCATCCAACGTTAAGACTGGTGATGTTGTACAGAACAATACCCTGTGGGCAGCTATCCTTCTTCTCGGAGGAGTCGCTTTACTGGCAGGAATCATGGAGTACAACAGAAA
>NZ_LR698973.1:960052-1065415 GCF_902381825.1 Pseudocoprococcus catus
TGTATAGCTGTACAATTAACAGATGTTACGCACACCCGGTTACCGGAGTAATCGAAGATTCCGGTGGAGAGAGTTCTTATGCAACAGGACAGGGCATGGTAGAAGGTTGTGTATACAGCAATGGTATCTTGGAAGTATCAGACGATGGAGCTTATTATCTGACCATCCGCATGAGTCTGATGGACTACACCAGTGGACATAGTTTTCAGGTACAGAATGTAGGAGATTCCGGCTGGTCTACACCATCAGAAATCGGTATTACAGGAAATGGTTCAGACAGCAACGGTACAACAGCCGATGTGTGTATGCGTGTGCCAAGCGAAAACTGTGTAGTCAGAGGTTCCATGTATGTAGAACCGATGGGAAGAGATGTTATTTTCTATCTGTATCCGAGCAACTACAGTGAAGGAAACAATACAGACATGAACGCAACTATGGTAACAGAAAGTTCTGATGGAACAGCAGTAGAATCCAGTGGTTCTGGTTCAGTAGATAATTCAGGTTCTACTTCCAGTGGAAGTTTAAGTTCTGGAAGTTCTTCTCTTCAGAGTTCCGGCTCATCCGATAAAAGCAGTTCTTCCAGCAGCTCATCAAAGAAACTGGAGAGCAGTATTACAGAAGCTGCAAAACCGAGCAGTGATTCTTCTTCACTGGATACAGAAAATCCAGTAAATTCTTCAGAAGGATTAAGTCTTTCTACTGCGAAAGATGGAACAAGTGACAGCGATTCCGATAGCGGAAATACTTCTTCCGGCAACCGGATTTTTCAGATTGCATTGGCAGTTGTAGTAACAGGTCTGATTCTGCTTGGAGCAGTATCCGGAGTGATTTATTTCTTCCGTAAGAACTGGAAACGTTGGGGAGGTGCAGAGGACGATGATGAATAGGCGTTTGAAAAAAGCATCGGCTGTTCTCCTTGCAATGACCATGATTTTTTCTCTGGCAGGTTGTGTAGACCAGAGTCAGGGAAAGAAAAGCAGTGATTCTGCTACGCAGACAGAGAGCAGTACAGATGAGACAGCCAGAAGTAAGACGGCAGATAAAAAGACTTCTGACAGCAAATCGGACAAGGATTCTTCCAATGAAGATGCCAAGTCTCTCTTAGAGATTAATGATCCGGAAGAAAAGGCAGCCGTAGAAGCAGCCAAGAAAAAAGTACAGGCTATGAAAGAAAGCCCAAGAATTATAGCGACTTCTCCGGCAACCGCAGATATCTGTGACAAGCTGGAACTGGATTTGGTAGGTGTTTGCAGTAGCACCGTATCCACAATTCCAGACAGATACAAAGATGTAGAGACAGTCGGAACAGCCATGAGTCCGGATATGGAGATTGTATCCTCACTTAATCCAGACTGGATTTTAAGTCCGGTGTCATTGCAGAGTGATCTGCAGCCGAAATATGAAGCAATCGATACAGACTGGGCGTTTTTGAATCTTAGAAGTGTGCCGGGTATGTACCGTTCCATTCAGGAACTGGGTGAGATTTTCGACAGAGAAGATCAGGCACAGAAACTGGTGGACGAGTTTACAGAATTCTATGATGATTATAAGAAAAAGAATGAAGGAAAAGACCATCCGAAGGTAATGATCCTGATGGGACTTCCGGGGTCTTATATTATCGCAACACCGAATTCCTATGTAGGAAGTCTGGTGGAACTGGCAGGCGGAGAGAATGTATACTCTGACACCGATCAGGAATTTTTGACCGTAAATACTGAAGACATGAAAACCAAAGAGCCGGATATTATCTTACGTGCCGCACATGCACTGCCGGATCAGGTGGTAGAAATGTTCAATAAAGATTTTGCGGAGAATGACATCTGGCAGCATTTCGATGCTGTGAAGAACGGCAGAGTTTATGATCTGACTTATGAATATTTCGGTATGAGTGCTACGTTTAAGTATCCACAGGCACTGGAAGAATTACAGCCAATCCTTTATCCGGAAAGTGATGAAGATTCAGCAAAAGCAAAAGAAACCAGTGATAATGCACAGAAGAAAGCAAAGGATTCTGACGCAACTGAAAAATACAACGAACAGCAGAGCAAGTAGAAAGGAGAGGACAGATGAAAGAGACAGAATTAAAAAATACTTCTGAGACTTCCGAAAGGGAAGTCCAGAACCTCTCCGGTCAGGATAAAGCAAGAAAGCATCGGAAAACAGCAAAAGCAGCCATTTCCTTTATTGTAATGATCGTATTGCTGGTTGCATTATTTTTTGCGGCAGTGAATATCGGAAGCCTGAAAGTCAGCTTCCCGGAACTACTGAAAGGATTATTTGTAAAGTACAATGAAGACGTGGCAACAATCTATGACTTACGATTCCCACGAATTGTAATCTCCATGTTAGCCGGAGCTGCGATAGCGGTATCGGGTGTGTTATTTCAGGCGGTATTAAAAAATCCACTTGCCGATCCGGGAATCATCGGTATTTCCAGTGGAGCAAGTTTTGCGGCGGTACTCATTACCGCATTTGCACCGACTTTATTTTTCTTCACTCCATTATTTGCATTTCTTGGTGGTGTGATTGCATTTGTCTTAGTTTACAGCCTGTCATGGAAAGGGGGATTAAGTCCCTTAAGAATTATCCTTGTCGGTGTGGCAGTCGATGCAATGTTCACCGGATTATCCAGTGCGCTGAATTCAATGAATGGCGGAAACATGTCTGGCGTGGCAGCCATCGTCAATGGTAATATCACAATGAAAACTTGGGATGATGTGAAAACCTTAGTACCGTATGTAATTATCGGACTGGTTCTGGCACTGATTATGACGAAGATGTGTAATCTGTTAGCACTGGAAGATAAGACAGCACGAAGCCTTGGAATCAATGTCAATGCAATGCGTATCGTGATTTCACTGATAGCAGTATTGCTTGCAAGTATTTCCACAGCAGTAGCCGGAGTGATTAGTTTCTTAGGACTGATTGTTCCGCATATCGGAAGAATTTTAGTAGGAAGCGACCACAAGGCATTAGTTCCATTTAGTGCTTTGTTCGGAGCGTTTACGTTCCTGCTGGCAGATACCATCGGAAGAACGATAGCTGCTCCGTATGAGGTATCCGCATCCATCATTATGAGTGTGGTCGGAGGCCCATTCTTCATCATTCTGTTAAGGAGGTCTAAGAAGTATGCGAAGTAAAGAAAAGAATATGGATTTGACTTCTACAGAGAATGAAGCAGCAAAGAAAGTGAAAAAAGCGGATAAGTGGGCAGACAAGCCTGCGATGGAAGTTAGAGATCTGCACTTTTCCTATGGAAAAAATAAAGTCTTAAAGGGCGTATCCCTGAAGATTGAAGAAGGTAAAATCACAACGATTATGGGAGCAAACGGATGTGGAAAATCTACATTGTTTTCCCTGATGACGAAAAACTTATATCCGAGAAAAGGAAATATTTTCCTCAAAGGAAAGAATATCCAGAACCTGAATTTAAAAGAATTTGCCAGAAAGGTTGCGATTGTTCAGCAGTATAACAGTGCATCAGACGATATCACCGTTGAGAATCTGGTGGCATTCGGAAGAACCCCACATAAGAAAATGATGCAGGGAGACAGTGCCGAAGATGAGCGTATGATTCAGTGGGCATTGGAAGTAACCAATCTGACAGAATATTGTGACAGAGAAGTGTCAAGACTTTCCGGTGGACAGCGTCAGCGTGTATGGATTGCAATGGCACTTTGTCAGGGAACAAAGACGCTGTTCCTCGATGAGCCGACTACCTATTTGGATATCCGGTATCAGATTGAGATCCTGCAACTGGTGAAAAAACTCAATCAGGAATTTGGAATAACCATCATCATGGTACTGCACGACATCAATCAGGCAATCGCATATTCAGATAATGTCATCGGCATGAAAGATGGAAAAGTGCTGGTGGAAGGTGATCCGGAAGAAGTGATTACGGAAGAGAGCATCCGGGAACTGTATGGCATTGAGCTTGGTGTGACAAGGGTTGATGGACGGAAGTTTGTGCTGGCGGTGTAAGAAGAAAATAGTAGTAGAACGACAAGAAATAAAGGGGAGGAAAACTCCCACAGGAGAACAGAAAGAAGATGAAAAATCCTTTAAAAGTAGTATGGATCGTGCTTGGATTTCTTTGCCTGGGACTTGGTACGATAGGAATTGTACTTCCTATCCTGCCAACCGTTCCGTTTTATATGGCAACACTGTTTTGCTTTGCAAAGAGTTCTAAGAAACTGCACGACTGGTTCGTAGGAACGAATCTTTATAAGAAACATCTGGACAGTTTTGTTCAGAAAAGAGCCATGACAATAGGAACAAAATGCAAGATTATCGGAATGGTAACAGTAGTCATGGCAATCGGCTTTATCTGCATGAAGAATGTACCAATCGGAAGAATCTGTATCGCAGTGGTTTGGGTATGCCACCTGTTATACTTCTTCCTTCGAGTGAAAACTTTAAAAGTGAGAGAAGAATTACCGGAAGGTGCAGAAGTGGAATAATATGATGGATAAAGTAGAAAAGAAACGACAGAAGGAACAGCATGTCGTGGAAGAGATGATCCGGCTGTATTGCCGGAAAAAACATCCGAAAGAAGACAGGCAGGCAGGGCAGATTTGTCCTGTCTGTCAGGAACTTTTGGATTATGCAAGACTTCGAAGTGAAAAGTGTCCTTTTATGAAAGAAAAGACATTTTGCGCAAACTGTAAAGTGCATTGCTATAAGCCAGAGGTGAGAGAACAGATCAGGCAGGTTATGCGTTTTTCAGGACCAAGGATGTTATTATACCATCCAGTTCTTGCAGTATGGCATCTGGTATGCAGTAAAAAAGAATCGAAGAAAGAAACAAAAGGGTAAGATTTTTATGATTAAAACAAGACTGGTGGGGCTGTTGTCCCACGCAAAAAAGTATATCGTGTATACGATTTTGTGGCAGTGGGCAGCCCTCCTGTCGCAAGTGTTGGCAGTCTTTTCTATCGCAGATTTACTGGAACGGGTAGTGTACCGGGCAGTAACCGTACCGATCATTGAGCGGACAATACTGATTTTAGTTCTGGTTGTGGTGATTCGATTTATCTGTGAACGGATGGGAGCAAGGTCTTCCTATCTGGCGTGTGTGGATGTAAAGCGGATTCTGCGTGAAAAGATTTATGAGAAAATGTTAAAGTTGGGAGCTTCCTACAGTGAGCAGGTATCCTCTTCGGAGGTCGTACAGGTGTCAACTGAGGGTGTGGAGCAGTTGGAAACATACTTTGGAAAATATCTTCCACAATTATTTTACAGCCTGATTGCACCACTGACATTATTTATCATTCTTTGCAGAGTGAGCCTGAAAGCGAGTGTGATCCTGCTGATCTGTGTACCACTGATCCCGATTTCTATCGTGGTGGTACAGAAAGTGGCGAAGAGATTATTAAATAACTATTGGAGCATCTATACTGGACTGGGAGATTCGTTCCTTGAAAATTTACAGGGACTTACCACACTGAAGATTTATCAGGCAGACCAGCAGAAAGCAGATGAGATAGATGTGGAATCCCAGAATTTCCGTAAGATTACGATGAAGGTGCTGACCATGCAGCTCAATTCCACAAGCATGATGGATATTGTTGCCTATGGTGGAGCTGCGATCGGTATGGCAGTCGCGGTGTCCGAATTCTTAAAAGGAAATATCAGTGTAGCAGGAACGTTATGTATTGTTCTGCTTGCCAGCGAGTTTTTCCTGCCACTCAGACTGCTTGGTTCATTCTTCCATATCGCAATGAATGGTATGGCAGCGAGTGATAAGATTTTCAAGATTTTAGATCTGCCGGAACCACAGGCTGGAGAAAAAACACTGCCGGAGGTCGCGTTAGATGTTACATTAAAAGATGTGCACTTTTCTTATGAAGAGGACAGAGAGATTTTAAAAGGAATCAACTTAAATCTTCCGGCAGGAAGTTTTGTATCACTGGTTGGTGAATCCGGATGTGGTAAGAGTACGATTGCCGGAATCCTTGCAGCAAAGAACCGGGGATATAACGGAGAAATTACCATCGGTGGCGTACCGCTTAATGAAGTGAATGAAACCAATCTGATGCAGAGGGTTGTTCTGGTTCGCCATAACAGCTACCTGTTCAAAGGTACAGTAGAAGAAAATCTGAAGATGGCAAAACCGGACGCAACGAAAGAAGAGATGGAAGCTGTCCTTCAGAAAGTGAATCTCTTAGGGTTCTTACAGACACAGGATGGCTTGCAGACACAGTTGCTGGAAAAAGCAAGTAACCTGTCCGGCGGTCAGTGTCAGAGACTGGTGATTGCCAGAGCGTTGCTTCGGACAGACAGTGCGGTTTATATTTTTGATGAAGCCGCATCCAATATCGATGTAGAAAGTGAAGAACTGATCATGAATGTGATTCACGAACTGGCAAAGACAAAGACGGTGCTTCTGATCTCTCACAGACTGGCAAATGTTGTGAAGTCTGACAAGATTTATTTCTTAAAAGACGGAGAAATCAAAGAAAGCGGAAAGCATGACGAACTGATGAGCCGGAATGGTGCGTACAGACATCTGTATGAAAGCCAGATGGCATTGGAAAACTATGGAAAAGGAGGAGTGGCATAATGAGTGAAAATACGAATACAACAAAACGCAGAAGTGCCCTCCAGATCATGGGAAGTCTGATTGGTCTGGTAAAACCCCTGCTCCATATCATGCTGGCAGCAATCATCCTTGGAACATTGGGTTATTTATGTGCAATCTTCCTGACGATACTGGCAGGACAGGTCATCGTGCATGGTCTTCTGACAGGAGTAGCCGGAATGATTGTTCCGGTGGACAATATGTGGCTGGTATTTACTCCAGTAAAAACGATTATCACAGTCATGATCGTAATTGCAGTGCTTCGTGGAATCCTGCATTATGTGGAACAGTATTGTAATCATTTTATCGCATTTAAGCTGTTGGCAATCATCCGCCATAAAGTGTTTGCAGCACTGAGAAAACTCTGCCCGGCAAAACTGGAAGGACGGGACAAGGGAAATCTGATCTCGATTATTACAACCGATATCGAATTACTGGAAGTGTTCTATGCACATACCATTTCCCCGATTGCGATTGCAACACTGACCTCAATTATTATGGTGATTTTTATCGGAAGATATCACTGGTTAGCAGGCGTGCTTGCACTGGCAGCTTATCTGATTGTCGGAGTAGCCATCCCGATGTGGAATGGAAAACGTGGCAGCCAGAAGGGAATGGAATTTCGGACAAACTTCGGAGAACTGAACAGCTTTGTTCTGGACTCTTTACGAGGATTGGACGAGACCATCCAGTACGGACAGGGTGAAAAGAGAAAAGAGCAGATGTCTGAGCGTTCCAAAAATCTTGCAGGAATGCAGGAGTCATTAAGCAAAATGGAAGGCTCACAGCGTTCATTTACGAACATGGTTATCCTGCTTGCATCCTTTGGAATGCTGGCACTGACAATCTGGCTGTACGACAAAGGTGCGATGGGATTCGAGGGAATCTTAACCTGTACCATCGCAATGATGGGTTCTTTCGGACCGGTAGTAGCATTATCAAGCCTTTCCAACAACCTGAACCAGACATTGGCAAGTGGTGAACGTGTTCTCTCCCTTCTGGAAGAGACGCCGCTTGTGGAAGAAATTCCGGGGGATGTGGAAACTTCCGGTGTAGAGAGCATGGAATATGAATTTAAAGGAGCAGAGGCAGAGAACGTAACATTTGCTTATGGTGAAGAAGTTATTTTAGATAACTATTCACTGAAATTACAGCCGGGTAAAATCACAGGGATTCATGGTGCGAGCGGTTCCGGAAAATCTACACTCTTAAAACTGTTGATGCGGTTCTGGGATGTGCAGGATGGAAGTGTATCGGTAGACGGTACAGATGTCCGCAAGATTCCAACCAAGCATTTAAGAGATATGGAAAGTTATGTTACGCAGGAAACACACCTGTTCCATGATTCCATTGCAAACAACATTGCCATCGCAAAGCCGGGAGCATCCAGAGAAGAGATTATGGAAGCCGCAAAGAAAGCATCTATCCATGATTTCATTATGACACTTCCGAAAGGATATGATACAGAAGTCGGAGAACTGGGTGATACGCTGTCCGGTGGTGAAAAACAGAGAATCGGAATTGCAAGAGCATTTCTCCATGAATGCCCCCTCATTCTACTCGATGAGCCTACATCGAACCTCGACTCTTTAAATGAGGGAATTATCTTAAAATCATTGAAAGAATCGGCCAAGAAGAAAACAGTTGTCTTGGTATCCCACAGAGTATCCACAATGAATGTGGCAGATGTGGTATATGAAATGGAGAATGGCAGAATTTCTTAACAGCAGGAATGCAGAAGAAATACTTTCCAAAAGGGGATAAAGTAGTATATGAAAATTGGAGAATCCAAAGAAGATTATCTGGAAGCGGCGTATGTATTGAAACGTCAGAAAGGATATGTTCGTAATTCTATGCTTAGTGATTATCTGAACTATTCCAAAGCGAGTGTTTCAGTTGCAGTACGTGGACTGCTGGCAGATGGATATGTAATAAAAGACCGATATGGCAGCATTGAACTGACAGAAGAAGGAAGAAAGATTGCAAAAAAAATCTATGCAAGGCATGTGCTTTTAGAAGAATTTTTACGACGAATAGGAGTATCTTCGGAAACTGCAAATCATGATGCGTGTCGGATGGAACATACAATCAGCGAAGAATCTTATAAAAAGATTCAAGAATTGGTACGGAAGATGAAGGAAGAGAATACGTTAAACGAAGAAATGAAATTAACGAATTAAATCAAAAACAGGAAAGGCGGTGGAGAGATTTCACTGTCTTTTCTGCTTTAAAAATGAAGTAACATAAGAAAAGGGATACAAATGAAAAAAGTATTGATTGCTGCGGATGAGGTAGATAAGTGGAGTCAACTTTGTGAAGGGTTAAAAAATGAGTGGGAATGTACGACCGTTAATCTGGATGTGTTTGAAAAATTCCATACCATAGCGGTCTATGACGCAGTATTGATGCTTGTGAGAAATGATAACGGAAAGCTGGGCAGGCTGATTTGGGAAGTCCGGCAGTACAGCAGGGCTCCGATTATTGTAGTGATACCGGGGATTCAGGCGGTAAAAAAGTATATCGAATGGGGTGCAGACCTAGTATTTCCACATCCTTCGGTCAGCTTGATCAACACGTACCTGTATGCATTACTCAGACGTTCCGATATCACATGGAACACTGGAAGAAAAAGAGAAAAGCAGGAGATCATAAGGAAAGGAAAACTTCTAATTGACTGCCGTTATCATACTGTTTACTGGGGGAAGCATGAGCTTGCAACCCTAAATGAGCGAGAAAAGGCATTCCTGTATCTGTTGGCAGATGCCTCCAGACAGGTAGTTACCCATGAGATTATCTTTGAACAGTTATGGAAAGAACCATATGGAGATGACTCTGCCAACATGATCTGGTGTTTTGTACGCAGACTCCGCAAAAAAATGGAAAAGACAGAACCGGAGGCTGCAAAGATAATTCAGAGTATACGAAAGGTGGGATATTATTTAGATATAGACAGACATTGAGCAAAATGTAGAAAAATGTCGAATTATGCGAAAAGTGACTGGCAGATGACTGTTACATTACACAGTTCTGACAGTCTTTTTCTATATACTTCTTTTTGTGGTGTTTTAGTAAGGCATGACAAGGAGAAGAGTTATATTTGCATCAATGGAAGTCCTTAAAAAAACAAAAGAGTAAGGGAAAAAGAAGTGCTGTAATCGAAGAGGTTGCAGCATTTTTTTATTCGACATTTTTCGAACATTATAACGTACATATCCGGTCACCGCCATGCTCCGATTTGATTTCTATACCAAAAATCAGATCGGAGGAAAGCTAAATGGCTTATAACAAGACAAGTGAAGAACGAAAGTGGAATTATTGGAAAGAACAGGAAGAAAAGAAACTGCGTGAACTGGGAATGGAAGAAGAGAAGATCCAAAAGTTGCGCCAGATGGACAGGGAAGATTTTCTGGAAGAGCGCAGATTCCGGGAACATCTGGATGAAATGATGCAGGATATGGATTCCATAAAACAAAGGGACAGAGGACGGTTTGCACAGGATATCCGAGAACTTTTAGACAACATTGGAGACCGACGGATCTATGAATTATTAAAGGGCACAGAACATCAGACATTAGAGATACTTTTGCTTAGTACATGGGGATATTCAGGAAGAGAGATTGCCAAAATTATGGGAATGGCAGAACAGACCGTTTATACCAAAAGAAACCGTTTAAGAAAAAAATTAAATAATTTGTCGAAAATTGAATAATAACAGCATTTTTCATCGGCTATTTAATAGGCAGGTAAATTTTGCCAGTGTACTTTGACAATCCTATACCAGCATTACAGGTACGTTCCCGTAAGTAGAAGCGTGTTAGGAAGGCGCGAGGACAAATGAAAATGACAGGAAAGAATATAAAAAATTCTTTGCTGGTGTTTTTGTTTCGAGCGAATTACCTTTAACTGAAACAGGACCGTGGCGGTCTTTTGCGAGGATCACTTACGAGGGGATAATGATACATAGGAACTGCCAGTGAGCAGAGGATGGACTTTGGGTTGTAATCAGCAAGACCTTTAGAAAATCCATGAGTGGTGCAATGCCAAGCATCCGCCTGTAATGTTCCCGTAAGGCAATGGGGGAGTCGAGGACAAATACAACGCCAAAAAACAAAAGTATAAGAAATCAAGGAAGAATGTGTCGTTGATATCAGATACATGCGGCTGTAGGGAGAAATCCTTTACAGCCGTATTGATGTGGTATCAGCACGCATATTAGGTAACAAATTATGTATTACACAAAAGAATATTTAAAAAGAGCGCATCGTGAAATTGATACAATCTTTCGTGTGCTGTTTCCAGAACATGGAATGGCAGTAAGGGAAGAACAGATTATGTTATGCCACGAAATGCTGGATAACCTGCTGGGAAGAAACATAGCACTGTGTGATGCGGGTGTCGGTATCGGCAAGACGTATGCCTATCTGGTGGCCTGTGTTCTGATGAGAAAATATTCTCTCCTTGCAGAAGGATGTTCCCCTTATGAGCAGCGTCCGATCGTGATATCTACTTCCAGCATTACACTCCAGAAAGCAATTCTTACAGAATATATCCCTTTTCTCTCCCGGATTCTTCAGGAGAACGGGACGATTCAGGCCCCTATTAAAGCTGTGATACGAAAAGGGAAAGAGCATTTTGTCTGCGATGAGAGGTTGGAGCAACGAATCGTTGCAATCGAAGAAAAAAACAAAAATGCGTTGCAGAAAGAAGCTCTGCTGTCGTTGAAAGAACATTATGATATGGACGAAGTGTCCAACTTAAGTGGGTTTGACAGAAGGATGGTGAGTGTACCGAAGTTCTGTTCGGGAGACTGCCCGAAAAGAGGCTCATGCAGGTATCAGCAGTATCTGGAGCGTTCCAGAGATCATGAAATGTTCATTCAGATCTGTAATCACAATTATCTGCTGGCTGATGGTTATCACAGGCTGCAGGATTACCGCCCGTTATTAAAAGACTACCGGGCATTGATTGTCGATGAAGCACATAAGCTGCCGGATGCGGCAAAGCAGATGTTCGGGAAGAGCCTCTGTTATGACGATATCCGGGAAATCTGCTTTTATCTTGGGAAAGAGTACCAAGGCCCGGAGATAAGAAAACTGTCTGGGACGATCCGTATGGTGCTGGACATCATAGGAGAAAACCACAGAACCAGATATGGGATAAAAGAAGAATTCCACATGACAGAAGAGTGTGCAATGTATTTATGTGAGGGGATACAGACCATGAATAAGATCATAGAAAAATTAGAAAAGAAGATTCCGAAGTGGATCAGAAACAAGCTGGAAGAAACCAGAAGTGTGTTGGAATACTTTTTCCATCAGGATAAGAAGTATGTACTGCATCTGAAGCAGGACCATGATCACAGGATTATATTGTGTGCATCCAGCAGGCGGATTCCACAGTATCTGGACCAGATGTTATGGAGCAGAGGAATGGGAGCGATTCTTACAAGCGGAACTTTAAAAACCGGACAGGGATTTTCCCACATTCGGAAAATGACAGGATTACAGAGAGTGCGGAGAGTCCGGGAATATGTGGCAGACTCCCCGTTTGAATATCAGAAGAACTGTCTTTTATATCTGCCTAAGAATTTGAAAAAATCCAGAAGAGGAAGTCAGGAAGAGGCGGAGATGATAGCAGGCCATATCCATTCACTGATCTGTTCGACTTACGGGCATACGCTGGTGCTGTTCACATCTTATCATTTGATGGGAAACGTTTACCAGATGTTAAGGGATGAAATTCCGTTCCCGATGATAGAGGTGTGGAGACATTCACCGGAAGAGATCACAAGATTTAAACAGATGGACAATGCTGTCCTTTTTGCAGCCGGCTCCTGTTGGGAAGGAGTAGACTTCCCTGGAGATATGGTATCTTCGCTGATTATAGTAAAACTGCCCTTTGCTGTTCCTGATCCCATCAGCGAAGCACAGAAGAAGGAATATGCCAGCCTGAAAGATTATATTCAGGCAGTGATTGTTCCAGACATGCAGAAAAAACTAAGACAGGGATTCGGACGGGCACTCCGCACCGAGACAGATACTTGTGTCGTGTCCATTTTAGACGAGCGTGCAGGAGAAGGCGGCAGGTATCATGAGGAAGTGATGTGTGCGCTTCCAAGCTGCAAGATGGCAAAAGACATCAAGGATATCCAGCACTTTATCCGAAACCGGAAAGGCGTGGAATACTACCTGTAACCGTTCGTGGTTCTGCTACAGAAATAGCAGATTTAGCACGAAAAGTTTGGTCGTATTTCAAGGGCGTTTTCGGTGGGATTGTTGGTATTGATGAATAGCTATTTCGGCATGAAGTGGGTATACTGTGTATAGCGTTAGAGGAAAGGAGGCAGCTTATGATATACAAGGTGGAAACGATAAAAGATGGAACAGAAAAATATTTTTTCATCAGAAATCTGGAAACAATGAGTATTGAAGAACTGCCAAGTAAATATCTAATGCATAAGATTAAATGTAAACGTTCACCAAATACAGTGAAACGCACAGCATTTTCAATCTGCTATTATATGAAATATATGGCAGAGAAAGAAATGGAACTCACAGAAGTCTATCAGTTAGATTATGAAAAACAGACAGAACACTTTGTGGAATTTTTATACTGGCTTAAAGCCGGAAACCATACAGAGCAAACGGCTGGAGAAAAGAAGTGTCCGAATGAAGGAACCTGCAACGCATACTTAAAAGATGTGTTCAGGTTCTATTTATTTATAGAGGCAGAATATGAACAGTACGGAAGTCTCAAAACCTTATCGTATAACCAGATTATAGCGGTTAATCAGGTGGGAGTAAAAAAGGTACTGCGGAATCATTCTTTTAAAGCCTATCTGAAGGAAGAGGAACATCGTGGGAGAACAGCAAAAGAAAATCAGATTATTACAATTTTACAGGCCTGTACGAACCGAAGAGATCAGCTTCTGTTACTTATGTTAGCAGAAACCGGATACAGAATTGGGGAACTACTGGGAGTAAAATATGTCAAAGATATTGATTATAGGAATCACATGATAAGGGTATGCTTCCGGGAAGATAATGAAAATGAAGCGAGAGCCAAAAATGCGGAATACAGAAGTGCCAAGATAAGTAATGATACGTTTGAATTTCTCATGGATTATCTGGCAAAATATCGGAAAATCCTGCAACATCAGGATTACCTGTTTGTGAATATCATGGGTGAGAACATTGGAAAGCCATTAAGAGTGGACAGTGTATATGATATGTTGGACCGAATGGAAAAGAAAACCGGAGTTAAAATCACACCCCACATGTTACGTCACTATTTTGCAAATATGCGAAAGCAGGCAGGATGGGAACTGGAAATGATCAGTCAGGCATTGGGGCATAAACATTTGGATACGACTATAAAGTATCTGGACTGGCTGGATGATGAACTGATAGAAGCAAGTAATGAGTTTTATGCACAACACACTGCTATTTATGGGGCGGAACGTCTGCTGGAGTAGGGAGGTGTGAGAAATACCTATATATTTATTGCAACAGGCAGAACACATAACAGAATCTGAAGTAGATATTGAGAAGAAAAAGCAGGAACTATATTCAGAAATTGATGCACTTGGAATAAAAAGCGATTCAAGAATTAACAAATTGAAAAAGTTCTTGGCAGATAGAAAAATCTGGCATCTGGAAGAAATGGATTATCCTTTGCGAAATTCGTATGAACAATATTTAAGAGGACAGATACGATCACAAATTGTATCTTTCTATTTGAAAATATATGATACGGTAAAACAACAACATATCTATCAACAAATGCAGACGCTAAATGGAAAGCGGATATATGAATGGAAATATCAAAATAAAATTTATTTTCTGAAGTATTATCCGGAAAAGGAAATAGCTGAGACCTTTGAAACTTCTTATAAAACAAACCTATTGGTGTGGGATTTTACACAAAATTGTTCAGAAGTTTTAAAGAAACAAATTTTTTATACGTTGAGTCGTATCATTGCCAATACTTCAATGTCTAAGGCTTATAGAAATGTCAGGTTAAAATCCTTAAAACTTCTTTATGATTCTTGTGTTCAGTTAAATATTACGGATATTGGATTGCTGGAAATGGAACAAGTGGAAACTATTTTAAAGAATTTTCCCGAAACGAGTCAACGAAGTATTTTAGGTGAATGCAGAAGAGATGCGTTTATGCAGCAGGAACAGATCCAATGGGAAGCAAATGTATGGTATCTGGAACGATTACATCTTGGAAAACATCGGATAGACGAAAGTAAATCCTTAATTAGCATTTCTTTTATGGAAGTCAAGGAAATACAGAATCGAGAAATTTTACAGGCATACATGAAATATGAACTGGGAATTACTGGACAGGCAGTCAGCACGATTGTACGAAGATTTGTATGTATTAGAAATTTTATTGAACTGCTGGAACAAGAAAAGATACTGGCGATTCATGCAACTGTCGCAGAAGTAAAAAAGTATGCAGACGGCTTGCGAGAACGGGGAATACAGGCAAAGGGATTTAATGAAAGAATTTTCGGTATCGGTCATTTTTATAAATTCATGGAAGTTAAACAGTATATTACAAGAATGCCATTCCGAATTGAATATTTCCAACAAAAAGAAGTAATAGTACATCATGATCGTAGCGTTGAGGAAACAGTATATATGGAAATTTTGAAAAAATTATATCTTTTTCCAGAGCGATTACGATGTATGTTCCTACATCTGTGGTGTCTAGGATTACGGGCGAGTGAAGTGTGTACATTGAAAGGAAATGCTTATTATCAGCAGGGCGAGGATTATTGGATTCAGGTGTATCAGGTCAAAATGAAGAATTATAAAAGGATTCCAATCCCACAGGCACTTTATCAGATTATGAAAGTATACTTGAAAAAACATGAAATTCAGCCTGAAGAATTCATTTTTAAAAACAGCAGAGGTGGTGCTTGTCTATATGGTACATTCCGAACTCAGATGATAGAAGCGTGCCGGGAAAATAAGATTGCAAATGGAGAATATTTATTTCAATCACACGATTATCGACATACAGTAGCAACTATGTTTTATGACAGTCATGTATCACTGCAAAGTATCAGGGATTATCTTGGACATACTTATGAAGAGATGACAAGACAGTATATTGATTATATGCCGCAAAGGATTGCAAAAGCAAATGATGAGTTCTTTGAAATGCAAGGAAGTAGTTTAGCATCATGGCTAAAGAAAGAGGAAAAAGATGGAAAATGATATTATATACTTCAGCGATTTCCCCAATTTACAAGAAACAGGGACACGTAAGGATAATGGAAAATTTGATTTAACGTTGCTTCCAACGCAAGAATTAAAGGAAGAGTTTCGAGGTTATATTATGTATCGCTGCAAAAACGGAACGTTTAGAGCATTGATTCAGGATCGAACAGCTTATAATCATATTGCAAAGTTTTTGAACAGCAGAATAAATCGGAGAATCAAAAGCCTTGGAGATAGAAATCCAGAAAAATGGATATCACTTTTAAAAGGCTGGATGTTAGAACAGGGAATAACTATTGTAAAAGAAAAGAAGAGTGTGTATGGTACAGTAAGCTATGGCGAAGCAGTGACGATATTATATTTCAGAAACGTACTGAAATTTTTAGGGCCAGAAGATTTACGGGATGAGATAGAAAAAGATGTTTGGGAACTAAAAAATCTGGATATTAAAATCAGATCCAATCCAATTTATAATGTAAAAACACTGGATTTCAGAAAAATATATCAGCCAGATATCAGGGAAGAATGTAAGAAAGCTGTTTATATGAATCTGCAGTATGAAGCAATAGGAACTGTACAGGGAGAATTGACAATAATGAGGATATTCTCAGAATATCTCCAAAAAGAGTATTCCAAAATAAAAAGCTGCAGTGAAATAGACAGAGAAGTGTTGGAAGAATTTTTGATACATCTGTCAACAAAAGATACTTCCCATAGTGCGAATAGTTCTTATGTAATTTCATTAAGACGACAGTTAGAGACAATCGGAAAAATTTACAGCTATGAAAGATTGGAGCATTTATTTATTAATACGGATATTCCACCGGAAGTAAATGCAGAATTTAGAGTGTATTCTGATGATGAAATGAAACGACTGAATGCGGAAATTACACAGATGGATGTACAGATTGCAAGATGTCTTCTGATACATCAGATGCTTGGAACTAGGATATCAGATACCCTTACACTGAGACCAGATTGTCTGACGAGAGAAAATGGCCAAGATATGATTGAAATATATCAAGTTAAAACTAAAAGATATAAAAAACCGATCAGTAAAGAACTTGCAAAACTGTTACAGAGTTCTATTGAATATACACAGGAAAAGTTCGGTGATACAGAATACATATTTGTTAATGAAAAAGAACCTGACCGCCCGATGCAGTATATGGCTATAAAAACAAAAGTCATGTCCATGATACAGGAAAAGCAGTTGAAAGATGATCATGGCGAATTATTCGGGTTTGGAACGCACATGTTCCGGCACTACTATGGCGTCAAACTTACAGAAATGCATCTGGATGACTGGACGATAGCGAGACTATTGGGGCATAAAAGACTGAATAATGTACAGCATTACCGGAAAATGAGCAATCAAAGAATGGCAGACGAAACCAGAGAAGTAAGACAGAGGATGAGTGACATCATATATATGAGTCTGGCAAGATGGGGTGAAGAATATGAGCAAATACGACAAGATGATTGAGGAAAATCAGAGAAAAAGTAAAGAAAAAATTGAACTGGCATTGCAAGCAATACAAGATATGCTGGCAAATAAAGAACGTATCAGCGTTCCAAAGCTGATGAAGAAAACTGGATTGTCGAGAGGATTCTTTTATAAAAATCCAACCGTCCGGGATACATTGAACCAAGCAGTAGAGCAACAGGCCGGAATGATAGATCCAAGAAGAGAAATTCTGAACATGGCGATGGAAAAACAGATTGAACTGTTGAACCAGAAGGTGGCAGCTCTGAGCAGAGAAAATAAGGAACTGAAGAGAAAGAACGAAAAGTTACAGAAGGCATTACGGAAACAGGATTTGAATTTTATTAAGAACTTATAACATTGAAAATAATAAGATGGAAGAGATGTGTGCAGACACATCTTTTCATCGTTGAGGATAAAATATATAGAATGAGAATGGGATTGTTTTATGGTATACTAAAAGTGAAATGCTAACTTTGATATGAGGTATAAAACAATATGACAGAAATACAAATTAAAAATTTAATTAAAGAATATGAAAAAGAATATATTGAGTTTATGGAAATTGAGAAATTACCACAGTATAAGATAGATTTTTTTGAAATTAATGTTGAGGAAAGCGATGCAGCAGGATTCGCTTCAGCCGCCCAAGCTTACTATAATACGAAAACAGATGAACATATATTAAGGATATGCAAAAGTTCGGAAATACCAAGGTATATTGTGTTTCATGAATTTACGCATATTTTAGATACGGAAATGTATGCAAAGCAAGATTCTTGGAAATATATGGCTTTGTCTGGTTATACAGAATATCATGCAGCACAAGTTGAATTGATGATAATGTTAGGAGCAGATAGTATACAAACTCAAGATTTTTCATTTACAGTTGATGTTGAAATAGGTAATAGTACAGTTAGGAATTACCTAAACTCAAGACATCAATTAGTAGTGAATATGATGAATAGAACAGATTTTCCAAGAGATATTGAAGCATTAAAAACAACGGTAGGTGTGCTATATAATTATTTTGGAGTGCGTTCTATATGTAAAATGTATGCGAAAGATTATACTGAAGAAGTGGATAACACAATTATTATTCAGAAACTTTCAAAAGTATTATTTGAAGAGATAAATAGCTTTATGGTTGGATGGTTTAATGAAGCACAAGTAGAGCTGAGCTTTGTGTCATATATGAAAATAATGTGGCCTATGCTTCAAAGCTATTTTGGAAAAGAATGAAAGATAGTAACAGTAAACACAGTTTTGTATACAGTTAAACCCAGTAAAATCAACGCATGAGGGGAACTGGCTACATTTTAATTTCCAATCTGGTGGTATGTGGCCCCGACAATTATCAATACATTTTTGGAAGCCTATGAGTTCAGTGGTAAAAAGATCGTGCTTTTTGCAACATCCGGAGGAAGTGGATTCGGGAACACTGTGAAAGAATTGCAGCTATCTGCACCAGACGCAGTTATTACAGAAGGCAGACTGTTAAATCATGGAACAAAACAGGAAATCAGTGCTTGGGTAAAATCTTTATAAATAACAGTGCTATGGAGGTATAGGGAATATGGAAAAAATAGTACAGACAGCAGGACGAAATACACTTGGTGAATTTGCACCAGAGTTTGCACATTTTAACGATGATGTGCTTTTCGGTGAAAACTGGAATAACCAGGATATCGATGTAAAAACAAGAAGTATCATTACAGTGGTTACGCTGATGGCTTCTGGAATTACAGATTCTTCTTTAAAATATCATCTTCAAAATGCAAAAAATCATGGTGTAACACAAAAAGAGATTGCCGCAGTGATCACACATGTCGCATTCTATGTAGGTTGGCCAAAAGCATGGGCTGTTTTCAATTTTGCAAAGGAAGTGTGGGAAGCAGGCGAAGGAGATTTGCCATACGAAGAGGAAGCGATGCGTGCGCATGCAAAAGAAATGATGTTTCCGATTGGTGCACCAAATGATGGGTTTGCACAGTATTTTTCCAGCAGAAGTTTTCTTGCACCGATTTCTACTTCTCAGGTTGGAATTTTCAATGTGACATTCGAACCTGGATGCAGTAAACTGGATTATGTAGCATAAGAGTGTATAGCGTGTCTGTAGTCTGATTTTTGCCATAAATAAGTACAGGATACACAGAGAATAGAAAAGAATGTGTATTCAGTTAAATAAGAAATAGATAGCTGGTATGAGAGAACAAGGAGTCTTTCATACCAGTTTTTTTGTGGGAAAAGGGATAGGTTGCACAGAATCTGCCAGGAGATTTCAGTAGGTTTGGTGAATAGCTTTCTCCCAGAAGTGTGGTATAGTCTTGTGCTTGGAACAGGAAAACTACACAGAAGGGAGACACCGATATGACAACACAGCCAGATATCATCTGGAATGAGCAATGCTTGGGGATACGGATAGGAGAACAGGTTTGCACCTATCTGAAAAAGCATGATGCGGAATACCAGAGACTGCAAAATAAAATACTGGAACTTACAGAGAGGTATCCAGTAATAGAAACATTTATGGAGTCGAATCAGGCAATCAGTCTAACGACAGAAGAGCATAAGGCAGTGCATCAATATTTCCGACTGGAAAGCGAAAAGGAAATGATAGAAGAACAGTACCATTTTTATATGGGACAGGCTCAAATGATCTCCTATGGAGCAATGCTTGGAAAAATTAAAAAAGCAATATTGGGAAATGATGACGGTGACACAAAGAAACTGCTGGAGTTGCTGCTGGATACCTGGATTGATGAGGTTGAAGATCAGCTGAAAGAAAATACAGTGTACCAGGGAATGCTTGAAAAAATATCGAAATATGAAGAACAGGTTCAGACAATGGGATTATCAAAAGAAAAGCGAAAAACAATAGACAAATACGTTACTGAAGTTAGTGAGAGATGGATATTATATGCGGAATCTTTATATCAGGCTGGCATGCAGAAAATTCTGGAACTATTAAATTTGTAAAAAAGGGACGGATAAAATGGGGAAGCACGAAAGGAACTTCCCCATTTGTCACTTCTATTCATCTTTGCCATCAATGAGAAATATGTATGAAACCTGAAAGATTTCAGCAATGGCTTTTAATTCAAGATCAGTGACATAACGCTTGTTTGTTTCGATTCTGGTGATTACATTTTTATCCATATCGTAACCAGCTAACTGGAGTTTATAGGCAAGATCACGCTGAGACATATTGTGGGTCTTGCGAAGTTCAATCAATCGCTGGCTAATCAGATTCTTCTCACCAGACTGTGTCCTTGGCTTTGGCATCTTAAATCTCTTCCTCTCTGGTAAAAGGATGGCTTGTCTCACTTTTTGCACCATCTGTATTGATTTTAACGATTGGACAAGGTAGAATCGGTTGTAAAAGTGAGACAAGGACAGAAGAGAAGGGAGAAATATATGGAGCAGGCAAAAATAGAGCAGCTTGCATTTTTATATCTATGCAGCGAGCATGATAAAAGGTTATTGCTGAAAAAAGAAAAAATGCCGTTAGCTGATTTTGACAGGTTGACCTACTTGATTTACCATTTAGGTTTTAAGGAATATCATATAAAAGTATGGATGGAATTTGCTGGGGACTTCCAAAAGGAATGGGATTGCCTGGAAGCACTTCAGGAAACAGGTGGGTGTGTTGGAAACATAGATAGTACAGAATCAGAAGTTAAACTCCATGAGATGTGGATTCAGGATTTTTGCAAAAGCACACCAAAAGAGATCGGAGAGTGGATACAAGACCTAGATTATAAATAAAAAATATGATATCATTAGTGGTAGAAATCGAATTTTGTTAGGAAATGATACGATAATGAGTAGTGATAAAGAAATTGCTCATAGCATTGCGATATATAAAGCTATAGGGGGATGTTATGACAGAACAGCAGTATAAGGATTTATTGATAGCAACAGCAAAGATGAGTGATTATGAGCATAAAGATGAGGTGGTGGAGGCGCTTAAAGTTGCTTCTGTTTCATTTCAAAAGGAATGGGCTTTTACATATCATTTGCCAGATCATCGTCAAGAGTATATTATTATTAGCGTTGTTCCAGATAAATTAATTGTCTTGAAAGAACATGAAGATTTTGTTGATGATTTGTGCAAACAGGTTTATGAACCAAACGATTATAATGAGTATAGCGGATTGGTATTAAAACCCGGAATACTTAATATTGCACCAGAAGAAGTAAGCCAAGAGATACTTTTTGATGATATACAAAATCGGATAATTGATGAAATTCGAGAAGCAAAGTTCTCAATTTGGATAGCAATGGCATGGTTCACCAATAAAAAAATATTTGATGAATTATTGAAAAAAAGAAATGAAGGGTTAGATGTAAAAATTATTATTGATAATAATCGTGTTAATAAGGAGAAACCTTCGTTCACTTTGGAAGATCACTTTGAGGTTTATCGGGTGGATGTGATGTCAGAGCGGTACAAAAATATAATGCATAGGAAGTTTTGTGTGATCGATTTAGAAGTTGCAATGCACGGTACTTTCAATTGGACAAACGCTGCAAACTATAATAAGGAACATTGGGATGTAGATCATAATAGAGAAACAGCAAAAACATTTGCAGAAGAATTTGTGAAAATGAGAAGAGATGCTGAATTGTCGATGTTGTGGCTTGATTTTTGAATGGAGTATGTTCATGGATTTAAAAGAATTTTATTTTCAAAATATAAAGGAATCCGAATACCATTATCGTTTTCTGGAATCTGTTAAAAAGGTAAATTATACATATAATATTTTTTGTGGTGAAGAGGAAACTCAGAATTATCAATTTGAGATTTATGATGTTGAAGAAGCAATAACTAAATTTAAAGAACTGTGTCAGCCAGATGTTGATTTTTCAGGTGAAAATAAATGTTGGTTTTATCTAATAACATATTATCTACATATGCTCGGTTATGAGATAAAAGAGTTTCCTAGAATACTAGCAAGGCCCCCTGTTGATCCAACAGACTTTACATATAGAGATATTAGAAATCGAATTATTGCTCTAGGTGGAGATGATAATGGAACTGTTCGTTATGCGACTAGAAGAACCTTTGTAGCAGATCTGACATTTGAGCAAAAGTCTTGTAATATTGAGGTGAACGATTCTATAAATCAGAAATTTATTGAAATTTCTACTAGACAGGCATCTTTCAATAGTATGCATATAGATGAAAAAATTGCTGAGATTGCAAACCTTATTGAAAACCTGTTGAAACAAGATGGAAAATTTATCACACCAGAATATGAAGATGTATGTTGTGGCTTCATTGACGATACGATAGTAAAGAATTATAGAAAGAAAATGCAGTGCTTTAGACATTGCACAGATGAAGCAATAGAGGAAAGAAAGACATACTCCGAAGAACAAAAAAATTTCCTTGTTGATTATGGACTTACAATGGTAAAAGCTATTCATGAATTGGTGAAATAAAGAATAGTAACATAGGCAGCTAGTAGGAACATTTTAAAGCAGTATTTATGTGCTACAAGAACAGAAATAGAGAATCCAAGTTATAAATTAATTAAAAGTGATAGCATACAGTTATGCATATTTGTTTGTAAATATACATAACTGTATTTTTTATTACGGGCAGGGCTCTTCGGGGTTCTGCCCTTTTTCTCTTTTTCCAGACCAAAAGACCACCTGCTGGAAAAGAACAAGAAAAACCAGAAAGGATGTGGTGACTTATCATTATAGGAATTGACCATGGATATTATGCCATAAAAACTCCCCATGTATGTTTCCCGACCGGACTGACCGGATACGATTACGAGCCGTATACCATGCAGAATGTCCTGCAGTACAATGGGAAATTTTATGTGTGTGGAACCGGGCGGCAGACGCTGGTGAGAAGTAAGACTTCCAATGACAATTATTATCTTTTGACAATGGCAGCCATTGCCCAGGAAATCCGCTATCGCCGGGGAGAGCGGAAAACAGATGTAGTTCTGGCAGCCGGTCTTCCACTGGCAAGTTTTGGCAGGGAGAAAAAAGGCTTCCGGGAATATCTGTTTCGGAAAGAGCAGCCTCTGCGTTTCCGGTACGAGGATGAGAGCTATGAGATCCGGATTCAGGATGTAAAACTGTTCCCACAGGGATACTCAGCCCTGGCTCTCCACCCGGAATGTGTTCGGGACGAGCCTTCTGTTCTTCTCGCAGATATCGGTGGCTGGACCGTAGACCTGATGCGGCTGGACAACAGTGTTCCAAATGCCGCTACCTGCCGCAGCCTGGAACTTGGTGTGATCCGGTGTGTGGATGAGATCACCGAGCAGGTACGCAGAAATACCGGACTGTCTGTAACGGATATTCAGATCGAACGTGTTCTGAACGGCCAGAGCTGCAGCATGGACCCGGCCGCAAAAGAAATCATTATCCGGCAGGGAAGGCTCTACACGGAGAAAATACTGTCTGCAATTATGGAAGCTGGGTTCGATCTGAAGGCAATTCCGTCCGTGATCATGGGCGGCGGAGCCAGCATTCTGAAACGGCACGTGACACCGCAGGACGGGCTGTGTCGGCAGATTTACCTGACAGACGTACACGCCAATGCTTCCGGCTATGAGCGGATTGTGGGGCAGATGTGCGCGAAGTAAAGAGACCTGTTTTCTCGTTCCGCCTGAACCTTGATAACCCAGATCACAAAAAGGCATGGGAGATCCTGCAAAGTGTTCCAGATGGACAGAAGAGCAGCTATCTGGTTCAGGTGATTTTAAAAGATCAGGAAAACAACCAGCTGGAGAAAAGCATCCGGCAGGCAATCCGGGAAGAACTGGCAGGTGTTTCCATTTCTGGCTCCGGGGAGAGTGTTTCAAAAAAGGAAGAAATCCCGTCCCAGATGCTGGATTTTCTCTCCGGGCTTGAGGATGCATTCTGAAAAAGTCAAGTCTTTCCTGGTGATAAAATAGCCAAATTTCAAGCAGTCAAATTAGTATAAATCACGGATTTTTGAAAGGGGTGATGCCTATTGAATGTTATTGGATCTGCATCCTTTGGGAGCTTTTGAGAGCCTCATATTCGTTGGGTATTGTGAATAGCTTTCTGTCACGTTTTAGGGTATGTTGTATGTAGAAAAAAGAAAGGAGAACGAACACAATGGAGATGAAAAACATATGCGGAAAAATCCCGGTAGAGCTGCATGAAAAGCTAAAACTGGAAGTCGAAGAGTTAGGAATCAGCATACCAAAATACCTTGAAATGGTAATCGAAGAACACATGACAAGAAAAGGAGAAAAGACGAACATGGCAGATTTAAGAACAGTAGCAGTACAGGTAACCGAGGATTTATTTTCCAGACTGAAAGCAGTCCTCGCCAGGAATGGCATGAAACAGAAAGACTTCTTAATCGGGCTTATCGAAGATGCAATCGAAAAAGAAGAAGCCAAATGGAAAGCAGAGTCAGAGGAAGCCGAAGAAACAGAAATGGAAGATCCTGAGACTGCGAAATCAGAACCGGATGAAGAGTCAGTAGAACCTGAAGCAGAAGAGCCTGAGACAGAAGCACTGGAAGCTGAAACAGACGGAGAAATGACAGAACCGGACGAAGCTGAAGCAGATGAAGAGCCGACAGAGCCAGAAAACGAAGAGCCAGCGGAAGCAGAGCCAACAGAACTGGAAACCGAAGAAGCAGAAGAATCTGAGCCAGAGGAAGCGGAATCAGAAGAATAGACATCACAAAACAGAAACCAAGAGACGGAAACGGTGCAGAGAAATCTGCACTGTTTTTTTCGCAGCGAAGGGAGGCTGATAGCCGGAACAATTCGATTTTTTGACCTGTTCAGTGGAATCGGAGGATTCCGAGAAGGGCTGCACAGGGCAGGGGGCTTCACCTGTGTCGGACACTGTGAAGCAGATGCATATGCAGACCACAACTACCGGGTGCTGTTTGATACGGAAGGAGAGTGGTTCTGCAATGACGCAAGAAATATTGAAACAGAACGAATGCCGGACTTTGATCTTTTATGTGCGGGATTTCCTTGCCAGGCATTCTCAATCGCTGGACGAAGGGAAGGATTTGCCGATGCAAGAGGAACCCTTTTCTTTGAAGTTGCCAGACTGGTTGCAGACAAACGACCTGCGTATTTTCTCCTTGAAAAC
Organism: Pseudocoprococcus catus; assembly: GCF_902381825.1. Taxonomy (GTDB): domain Bacteria; phylum Bacillota; class Clostridia; order Lachnospirales; family Lachnospiraceae; genus Coprococcus_A; species Coprococcus_A intestinihominis. Next base: position 985,473 of record NZ_LR698973.1, read on the forward strand.
GTACCCGGTCTGCTTTCGCATGACAAAGGGCGGACGTTTCACACCATCCTCAGTACGCTATCTGAACTGGGGTATCATGTCGAATGGAAAGTGCTTAACAGCAAGGATTTCGGAGTCCCCCAGTCAAGGAAGCGGGTGTATATTGTCGGATATCTTGATGGAAGATGTGCCGGAAAAATATTACCTTTCCCAAAAGCAAATGGAACAGCTCTTATACAAGTCCATGCTGGCAAACAGGGAGAAAGAGTCTACGCAGAAGAAGGACTGAGCTGCACGCTGACCAGCGGGGCTGGTGGTATGGGCGGCAAGACCGGATTATACGAAGTCGGTATCCCAATCAAGGAAAACACCCGAAAAGGATACAAGATGGCCTACGAGGGGGACAGCATCGATCTCGGATATCCGGGAATCAACAGTCGCAGGGGGAGAGTCGGGCATGAGATCGCCCATACCCTGACGACCGGAAACCAGCAGGGAACACTGCATTTTGTAGATATCTCCCCTCCGCCGCTGGTGACAGACGTTGCAAGATGTCTGAATACCAGACAGGATTCCAGCATCCATAACCACAGAGGCGAAAGTTCCGGGGTGCTGGTGGAAGAACCGCCAAGGGCAGTGCTGACACCGGCCAAGGAAAAAGTCCGCCAGAATGGAAGAAGGATGAAAGAACCGGAAGAGCCAATGTTCACCATTACGGCAACTGACCGTCATGGAGTGATTTACCACGGCAGAATCCGCAGGCTGACGCCAAGGGAGTGTCTGCGGCTGCAGGGATATCGGGATGGTCAGATTTCCAAGATGGAAAAAGAAACATCGGATAACCAGCTTTACAAGCAGGCCGGTAATGGTGTCACTGTCAATGTCATTGAAGCAATAGGCAGAAATTTGAAAGCAGTAGATGAAGAGATCCAAAGCGGCTCACCTGTTCCAGAAGCGAAGGGTGGGTGAAGCAGATCGACCTAAAAGACCAGTATTTTGGTACAGAGATTGAGATGACAGGTATCAGCCGCTATGATGCGGCTGTTGCGATTGGAAGAATGTTCGGAACAGAGCCATATCATATCCGTTCTTACGATTCCTGGTGTGTAAAAGATTCAGATGGAAAAACGTGGAAATTTTCAAGAGACAGCAGTATCGACTGTGAAAGGCTGGCAAATGGTACTGTAATAGATGCCGATGGAGATTATTCGACAGAAATGGTATCCCCGAAATTGGAATATTCGGAAATGGGGAAACTCCAGGAAGTGGTGCGGTGTGTCAAAAACGCAGGTGCTTTTGTCAATTCATCCTGTGGCATGCATGTCCATGTGGACGCATCCAATCATACACCAAGGAGTCTGAAAAATGCACTGACGATCATGTACTGCAAAGAGGATATTCTGTTCAAAGCCTTAAATGTACAGACGAGAAGGGAAGATGAGTATTGTCAGAAAGTCCGTCCTATGGTATTGGAGAAGATCCGCCGGATGCCAAACAGCACCATCACGATGGAAAAATTCAAAAGGGCATGGTATGAGGGAAATGACGGAAGCTCCGAGCATTACAACTGGACAAGGTATTATGCCTTAAACCTACATGCTGTTTTTTCCAAGGGAACACTGGAATGGCGTTGTTTTGAAAGCACCCTCCATGCAGGAAAAGTCCGGTCAAACATTACGCTGGCACTGGCCATATCCGCACAGGCGATCAACCAATCCTGTACCCATGCCAAAAAGACGGAGATTGGGGATAACCCGGCATTTACATTCCGTACCTTTCTACTTCGTCTCGGATTGATCGGGGACGAGTATAAAAATGTGCGGAAGCATCTGCTTGTCAATCTGGACGGGGATAAGGCATGGCGGTATGACAAAAGCACCTATGCCTGTCTGCAGAATCCAAGACGGACAGAAGATGCAAGATAACAGAATAACGAGAACAGACCGGCCGGGTGGAAACATCCGGCTGTTCTTATGAAAAATGAAGAAAAAGAAGAAAGAGGTAGAAAACATGAAGAATAAATATCGATTCAGGCGAATCCTTTCCGGGGTGATGGCCGCAGTTACCATCTTATCCACGGTCATTTCACCGCTGACCGTTTATGCTTCAGAAGAGCCGAAAGCGGCAGAACCGCCAGTGTATGAAGCTGTAAAGGATCTGCTGGATGAAAATGAAGTGGTAAAAGCCACCGATTTTGAACTGGAAGTTGGACAGGAGTTTGATGTTTCCAGTGACCGCACGAATCTGGAAATCGAGGATGAAAGCAAGGTCAATGTGACATTCCAGAAAGCAGAGAATGACGCCGGGGAGAGCTTCAGTACCAGCCATGCGGACACTTACCATGCCGTTTATTATGTGGAACCAGTCAACCAGAACCATCCGGTTTATCAGATTGGGAGAAACCTGATCGTAAAAGAGCCTGTGGCAGCGTCTCAGAGTGAACCACAGACAGAACAGGCAGTTACAGAAGAGGATACAGGTTCTGATGATGAGGAAGCTGCCTCGCAGGAAGAAACTGAGACAGAGCCTGTAGAGACAGAAATTGTTGAGCCGGAGACAGCTGAATTTGAAACAGAGGAAGCGGAGACAGAAGAACCGGAAGAAACAGAACCCGAATTTCAGGACGGACTTTCCGAATCCGAGTTTGATGCTGCATTAGAGGAATCCGAAACAGAAAATACAGCCGATGAAGAATCCGGGCTGACACTCAGCGATGTCCTGGAGCAGGCAGGGGAACAGGATATTGACCTGATGGCAATGGAAGATGGGGAAACCGTTTCATTCACCGCAGTCAATACCAGTACAAGGGCAACACAGGACGTAAATGTGACAAGAGGGACTGCATACTATTATGCAGACTACGGTCTGGGTTCCTACGTAACTTATAAATATACTGTAAAATTTGGAAACGTGTCTGCAACTGCCTACTGTGTGCAGCCGTCCAAGGCAGGACCAGGGGATGGTGTCTATAAGATTACCAAACTGGGTGACAGCAAAGCACTGGCAAAAGTATGCTACTACGGCACAAAAGCATCCGGCGAAAATGGATTTTTCTCAGAGAAACATCCTGATTTTTCCGCTGGAAAACAATTTATCATTGTCCATCTGGCAGCGTCTTATGCCAATAACAGCGGTGACGCTTTTTCCGGTACGAATGCAACCGGACAGGCTCTTGCAAAAGAACTATATGATTACTGTATGAGCCAGCCGGAGATCCCGGAAGTGGACATGAGTTTCTCCAATGCAGATGTTACCGCATATATCAGCGGCAACAGCCAGAGAACCGAAGAGATCACCTTTAAGGCATCTGAACTGCAGACCATCACCATGAAACTGCCGTCCGGTGTCAAACTGCATAACGTGACAACGGGAAAAACAAGCAGTGCAGGTGCATCTGTGGAGATCTGCGGCGGTACCAAATTCTATTTATCGGCACCGCTGACACAGGCTGTGGATGTCAAAGGGGAATGGTCTGTTACCATGAAGGGAAGCATCATCAAAGACTATTCCGCTTACAAGATCACAACCGGAAGCGAGACACAGGACCTTGCCCTGGTATTTGGCGAGGGCGTGACCGATGAGAAGTATGTAGATTTTAAAGTGTCATGGGTAAAACAGGCAACTCTGGAGATCGTAAAGAAGGACCGCAAGAGCAACAAAGCCATCGCAGGTGCAGTTTATGGCGTTTACAGTGACAAGGATGGAAAGAACTTGATCACAAAGATGCCGGCCACAGATGCCAACGGAGCTTCCAGCGTTACGATCACCAAAACACAGGATACCGTATACCTGAAAGAGATCTCCGTACCAAACGGATATCTGCTGGATACCAAAGCCTACGATGTGAAACTGGTCATCGGGGATACTGTAAAACAAACCGTTACCGATGCAGAGCAGATGGCAAGCCTGACTGTTTATAAATTAGGAGAAGTCCTGACCGGAGCAAAGGTAACTGATGATGATGTTTCCTTTGTTTATACAGAGCAGAGACAGAAAGGTGCGGTTTATAACGTTTATGCCGCAGCGGACATTGTATCCGCAGATGGAACTGTCATTTATAAAAAAGACGCACTGGTCAAAGCCGGACTTACTACTGGGGATGACGGAAGTGCCACACTGGATAATCTATATCTGGGAAAATATGTGGTAAAAGAAATGCAGGCACCACAAAATCTGGTATGCACAGGAGAAAGCCAGGAGATCACACTTTCCTATGCCGGAAGCAATGTAGAGAAAGTCATGGGAAGCGTAACATTCAAAAATGCCCGCCAGAAAGCAAGCGTGAGTGTATATAAACAGGATAAAGAAACTAAGAAATATCTTCCGGGAGGTACCTATGGTCTGTATGCCGGAAATGACATCAAAGCAGCGGACGGAACCGTTGTGGTCAAGAAAGATACCCTCATTGAGAAGACAGTGACCGGAACAGACGGAAAAGCCGTATATCAGGCAGACCTGCCGATCGCCAACAGCTACTACATGAAAGAGGTGGCTGCACCGGCCGGATATACCAGAAACAGTGAGGATGTGTACTCTTTTACGTTCCAGTACACCACAGACAAAGAGGCAACCGTTTCTTTCAGCCACACGTTCCAGAACGAGCGTGTCAATGCGAAGATCAAACTGGTAAAAGAGGATTCCGAAACCGGAAAGACTGCACAGGGAGATGCAACCCTTGAGGGTGCGGTTTACGGACTGTATGCCCGTGAGGATATCGTTCATCCGGATGGACAGACAGGTGTCCTTTACCCGGCAGGAACGCAGATTGCAACCCTGACTACGGATGCAGATGGAAATGCAGAAGTCGCAGACCTCTATCTCGGAAAGTATTACGTGAAAGAATTGACGCCGCCTGTTGGATATCTGGCAGACCCGGAAGAACATGATCTGGAGTGTAATGACGAGGGAGATCTGGTTCAGACGGTAGAACGTACCGCAACTTCTCTGGAAGATGTGATCAAACAGCCGTTCCAGGTCATTAAAGCAGCCAACAATGGTAAGACCGATGCCGATCTGTTAAAAGGTGTGGGATTCAGTGCATATCTGGAGAGCAGCCTGAAGAAAAATAAGGACGGTTCCTATGACTTTGCATCTGCAACTCCGGTTGTACTGACCGCAGACGGACAGACAGAAATGTTCACGGATGAGCGTGGATATGCATGCTCCATTCCGCTTGCATACGGAACCTACATTGTAAGGGAGACCACCACACCGCACAACTTCACGCCAGTCGATGATTTTAAGGTTGTGATCTCAGAGAACTATCCGGATCAGCCGCAGGTATGGCGTGTGCTTCTGGATAAAGAGTTTGAAGCAAAATTAAAGATCATCAAAAAAGACGATGAGACAAAGAAATCTGTCCTGGTTCCGAATACCGAGTTCAAGGTATACGATTTGGACAACAAAAAGTATGTGGAACAGGTAACCACTTACCCATCCACTACGGTACATAAATCTTATTTTACCGATGAAAATGGATACCTGATCCTGCCGCAGAATCTTGCTTGTGGAAATTACCGCATCGAAGAAGTGACTGCACCAGATGGATATACCCACAGCACCAATACCGTGGAAATCAAGGTAGACAGTGATACCGCATACCAGGAAGATCCGGTCAGCGGTGACCTGATCATCGAGGTGGATTTTGAGAACCACCCAGCTAAGGGCAGACTGACCATCCGCAAAGAAGGCGAAGTAGTCAAAGGTTTTGATAAAGATTTTACTTATGAGGAAGCCAGCCTTGCAGGAGCCGTGTTTGAAGTTTACGCCTCCGAGGATATCTATACCGCAGACCATCAGACAGATGAGAACGGCAACCGTTATCTGGAATATGCCAAGGACACACTGGTGGCAACGGTAACGACCGATGAAACCGGAAGTGCCGTAATCGAGAATCTTCCGCTCGGAAAATACCGTGTAGAAGAGAAAAAAGCACCGGAAGGATACACCTGGAATGCCAAAGGAGAAGAGGTAACCTTTACCTATGCCGGACAGGATACCCCGGTTGTAGACGAAGAAGTGACATTTACCAATGAACGCCAGAAGGTAAGCATCACCGTGGAAAAACAGGATGCAGAAACCGGAAGCGTGGTAGCTGGAGCCGTCTTTGGTCTTTATAATAAGAATGAGATCAAATCCGGTGACAATGTAATCGTGAAAGCGGACACCTTATTACAGGAGATTACAAGCGATGAAAAGGGACAGGCACACTTCACCCTGGACCTGCCGCTTGGAACTTATTATGTAAAAGAAATTTCTGCACCGGACGGTTTTGTATCCTCTGATGAGGTACTGGAATTTGATGCCACCTATCAGGGACAAGACATCCAGACCATTAAACTGAAATCGATTAAGAAGAACCAGCCGACGACCATCGAGGTGACAAAATCCGATCTGACCACAGGCGTGGAGTTGAACGGAGCATCCCTTTCTGTTCTGGATGAGGATGGAAACGTGATCGACAGCTGGACTTCCGTAAAGGATGAGCCTCATGTGATCAAATATCTGACTGTTGGAAAAACCTATATCCTCCGTGAATCCCTTGCACCGCATGGTTATTTAAAGACTACGGATGTGAAATTCACCATCGAGGATACCGCAGAAATACAGAAAGTGGAAATGCAGGACCATGTACCGAAAGCACTGCTGATCGTAAACAAGAAGGGCGAATTCCTCGATAAGATCACCCTGCTGGATAACGTCAAAGGTGTTGTGGAACATTTCTTTGAGTACATTACAGGAAGCCTGACAGACGTTACCTTCGAAATCCGTGCTGCCGAAGATATCAAAGCAGCTGATGGCGTAAGCCCGGACTATTATTCCAAGGACGAACTGGTAGCAACTGTAACTACCGATGCAAACGGTGTTGCAGAAGTATCTGACCTTCCGGTTGGAAAATATTATGTCAAAGAGGTAGGCACAGCATATGGTTATATCCTGGATGAAGAACCACGATATGTAGATCTTTCCTACCGCGATCAGGATACCCCGGTTGTCGTATACGATGAGGACTGGCAGAACAACCGCCAGAAGGTGAAAGTGAACGTCCTGAAGAAAGAAAAGGATACCGACCGTGTATTAAAAGGCGGCATCTTTGGATTGTACACTAGGAACGACATCCTGTCCGCATCTGGAAAGGTGCTGATGGAAGCAGATACCCTGATCGAGTTAAAAACAACAGATGTAGATGGAAAGATTTCCTTTATTGCAGACCTGCCGATTGACGGAACCTATTATGTGAAGGAGCTGTATGCACCGGATGGATTTGTCACCACCGGAGAAGAACAGGAATTTGTTTTTGAGTACCAGGGGGATAAAGAAGCAGAAGCATCCTATGAATTTGTATTTGAAGATGAGCCGACAACCGTGGAGCTTTCCAAAACCGATCTGACCACGGGCGAGGAACTGCCGGGAGCCAGATTACAGCTGACGGATGAAAACGGGGCTGTTGTTGAGGAATGGACATCCACCAAGGAGCCGCACATCATCAAAGAACTGGTTGTAGGAAAATCTTACACCCTGACAGAAAACAAGCCGGCCGATGGATATGCCACTGCGGAAAGCATCACATTCACCGTAGAGAATACTGCGGAGATCCAGAAACAGGTAATGGAAGATGACGTGACCAAAGTGGAGATCAGCAAAACGGATATTACCGGAGATAATGAGATCGAAGGAGCCAAACTGACCATCACAGATGAAAATGGCAACATCGTAGAAACCTGGACTTCCGGTAAAGAGCCGCATTATATCGAAAAACTTCCGATTGGTAAATACATCCTGAAAGAAGAGCAGGCTCCAAACGGTTATGTCGTTGCAGAGGAGATCACCTTCGAGGTGGCAGATACCGCAGAGATCCAGAAGGTAGCCATGAAAGATGACACCGCAAAGGGACGCCTGATCATTGAGAAAACAGATAAGGATACCGGAGCAGCACTGAAAGATGCAGAATTTGAACTGAGGGATGCGGATGGCAAAGTGGTAGAAACCCTAACCACTGATGAAAACGGCCATGCAACCAGCGGACTGCTTGCAATCGGAACTTATAAGGACGGCAAATTTGATAAGACAGCCACCTATTATCTGGTTGAGACAAAAGCACCGGAGGGCTATCAGCTGGATGAGATCAAACATGAGGTGACATTTACCTATGTAGATGACAAAACTCCAGTGATCGAAGTCATCCAGAAAGTGACGAACGAGAAGCTGCCGGAGGATACCCCGTCTGCAAGCAACCCGAAAACAGGTGATGACACCAACCTCTGGATTCCGGCCCTGTGCCTGATTCTTTCCGCAGGCGGTCTGATTGGTATGAGTGTGGCATCCAGAAGAAAGAAGAAAAAAGGGGGCAGATAGGCTGAAACAATTATATTTTGCGTATGGAAGCAACATGGATCTGGACCAGATGGCATATCGGTGCCCAAAGGCGGAGGTGGTAGAAACCGTCCGCCTGGAGGGGTATCGGCTGACCTTTGCAGCCGCAGGAAGCGGTCTTGCCACCATCTTCCCGGAAGAGGGAAGCCATGTGGACGGCGTCCTCTGGTCACTGACCGGGGACTGCGAAAAGAGCCTGGATCTTTATGAAGGCTATCCTGATTTTTACGACAAACAGGAAATCACCGTCAAGAATAAAGGCGGAAGAGAGATCAAAGCCATTGTCTATATCATGACAAAAGATTACATGCAGAACTTTAATCCGCCCGGACGGTCGTACCTGACTGGGATCTTAAAGGGCTGCAGACAGAACCAAATCCCGACAGAGCCGATCCTGAAAGCAGCAAGGAAACCGCCTGTGCCGGGAAAGACGCAGAAGAGTCAGCCAAAGAAGCAGAGAAAAGCCGGACAGGAACGATGAAGAAAAAACCAAAGACAGGAATCTTACAGAGGTTTTTCAAGATCATCTGCCTTGCAGTGACGCTGACAAGTGCCGGGTTTCTGATTTACCACATGGTATATCTTCCAATGGAGAACAAAAAGCTGGTGGCAGAGCTGAAAGGGAATTTCCCGGAGCCGGAAGCTCCGGGAGCCTCAGGCTCTGAAAAGAAAGAACAACCAGCTGGAAGAAAATGCCCGGTGGCTGCGGTAGACCTTGTTTCTCTTCGGGAACAATATCCGGATGTGCAGGGATGGCTGACAATACCGGACACCGGGATTGATTACCCAGTGCTTCAGTCCGAACAGGAGAATGGGGAGTTTTACCTGAAACGGAATTACAAAAAGGAATATGACATCAACGGAAGCCTGTTTTTACAGGCAGACTGCAAAGTGTCTGAAAGTCGGAACCTTATCATTTACGGTCACAACATGAACAGTGGAGCGATGTTCGGAAATCTGGACTTATATACAGATGAAACATATTATCAGGAGCATCCCTTTGCTTATCTTCAGACAGAGGATAGCATTCAGGAATACCAAATCGTCACAGTGCAGAAAGCAGACCGGGATCTGTTCCCGTTCCAGCAGCAACTCCCTGATGCGGAGGCCGTGCAGGAATACTTAAAAGCCGCCAAGCGGAGGGAAGTGTTCGAAACGGGGGATGATTACCTGAAGGGTATATGTGATAAGGTCTTAACGCTCATATCGTGTTCGTATGAATGGAGCGGTGCCAGGAACATCGTCCTTGCCGTGCCGGTTTCCGGGGCAGTGTGGAGTCAGAAGTGTTCGTAAGTACCCGAAAAGTGCAGAAAATGAGACAAATAATGACCGCACGGGCAGGGATGTGTTCAAAACAGGGGGATTATGTAAGGGTGTGCATTGGTAGTATTTAGGTTGAAAAAAGTGTCTGAAAGTACCAGAAAAGTGCAGAATGTGAGACAACTTATAACCCAGATCCGGCAGAAAGTGTTCCAGAAAGGAGCGTTTCCTGCCGTTATTATTTACTTGGAAAGGATGGTAACGATTATGAAACGATTTTATACAGCAGAATCCGTAACAGAAGGACATCCGGATAAGCTCTGCGACCTGATCGCAGACAGCATTCTGGATGCGTATCTGAAAGAGGACGAAAATTCCAGGGTGGCCTGCGAGGTGCTGGCGACCAAAGGGAACATCATTGTGGCAGGAGAGATTACCAGCCGATTTGAGCCACAGGTGTTTGAAATCATCAAAAAGGTGCTGGAGAGTGCAGGCTATGAAGCAGAGGAAATCCACATGGATGCCCTCATCCACAAACAGAGTCCGGATATCGCCGGGGCAGTGGAGAGATCCAGAGAACGCAGAGCAGGGACTGTTTCTGTTCAGAGCGGACTTGCCAGCGGTGCCGGGGATCAGGGCATCATGATTGGCTACGCCTGTGATGAGACGCCGCAGCTCATGCCAATGCCAGTGGTTTTGGCGAACCGCATTGTGAGGGAACTGTCTGCAAGCCGCAGAAGTGGATATATCACGGGAATCATGCCAGACGGAAAGGCACAGGTGACCGTGGAATACGAAGATGACAGACCTGTCCGTCTGGATACGGTCGTTGTGTCCTGTCAGCATGAAAAGGAAAAATCTCTTCGGAAGCTGGAGCATGAGATCCGGGAGAAAGTGTTACGCCCGGCACTCCGTATGCTGCCACCGGATGAGGATACCAAGATCCTGATTAACCCATCGGGCAGATTTGTGTGCGGAGGTCTGGATGCAGACACCGGACTGACCGGAAGGAAGCTGATGGTGGATACCTACGGCAGCCTGGTACCGCATGGCGGCGGTGCATTCTCCGGGAAGGATTGTTCCAAAGTTGACCGTTCCGGGGCATACATGGCCCGTTACATCGCCAAAAACATGGTAGCTGCCGGACTTGCCAGCCGATGCCAGGTGTCCCTTGCCTATGCCATTGGGGTTGCCCAGCCAGTCATGGTGCAGGTGGATACCTTTGGAACGGGAAAGATCTGTGCGGATGACTGCCTCGCCGCAGCGATCCCTCTGGTGTTCGGGCTTACCCCAAGCCAGATCTGTGACACCCTGCACCTGAAGCGGCCAATCTACCGACAGAGTGCGGTGTTCGGGCATTTTGGAAGAAAGGAATTCCCGTGGGAGAAAACGGATAAGGCAGAGCAGCTCCGGGATACCGTGATGTAATGCCGTGGATTCCGGAAGAAGAAATCAAACGTGCAAGGGAGATCACCGCCATTGAATACCTGAAGAAATATCAGCCAAACCGTCTGAAAAAATCTTCAGCCAGAAATGAATGGGAGCTGACAGACCACGACAGCTTTAAGATCAACGAGCAGACCAGCCAGTGGCACTGGAAATCCAGAGATATCGGGGGCACCAGTGCTTTAAATTTCCTGATTCATGTAGACGGGTGTTCTTTTCTGGAGGCAGTGCAAATGCTGAAAGATGAGTATCCCACCTATATCCCTCCTCCAGTGGAAGCAAAGCCAAAGAAGCCATTTGTCCTGCCTACGGCCAGCCCAGACTGCCGCAGGGTGTTCCGCTATCTGAAAGAGCGGGGCATCAGTGGCGAGGTCTTACAGCGGTGTGTTCATTTGGGAATCTTATATGAGAGTCTGCCCTACCACAATGCCGTGTTCATAGGCCGGGATGAAAACCAGGTGGCAAGATATGCTTTCCTGCGTGGGATTTACGATGCCAGCGGAAAGTCTTTTAAGATGGAACAGGCCGGAAGTGAAAAGGCATACGCTTTTTGTGTTCCGGCGAAATCGGGATGCAGACGGGTTGCTGTTTATGAAGCCTGTGTGGATGTGCTTGCCCACATGACATTGGAACAGAGACAGGGAAGCCGGGATAAGTACCGTCTGGAGCTTGGCGGGATCAGCGCACCAAAAGAAGGGCAGAGCCAGCGGAGCATGAAAAAGCCGCAGGCATTGGAACATTTTCTGTCCCAGCACCCGGAGATCACCGAGATCGAAGTGTGTACCGACAATGACTTTGCCGGACGGTGGGCGTGTGAACATATCCGAAAAGCCTACGAGGGAAGCTATCGGATCATCGAGAACCTGCCGGAAATCGAAGGGGCAGACTGGGCAGACATGGCAAAAATGGCTGCCCGTACACCGGAGAAACGGCAGAATAGGGAAGCGAGGTGATGCTTTGAAAGATAAAATAGAAGTGGAAATGCTGTCACCTCTGATGGCAGAGTTTATTCCGGACTATTCAGATATTGTGGATCTGGATGATGCGGAGCCATTGGAAGGACCTGACCTGGTGCAGTATCAGACATCCATCGCAGAAAAGGTTGACGAGATCAATCGGCTCGGTATGCCTGACAACCAGCCATGCAACCTGATCGATTATTTTGACCAAAACAAGGACATTAAGGAAAAAGTGGAACGCATTACAATGGCGGTAAAGGAACAGGAGGGCGTTTTATATGGCTGTGCAAACCTGACACTCCGGGAGAATCTGACACCAGAGGAATACCGTATGGTGGGGCAGTATCTGAGAGGCCAGTACAGCGATGGCTGGGGAGAAAGTCTGGAACAACGGGAGATAAAAGTAGACGGCGGCGAATTGTATCTGCATTTTTATGTTGGTGCCGGCTCGGATTTTCTGATTCAGATGAAAGCACCGGAAAACGGTGTGCAGGAAAAGCAGCCGGAACAAAAGCCGTCCCGTCCAGAACTTAAGCTCTTAGGGCATGACGGAAATATTTTCTCAATCCTTGGGGATGCCGCAAGACTGCTTAGACGTGCCGGGATGTCCGAACAGGCCAACGAAATGGCGGATCGTGTCCACAAGAGCAGCAATTACTATGAAGCGCTGGGAATCATCAGCGAATATGTGGAAACCGAGTTGTCGGACCACCGTGAACAGCCCAGAACGCCAAGAAAAGAAACACTGAAAAAAGAGGATACCTGCCGATGAGCAGTTCCATAAAGAAAAGCACTTCCAGAGAAATCTGGAAAATAAGCGACCGAAAGGATGATGCCTATGGGAAATACCCTGAAACTTGAAGATCTTTTAAAACCGGACTGTGTGCCGGATGAGTCTGCCGGAGGGGAGAACTGGCGTATCCTGCATGGAGATACCTTAAAACTGGTCAAAGGATTCCAGCCGGGGATCTTTGATGCAGTTATAACCGATCCGCCCTATGCGTCCGGGGGAACCAAGCAGAACGAACGCAACCGAACTACCAACCAGAAGTACAGCAGCATGAAAGCAGAAAATGCCCTGCCGGATTTTGATGGGGATAATAAAGACCAGCGTTCCTGGACCCACTGGATGGCAGAATGGCTGTACGATGTGCGGAAAGCCTGCAAGAGAGGGGCTCCGATCTGCCTCTTTATTGACTGGAGACAGTACCCGTCCATCACCGATGCCCTCCAGTGGGCAGGGTGGATCTGGAGAGGGACTGCCGTCTGGGACAAGGGGAACTCCCGTCCGCAGAAAGGCAGATTCCGCCAGCAGGCAGAATATATTGTATGGGGAAGCAACGGACCGATGCCGATCAACCGCCCGGTGTCCTGCCTTCCGGGTGTGTTTCGTTATGGAAATCCCCAGAACCGCATCCATGTGACAGAAAAGCCGCTCCAGCTGATGAAGGATGTCATCCAGATCTGTGAGCCGGGCGGCCTGATCTTAGACCCGTTTGCTGGAGCTGGTACTACCATCCTTGCGGCGGCAGAGTCGGGGTTTCAGGCAGTCGGCATTGAAGTGACCGATGCGTATTATAAGCTGGGAAGCGACCGTGTCCGCATTGCACTGGAAGCTGGGGAAGAAGCGGAAAACAAAGAACCACAGTAGCCGGATGTCTGGCAGACATCTGAAAAAGAGAAGAAAAGAATCCAGATGTCCACAAGACATCCACAGAGCGGAATGCTTTGTGGGTGTTTCTTTTTGGAAAAACGCCGGGCAGAGGAAACCTGTCCGGCCAGGAAAGGAGATGGTCGTATTGGAACAGGCACTTGCTTATGTCTGCTGTTCTGCAGAAGAAGGAAAGACCAAAGTACAGCGGTACTGCCGGAAGATCTACGAACTGGGATATGTGCCGATCTGCCCGCAGTACAGCTTTTCCCCATTCCTTGATGACGGGGATGCAGAGGATATGCAGGCCATGCGGAGAATGTCCCACCAGATATTAAGGCGGTGCAGGATGGTGGTCGTCTGCGGAAAAGAGACCACCGGGACGATGAACACGGAGATCAGCATGGCTGACAGGCTCCATATCATCTGTACCACACTGGATGGGTTAAGCAAAATCAAGGAAAACGAGTGATTCAGAGAAATAACAGGTTCAGAGGGGACGAAGCAAAATGCGACTGGTTTTGCAAGCATAGCGTTTGGATATCCAAACGCACTTTGGGGAGAACCCCAATCCCCATGCCGGACTGTAAACAGACGAAAGGAGAACGAAATAATGTTAGGATTTGTACTTGGCACGATGACCGGAGGAGTTATGGGAGTTTTTGCAATGTGTCTTTTCATAGCTGGAAAGCGGGAGGACGAGGCACTGGAGCGGTGCCGGATGAAACGGAAAGAGATCATAGAGCATGGTGTGTGCATCTGTTTTGTAAACAGCCAGGGAGAGGAACTATTCCGTCTGGCAGACGGGGAGAGTCTTGTACAGAATGCCCTAAATGGAGAGCGTAATATATCCACCTGCCACTATCTGGATGCCGATTCTGCTATGATCGATGGGAAAAAATGGAACCTTCTGGAATTCGCAAAAGAGATGGAAAAAAGAGGGATCATGTTCGCCCCGATGGAACTGTGCCAGATACCGGAAAGGGGGTGAGGCCCATATGAAGAAAAAGATCATTGCTGCAGCGGTAGCTATCGGTGTTCTGGCAGGCTTTCTGATCTGGAAAAACCGTGAAATGTAATGGAGTAATCAATAACCCGTTGGAAAGCAGGTGAAGAGATGAGAAAAAGAAACCATGTGATACCAGTACGCTTCAATGCAAAGGAGTTGCGTTTTCTGGAAGAACAGGTAGAAAAAAGTGGTCTGTCCCGTGAGGAATATATCCGTTCCCTTGTCATGGGCGGTGAAGTCCGGGCAAGACCCTGTGAGCATCACACGGAGCTTTTGCGGAAAATATCCGGTCTGTGCAACAATGCCAACCAGCTTGCCCATGTAGCCAACGGCTGTGGGATGGCCGGGGAAGAGAGCATCCGGGAAATGCTCCGCATGACGAAAGAGACATGGAGGCTGGTCAAAGAGGAATGGTAGCCGATGGCATACACCAGTATCATCCCGGTCAGCCGTCTGGACAATTCCATCACTTACATCCGAAACAAGGATAAGACCACAAAGAAAGGGCAGAGTGCCGGTTCTCTGGAAGAAGCCATTGATTATGCCATGAACCGGGACAAAACGGAGCGTTCCATTTTTGAGGATGCCATCGGCTGTGTCTGTGAGACTGCCTATCAAGATATGGTAGCTACAAAGAAACGCTACCACAAGATGGACGGGGTACAGGGCTACCATCTGGTGCAGAGCTTTGCAAAAGGGGAAGTCACCCCGGAACTGGCACACCAGATCGGCATGGAGCTGGCAGAAAGGCTCCTTCAGGGAAAATACGAAGCAGTCATCACCACCCATCTGAATACGGAGCATTACCACAACCACATCGTGTTTAATTCCGTGAGCATGGAAGATGGGAAAAAGTACCACAGCAACAGCAGGAGTTACTATGAGGATGTGCGGAAAGCTTCGGATGCCTTATGCCTGAAATACGGCTTATCTGTCATCGAGCCGAAAAACAGGAAGGGGAAATCCTATGCCCAGTGGATGGCAGAACAGGACGGAAAGCCGACCTGGAGAACCTCGATCCGTCTGGATATCCGGGATGCGGTGGCAGAAAGCTTCACATGGAAACAGTTTCTGGAACAGATGAAGCAGAGGGGATACCAGTGGAAGCTGAACCGGAAGTACATTGCATTAAAAGCACCGGGGATGGAACGGTATATCCGCCTGCGGAGCCTTGGAAAGAATTACTCGGAAGAGAGTATCCGGCAGTGGATCTTACAGCCAAAGAGCAGGACACCTGCTGGGAAAGCAGGAACTTCCCGAACCCCGAAAAAGAAGTTAAAAGGGATGCAGACCCTGTACTATTCCTATCTGTACCAGATGGGTGTTCTAAAGCAGAAGCCGAAACGGATCTCCCCGGTGCTCCGGGCAGATATCCGGAAACTGGATGCCAGGATCGAGCAGATGGAATTCCTCCAGAAGCATCAGATCACCACCCGTGAAGAACTGCTTGCCTACCGTACCCCGTTGGAAGAACAGGTGCAGGCACTCACGAAAGAACGGAAGCGGCTCTACCGGAGCGAACCGGACAGTGTCCGGATCGGTCAGATTAACGAAGAACTGAAGCCGCTTCGGAAGGATATCCGCATTTGTATCCGGATCGAACAGCAGTCCAGAGAGATGGAAGAGAGGATGCGTCTGGCAGAGCAGATCCAGAGACAGGCAGAACAGGAAGAAGATAAGA
This sequence comes from Pseudocoprococcus catus, assembly GCF_902381825.1. GTDB lineage: Bacteria > Bacillota > Clostridia > Lachnospirales > Lachnospiraceae > Coprococcus_A > Coprococcus_A intestinihominis. Next base: position 1,001,831 of record NZ_LR698973.1, read on the forward strand.
CGGGGAAAACCAGACAAAAGGAAACAGAAAGCAGGTGAACGATATGAATTATGGAGGCGATGCGGCGGACCAGATCGTCCGGTATTCCCTGGACGGCGTGGACCACGGGCTCAGGCTTTCCGGTACGCTGGCAAAGCATCTTGCGGTATTTGTTGCCGCTGTATTAAAAGACCAGAAGAAAACGAGGGGCAGGACCCGGATGGTGCGGATGTTAAAGGAGAACAAACCATTGAAGTTCTTTACCGTACCGTCCGACCGCCTGAGAGAATTCTGCAGTGAGGGCAGGAAACGAGGGCTGCTCTATGTCATTATCCGGGATAAAAAGAACCCGGAGATGAGCGAGGTCATGGTCTTTGCAGATGACGCAGCCAAGGTCAACCGGGTCATGGATAAGATGAACCTTGATTTCGTAAGAAGCGAAGTCGGGGAAGCTGTCCATGAGGTAACCGAAGGAATGGAAGCACCGGAAACCGGAGCGGTACAGGAAACTGTGCAGATGCCGGAGGGCGAGGTGCAGTTTGAAATCAGCGATCTGGACGAAGCATTCCAGGTCGGTAACATGGACTTTTCTGAAGAGGAAAAGAACCAGAATCATCCCGAAAAGGAGTTTTCTGAACCGGAAAATTTTATCCCGGTGCAGGAAGAGGGGGAAGAGAATCTGTCCGGCTCTTCCTTGCACAGCAGAAATACTTCTACCGGGCAGGAAAAAGGGACTGATGGAGCAAGACAGAAGGAACAGGAACGTCCCAGTGTCCGCCGGGAACTGGAGAACATCAAACGGGAGAAAGCAGAGGAATCCCAGAAGCGGAGCCGGGAAAAGAACCGTGGACCAAAGAAAACGCAGAAGAGAGCAAAAAATAAACGAAAGACGAAAGCGAGGTAGAAGATGGACCTGACAAAATTTTTAGGGCAGGACTCGCAGGAGCAGTCCGCCCAGCGGTTATCGAAAGAAGAATATGCCGCACAGAAAAAGCAGGAGAGGGAAGAAATCTGGGGTATGATCGATGGAAAGGCACAGGAGGTCTTCCAGAATGGGAACTCCTTAAAAGGATTCCTTGATTTTATGGGACAGTGCAAGCCGCAGAGGACAGACAACCTGTTCCTGCTTTATGCACAGAATCCGGAGATCCGGCAGGTCAAGACCTTTGAAAAATGGAAGGAAGAAGGCAAGGTAGTCAAGACCGGAAGCAAGGGATACAACTTCATTGTCGGACAGGAATATGAAAAGGACGGTGTCATCCAGCAGGGGTACTCCATCCAGAAAGCCTATGACATCAGCCAGATCCGTACCAAGCAGCCGGAAGAGGCAGAGCCAAAGCCGATGGACCAGATGATGGAAGCACTGCTGACCGACAGCGAGGTACGGATTCAGATCGCAGACAATCTGCCGGATAAGGTACAGGCACAGTACATCCCGAACAAGCGGACGATCTATGTCCGAAATGGCATGAGCGAAAATGCAACGTTCCATTCCATCAGCCGGGAGCTGGCCTGTGCATCCCTTGACCATCACGATGGAAGCTACAGCCGGGCAGGGGTATCGGCACAGGCCTATTGTGCAGCGTATGTGACAGCACAGAAATACGGCGTGGATGTCTCCGGTTTTTCCTTTGACAAGGTATGCCAGATGCAGGCATTCGGACAGAAAGATCCGAAAGAACTCCGCTCCTTTATCCAGGATGTAAAGAGTGCAGCCTATTCCATTGGCAAGCAGGTAGACCGCAACCTTGGCAAAAGCGAGCAGGAATTTATGACCGATGAATTTGCCATCCCGGAGGAAAAAACGGAGAAACCTGCCAAGAGTAAAAAGTCTCCGGAACGCTGATAAAAAGGGGCTTTTCCGGCTCTTTTGCAGTAGCTTTCCGGGAGGAAGTGTGGTATGTTGTGGTTGAGAAAAAAGAGGAAAAAAGGAGGCTCGCCTATGACAAGAATGCGATATGTAAAGATGGACCGGATCATGAACCACATGCTGATCCATGCACTCCGGGAAGTGTTCCGGCAGGAAAAAGAACAGGGGCTTCCGGTGGATACCACACGGGATCTGGTTCTGAAGCTGGCAGAGCAGGAAGAGGGAAAGCTCTACCTGACAGAAGCCGAACACAGCAAATCCGTGGAAGCCTTAAACCAGCTCCGGGACACATACCTGAAAAACGGACGCTATTCCGATGGGATCGACAGCGTCCTGTTAAAGATCATGAAATCCAGATACCGCCCATATCGTGGAAGGGGAAGATGAAGAAAGGATGTGGTACAAATATACAGAAATATGACACAAGAAAGAATAGAAGCCATGCGGAGAAGATATCCGCCGGGAACCGAGGTCACGCTTAACAGCATGGAGGGGGAGAGCCACATGCCACCCGGCTTAAAAGGTAAGGTGGATATGGTAGACGATGCGGGGCAGATCCACGTAAACTGGGAGAATGGAAGCAGCCTTGCCCTCGTTCCGGGAGTGGACAGCTTCCACATTACGGACCTGCCAAGAGCAGAGAGGCCCAAACAGCAGCCATCCCGGTAACAAACAGCCGGAAGTCAGACTGGACGATTTGGCTTGCCGGACTGCCTGTCATCTGGTGGGTAGCAATCCTGCTTGCGGATGCCATCCAGCCGGGCAGGAATCTTTTCGAGCTGATGGAGGTTCTCACAGAAAAGCTGAACCATCCCTTCCAGTTTCATTATACGGAATATACCATCAAGTCGATGCTGGTCTGCACGTTACTTTACGCAGCTGGGATCGGCATTTTTTATTCCAGTCAGAAGAACTACCGCAGAGGGGAAGAACATGGCTCTGCCAGATGGGGCGATGCCCGGCAGATCTGTAAGAAATATAGCCAGAAGCCGTACTCCCAGAACATCCTGCTGACACAGAACTTCCGCATTAGCCTTGACACCCACAAGCACCGCAGATGTCTCAACATTCTCGTAGTGGGAGGCTCCGGTGCAGGAAAATCCAGAGGCTTTGCCCTGCCAAACATCATGCAGTGCTGCTGTTCGATGGTCATTACAGACCCCAAAGCGGAGCTGCTCCGAAAGACAGGGGGCTTGCTGGAGAAAAAGGGATATGAGGTGCGTGTCTTTGACCTCATCAATCCCGACACATCTTTTTGCTACAATCCATTCGAGTACGTTCACGATGATAAAGACGTACTCCGTCTCATTTCCAATCTGATACAAAACACCACACCTAAAGGTTCCCAGTCCTCCGATCCCTTCTGGGAGAAGAGCGAAACCGCACTGCTTCAGGCACTGATGCTGTACCTGCTCCACGAAGCTCCGCCGGAAGAACAGAACTTTGCCATGATTATGGAGATGTTAGGCTCGGCACAGGTAAAAGAAGAGGACGAGGACTACGAGTCCCCTCTGGACATTTTGTTTGACCGTCTGGAGATGCGGGACCCGGACAGCATTGCCGTCAAGCAGTATCACATTTACAAGCAGGCGGCAGGAAAGACCGCCAAGTCCATCCTGATCAGTGTAGGTGTCCGGCTGGCAGCCTTCAATCTGCCGCAGATTGCCAAGCTGACCAATACTGATGAACTGGATCTTTCCAACATGGGAGAAAGAAAAGTTGCCCTTTTCTGCTGTATCCCGGATGCAGACACCTCTTTGAATTATCTGGTAGGCATGATCTACAGCCAACTTTTCCAGACGCTTTATTACATGGCAGACCGTGTGCATGGCGGTGCCCTCCCGGTTCCGGTCAACTGCATCATGGATGAGTTTCCAAACGTATCCCTGCCAAATGAGTTTGAGAAGATCCTGGCAACCTGCCGTTCCCGTTCCATTTACTGCAGCATCATCATCCAGAACATGAGCCAGCTAAAGGCTCTGTTCAAGGACTCCTGGGAAAGTCTGGTGGGCAACTGCGATGAGTTTTTGTACCTGGGCGGCAATGAAAAAGAGACACACAAATATGTATCAGAATTACTGGGGAAAGAAACCATAGACACCAACACCTACGGGCAAACCAAAGGAAAATCCGGCAGCTACTCCACCAACTTCCAGCAGAGCGGAAGGGAGCTGTTACAGCCGGATGAAGTCCGTATGCTGGATAACCAGAATGCACTTCTGTTTATCCGCGGGGAGCGGCCCATACTGGATGCCAAGTATGACCTGATGAAGCATCCCAACATCCGGTATACCGAGGACGGAGGTGCCGGCCCGTTCAATTATGCGAAAGCACCGCTGGCGCATGACGATTTTACATTTGACGAAACAAGATATGACGATTACGAACTGCTTCTGGATGAGGACATCATCGGGGAGCTTTTTTGATGGGAGGAATGCCAATGAATTTACTGAAAAATAAGAAACACACAGAAATCAGGAAAGAGACCGCACCGCTAAAGATGAAGAGAGGGCAGAAGAAACTGTTTGCTCTGTATGCAGTCATGGTACTGTCGATCTGCATTGGGGCGACCTGCGTTTATGCCGCAGGCGATCCGCTGACCGTAGTCAATAACCTATCCACGTTTATCTTTTCCCTGATCCGCGCCATTGGCCTGATTCTGCTGGGATTTGGTATCGTGCAGGTCGGTCTGTCCTTAAAGAGCCACGATCCAAGCCAGAGGGCAAACGGATTTCTGACACTGGCAGGCGGTATCATCATTACATTTGCAAAAGAGATCCTGGACCTGATCATGGGATAGGAGAAGAGTCCAGAAGGGGAGCCATGCGAAATGCCGGCTCCCTGCTCACTTTTGAGGATGGGAGGTGAAACTGTTTGAGTGATAACTGGATCGTACAGAATCTAAATTCTGCCTTGCAGACCTGGAGCGACAAGCTGGCTGAAATCTGGACACTGCTGACGCAAAGCCCGGAGAATTTCAAGGGCGGGGCAATCTGGAGCGTGATGACGAACATCAACGGTGGACTGAAAGCCATCGGGTACGGCCTGCTGGTTCTGTTCTTTGCGGCAGGGCTGGTAAAAACTTGTGGGAGCTTCACGGATATGAAAAAGCCGGAACATGTAGTGAAAGCCTTTATCCGTTTTGCACTGGCACAGGGAGCCGTTATGTCCGGCATGGAGCTTCTGACAGCGATCTTTTCCATTGTGCAGGGCATCGTGACAAACATCATGTCCCACTCCGGGATGGCAGGGGGAACCGTAACGGAACTGCCCTCGGAGATCGTGGACAAGATCGAAGCGGTCGGGATGCTGGAATCTATCCCTTTGTGGATCGTAACTTTATTAGGAAGCCTGCTGATTACGGTATTGTCATTTGTCATGATTCTGACTGTATACGGGAGAATGTTTAAGCTGTATATGTACACAGCCATCGCACCGATTCCATTGGCAACCTTTGCCGGGGAGCCAACCCAGTCTGTAGGAAAGAACTTTATCCGTTCCTACGCCGGGGTATGTCTGGAAGGAGCCATCATCGCACTGGCCTGCATCATCTTTTCGGTGTTTGCATCAAGTCCGCCGGCCATCGGGGACACCAGCCTGTCCGCCGTGACCATTGTCTGGAATTACGTCGGGGAACTGGTATTTAACCTGCTGGTACTGGTCGGGGCAGTCAAGGCATCCGACCGTATCGTAAAAGAAATCATGGGATTATAGGAGGCGAAAAAAATGGAAGAACCAAAGACACTGAGCTACGACTGGCAGTATGGTCGGGAGGAATTATTTCTCAGGGTAGACAGTTACATGAGCGATGACAATCTCTATATCGGGCTTTACCATATGGAAGATGGATACCCGGAAAGCTTTGCAGACCTTACGGTAAACCTGCCTTTTGCTCCGCTGGGCGGTATCAATGAAGCCTATATCGATCACAATTTCAGCAAAGAAAAGCTTCGTTTTATAAAGCAGCATAAGCTGGGAACGATACAGCCGGATACCGCATCCTCCGGTTACTGCATCTTCCAGAGGGTTGCATTCGACCTGAAAAAACTGGCAGAGCTTGATCCGGAAGGAACAAAAAGATTTATGGAAAGAAATGGCATCCGGCAAAGGGATGTACCAAAACAGAAACAAAAGAAAAAACAGAGATTACAAAGAGAAAGGTAGGAAACAACATGGAAGTGAAAATGAATAAAGAAATCCGAGACTATCAGGAGTCAATGTTCTGGGGCTTAAGCTTCCGGCAGTGCTTATTTTCGGTACTGGCGATCCTGGCAGCCCTTGGAATCTATTTTGTCACCCGGAAATATGCCGGGGAACAGGTAACCGGATGGCTGTGCATCCTTGGGGCGGCTCCCTTTGCAACCTGCGGCTTTTTTCGTTACCACGGCATGACGGCAGAACAGTTTGCATGGGTAGTCATTAAATCCGAACTGCTGTACCCGAAGCGGCTGGTATTTAAGTCGGAGAACCTATACTTTTCCTGCATGGAAGAGAGCCTGCGGCTGGGTGAGAAAATGATGGGAAACGGAGCGGAACTTCTGGAAAAGAAGCGGACGAAACAGAAGAAACCAAAGAAGCGAAGAGGAAGGGGTGATGCCTTTGATTAAAACCCTGAGTCAGACACTGAAACAGGACAAGGAAAAATTTAAAGTACCGAAGTCTGTCCAGCAGGCCATCCCGATTCGCAAGATCTGGCCAGATGGTATTTTTCAGGTGGAGAGCAAGTATTCCAGGACATTCCGGTTTACGGATATCAACTATTCCATTGCCAGTAAAGCGGACAAGACGGAAATGTTCCTGGACTACTCTGAACTTTTAAATGCACTGGATTCTGGCTGTACGGCGAAGATCACCCTGAACAATCGTAAGATCAACAAGGAAGAGTTTGAGCAGTCCCTGCTGATCCCGATGAAAGGGGACGGTCTGGACGAGTACCGGAAAGAGTACAATGACATGCTCCTTTCCAAGATCTCCGGTACCAACAACAGTATCTACCAGGAACGCTATCTGACCATCAGCGTCCACAAGAAAAACATCGATGAAGCCAGAACCTATTTCGCACGTGTGGGAACGGACATCATCACCCATCTGGCCAAGCTGTCCTCTATTGGGGAAGAGCTGGATGCAGAGCAGAGGCTACAGATCTTCCGGGACTTTTTCAAGGCAGACGTTCCACAGAGTTTTCCATTTGACATGAAAGCCTTTGCGAAAAAAGGACACAGCTTCAAAGACTGGATCTGCCCGGACACGATGGAATTCCATAACGACCATTTCAAGCTGGGCGAGCAGTACGGCAGAGTCCTTTTTATGGAAGATTACGCCAGCTATGTAAAGGATGAGATGATCTCCGAACTGTGCAGCCTTGGCAGGAACCTGATGCTGTCCATTGATATCATCCCCGTACCGACAGACGAAGCGGTGCGTGAGATCCAGAACCGACTGCTGGGCGTGGAGACAAACGTCACCAACTGGCAGAGACGCCAGAATGCCAACAATAACTTTTCAGCCGTAGTTCCCTATGACATGGAGCTGCAGAGAAAAGAGACCAAGGAAATGCTGGACGATCTGACCACCAGGGATCAGAGGATGATGTTCGGCATCCTGACAATGGTACATATGGCAGACAGCAAGAAACAACTGGACTCCGATACGGAAACCCTGTATTCCATTGCGAGAAAACACCTCTGCCAGATGGCAACTTTGAAGTGGCAACAGGTCGATGGACTGAATACCGTCCTGCCGTATGGCCTGCGGAAAATCGATGCAGTGCGTACCCTTACTACAGAATCCACCGCCGTCCTGATCCCGTTCCATACGCAGGAAATCATGCAGCCGGGAGGCATCTATTATGGGCAGAATGCCGTCAGCAAAAATATGCTGGTGGCAGACCGAAGGAAGCTGTTAAACGGCAACTCTTTCCGACTGGGTGTCAGCGGCTCCGGCAAGAGCTTCTCGGCAAAAGAGGAGATCGTAGACCTTGCCCTTTCCACGGAAGATGACATCCTCATCCTCGATCCGGAGTCGGAGTTTGCTTCTCTGGTGGAAGCCTTAAACGGAGAGGTCATCCGGATCTCGGCAACCTCGGATACCCATCTGAATGCACTGGATATGGATTCTGCCTATGGCAATGACCGAAATCCTCTGATTGAGAAGTCAGAATTTATCCTTTCCCTGTTTGAGCAGCTCGTAGGAGCCGGAAACCTTTCGGCAAAGGAGAAATCCATCCTTGACCGCTGCACCGCAGATGTGTACCGGGATTATATGAGGGGCGGTTACAAAGGGCAGGTGCCGACCTTAAAGGACCTGTACCGACAACTCATGCTCCAGCCGGAGGAAGAAGCCAGAGGGCTGGCTCTGTCTTCGGAACTGTTTATTAACGGAAGCCTGAACACCTTTGCCCAGGAAACCAATGTCAATACGAAGAGCCGTATCATCGACTATGACATCCGGGAGCTGGGCGAACAGCTGATGCCCCTTGGAATGTTGGTCACACTGGATTCCATTTTTAACCGTGTGATCCAGAACTGGAAGAAGGGAAAAACGACATGGATCTTTGCGGATGAGTTTTATCTGCTGTTCCGCTATGAATACAGTGCAGACTTTTTCTACCGCCTGTACAAGCGTATCCGTAAGTATTCGGGATTTGTGACCGGGCTTACACAGAACGTGGAAGAACTTCTGAAATCCGATACCGCCCGCCTGATGCTGGCAAACAGTGAGTTCCTAATCCTTTTGAATCAGGCAACCACCGACCGGGACGAGCTTGCGGCACTTCTGAATATCTCGGATAACCAGTTATCCTACATCACCAATGTGGGTGCCGGACACGGTCTGATCCGCTGCTCCGGGAATCTGGTGCCGTTTGAAAATTCGTTCCCAAGAAATACAAAGCTGTACCGTCTGATGACGACCAAGCCGGGCGAAGCGTAAGGGCAGTACAGATCGGGACTGGAGGTGAGAGATGAAGGATATCAAAACCAAAGAAGTCACAACAAAACCAAAGACTAAAAATCCTGCCTCCAGAATCCCGAAGGAGCTGATGCGGACGGCCATACTGGAGAGCAAGGAAAAGTCCCAGACCATCGCAAATGCCAGGGATAATGACATGGGGGAACAGTCCCCATCCGAGTATGCCAGTGGAAAAGTCGCATCCGCAGAGGAATGGGCTGCTAGAAAGACTGGCAGAACTGTAACCAGAGCCGGAAAGACAGCAGCACAGACTTCCTACGAGAAGATCAAACTGAGAGCCGCTGGCAGAAAAGAAGCGGAGAAAGAAGCTGCCAGAGGAACAGGGGACACACAGGCTCCCGATCCGGTCAGTCGGGAAGCACCGAAGCAAAAAAACCGGGAACAGGGGGCATCCCGTGTGAAGGTCAAGGAACGGGAAAACCAGGAAGTCCAGATTCAGAAAGCCAAGCGGCAAAAGGCGATTTCAGATGCCGTCAAAACGAAAGAACAGAAGATCCGGGCAGCCAGGGAGACACCGAGAATCCAGAATGGGCAGGAACTAGCAGGAACGAAGCAATCCTCCATCCGGGAACAGAACCGGAAAAAGGCAGCCGCAGATACCGCAAGGCAGAATGCCATCCGTCAGAAACAGCCGGAAACCATTCGGATCAGGGAGAAGCCGAAGATGCAGCCGGAGCCAAAAACCATGCAGAAGCGTACCATCAAGACGGCTCCCCAGTCTGCGAAGATTAGTGTCCAGCCAAAGCAGAAAATCCGGGCAGCCAGTTCCAACGCCCTGACAGCCCGGATGCAGAAGCAGATGGAACGAAGGGCAGCGAAGCAGGCGGCAAAGAAAGCAGCCATGCAGACTTCCAACAGCGTCCGCCGAATACAGAAAACGGCAAGGGCAGGGGAGAATACTTTCAAAGCCGCCAAGGCCGCCGTGGAAGCGGCAGCGAAAACCGTGCAGTCCATGATGGCTGCACTGGGAGCCGCCGGAGCAGTTATCGTTCTTTTATTGGTTATCATGGTCGGAATCATTGGCGGTGCGGCATTTTCGGGAAGCTCAGAGAGCAACGAAGCATTGAGTCAGGAAGTCCTTTCCTATACAGCAACTATCCAGAAATATGCCAACCAATACGGAATCCCCGAATATGTCTCCGTGATACAGGCAATCATGATGCAGGAATCCGGTGGGCGGGGAAGTGATCCCATGCAGAGCAGTGAGTGTCCATACAACACCCGGTATTCCAACAGCCCGAATGCCATCCAGGATGCCGACTATTCCATACAGGTGGGAATCCAGTATTATGCGGACTGCCTGAAGGAAGCTGGATGCACCAGCCCCCAGGACATGGATAAGCTGAAGCTGTCCCTGCAAGGGTATAACTACGGCAACGGATACATAACGTGGGCGCTCCGAAACTACGGGGGCTACAGTGCAGAAAATGCCCTGCAGTTTTCCAAGGAGCAGGCTGCTTCGCATGGCTGGAGTGCCTATGGCGATCCAGAATACGTCCCTCACGTTCTGCGGTATTATTCCAGCGGCGGATTGTTTGCCGGCCTGTTTGGAGGCAACGGCCAGATCATATCCGTGGCACTGACTCAGCTTGGAAATCAGGGAGGCCAGAAGTTCTGGTCATGGTATGGATTTGACAGCCATGTGGCGTGGTGTGCCTGCTTTGCCAGCTGGTGTGGGGATCAGGCAGGACTGATCGAAAGCGGCAAGATGCCGAAGTTCTCCCTGTGCGATGACGGAATCGCATGGTTCCAGAGCAAGGGGAAATGGAAGAGCAGAGGATACTCGCCAGCACCCGGAACCCTAATCTTTTTTGACTGGAACGGAGATGGAACCTCAGACCATGTAGGAATCGTGGAGAAAACCGAGGGCAGTACCGTATACACCGTAGAGGGAAACTCCAGTGATGCCGTGAACCAGAGAAGCTACGATATCAATAACGGAACGATCATGGGATATGGTATACTTTGAAAATTAAAATAGAATATAAGTTATAACCTATGAAAAGAAATTTGATATGTGTAAGTTGATTTTTTTATTTGATTGAAATTTTAATTTTATATGAAATGAAAAGAACCAGTGAGAGAATCGTTAAATTTCACTCACTGGCTCAATTCGTTTCAAATTTCTCGGACAACTCTGTCAGTTCTTTCACCGTTTCCTGGGTGTGATGCAACAGGGTGTCACGCATTTCTGGCGGACAGCTGGAATAAAGCATTTTCATCTGATTGACACCCTCATTCTCCAGAGAAATATCTGGATTTATAAGCGTATCTAAAGAGATGTGTAGGACCTTTGCCAATGCTCTCAAAATCAAATAGGAAGGATTCATTTTCCCTTTTTCGATATTGGCGATTTGCTTTACAGAAACATGGCTCAGATCAGAAAGTTCTTGTTGTGTCAGTTCTTTATTCTTTCGGGCTTCCCGCATTTTCTGCCCTAAAGCAGTTAAATCATCAATCGGCATAATCGTTCACCTCAAGAATATTGTATCGTTCCGGTTTGTACAAAGGAATAACCTTATTGTGCTTGCTAAGAGGTATGATTATGCTGATTATGTGAATGAAAAACTTCTGTTCAGATGAAGTTACACTATCTTAGTGACAAACGCAAAGTGCAGGGAGATATTTGATGGCGCATTCCGTAGATGTTTTACACCTAATCAAATGTGGCGAGGATATGGCTGAAAAAAATTACGAGCGCCAGAGTTCCCTCTGGCGCTCATTTTACTTTCGCTGTGCGTTTTTTCTGTACTCTAATGGCAACAATCCCGTGCTTTTTCGGAATAATTCTGCAAATCGGCTTGAAGTGGAATAGCCTACTGTTTGGGCAACTTGCCCGACTGTCAGCTCTGTATATGCCAGCAGATATTCTGCTTGGCTCATGCGCCGCTGTTGAACATATTCCGTGATGGTGCAGTCGTAGTATTTCTTAAAACAGCTTTTGAGCTTTGTTGTTCCCATGCAGGCAATCTGTGTTAGCCGTTCCAGAGGAATATCAAAAGCATAGTGATCGCTAAGATAAGCGGCAACTATTTGGAGATTTTCAATATCCTGTTGAGAGAGCTTATGGGCTGGTTTATCAGGATGTTTCTTCTGATATTCCACCACCATTGAAACAGCTTCTGCGACTTTACCCTCATAAAAAAGTTTTGCTGCAATCCCTTCCCCGCGATAGTCTTTGATTTCTGTGAGTAACCGTGACATTTCTGGAAAGTCGGATGTTTGGTCGATCTTCCGAAATGCATCCACAGGATTGATCTGTGCCTCCGGGTACAGTTTTTTCAGGTAGTCCTCATAATATGCCGGTGCAATCTCAATCCCAACCGAACGGATTGGAATATTTTTATGTATCAAAGCCTTGTATGGAGCGTAGCCTCCAATAAATGTTTTGATACAACCGGCAGACAGTCTACGGTATGGAGATAATTCCTCCCCGGAAATAGAGTCATACCGAGTGATACTCAGACATTCCGGCATGGAGCATTCCAACATGAAATCTTCGTGGAAGGAAAAGTTATGGATTTTAATATCATATAAGTCTTTCTGTCCATAAGTCCAGTAGGTGCCTTCTCCAACTTCGGGAGAAAGTTTCCAGCAGTCACCTAATGCCCCATATTGCTGGTTGTCTGGGTCACGGATAAAACCGTGTTCTATCAGTAACGGTGTATAAAACTGGTCAATAATTTCAGACATGAAAACAGGCCGCCTCCTTTTTGCAACGATTAGACGAACTTTTGAAAGGAACGGACGAACATCGCCGGAGCCTATTGAATGTTGTTCGATAAATGAGTATTGTATTAGATGATGGTTAGAGCTATCTAACTTGAGAATATCACAAACCATTTGTCAAGTCAAGACAATGAAAGGTAGGAGGTCAAAATGAGTAATCAAGTAAATTCTATGAACAAAGGTCTGACAGTGAAAGACCTTGTAACAACAGGTATTTTTACTGCACTATTATTTGTTTTTGTATTGGTGGGCGGCGTCTTTTTTGCAACGAATCCTGTACTTACTTTTTTCATGCCGGCAGGAGGTGGGCTGCTTGCTGGCCCCATTTATCTTTTGCTGATTGCAAAAGTACATAAGCGTTGGAGTCTTTCTATAATGGGCGTTATCATGGGTATTATTTGGTTCGTGACCGGTATGCACTGGGCCTTTGCGCTGGGCTATCTGATTATGGCGATTGTCGCTGACTTTGTTGCGGGTGCAGGGCAATACAAAAGCAAGAAACTCAACAGTCTGTCTTACGTCCTGTTTTCCCTCGGCGGTACTGGATCGTATATCGTTTTCTTTGCTGACCCCAACGGCTGGGCGCAGACAATGCTGGGTAATGGAACCGAACAGAGCTACATCGACACCATGCAGGCAACCGCTAACACCGGCATTCTGATTGCCATGTTTGCCGCTGCTATCATTACATCTGCGATCAGCGCCTTTGTAGGCTGCAAAATGCTGAAAAAGCAGTTTGAAAAAGCAGGTATTACAGCATGAGCGGTAACCGCCACAAGAAAGGGCTTTGGCTCGACCCACGGGCCAAGCTCTTTCTTATTCTTATGTGTGTTTTATCGTCCATGTTTGCTCCTTCACTTGCATATCAATTTGTCCTTGTTATGCTGATTGCGGTATTGGGGGCTTTCTTTGGAAAGTGGAAATATGTCATTAAGGCTGTATGCTTTTATGCGGTCATCTGTGCCCTGACAGTTTGGATCATGGCAGAAATGACAGGCACGCTGCGGACAATGTTTATTGCCTTTTTAGGATTGTTTCATAAGGTATATGCGTGCGGAACCTTGGCCGGGATTGTTCTGACTACTACAAAAGTCAATGAGTTCCTGTCTGCTATGAACCGTGTCCACGCACCCAAAAAGTTAGTAATTCCTATGGCAGTTATGCTACGGTACATTCCAACTATTCAAGAGGACTGGCGCTATATCACAGACGCTATGCGAATGAGAGATGTTTCACCATCTCTGGCGGGCTTTTTAACACATCCGGGCATGACGGTTGAGTGTATTTATGTGCCTTTATTGATGGCAGCTTCAAAAGCGGCGGATGATCTTTCTGTTGCTTCTGTCACTCGTGGAATTGAAAATCCCAATCCACGCACCTGTCTTGTCCAGATAAAATGCGGAATTTCCGATTGGGGCGTCATGGCCGTTGCCGTAGCTTATCTGATTTTTGAATTATGTGTGCGAGGAGGTGTGATCGGTTGATTGAGTTTGAAAATGTATCGTTTTCCTATACGGGGCAGGAACATGGTGGGCTGCGCGACATCAATTTGAAAATTTCGGACGGAGAATTCGTCCTGTTCTGTGGCCGCAGCGGGTGCGGAAAAACAACGATTACAAGGCTGGTGAATGGACTGATCCCTCAGTTTTATCAGGGGGAGCTTCATGGCCGTGTGCTGGTAGATGGTCAGGAAATCAGCAATATCCCCATGTATCAGATTGCCGCTAAGGTTGGCTCCGTTTTCCAAAATCCACGGACGCAGTTTTTCAATGTTGATACAGACAGTGAGATTGCCTTTGGAATTGAAAATGAAGCTCGCCCTCCTGAGAAATTGGCTGAGCGAGTAGAGCAGACAACTGAAGATTTGCATATTCAAAAGCTGCGAAACAGAAATATTTTTGAGTTGTCCGGCGGAGAAAAGCAGAAAATCGCCTTTGCTTCTGTTTATGCCATGAACCCACATATTTATCTATTGGATGAACCATCCTCTAATCTGGATATGACTTCGATCCAGGAACTAAAGGAACATTTGCGGCTGATAAAAAAACAGGGCAAAACAGTTTTGATAGCGGAACATCGTCTGTACTACCTGATGGAGTTGGCTGACCGAATTGTTTATCTGGAAAAAGGAGAAATTAAAGGAATATACACCCCGGAAGAATTTTGGCAGCTATCTGAACCTGATCGTGAACACATGGGGCTGCGAGCTGTTGATCTACAGGCGGTATTCCCGCAAAAAGCCCACTTGCCTGCGCCTACCCCTGTATTGGAGCTGCGGAATGTGACGCTCCGTTACAAGAAGCAAACAATTTTGCATGACATTGAGCTATCCGCCGGAAAGGGCGAAGTGATTGGTGTTGTCGGCCACAACGGAGCTGGAAAGACTACATTTTCCCGCGCTCTCTGTGGGCTTCACAAAGACTGCGATGGACAATTTTTGTGGGAAAGCGAGCCGATTGAGCGTAAGGAAAGGCTGAAACGCTCTTACATGGTTATGCAGGATGTGAATTATGAACTTTTCGCTGACAGCGTGGAGGCAGAGTGCTCCTTTGGTATACGCAATCCAGATCAAACACTGGTAAATGCAACTTTGGAGGAATTAGGTCTTACCCAATATCGGGAGCGCCATCCAAACACGCTTTCTGGCGGTCAAAAGCAACGAGTAGCTGTAGCTGTTAGCATGATTTGTGGGAAAGATCTGCTGGTATTCGATGAACCGACCAGCGGCCTTGATTTTGACAGTATGACGCAGGTGGCGGGACTGATCCGCCGGTTGTCCAATATGGGAAAGGTTATTTTCATTGTCACCCACGATTTTGAATTTGTCTGCCGTACCTGCTCCCGTGTCCTGCATTTTGACGAAGGCGAAATGCCCGATGATGTACCAGTTACAATGGATGCCCTCCCGAAATTGAGAGAGCTGTTCTCTGTTTCAGATGGAAAGGAGAGGTGATCTATGAAACAGAAAAAAGAAAACAGAGTAGCTTTGCTGCTCCACTGGGCCGGTGAGCAAAAAATCTGGCTGTTCCTGGCAATTTTTCTATCGGCGGTCAGCGGCCTTTGCATTATCGTCCCTTACATTGGAATTTACCGGCTGATGGACGCCACCTTCAATCATACCTGCACGCAGGAACTTGTTGTACATACCGTGGTAATGATTGCAGTGGCGGTAACTTTGCGGTTTGTCCTGTTTGGCTGTTCCGGCGTAGCAGCCCACAAAGGGGCCTATGGCGCTCTTTTCAAAGTGCGCTGCATGGTTGCAGAACACATGGCCAGAGCGCCTTTAGGGGCCTTGAATGAACGGCGCACCGGGGACATAAAAACGGTTCTGAATGAAGATATTGAAAAGTTGGAGCTGTTTCTGGCCCATAACCTTCCTGACCTTGTGTGCTATCTGGTGGGGCCGGTAGTCATCTTTATTTATCTGATGACCGTCAATATTCCTCTGGCATTGATTTCCCTGGTTCCGCTAATCCTTGCTGTTGTTGTAATGGGGATGATGTTCCGCAATACGGATGACCTGATGGAACGGGCCAATCACTCCATTACCACACTGAACTCGGTTATGATTGAGTACATCAGCGGCATGAAATTGATTAAAGCCTATAACATGGGGAGCAAATCGTTTCAAAAGTTTTCAGACGCTATCCAGGAAGAAAACGCCATGTGGAATGAAACTTCCCGGCGCATGGGGCCACCTTATGCGGCCTTTGTTGTTATCATCGAATGTGGGATGTTGATGATGGTTCCAATCGGCGGAATGTTTTTCCTGAAAGGCTCACTGGCTGCCAGCGCATTTTTGCTGTTCGTCTATGTAGGTTCCATGTATTTGACGGAAATACGCCCCCTACAGGAACTGGGGACTAATTTTGCCAATGTGCTGAACGCTGTTACTAAGACCAAAGAGATACTGGATATTCCAATTTATGAGGGTGGAGCGGACTTTCCCCAAAATCACGATATTGAACTTCGGAATGTTCGGTTTTCCTATGATGGCAAGACCGATGTACTGCAAGGCGTTAATCTCAAAATTAAAGATGGTGAACGCATGGCCCTTGTGGGACAGTCTGGTGCCGGTAAAAGTACCGTGATTGAGCTGATCTCTCGGTTCTATGATGTGCAGGAGGGCGAAGTGCTGATTGGCGGGAAAAATGTAAAGGAACTCAATTATGATAATATCCTAAAAAATGTCGCCATTGTGTTCCAAAAGACCTTCCTGACCCGTGACAGCGTTTTAGAAAATATCCGCATGGGCAGTAACGCCACTCTGGAAAAAGTACGGACCGCCGCAAAAGAGGCGCAGATTGATGATTTCATCATGTCTTTGCCGGATGGATATGACACGAAGGTGGGCAGCTTCGGCTCTCGCTTCTCCGGCGGTGAAAAACAGCGGATTGCCATTGCCCGCGCTATCCTGAAGAATGCCCCCATTTTGATCTTAGACGAGGCCACAAGCGCCTCTGACCCGGAAAATCAGATGGAGATTGACAAAGCCATTCAAAATCTCTGTAAGGGAAAGACTGTCATTGTGGTAGCCCATCGTTTGAGCGCGTTGAAGATGTGCGAGCGTGTAGCAGTGGTTGAAAATCACACAATTACCTATGTCGGAACCCATGAGGAAGTCCGAAAGAACAATGCTTACTATCGGAAGGCGTGGGAGGACTACGAAACAGCCCGGAATATTACTTATCAGTTGGAGGGAGGCGAGCAGCATGAGTGAGCATGATGTATTGAAAAAGAACCGTAATTTTTATATTGGCGTTGGCGGGACTGTTCTGGAAGGGCTTCTCTCCGGCAGCCTGTTTATGCTGCTTTACTCTGTCATGCAGTTTTTGTGGTCGGGACAATTTGACATGAACCGTGTCCTGGTTCTGACCTGTGTGATCGCGGTGGTTTTTCTTCTTCGTATCCTGATTTACAGCTATGGCTATACCAAAGCGCAGATTGGCGGTGCAGCGGTCAGCAAAAATATTCGGCTTTTTATGGGCAACCATTTGAAGCGCATCCCACTGTCTCGATTTTCGCAGGGGCAGACCGGCGATTATATCAACACCATTACAAGCGACGTAAACAACTACGAAAAAATCCTGACCCATAAAGTCGGAGATTTCGCAAAGAATTTTGCCCTGTCATTGATGTTGATTGTCTTTGTTATGACGCTCTATGTTCCGGCAGGAATTATCCTGCTGATAGCCGATCTTCTTTTAATCCCCGGCCTATGGCTTTCTTTCCGCATGGTACGGAAATATGGAAAAGAAAAGAACGATATTTGTGCGGAGAACGTCAGCAGCATTGTTGAGTATGTTTCTGGTATTCAGACTTTCCGAGCTTATGGTGTAGGCGGTATGAAGAACAAAACTGTTATCAACGCCATGCGGGAGTTTTCCCGGATCAGCTTTGTGTACGAATCAAAAGTGCTTCCTATTGGTGCGGTCTTTGGTATTTTGAGTTGGCTGTCCTGCCCGCTGGTTATCTTGCTGGCCTATGCACCTTGGGTCGCAGGGACACTGAACACGGTGGACTACCTTTTGATTTGTATGCTGCCCCTGTTCTGTGCAAAGCTGGCTAACTCGATTTTTGTAGACCTTACCAGTTATAAGAACCTGATGATCTCGAAAAACAAAATCTTGAGTGTAATGAATGAGCCGGAGGAAACTGGCAGCATGGAGCCGCTTCACACAGCTACCCATGAAATCACATTTGACAATGTAGATTTTGCATATGTTCCCGGTGAACCGGTACTAAAACACGCCACCTTTACGGTGCCAGATCAAAAGCTCACGGCCATTGTCGGAGACTCTGGCTCCGGCAAATCTACTATTTTTAACCTGATTGCAAAATATTATGAAGCAACGGGCGGGACGATTTCTATTGGCGGTAAACCCATTAACCATGTTGCCGCAGAGCGTGTACTGGAGCAAGTTTCTATGGTAGACCAGAACATATTTCTTTTTGACGATACCATCCGGGATAATATCCGACACGCTCGTCCTAATGCTACGGACACGGAAATCGAGACTGCCTGCCGGGAGGCTAACTGTGACAGCTTCATCCGTAAGATGGAAAAGGGATACGATACGCCGACTGGCGAGAATGGAAATCTTCTCTCTGGCGGTGAGCGTCAGCGAATTTCAATAGCCCGCGCCATCCTGAAAAATAGCCCCATCCTGCTTTTGGATGAAGCAACAGCATCTCTTGACATTGAAAATGAGCTTGCCGTAAAGCAGGCCATCGCCAATCTGCTAAAAGAAAAAAAGACAGTGGTAATGATTGCTCATACCCTTTCCATTGTCAAAAATGCAGATCAAATCCTTGTAATGGGTGATGGCAGGATTGCTGAATCTGGAACCCATGAGGAATTGCTTGCGAAAGGCGAAAAATATGCTGCTATGTGGAACGCAGAGCAAAAAATATTAGCTTGATGGGAAATAAGATGTCTGTCGGATCGAATATGATATTAGCACAGAAACCTATGAACAGCTGAAAGAATCAGTCACGAAAGAATAACTACATAGCGCATGAATCTGCCCCGATTAAGGGGAAAGAAAAAACCGTTGGTTGGGGCAGGTAATTTTGCACACTCATTTTAAGTTATTACCATAACGGCGGTTTTGAGAAATCAGAGCCGCCGTTTCTTTGTTTTTACACAAACCAATGACGACTTCCAGGGACACGGTAGCCGATTGGAGGTTAATTTATCGTGCCCCGTTTACTTTTTCAAAGCTCACATGATCTGCATCAGTTAAAAAAAATTATTGTTCTTCGTTCGGGCAAGTATAATATTGCATCGGCATTATCGTTCTATGTAATTCAGTATAATAATGGCTGTTTTTGGAATGCCAGTTTTCCATTGCGGAAATTTGGCGTTTTTGATAGCCGTTTTTATGATGATGCTTTTAGAGTATATCGCTGTCGATCACCGCCACACTCCGATTTGATTTCGTAAAAATTCAGATCGGAGGAAAAGACAAGTGGCTTATAACAAAGCAAAAGAAGAATATAGATGGAACCAGTGGAAAGCAGAGGAAGAGAAGATCCTGCGCGAGCAGGGCGTGGATGAAGAGACGATCCAGAAGCTCCGGGAGTATGACTGGAACGATTTTAACGCAGAGCGGAGATTCCGGGAACATCAGACCTCACTTCTGGACTGTATGGAACTGCTTCTGGAAGAAAAAGAATCAGGAGAGTCTCAGCCAGAGAGTGTGGAAGCCCTGCTCGATACCGTGGAGAATGAGGAATTGCTCCAGATCCTGTTATCGACTGACAAGAAAACTCTTCAGATGGTTGTTCTGAAGATGATGGGATATGCACCAAAGGAGATCAGCCATCACATGGAACTGCCGGAGCAGACTGTTTATACAAGACTGCGGAGGTTACGGGAGAAAATCAAAAAGTCCATGAAATTTGAATAAAACAAAAGGTTCTCATCGGCTGACTATTAGAACGAACAGACAGGAGGATTGATACGATGGATGAGAAAGAAGGGTCCGAAATGCAGGAAGAAATGATGACGGTACTGGTAGTCGAGCCGATGAAAGCTCCCTATGTCAAGAACATCCCCAATGAGCTGGAGGATCTGCAGCAGGCGGTAGGCGGTGACATTGAAATGACCTATCCGTTTGATGATAAAGTTGGAATCCTTTTAAACGGCAATGGAAAATTTGAGGGATTGCCACTGAACCGGGCGTTATATGATGATCATGGACAGGTCTATGATGCGATAGCCGGGACTTTCCTTGTAGTAGGGCTGACAGAAGATGATTTTACTTCGCTGACACCGGGGCAGATTGAAAAATTTAAAGAAAAATACCAGTCACCGGAAATTTTTACTCTGTTTAACGGAGAACTCCATGTGATGAAGATGCCGCCGGAAGAAGCAAAAAAACAGAAAGAAAGCCGTAAGAACGATGAAAAACAAAAGAATCCGGCAAAG
Organism: Pseudocoprococcus catus; assembly: GCF_902381825.1. GTDB lineage: Bacteria > Bacillota > Clostridia > Lachnospirales > Lachnospiraceae > Coprococcus_A > Coprococcus_A intestinihominis. The sequence continues at coordinate 1,022,311 of NZ_LR698973.1, forward strand.
AAGAAAAACAGATCCGGGGATGCAAGATAAAATATTTTTTGTGAAGTGAATAAAAAAATACACTGCCATCGGCTAGTAAGCAGAGGGACATCCCTCGGCTGTTCTTTGGCAAGTGAATATCGGCACTACAGGTACGTTCCCAACCGTAGAAGCGTGACAGTATGAGCGCCATGATTAAGTATAGGGTAAAGATTCTTAGACTTGGAGCGAGAAAGCATAGCTGTGAATAAGGCGGTGGCAGCCTTTCGCCAGGATCACGGACGGGGGATAATGATACACGTTACCAGCCAGAGAGCGGAAGATGGACTCCGGGTTGTAATCAGAAAGACCCCTAGGACATCTGTGAGCGGCGGCAGGCCAGCCGCCCGCCTGTAGTGTCCCCTTTCCCAGAAGAAATACAGGGATAGTTCCGGGGGTGCGAGGTCAAATGCGGAACAGCAAGATAAAAAAGAAATCAATGAAGAAGTGTGTCGTTGATATCAGATACCATGCGGCTGTGGGAGACTACAGCCGTATTCTTGTGGTATTAACGTCACATCAAGGGGAGAGAACAGATGGAAGAAACAAAAAGAAGTGGAATGAGCAAGGATCAATTCTGGAATCTGATTGAAAAAGCAAAGGAAGTGTGCGGCATCGATCTGGATGCTTCGGCAGTGTGGATCAAGCAGCAGCTCTTCTATATGACACCGGAGGATGTCCTCCAATTCCACAATCTTGTTTACAGTTACCGGGATGCAGCTTATAAGTATGGCTTATGGACAGCGGCAGGTATTCTGATGGAAACAAGGTGCAGTGATGACAGCTTTTCCGATTTTCGGATGTGGCTGATCGCCCAGGGAAAAGATGTATATCTGAATGCCTTAAAAGATCCGGATTCCCTTTCCGGTGTAACTCCTTATGGATACTGTAGTTTTGAATCATTGGGATATATCTCATCGCAGGTCTACAGTGCCATGAAAGGAAAAAATATTTACCAGGATAGTACAGCCAGAATGCAGATGGAAAGCTATGAGCAGGTGATCCGGGATATTGTGTACCATCCCATGATCGAGTATCCGTTGGAATTGCCAGAAGCCATGGTGGTTTATCCGAAACTCTGTGAAAGGCATTTGTCCGAGCAGGTAAGGAATGCTCCACAGAAGGTAAGGACATGGAATGTTTCCCGGACGGATATCCGAAGGATGATGGCACGGGGAAATGCTGCCATAAAGAAAATGCAGGAGCAGGGAGCAAAAGCACCGGAAGCAGTCAGATCCGTCCGTAAGGGTACGGTAAGATAAGCTTCCCGGCAAGGAGAAGTAATGTGTTATAAAAATGAATATCAAAAAAGGGCGCATGGCGAAGTGGAAAGAATCTTTCGGGAACTTCTACCGGAAGCCGGGCTTCACGTAAGAGAAGAACAGATCCGTCTCTGCCATGAAATGCTGGATGCCCTTATGAAAAATGAGATCACGCTCTGTGATGCAGGAGTGGGCATTGGAAAAACCTATGCCTATCTGACTGCCTGCATCCTGATGCGGAAATATAGTGTACTGCATTCCGGTTATTCGGGATGTGACAGGCGGCCTGTGGTGGTATCCACTTCCAGCATTGCCTTACAGAAAGCTATCATAGAGGAATATGTTCCTTTTTTATCGGATGTACTGTTAAAAGCAGATCTGCTTCAGGGAGAATTAAAGGCAGTTGTCCGCAAGGGAAAGGAACATTTTGTGTGCGATTACAGGCTGGCCCAAAGACTGGAGGCAGTCCGGGATAAGAATAAAAATCAGGCACAGATGGAGGCATTGAAGTCCCTCCGGCATAACTTTGATTTAGATTCCGTACATAACCTGAGCGGTTTTGACCGCAGGCTGGTGTGCGTACCGAAATTCTGCCCCAGGGAGTGTCCGGGGAAAGCAGGATGCCGTTATCAGAAATATTTGGATGTTTCCAAAAAAGAGGAAGTTTTTATACAGATATGCAATCACAATTATCTTCTGGCAGACGCCATGCACCGGATGAATGAATACCGGCCTCTGCTGGCAGATTACAGAGCATTGGTAGTAGATGAAGCACATAAGCTCCCAGAAGCTGCCAGCCAGATGGATGGGAGAAGTATTGGAAGAGAGGATGTGCAGGAAATCTCGTATTTCTTAAACAGGGAGCATAAAAGTTCGGAAGGTAAGAGACTACAGGATTGGTTTAATACACTTTCAATGGAAATCCGTAAGGATCAGGCTGGGATGGGAGATGACATAGCTGGAAAAGAAAATTTCTATTTTCCGGCAAAGTGCCGATCTTCTCTGGAGCAGGTAAGGGGGAATCTCAGTCTTATGCTTAAAAGACTTGCTGGAAATGTCCCTTACTGGATCTTCCGGCGGCTGGAAGAGATGGAAGAGCTGTTCGGCTGGTTTCTGAAGAAGGATACCAGATACATTTTATTTCTTCAGCCAGACGGCAGGGGAGATCCTGTGTTTATGGCTGTTAGCAGAGAGATTCCAAGGTTTCTCCATGATTCCTTATGGGACAGGGGATTTCCCTCGATTCTCACCAGTGGAACTTTAAAAGCCGGAAATGGGTTTGTAAGGACCAGACAGATGACCGGGCTGGAAAAGAAAAGCAGAGTCCGGGAGTGTGTAGCAGAATCCCCATTTTGTTACAGAGAGAACTGTCTGCTTTATATTCCTGAGAATTTAAAAGCGACGCTCAAGGGAAGCCGGGAAGAGGCCGAGCAACTTGCAGGCCAGATCCGTGATCTGGTGTGTTCCACTTACGGGCATACACTGGTACTGTTTACATCTTATACCCTGATGGGAAATGTGCAGCAGCTTTTGCGGGATCAGATCCCGTTTCCGATGGTGCAGGTATGGAGAAACTCACAGGAAGAAATCGCACGGTTTAAGAAGATGGAAAATGCCGTTCTGTTTGCAGCCGGCTCCTGTTGGGAAGGTGTGGATTTTCCGGGGGATATGGTATCGTCCCTGATCATTGTAAAATTGCCGTTTGCTGTACCGGACCCCATCCATGAAGCACAAAGGGAACAATACCGATCACTGGAATCCTACATTCAAAATGTTGTTGTTCCAGATATGCAGAAGAAACTGCGCCAGGGATTCGGACGGGCGATCCGGACGGAGCAGGACACCTGTGTAGTGTCCATTTTAGACCACCGAGCGGCAAAGAAAGGAAAGTACCGGGGAGATGTTCTGGACGCCCTGCCAAAGTGCCAGATGGCAGAAAAAATCGATGAAGTAGAGGACTTTATCCGAAGCCGGAAAGTGGAGCGTTACTACAGCTGATAACATCCGTGGTGTTGTTGGTTCTGCCCAGATCTGGACAGAAAATAAGACAAAAAGTTTAGTGGTATTTCAGGAGCGGTTTTGACCGAATTGGTGGTATTTGTGATAGCTTTATCGGCATGAGTTGGGTATACTGTGTATAGCGTTAGAGGAAAGGAAGTGAGCAGGAATGAGACGATATGAACTGGAAAAAGAAAGAGAGGGTTCCACCGTTTATTTCTTTATCAGAGATGTGGAAACACTGGATATCGTCCTGCTTCCAACCAAATATCTGATGCACAAGATACGGAGTAAATGTTCACCGAATACGGTGCGGCGCTCCGCACTTGCAATCCTGTACTATCTGGAATACATCCATGGAAAGAAAAAGGAATTGACAGACGTATATCAAATGCCTTATGTTGAACAGACAAATCACTTTGTGGAATTTTTATACTGGCTGAAAGCCGGGAAGCATACCAGAGATAAAAATCACAGATCTCCAAACAATGGAACCTGCAACGCATACTTAAGAGATGTGTTCAGGTTCTATCTTTTTATAGAAGAAGAGTACCAGCAGTTCGGGGAGCTGAAAGTCCTGTCCTATAATTATTTTGTAGCCGTGGATGCAGTAGGCGTAAAGAAAAGCATACGATCAAAGAGTTTCAAAGGCTATTTAAAAGAGGAAGAGCATAAGGCGAGAGCAGCAAAGAAAGATGAAATTGTGGAAATCTTGAAAGCGTGTACCAATATAAGAGATCGGCTTCTCATGCTGCTTCTGGCAGAGACAGGCTACCGAATCGGTGAGATCTTAGGAATTGATTACAGTAAGGACATTGATTATCAGAACCACATAATCCGGGTATATTTCCGTGAGGACAATGAAAATGGCGCGAGAGCAAAGAATGCAGAATACCGAAGTGCGAAGATCAGCAAAGATACCTTCGGCTTTTTAAATCTGTATATCGCAGAGTACCGAAAACTACTTCAGCACCAGACAAGCCTGTTTGTGAATATTTCCGGGGATAATATCGGAAAACCAATGAACGTGGAAGCAGTATACTCCATGCTAAAAAGAATGGATAAGAAAACAGGGATTAAGATCACGCCTCATATGCTCCGGCATTACTTTGGAAATGAGCGGAGAAAAGCAGGATGGTCGCTGGAACTGATACAGCTGGCCTATGGACACCGCCACATCCAGACAACCATCAATTATCTGGACATTGTGGATGATGAACTGCTGGATGCCAGCCAGGAATTCTACGAGAAACACTCCTCCCTGTATGGGATTGAGGAATTGCTATAGGAGGTGGTTTTTATGCCTGCGTTTTTACAGTCTTTTATAGAGGCAGAACAAGAACGGAGCAGGCGGATTGAGCAGCTACGAAAAGAAATCCGGGAGTTTGCAAAAGAGGAAGCAGGAAGTTCCATTACAGAACAGATTCTGCTGTTTCTGGCAGATGAGATGGTAGAACATCTTTCGGAAATAGATTATGAACTGCGAATGAAATTTGAATTATACATAACACCGCTGATAAAGCGAAATTACATTTACCGATATACCGGAACGTTCGACCGGATACGGCAGGCGTACATCCGGGAACGGATGAAAACTCCGGCTGGACAGAGGGAATGTGAATGGAAATATAAAAATGAAATACTTTTTGTTCCATACCACTCAGATCCTGTAATCGTAAAGAGTGTGGAAACGGTACGGTGTCGGAGCAACATGGTCTGGAATTTTAAAGCGGCAGCCAGTGAGAAACTGAAACGTCAGATTTTTACCGTGCTGGAATATATTCTGAAGAATTATGAAATTTCCAGACTGAGGGAATATAAACTGACCGGGCTACAGCTTTTTTACGAATTTTGCATCCGGGAGCAGATTACAGATATCCAGCTTCTGGAGCTGGAACAGGAAACAGCATTTCAGGACTACCTGAAGCAGAAAGTCGAGAAAGAGCAACGGCGAAAACGACTGAAGAGCATTGTGGAAACTGCCCGTAAAGTGATTTTTATAGAAACTGATGAAACAAGATGGGATGCTACCATCTGGTATTTAGAGCGGTTTCGTATTGCCAAAGAAAGAATAAACCAGAGTGACAGTATAGAAAAAATATCATTTCAGGAAGTTCTACAGCCCAAGAATCGATTGCTGCTTCAGGAATATATGAAGTACGAAATTGGAATCGGAGAACTGGCGCTCAGTACGGTGTACGAAAGATTCCGAACCATTCGAAATTTTTTGCGGGAGATCAGCGAACTGGAAGTTACCAAGTGTGATGCCAGCCTGATTGATGTATATTTAAAGAATTTGCAGAATGGTGCTATGGGAGCAAAGACATTTAATACCAATGTTTCGGGAATACAGTTTTTTATGAAATTTCTGGAAGTAAAGGGGTATATAAAAAAGGTTCCGTTTTATGCATCGTATTACTTGGAAAAACAGATCCCAGTCCACCATGACAGAAGTGTGGAAGAGGATGTGTATATGGAAATTATCCAAAACCTCTCACAGTTTCCTGAACACCTGAGAATGATGTTTTTACATCTCTGGTGTGTGGGACTCCGGATCAGTGAGGTCTGCACCTTAAAAGGGGATGCGTATTATATCCAGAATGGTGACTGCTGGATGAAGGTCTACCAGGTGAAAATGAAAAATTATAAAAGGGTTCCCATTCCGGTAACATTGTATCGTCTGATGCAGGTTTATCTGAAAAAGCACCCTACCGAAAAAGAAGCATACATTTTTCGGAATCGGAAAGGTGGAGCATTTTCCAAAAGCACCTTCATGGGGCAGATGAAAAAATACTGCTCCCAGATAGGCATACAGAATGGAGAATATATTTTTAAGTCTCATGATTACCGACATACCGTAGCAACCAATTTTTATGAGCATGGCGTATCAATCCAAAGCATCCGGGACTATCTGGGACATACGTTTGAGGAAATGACCATGCAGTATATAGATTATATGCCAAGAAAAATTGCTAAAGAAAATGACGCATACTTTGAGGAAGAGGAAAACAGCCTGCTTGCCTGTATACAGAAAGGAGAGAAGCATGGATAATAAACTGAAATTCCAACAACTGGAATGTTATAAGCTGGCTACCGATGAGCAAAAGGAAAAGCTGAATAAGGAACAATATTTTGATCTGGATAAACTGCCGGGAAACCAGCTTCAGACAGAATTTGTCGAATACATTTACTACCGTGGAACGCAGGTATCCATCCTGACCATAAAAAGGGAAAGGCATTATTTTAACAGCTTATGTGAATTTTTTCAGAAGTCATCCCATCAGGAAAACAGCCTGCTTGACAGAGAAAAAGACTTCTGGATAAAGCAGTTGAAAATGTGGATGATACAAAACGGTAGGGCTTTGACGAAGCATAAAGTGACGAACATTCAGACTGAATCGGTGGAAAAAGCTGCCCTGATCCGGTATTTTGAAAGCCTTCTGGAATTTACACTGGACCGATCAGAAACCAATGAGCTGGCAAAGGATATCTGGCATCTGGAAAGGCTTCCGCTTATCCTGCGGACAAATCCGATTGTCAACCATAAGACACTAAATTTCAGAGGAATCCGGCAACCAGATATTCGGGAAGAAGTAAAAAAAGCAATTTACCATCATCTGAAAACCGAAGCCCTTGGCAGTATAAAACGTGAACTGTCCGCAATGAATAAATTTTCAAAGTATTTGGATGAAAAGCATTCCAAGATCAGCACCTGCGAAGAGCTTGACCGGGAGATCATAGAGCAGTTTTTGATAAACATCAAAGTAGAAGCAAGCGGAGGAAAGGGTATCCGGGATGACCTGCTAAAGATCCGAAATGTGTTGGAAACAATTGGAAAGATTTATAATTTTCCACACCTGACAAAACTTTTCCTGAAATCTGATTTTCCACCAGAACGAAAAGCGGAATTCAAATCTTATTCAGACAGTGAGCTGAAAAGGCTGAATGCCCATCTGGTGAAAATGGAAGTGCAGATAGCAAGGGCGATGATTATACACCAGATGTTAGGAACCAGAATTTCCGATACGCTGACCTTACGGAAAGACTGCCTTTATAAGAATGGGAGTCAGGATATGATTATCATATACCAGCCGAAAACAAGAAGATATGAAAAACCGATCAGCCGGGAGCTGGCACAGCTGATTGGAAAGGCAGTCAGTTATGCAAATGAGCATTATCCTGAAAGCATTTATATTTTTGCAGCCGAGAACAAACCGGAGAAACCAATCAGCTACCGAACCTTGCAGGATAAAGTGCTTCGGATGATCTATGAAAAAGATATCCGGGATGACAATGGGAACTTATTCGGATTTGGAACACATATGTTCCGGCACTGCTATGGGGTAAAGCTGACAGAACTCCATGTGGATGACTGGACCATAGCAAAGCTCCTCGGACATAAAGGAGTGAGAAGTGTCCAGTATTACCGGAAAATGAGTAATCAGAGGCTTGCAGATGAAACACGGGAAGTAAGAAATCTTATGTCACAGATTATCCTGGCGAATCTGGACGGATGGGGAGAAGAATATGAACAAATACGACAAGATGTTGGAATTGAATAAAAGAAAAAGCGAAGAGAAAGTGGAACGTGCAATCCTGGCAATCCGGACAATGGTATTGGAAAAAGAAAAAGTATCCGTACCAGCACTGATGCAAAAGACAGGGCTGTCCAGAGGATTCTTTTATAAGAATCCGATTGTACGAAGTGAGATTGATGCAGCAATGGAACAGCAGGCTGGTATGGTGGATCCAAGGAGAAACATTATCAGTCAGGCGATGGAAGCGGAAATGAATCTGCTCCGGCAACAGCTACAGAAACTGAAAAGCGAAAATGAAAATCTAATAAAGGAAAACCAGAAGTTAAAAAAAGCACTATCCAAGAAAGAGTTGAATCTTATCAAACAGATTTAAGCTATATCATAATGCAAAGTAGGTCTGCCAGAATACAGCAGATCTGTTTTGCATTGTGATATAGAAACAGATTATGCTTAAAAGGCATTAAGCAACCCATAATAATAGGTATTGGACATAGAAAGCAATATGGGAGTATGATGATACCGATAAGAAATAGAGTGTACCTGAAATGCAAACTGTCACAGAAAAATTATGAACTTTATGTAAAAAGTTGCAAAATCTATTGACCTAGAGCTTACTTCAGGTTGTATCATAAAATAAAAAGAGTAAGGAGGAATTTTTTATGGATATCGAACAGATGAAAAAAGACTTAGGTGGAGGTAACGTATTTCCAATCGGTGAAGAAAACGTAGCATTCGCAAAGTATTTTACAGGTGAATGCTATTTGAATATGCTTACAACAGAGAGAGTACCAGTTGGTCTGGTTACTTTCGCTCCGGGAACAATCAATGCATACCACATCCATCATAAAGGTGGACAGATCCTTCTGGTTACTGGTGGAAGAGGATGGTACCAGGAAGAAGGAAAACCAGCTCGTGAATTGAAAGCTGGAGATGTAGTAAATATTTCACCAGAAGTAAAACACTGGCACGGGGCAGCGAAAGACAGCTGGTTCCAGCATCTGGCTGTTGAAGTTCCAGCAGAGGGAGCTTCCAACGAATGGCTGGAGTTTTTACCGGAAGAAGAGTATAACAAATTACCATAAATAAAAAGACGGAGGTTTGATGTCATGGCAAAGATTACACAGACAGCAGGAAGAAATGCTCTGGGAACATTTGCACCGGAGTTTGCACATTTCAACGATGATGTTCTGTTCGGAGAGAACTGGAACAATGAAGATATTGATTTAAAGACAAGAAGCATTATCACAGTCGTAGCACTGATGGCACAGGGAATTACAGATTCTTCTTTAAAATTCCATTTACAGAATGCAAAGGATCATGGAGTAACACAGAAAGAAATCGCAGCGATTATCACCCACATAGCATTCTATGCAGGATGGCCAAAGGGATGGGCAGTATTCAACCTTGCAAAAGAGGTTTGGAACGAGGAAGAAATAGAAAAATAACCTGGTAGAAACTGCTCGTCAGAAAAGATTCGCACAAAGCACAAATGTGTATGCCGTTAAAGCCAGCAACTACAAGGGATTGCGGAGGGGGAGTCCAGTTTAATGCAGAAATAACTGGCATATTCATCACGCAAAAAGTGGCGGAGGACAGATTCTGGTATGTGTTGCCGGAAGAGGATATTATCAGGAAGAAGGGAAAGATGCTGTAGAAATGAAGCCAGGCGATTGCATCAATATTCCGGCAGAAGTGAAACACTGGCATGGCGCCGCACCGGATGAATGGTTTAGCCATCTTGCAATAGAGGTGCCGGGCGAAAATAGTTCCAATGAATGGCTTGAACCGGTAAGTGGTGAAGAATATGGGAAATTACAATAGGAAGGTTGAAAAAAGTATATTTACAGGACAATTTGCATATGGGGGTTATATTTATGTTGAAAACAGAAGAATTAAAACTAGTATCTGAATGGGATAAAACTTTTCCCAAAAGTGAAAAAGTAGATCATGAGAAAGTGATATTTGTAAATCGTTATGGAATCACACTTGCTGCAGATTTGTATAAGCCGAAAAATGTATTTGGGAAATATCCAGCGATTGCTGTAAGTGGACCATTTGGTGCAGTCAAAGAACAGTGTTCCGGATTGTATGCGCAGACGATAGCTGAAAAAGGATATCTTACCATTGCATTTGATCCTTCTTTTACGGGGGAAAGTGGAGGCAATCCAAGATTCATGGATGGTTGGAATAGTATTGGATGTATGTCATTTATGAATCAGCCAATATTAAAGTACAGCAATGAAATCAGAAGTGCAGTCCTCATTGTTCACGGAGAAAAAGCGCACAGCTATTATTTTGGAAAAGATGCTTATGAAAATATGATTAAGGACAGCAAGTACACATCCAATAAAGAGCTGCTAACAATTCCAGGGGCTGTTCATACAGATCTTTACGATAATCTGGATGTGATCCCATTTGATAAAATCCAGAAATTTTTTGAAGAAAACGGAGTTGGTTAATTATGGCAAAAAAAGTATTGATCATATCGACAAGTCTTCGAGGAGGGAGCAATTCTGAGATACTCGCAAATGAGTGTGCAGAGGGAGCAAAAGAAGCAGGGCATGATGTGGAACTTCTTTCTTTGAAAGGAAAAGATATAAAATATTGTATCGGTTGTCTATCCTGTCAGAGGACTGGGATATGTGTACTGAAGGATGATGTTGCAGATATTATGGCAAAGGTAAAGAATGCGGAGATTGTTGTCTATGCAACCCCAATTTATTATTATGAGATGTGCGGTCAGATGAAAACACTTCTTGATAGATTGAATCCTTTATATTCGACAGATTATTTATTCAGAGATATCTATATGATTGCAACTGCGGCAGAGAATGAGGAAAGCGCATTTGAGAAAGCCTATAATGGGTTGCAAGGCTGGGTAGATTGTTTTGAAAAGGCTTCCTTAAAAGGCATGGTCAGTGGCGGTGGAATTGCTGCAGCAAATACAGCTGAGGAACATGTGGATATAATGAAGAAAGCATATGAACTTGGGAAAAATTTATAAGTTGAAAAAAATTCTAATAATTAAAACTAATAGTAACTCAATATTATCAATAGCAAAGCTATAAGATTTCAAAAATGGAGTCTTATAGCTATTTTTTTGCGCAAAAATAAAAAACTATTCGCCAACACCCTGTAAAAACACCGTTCTTCTTTTGTATATGTGAGAGACAAAAACAAAAATCAGAAAAAAAAGAGGAAAATGAGATGAACAAAGTGATTTTAATGGGACGGCTTACAAAAGCTCCGGAGATTAAATTTTTGCAGGATGATAACAAAACTGCAATGGCGAGATATACCATGATATTCTGAAAAATTTATAGGAATGCGCTATTATCAAATTGACATAGGAATATAGTAGAGTATAATTACAATTGAATACACTGAAAAATGAATACACTGAAAAATGAATACACTGAAAAATGAATACACTGAAAAATGAATACACTGAAAAATGAATACACTGAAAAATGGAGGAATTACATGAAAGTACATAAATATTGGGCAGTTGGAGCATTAATTACAATGTTTGGGACTTATTACACTGGATATAAAAAGCTAAAATCAAGTCATAAATACTTTGCTTTAAGTTCTATGTTATGTATGGTAATGGCGATATATACAGGTCATAAAATGATTACCGGGGATAGAAAAGAAAAGGCAAAAAAAGAGAAAGTTACAGATAGGGAGGAATAAATAATGTTGGAAGTAGGAATTAAGGCACCTGATTTTGAGTTGCCCGATCAAAATGGGAAAATACATAGATTATCGGATTATACAGGAAAAAAAGTGATTTTATATTTCTATCCCAAGGATAATACAGCGGGATGCACGAAACAGGCATGTGGTTTTTCCGAGAGATACCCTCAGTTTACCGAAAAAGGTGCAGTTATTCTTGGAGTCAGTAAGGATTCTGTATCCTCTCATAAGAGATTTGAGGAAAAATATGGATTGGCATTTACACTTTTAGCAGATCCAGAGCGGAAAGTTATTGAAGCTTATGATGTATGGAAAGAAAAGAAAAATTATGGAAAAGTCTCTATGGGAGTAGTAAGAACCACATATCTTATTGATGAACAGGGGATTATTATAAAGGCAAATGATAAAGTCAAGGCTGCAGATGATCCTGAAAATATGCTTAAGGAATTAAATTAATGAAGATAATATTATCCCCTGCTAAAAAGATGATTACAGATATTGACAGCATAGCACCGGATGCACTGCCTGAATTTATTGAAAAGACGACTGAGATACAAAGTTGGTTGAAAAGTAAGTCAAAAGAAGAACTGAAGACTATATGGAAATGTAATGACAAAATTGCAGAACAGAACTTCAATAGATTTGAAAACATGGATCTTTATCATTTACTTACTCCAGCTGTGTTATCATATGAAGGAATTGCTTTTCAATATATGGCTCCATCCGTGTTTGAGGACAGTCAGTTCGAGTATGTACAAAATCATTTGAGAATAATATCTGCATTTTATGGTGTGTTAAAACCAAGAGATGGTGTGACGCCTTATCGTTTGGAAATGCAGGCGAAGGTTGGAATAGGGGAAACAAAAAATCTGTATGAGTACTGGGGAGATTTATTGTACCGCTCAGTGATTGATAACAGCAGGGTTATAATCAATCTGGCATCGAAAGAATACTCTAAATGTATAGAAAAATATCTGACACAGCAGGATAGATACATTACGATTACATTTTGTGAGTTATCAGGAGATAAACTGGTGACAAAAGGTACATATGCTAAGATGGCTCGTGGTGAAATGGTTAGGTTCATGGCTGAAAACAGTATTGAAAATCCCGAGGATATTAAGAAATTTGATAGACTAGGTTATTCATTCCGTTCTGATTTATCATCAGATGTAGAATATGTTTTTGAACGAAAAAAGGATGCTTAAATGATTAAAACAAAAAGTAGTCAGTAATGTTAATTTATTATAACAATAAGAATTGTTACTACTATCGATTGATAATAAATTAATATTGATATATAATTATAATTAATAATGAATCCTAATAAGCATGGAATGGATTACACTAAATACAAATCAAGGTATTTATAGAAAACAGCTAATTCCGGGATAGGAACCTATTGCGGATTTCTGCCTCTGTGGTGGAGAATATGTAGAAGAAGTATACGCATACTGCAATCTTCAAGGGTTCTGGAAATGCTAAAAACACCTGACATTCGTGCTAAGATTACAAAATAATTCAGATACAACAGTAACATATGCTGTGTATTAATATATTTATAAGGAGGAACAAACTAATGAAATATGTATGTGACGTTTGCGGATGGGAATATGATGAAGAGGAAGGTTATCCTGAAGGTGGTATTGCACCAGGAACAAAGTGGGAGGATGTTCCGGAAGATTTTGAATGCCCATTATGTAATGTTGGAAAAGATCAGTTTTCAGAAGTTGAATAGAAGCCTAATCTTGTGTTAAATATGGATGGATAAATCAAAACCCTGGTGCGTGAGCAACAGGGTTTTTTATTTACGCGAGCAACGAGCCAAAGTCAGTGCTTGCACGAGACCTTGGCGTTGCTAAGCGCCAGTGGCGCTTGTTTAGCAACGACCGAAACGGAGTGTAGAGGCCGCGATAACTTGAGAAACTCGCGGAGCGTGTTTCTCATAGTTGGGATATTTTGTGATGATATCACAGAAAAGAAATAAAATTCAGATTATAATAAAGCCACAAAGAAATGATAGGGAGGATTATAAAATGACTGCAATTAATATCAATAAAAATAATTTCCAGAACGAAGTAGTGAATTCTGATAAACCTGTCCTTTTGGATTTTTGGGCGCCTTGGTGTGCTCCTTGTCGTATGGTGGTCCCTATCATAGCATAGAAAGTCAATGGAAACGGGAAAAGAATTTACAAGATTGTTAAATAACTTATTAAGAGAAAATCAACAGTATGATACAGAACTGAAAAACTTTTTAGATTATTTAAAGCAGAGGGATCTATTAAATAAATGTTTCGATTTATCATTATATGATATTGATCAGTTTTTTGACTCGCTTGTAGGGATAAAAATGGGCGTATCAAGCACTTTGAATGCATATATTGCTGCCTTATCCTGTTTATTTGAATATTTGATGCGAGAAAAGTATAATTTTAGAGATTTATTAGGATATATTGGTTCGGCAGAATTTAGAAAAAAATATTTGGATAAACTTGAAAATGGATTACAGAAAAAAATTATTCCAATGGATATATTACAAAAATTATTATATAAAATGGATTATTATTTCTCTAAAGACCATGGTAAGTCTCAAGATAAAATCTACCATTTGCTGATAGCGAGAGTGTACATAGAATTATTATTGATAATTCCACTAAAACCTAGTGATTTGCTAGAAATAAAAGTGGCCGAAATCCCTTGCAAAACAGGGCATTCCGGATTTATACCTTTGGAAGACCGGATCGGTTTAGTTAGAATAGTAAAGGCGCAGGTTGGATCTTGCGTCTTTTTTCTTAGATAATGTGATTACATATTACTTGAAAAATTAAATAACATATGATAAATTGCAAATGTGACGTAAAAAGAGTCGCGTTTATAAAAAGGCGGTTAATATGAAAGAGTTTTTGGAAAAAGCATTACGGCAAAATGTAATAATGACGGAGAATAAAGAGGTTTATAAAAAGCTCCCGTTAGCATATCGTGGAAGATATGATATTTTTACAGTAGAGACGAACGGTGCATTATGGATGGCTATTCATCCCAAAGATGATGCTGGACTTGTTATGTTACGTAGAGACAGAGCTGGCGTAGAAAAAATGACAGGATTAAACTGTGCAATATTTCTTGATCGAACTACATTTTATATAAAAGAAAAATTGATGGAAGAAGGAATTCCTTTTGTTATAGACGGAAAGCAAGTATTTCTTCCATTTATTGGTTATTTGCTGAGTAAGGAAAATGAAAGAGAATTGCCACCAGTTCATTTGATTTCATTTTTGACGCAAAAAATGCTTCTGATTGCCATTTATGAACGATGGAATGAAGTGAGAGTATCTGGTGCGGCAAAACGTTTGGAAGTGTCAACAAAATCTGCAAGCCGGTGCTTTGATGAGTTGGAATATTTAAATGTTAATGTGTTGGGCATGAAAGGTAAATCAAGAGTTATCAATATTCCGGATGAACGAGAACAATTATGGCAGCAGATTGAGAGTGTGTTAAGAAATCCAGTGATCCGAAGATTTATATTGAGAAAAGATATGAAACTTGAAAAGAAAGCAGGTATTTCTGCTTTGTGTGAGTATTCTCTTTTGTCCGATAATGTTTATCCTACTTATGCAGTAACAAAGAGAGAACTGAAAGATAGTGGAGTGAAAGTGGAAAAACAAGTGAGTGAATTGGAAGAAATTGGTTGTGTTGTTTTGGAACTGGGATATTTCATTGATTTTTTAGGAAAAGGATTTCAAGATCCCTTGAGCGTAGTATTGTCACTTACAGGAGAAGAGCAAGAAGAGGAACGGGTAGATATTTCTATTAATGAGATGTTGGAGAAATATGTATGGTCAAGGGATTAGACACATTTCAGAAGTACTTTAAAGATTATGAAGAACAGTATGTTTTAATAGGTGGCGCAGCCTGTGATATTCTGTTTGAAAGCAATGAAGTAAATTTCAGGGCAACAAGAGATCTGGATATGGTTTTGATTATTGAAGCACTAACGCTGGAGTTTGACGCACGATCAGACCAGATATATCTTTGAAACCAACACCATCGGTGTAGAAAAAGAAGTGCTGAACGTGGATGATGTGATTGAAACAGCAAATCACTTCCGTTGCATTGATGTGATTATTGATCACGCAAAAGCAGCTCTGACGGAGAAGTTCATCAAAGAAATTCACTTGGTTTTGAAGAATGGCACCAGTGATTCCAGAAAGAACAGGTTTGCTGTTGGCGATTATAAGAAATTTCCGAATGAAGTCGGCGGCATGGATACCGCCATTCCGGAAGAAGTTGCCGATAAAATGAGGGCATTGCTAACGGAATACAACGCCAAAGAAGAAAAGACCTTTGCGGATATTCTTGACTTCCATGTGAAGTTTGAGCGAATTCATCCGTTCCAGGATGGTAATGGACGAGTGGGTAGATTGATCATGTTTAAGGAGTGTCTGAAATACAATATTGTTCCGTTCATTATTGAGGATAATTTGAAGTTGTTCTATTATCGTGGATTGAAGGAATGGGACAACGAAAAAGTCTATCTGACCGATACCTGTCTGACTGCACAGGATAAGTATAAAGCGTATTTGGATTATTTTAGGATTGAATATTAAAAGTTAGAATAATCTTTAGGGTGAAGCTTTTATAAAATGGTTTGAAATGCAGTCTAATACAAAATATGTTTGAAATTGGAAGGATGGGAATCATATGACACAGGAAACAATTAATCAAATTATTAAATTTAGAGATGACAGAGAGTGGAAACAATTTCATAATCCAAAAGATTTGGCAATTTCCATTTCTTTGGAGGCATCAGAATTATTGGAAGTATTTCAGTGGAGTGGAGCAGATACTTCTTCAAAGAATAAAATAGAAAAGATAAAAGAAGAACTTGCAGATGTTGTGAATTATTGTATTTTGATGGCAGATGCATGTGGATTAGATTTGGATGAAATTGTGCAAGCAAAAATAGAGAAAAACAATGAGAAATATCCAGTTGAAAAGTCCAAAGGCAAGAGTGATAAGTACGATAAATTATAATGATGCGAGGTGCTGCTATGGTAGTTGTGGATGGAATTAAAGAGTTTGAATTTAATGAACATGGATTGCAAAAGTTAAAAGAATTACAAAAGGGGACAAATTGGCCGGTAGTCTATCTTATTCACGATGATACTAACCTCTATATAGGCGAAACTACGAGCGCAGCAGCTCGAATGAGTCAACATTTGAAAAATGAAGAAAAAAAGAACTTGCAAGTTATAGAGATTGTTTTTGATGGACGTTTTAATAAATCAGTTATTTTAGATTATGAGCAGCGTTTGATAAAGTATTGTTCGGTTGATGGAAAATTTCAGAATATACTGAATAAAAATAGAGGTCAGCAAGCTATACATGATTATTATCAGAGAAAATTTTATCGAAATCAGTTTACTGTTCTATGGCAGGAAATGCTTGATAAAAAGCTTGCAAATAATTCTCTTGAAATTATTGAAAACAAAAATATATTTAAGTTTTCTCCTTATAATGCACTGAATGGGGAACAGAATGAAGTAAGCATAAATATAATTAATGAAATTATAGATAGTTTTGCTAATGATCAAAGGGGCGTTAGTCTTGTTCAGGGTTGTGCAGGTACAGGGAAAACAGTTTTGGCAATCAGTATTATTAATTCATTGGTAAATGCGATTAATATAGATGATAGGTTGTTAGATATTAAAGCGGACACATTTGAAGATGATATCGATGAAAGTAAACGTAATACTTTGTTAAGATTAAAAAAATATATTCAAACACAAAGAGGTGGAAAAGCCTTCAAAATAGGATTTGTTTTTCCTATGCCAGGAATTAGAGGAACAATAAAAAATGTATTTAAAGAGTGTGGGAATGGGCTTGTAAGTGAAATGGTTATAGGTCCAACAGATGTAATTAAAGAAGAGTATGATATTCTTTTTGTTGATGAATCGCACAGATTGTCGAAACGTAAAAATCTTACAGGATATAAATCGTTTGATGATGTAAGCAGATTCTTAGATTTAGAACCAACGGAAACGAATCAGTTGGAATGGATTTTAAAATCAGCGAAGCATGTTATTCTTTTTTATGATAAAACTCAGAGTGTAAAGTCATCTGATATTTCACATGATGAATATGAAAATACTTTGAAAAAATATAATTATGTAACTAATGAGCATATTCTTGAGACTCAAATGCGATGTGAGGGTGGAGATACTTACCTTCAGTATATTAAGGATGTAATGGCGTGCAGGAGAAAAGAACGCGAAAATATGGAAAATTACGATTTTCTGATTTTTGATGATGTCAATTTACTTGTTGAAACTGTACGTAAAAAAGATGATGAAATGGGATTGTGCAAAACGGTTGCAGGATTTTCATGGGACTGGAAAACAAAACAAAAGAATAAGCCTAAGGATGATATGTCTTGTTATGACTTACTTGTTCAAAATGGTGAATATGATATTTTGATTGAAAATCATAAATATATTTGGAATTTGACCAATGAATCATGGGTTACCAGACAGGACTCACATTGTACAATTGGCTGCATTCACACTACTCAGGGATATGACATGAATTATGTGGGAGTTATATTTGGCAAAGAGATTGACTATGATTTCAATAGTAATTCAATTGTAATAGATTTGGAGAATTATAAGGATTCAAAAGTAAAAGCTGGAACAGATAAGGAAACTTTAAAAGAACTAATTATTAATACATATACTACAATTCTAGCTCGTGGCATAAAGGGCTGCTATGTTTATGCATATAATAAAAACATGCAGAAGTATTTGAAAAAATTTATAATTCCAGCAAATGAAGTTACATTAGAAGAGAAGTAATATGCTCATAAATTTTTACAATTGATTTTTTGCGAGATGTTTTGCTGTGGGGAAGACAGATGTATCACCGCCAATCTCTGAAAACACTTGAATAGCAGTCATTGGATTCTTCTCACCGGTAATCATACAGGTGAGTTTGAAACGATATCTTACGAAGTCGCTGCTATACAGCCTTGCCACTCACCTCCACGTGTTCTAAGGAAAATAAAATAGATAGTGAAAGCTAGCCAGTACATGTGTTTTGTGACGTATTGGTATCTTTCGCAGGAAGATGGGATATAAAAGACAAAAGTATTATTTATCTGCCACGGCAGGACTGTGGGGAGTCAGTAAAAACAAGGCTTTAGGTGGCATTACGTGGGCATATCGTGGGAAGTGTAGTAGTGGCAGACTACGGTAATACTACGAATGAGGGAATGCAAATGAGCCGATGTAGAAGTGCAGATTTTAATGGTAGTAGCAATCGTTAAATTGTAAGGGCAATCGTTGAATGGTCTAGCAGTGTCGTGTAAAATGAATATCTAATTGGATACGGACATATAATATTAATGCAGCCGCAAGCTGTGATTTGAACTTATATTTGACCTTGACAGGCGGCACATTTGAATGTATACTTTAAGTACAGTAAGAGATTACTGCAAATGTTTGTTGCTACTCGATATGCAACTCAAATAAGGTCGAGTTCAAATGTTTGTCGCTACTCGATATGCGACTTAGAAAAGGTCGAGTTCAAATGTTTTGAGGTTCTGTTCGAGAGGACAGAGCCTCTTTTTGACGATAGGAGAAGAAATGGAAATAGGACATTTTTATTATATTGATGATCAATACTTTAAGGATTTTCCAGATTCTTATTTGATGCAGAATAAGGAAAAGGTAAATGGACAGTTACATGATAGACCATGCTTTTACGCATTCCAGGATAGTAATACGCAGCTGTTTTGGATGATACCATTTTCATCACAGACCTCTAAATTTAAAGGAATCTATAATAAGAAAATGCAAAAGTATCATAGGTGCGATACAATTGTTTTTGGAGAAGTGCTTGGTCATGAGAAGGCATTTTTGATTCAAAATATGTGCCCGATTACAGAAAAATATATGAAAAATGAGTATCTGGACGCTGTTGCCAATATACCAGTTCGTGTTGATGGTAGATTGGAAAAGGAGATAAAGGATAAAGCAGGAAAAGTTTTAGCATTGCAGAGAAAGGGAGCGAAGTTGATTTTTCCAGATGTCCTTAGTATAGAACAGGAATTATTAAAATATATGTAAATATCTATGTTGGATAAAGAGAGGTGTCTTTCCTGGTGGCAGGCATCTTTTTTATTTAAAACCGTGTGGTGTATCATGGTTGGAGGCGAGATATAAGTCCAGGAATCTGAATCTTACAGCGAAAACAATTGAACTTTACAAAGATGTAGAGTGAGAGGAATTGTTAGAAAAGGATATTGCATTTAAACAGAAATTTTATTATGCAAAGAGTGCACATTATGAGACTGCAACGTTAGGTTCAATTATGCTTGTGCCAGGAGAACGAATACATAAAGCTCTAAAAGAAGATTACCAAGCTATGCATAATATGATATATGGGAAGATGCCGGAATACGAAGAAATTATAGGATATCTTTGTAAGTTGGAAGAAGAGGTGCATGAATTGGAATAGCAGGAGTGGCAATTTACAATTTTTGAAATAGGCAATATGATAAATAATTATTGGGGGAATATTGAAAATGGAAGTAAGGCAAATATCAAATAGAAAAAATAAGATTTGTTTTTGTGTGGGATTTTGCATGTGTATCTTTTAGATTTCAATGAAATAGTATTTCCATCAATATCACATCTAAAAAGCATCTCTTATCATCAAGCTTCTTGAGATTGTTATATAAGAAGTATATTAAAATGCAATGGAACTTTCAGATACACAGTATTTTGTGATGATGAAAAATAATTAAAAACGATAAATTACAATCTATCGGATGATGGATTATCTTATGACAAGTTTGTGGATACTATATTGATTATATATGATAGTGGAAGGAAAATTACCAATAATTTTACCAATTTTGTAGACAAAAATATGACAAGATATACCAACATATGCCAGAATAGGCTAGATTATTAGTGCCTGTAATCGGCTGCGTGGCATACTAACGTAAATGAAATTAGTGTATCATGGGCATTTGCAAAGATATGCAAAGTTATACAAAGAAATGAAAGGACATTACAATCATGATAAAAATACTTTTCATCTGCCACGGCAATATATGTCGGTCACCGATTTCCGAATATGTTTTAAAGGACATGGTGGAGAAACGCGATTTAACTGATGCGTTTGAAATTGCTTCAGCAGCAACCAGTACGGAAGAAATATGGAATGGTAAAGGCAATCCGATTTATCCGCCGGCTCAGGCGGAATTGAGAAGACACGGCATTGGTGAAACCGCCTATACGAATTTCAGCGGTAAGCGTGCCCGACAGGTGACAAAGCAGGATTATCAATATTATGATTATCTGTTGTGTGCGGACAGCAATAATATCAGAAATACATTGCGGATTACCGGTCCGGATAAAGAAGGAAAAGTAAAACTTTTGCTGGATTTTACAGACAGGCCGGGAAGGTCTATTGCGGATCCGTGGTATACAGGTGATTTTGAGGAGACATACAGGGATGTCTATGAAGGCTGCACTGCATTGCTGGAGGCTTTAGAAAAATAAGTCAGCGAATGACACGCAAAAGAAAAGGAGAGCTGAAATGGAAGAGCCATTAATTCGAACATTAGAAGAACAAATTGCAGAGAAAATAAAAAATTACCGCGTAGTACCTTAAAAATTATTTATATTGCCGGTTATAATGACGCCCTTCCCTATGTGAAAAAGAGACTGGAAGAAATCTGTGCACCAAAGCACATAAAAGAAGACAGGACACTGGAAAATCGGAGAATTGTATTTGAAGATATGGAGAAGAAAAATATACCGGATATCGTCATCGATATGTCTGAAAGTGACCAGGAACGGCAGAGAGGTTATTTGAAAATGTTTTGTGCAAGAATAAACCCATTCTTAGGATAAGAAAGAGGGAGAAAAAGCAACAAAAAATTTGTACATAATATTCCGGAAAAGAGGTTGCAATTCTTCTCAGAGGGTGGTAACATAAAGGTAGCAAATCAATAAAGTGATTACCGGGAGATTAGAGCAAGGTAAGTAGAGCGAGACAATCGCTCTATTTCCCTTGCTTTTTATTTTCCCGTTTGGCTGTTAAGCAGAAATAGAAAGGAGATTGGGTTTATGTATGATGTAGCGATTATCGGTGCCGGTGTGACAGGAAGCGCCATCGCAAGGGAGTTATCAAGATATCAGTTAAATGTCTGTGTCATTGAACGTGAGGAGGATGTCTGCTGCGGCACATCCAAGGCCAACAGTGCCATTATTCATGCGGGTTTTGATGCTGTACCCGGCACATTAAAGGCAAAGGTTAATGTCAAAGGCAATGCCATGATGGATCAGATTGCAAAAGAGTTGGATATTCCGTTTAAGAGAAATGGTTCTATGGTTGTATGCACAAAAGACCAGGATCCGAAAGGATTGGAAGTACTGATGGAGAGAGGCAAGGCCAATGGCGTGCCGGATCTTCAGATTCTTGACCGTGAGGCACTGATCGCTATGGAACCGAATCTCAGTGATGATGTTGTATGTGCATTGTTTGCACCGACAGGCGGCATTGTATGTCCTTTCCATATGACGATGGGCTATGCTGAAAATGCATGCAGCAACGGTGTCGAATTTTTCCTGAATACACAGGTGGATGATATTAAGAAAGCAGAGTCAGGCTATGAGCTGACAGTGACCCATACAGACAGCGGCGAAAAAGAGATAAAAACAGCGAAAGTTGTCATCAATGCAGCAGGTGTTTATGCAGATACACTGAATAATATGGTCAGCGAACATAAGCTGCATATTACAGCAAGAAAAGGTGAATATATGCTGCTGGACAAAGATGCAGGCAAGCATGTATCTCATACAATTTTTCAGCTGCCGTCCAAGATGGGCAAAGGTGTTCTTGTGAGCCCGACGGTTCACGGCAATCTGCTGGTTGGACCGACTGCCGTAGATGTGGAAGATAAAGAAGCGGTTAATACAACCCAGGCCGGACTGGATTCCCTCGGACGTACCGCTTCTCTCAGTGTGAAGAATGTACCCCTTCGTCAGGTGATTACATCTTTTGCAGGTCTCCGTGCCCATGAAGCCGGTGATGATTTTGTGATTGGTGAAGCAGAAGATGCCAAAGGTTTTATCAATGTGGCAGGTATTGAGTCTCCGGGACTTTCATCTGCACCGGCTATTGCAGTGATGGTGGCAGACAGGGTGAAAGAGATGCTGAATCCTGAAGTTAACGACAAGTTCAATCCGATCAGAAAAGGCATTCTTCATCCGGATACACTGACACTGGAAGAAAGAAATGAACTGATTAAGAAACAGCCTGCATACGGCAATATTATCTGCCGTTGTGAGATGATCACGGAGGGTGAGATTCTGGATGCCATTCACCGTCCGCTGGGGGCACGTTCCCTTGATGGTGTGAAACGTCGTACAAGAGCCGGTATGGGACGCTGCCAGGCAGGCTTCTGTTCACCGAGAACGATGGAAATTCTTGAGCGTGAAGTGCCAATGAGCATGTTTGACATTACAAAGAACGGTGTTGGTTCCAATATCGTTATCGGTACCAACAAGGAATTATAGGAGGGCGCATGATGAAAGCATATGATTTGATTATTATTGGCGGTGGCCCTGCTGGTCTGGCAGCCGCTGTTGCTGCAAGAGACAACGGTATTGAAAGTATTCTGATTCTTGAAAGAGACAAACAGCTTGGCGGTATTCTGAACCAGTGTATCCACAACGGTTTCGGTCTTCATACATTTAAAGAAGAGCTGACAGGACCTGAATATGCAGCAAGATTTATCGAACAGGTCAAAGAGAGAAAGATTGAATATAAATTAAATACAATGGTCATGGATATTTCCCATGAAAAAGTTGTCACTGCCATGAACCGTGAGGAAGGCATGATTCTTCTTCAGGCCAAAGCCGTGATTCTGGCCATGGGATGTCGTGAACGTTCAAGAGGTGCGTTGAATATTCCGGGTTATCGTCCGGCAGGTATTTACTCCGCAGGTACCGCACAGCGTCTGGTGAATATGGAAGGCTATATGCCGGGCCGTGAAGTGGTTATCCTTGGTTCCGGTGATATCGGCCTGATCATGGCAAGACGTATGACACTGGAAGGTGCCAAAGTGAAGGTTGTGGCAGAGCTGATGCCTTATTCCGGCGGATTAAAGAGAAATATTGTTCAGTGCCTGAATGATTTCGATATTCCGCTGAAACTCAGTCATACAGTTGTTGATATTGAAGGCAAAGACCGTGTAAAGGCTGTTACGATTGCAGAGGTTGGCCCTGACCGCCGTCCGATTCCGGGCACGGAAGAACGCTATGAATGTGATACACTGCTTCTGTCCTGTGGGTTAATCCCAGAAAATGAGCTGAGCAAGAGTGCCGGTGTTGACTTAAGCCCGATTACATCCGGCCCGATTGTTAATGACAGTCTGGAAACTAATATCGACGGCGTATTTGCCTGCGGCAACGTGCTGCATGTGCATGACCTGGTGGATTATGTTTCCCAGGAAGCCGGAACAGCCGGAAAGAATGCTGCAGCTTATATTAAGGAGGGCAAGACAGCCGATGCAAAAACTGTTGAAATTTTGCCGGTAGATGGCGTGCGTTACACAGTGCCGAAATATATCCGCCCGACAGAAATGGAAGATACTCTGACAGTTCGTTTCCGTGTGGGAGATGTTTATAAAAACTGTGCCATTGCGACTTATTTTGATGATGAACTCATCAGCAAACGCAAACGTCCGGTCATGGCACCGGGAGAAATGGAGCAGGTGATCCTGCAGAAATCCAAACTGGCAGATTACCCTGATTTGAAGCATATTACAATCAAAATTGAGGAGGCATAACGAATGGAAACAAGAGAATTAACCTGTATCGGCTGTCCTTTGGGATGCGCTCTCACAGTGACAATGAATGGTAAAGAAGTTGTAGAAGTCAAAGGCAACACTTGCAAAAAGGGCGATATTTATGCCAGAAAAGAAGTCACTAATCCGACACGTATCGTCACGACAACTGTCAGAGTCAGCGGCGGCGCTGCTCCGATGATCAATGTCAAAACACAGTCCGATATTCCGAAGGATAAGATTTTTGAATGTGTAGCAGCATTAAAAGGCGTGACAATTCAGGCACCGGTGGCTATCGGTGATGTTGTCCTTGAAAATGTGGCAGGTACAGGCGTCAATATTGTGGCAGCAGGTGCAGTTGAGGCGGCATAATAGATTGAATAAAAACTGAATGGATGAAAATAGCATATTGAAATAATAAGAAAGAGACATTTGCAGAAATGACAGGCATCCTGTGAAACATACAGGGGCGGCCAACTGCCGATGTCTCTTTTTATGTGCATAAAAATATTTTGACAGAAATGAAACATTTTCGGCATATCAGGTGTATTATGGGTGAAAGGCCTTTCAAGGAGAGTACAAGTAAGATGTTGACGAAAGAAGAATTTACCTGTCTGGCAAGGAAGTATATGGATACGGTTTTTCGAGTTGCCATGAATTATTTAAAAAATAAAACAGATGCCGATGATGTGACTCAGAACGTGCTGCTGAAATTTTATAAAAGCGATGTGGATTTTGAATCGGAGGAACATGTCAAGCACTGGCTCATCAGAGTGACCCTGAATGAATGCAAAAATTTCCTGCGTTTTCCATGGCAGAAATATGCATCCCTGGAAGATTATATGGAAACTTTGCAGATGCCGGAGCCGGAACATCGGGAAATGTTGAATGCTGTGATGGCACTGCCGACAAAATATCGCATGATTCTGTATCTGTATTATTATGAGGGGTATGCGACAGCGGAAATTGCAGAATTTTTGCAGGTACCAAACGGAACTGTCCGTACAAGAATTGCAAGAGGCAGGGAGCAATTAAAGAAAATATTGAAGGAGGCCGAATGATGAGCCGAAAAAAATTCGATGAAAAATGTTATAAAGAGACCATGGATTGTCTTCACGCCTCTGACGATGTACTTGAGGAGGTCTTGAAGATGACAGAAAATAGAAATGCTGAAGGAGATAAAATACAGGATGACGGACAGGAAACCCGCAATCGGAGTAAATACGGTAAAAATAATGATAGCCAAAACAGACATTGGCATCCGGCTCGCGTTGCAGCGGCAGCAGTGGTGTTCTGTGCAGTGGCAGGTATCATGTTCTCTACAGAGATTTCAACTTATGCCGAAGAAGCTATCCATTTTATTGAAGCAAAATTAAGTCCGGCATCAGAAAGCGATGTGGAGACATTTGCGGATGCGGCTTTGGGTGATAAGAGTATTTCAACAAATCATGCTGAGCGTACAAATTCCAGCGGGGAAGTGCTGGACGACCCGGATTCACAGCGTGTGGCAGTTGATTCAGTGACGGCGAATGAATTATTGTCCGGCAATGTTCAGAATGTGGATGCGACAGTGGAAGTTGGTGGATATACCTTTGACTTTGAGCAGTTAGTGGTGGACAAAAACGGCAATGGCATGTTGTCTTATACTATTTCGAATCCGGATGGAGTTAAGGACTGGTATGAATCCGGCTATGGTGAAATTAATTTTAATTGGTATTCAAATCCGAATGGAGGACTGGTAAACCCAACGATATACTCAGAATCCGGAGAAGAACTGGACAGCAGATTGTTGCTGCGTTCAGATATCAGTACAGATACAGAACTTCATGTAGTGGCTTGTTTTACAGGCAATCTGCAGGAAAATGAAGGTATTCGTCTGGATTTGATAAAAGCAAAAGATAATGAGGATGCAGGACAATGGACGGTTCTGGATCAGAAATCCGTGTCATTTGATGTGACGGACAAACTGGATGGTGTTGCATTGACGGACGAAAACGGTGATACAGCAGAGGTGTCGCCGATTGGTCTTACTATGTCAGATACAGCAGATGAGAATATCGAGAATGTTCCTGACAACATCACATTGAAGTATACAGATGGAACTGAATATGTCATTGATGGAGAAGATGCCTATAATACAGTTCTAAGCTTAAAAGACAACGGAAAATCATGGTATGTATTTAACCGACTGGCCGACACAGGTAAAATTCAGTCGCTGGATATCAAAGGGCATTATTGCAATCTTAAAGATGAAAGTGAGGAGGAATACAACAGAATATATACGTTGGCAGAATAGGCTGCAGAAGAGGTAAATATACATAGGTACATTCAGAGTGGGATGTTTGAAGATTGCGAATGCTGCCGTATAAAATATTAGCCGGTATATATTGATTTTAGGATCAACATGTACCGGCTGTTTTATCTTTTGTAAACAGGATTCCTCTTGTTAATATTGGTTTGAGTATAACTGTTTACAATTTATTAATTTCTTCATTTGTAGGATGAACTTTTGAAGTTATTGGTCTTGTAACAGGTATTTATAGAATTATTGACCAGATTCATACAGCAACCAATGCAACCGGTGACCTCGTTGTGGCAGCCTGTGTGGCATCCACAGAGGGAACACTGGATCGTACAGCACCGGCTTATACGGGAGATGTAAAAAAAATAACGCTGTGAAGCCTCAGCCTTTTTGGTGTTTCGTCTTGCGAAGCAGGAAATTTCATTATATAATGAGCGTTAGCAAGAAGTGTGTTATCGTCATAGGGCATCATAGATTTTGATGAGGAAGGATGAGCATTGTTCTGAGACAGCATAAACAGGAATGATGACAGAATGAGGGATAGAATAATGAACAGAGAGTTCAAAGATGCACTGGAGGATTCTCCGGTTATAGCAGCCATAAAAGATGATAATGGCCTGAAGGAATGTCTGAAAAGTGACATTCAGGTTGTTTTTATTTTATATGGAGATATCTGCAATATCGCGGATATTGTAGATACGGTGAAACAGGCAGGAAAGATGGCACTGGTTCATCTGGATTTGATCAATGGCCTTTCTGCCAAGGATGTAGCGGTTGATTTTATAAAAAAATATACAAAAGCTGACGGTATTATTTCGACAAAACCTGCATTGATCAAACATGCAGGCGAGATTGGACTTACATCGGTGCTGCGTTTATTTGTCATCGATTCTATGGCTTACGAGAATATTCAGAAGCATGTGAAGGGGGCAAGACCGGATGTCATTGAGGTACTGCCGGCACTGATGCCGAAGGTTGTGAAAAGAGTTTGTCGAATTTCGCAGATTCCGGTTATTGCAGGAGGGCTTGTGTCGGACAAGGAAGATGTGATGTCTCTTTTGCAGGCAGGCGTTGTCAGTGTGTCGTCGACAAATAAAGAAATCTGGTTTATGTAAACAACAACAGGAAGAGGAAATAGAAGATGATTGTATATTTTATACGGCATGGAGAGACAGATTTCAACAAACGCTGTCTCATACAGGGAATGAGCGACATTCCATTAAATGACAAGGGGATTCAGCAGGCAGGCATTGCGGCGGAGTGGTTTGAAAAGCAGAATATTACATTCGACAGAGTTTTTGCAAGTCCACTTGTGCGGGCAAGAAAGACGGCAGCCATCGTTTCGGGCAGAACATTTGAAGAAGTGCAGCCTGATGCAAGAATCCGTGAGATGGATTTTGGTGTAGATGAAGGCAAGCCGTATTCGCTGATTAAGGATTTATTTGATGCACCGGAGTCTTATATTCCGCCAGAAGGTGCAGAGAGTATTGAAGAACTGCAGACCCGTGCACAGAAATTCCTGGATATGCTGTCAGAAATGGCGGCATCAGATGAAAGTGTACATACTGTGCTGGCTGCTTCTCATGGGGCTGCTTTGAGAGGTATTATGAGCTGTATCAATCACTGTGAATTGAAAGACTTCTGGCGGTCAGGACTTTCAAACTGTTGTGTTTATAAAATTCATCTGGAAAATAATGTGTGGGTGGAAGACGGGCTGATGCATCCGATTGAGGAGGCAGAACAGTTTAAATCCGGTAAAATCAAGGAGGCATAGAAGCAGAATGATTAAAAAGATATTGAGTCTGGTTGATCAGAAATTATTGAGATTTATCATTGTCGGCTGTATTAACACCGTTGTCGGTACGGCCATCATGTTTGGTCTGTATAATCTGGCATCTTGCAGTTACTGGGTGTCATCTGCAGCCAATTATATTTTGACGAGTATTTTGAGCTTTTTCCTGAACAAGTATTTTACATTCCAGAATAAAGAACGTTCATGGAAACAGGTGGCGAAATTTATCATTAACATAGCGGTATGCTATGTGCTGGCCTATGGTATTGCAAAACCGGTTGTTATGTACATATTATCCGGCGCCGGTCAGAAGATTCAGGAGAATGCAGCCATGCTTGCCGGTATGTGTCTGTTCACCGGATTTAACTATATCGGACAGCGTATGTTCGCATTCAAAGAATAATTTCTCCGGAGCGCAGCAGTCCGTCGATACGATAAAAGTCATTATTTTTGAAAAAATTTAAATTTTTTCAAAAAAAGGCTTGCATTTTTCAAAAGCATCTGGTATTATAAGTGAGCACGCAGAAGTGGCGGAATGGCAGACGCGCTAGATTCAGGTTCTAGTGAGGTAACACTCGTGTGGGTTCAACTCCCATCTTCTGCATGATTTATAAAAACCTGAGTAGAGAAGGAATCCCGAGTGGATTCCTTTTTTGCTTTATGCAATATGTCATGGGGCTTATCAGGTATATCTGTGAGAAGGTCGGCATTGCAGACAGTCATGAGTCGTGGCGTTCCTATGACCGGATGAATAAGAAAATCATCGAAAGATTGGACAAGACGCAGCTGTAGGCGGCACGCAAAGTCACCGGTTGAACGATATAAATCACAATTAGACACTTTTGAAAATAAGTGACCATTAATGAACAAAAAATAAGTGATTGATGGTTGTAAATTATGCTGTCCATTAATATAATATTTTTTATGAGAAAATCAACATGTTATCTATTAATGGAACAATTTATGAAAAAGGAGCATTTTTATGAGAAATGCATTTAGGATTTTTCGCCGAGATTTGAAGCGGATTTTGCGCAACCCGGCAGCATTACTGGTCATCATAGGTGTGTCGATCATTCCGTCGCTCTATGCATGGTTCAATATTGTTGCAAACATTGATCCTTATGCCAACACCTCTGGTATTAAGGTAGCTGTTGCCAATAATGATCAGGAGGCGTCGAGCAATGGCCTTTCGATCAATGCGGGTGACGAGATCATTACGAATCTGAAGGAAAATGATCAGCTGGGATGGACCTTTGTGTCGGAAGATGAAGCCGTTGAAGGCGTCAGATCCGGCAAGTATTATGCAGCGATTGTTATTCCGGACAATTTCAGTGAATCATTGTTAAGTGTCCTTTCAGGCAAGCTTAATACACCGGAACTGGAATACTATATCAATGAGAAAGCCAATGCCATTGCACCGAAGATCACGAGTACGGGTGCAAGTACGATCCAGTCTCAGATCAACAGTACATTCTCATCGGTTGCAGCAGAGTCTGTGTCGGATGTTGTTAAAAATTCTGTGACAGATGTAGCAGATGCTGTAGGCAATGTGAATACGGACATCAATGAGATGCTGAAGAAGGCAGATGCCAATATTCAGGCGTACGAAGATTTGTTGGACAAGTTTAACAACAGTTCTGATTCTACCAAGGATCTGATTTCAGATGCCCAGAAGGCAGCAGGTTCACTGGATGACGCAGCGGCCTCAGGCGCATCTGCTCTGGATGACGCGGATACGATCATTCAGAATACGAGAACAGCAGCCGGAGATTTTTCCGCCATCCTGTCCTGGTCACTTTCCAATGGAGAGCTACTTTTGAACCAGGCACATAGTTCTGCTTCAGAGGGGCTGACAGAGTTGGAAGCCAAGGCAGGCAAGATTAATACGACGGTTGGCGATGCACTGGATTCAGCCAATTCTGTTGTATCATTAAATGGTGAGATCCTGGACAATATGCAGGATCTTGTGAATCATGTGGCTGATGAAGTGGATGGACAGATTGCCAATGATATCATTGACAGACTGAACAGCAATATTGCCAGTCTTCAGGAGCAGAACAACAAGAATCAGAAACTGATCGACAGTCTGACTGTAGGCAATAACAGCATTTCGGATGCAATCTCCACAACATCCGCAACACGTGAACAGCTGTCAGGAATTGCTTCTGACAGTATCGGCAATATCCATGCTTTTAGGATTTCCATGGCTCAGAATGTCATTCCTGAACTGGACAAAACACTGGATACATTCTCAAGTCTGACGGGTGAGTTGTCCGGTCTGCTCAATGGCGTACCGACAGCTTCCGAGCAGTTCCAGTCGGTTTTTGATCAGCTGGATACAAGTCTTGCGGATATCAGGGACGCTTTAAGCGGTACAACCTCTGCACTGACAAGTGTCAGCGGCAAGCTGAATGACATTCAGAGTGATATGAATGCGCTTGTAAGTTCCGATACATATAACAAACTGCTCAAACTGGAAGACATTGATGCTGACCAGATTTCTGAGTTTATGGCATCACCGGTTGAACTGGATACAGAGACTTATTTTGCAGTGAAGAATTACGGTTCTTCCATGATCCCATTCTATTCCAACCTGGCAATCTGGGTGGGCGGTATTGTTCTGATCGCGATCATTAAGATGGAAGTAGACAGAGACAAATCTATGAAAAACTATACGGCATCAGAGATGTATATGGGCAGATGGCTGCTGTATGTCGTGATCGGTGTCATTCAGGGCTTTATTGTGTGCCTGGGTGATACGCTGCTTCCGGGGGCGCAGGTCGTGCATCCGGCAAGGATGGTTATTCTCGGTATGATTCTTTCTTTTGTCTATGTTAATATTATTTATGCATTGTCTATTTCATTCAAGCATATCGGCAAGGCCTTGTGCGTTATCCTGGTTATTCTTCAGATTCCGGGATCATCAGGTACCTACCCGATTGAAATGACACCGGCATTCTTCCAGAACCTGCACCCGTTCCTGCCGTTTGCGTATGGCGTCGGTGCTATGAGAGAATGTGTAGCAGGTGTATATGGACATGTCTATGAGAAAGATATACTGATTCTGTTGTTATGCTATGTGCCGATTTCACTGCTGATCGGACTTGGCCTCAGACCGGCCCTGGTAGGTCTGAACCGTCTGTTTGACAGAAAGCTTTCAGAGACAGAGTTTATGATCTGTGAAGAACCGGATGAAACACTCAGCCGTCATGAACAGCTGAGAATGATTTTGAAGGCATCTCTGTCTGTTGACAATCTGAGAGAAGAGACAGCTGCAAAGGCACAGGCCTTTGAAGGCAATTATAAGAAGATGGTGCGTTTCGGATTCTTGGCGATCATCATTATTCCGCTGATTTTCCTTGTTCTGATGTTCAGTCTGGAATCAAAGATCGTATTCCTTGTCCTGTGGATCCTTTCGATCATTATTATCGCTGTATGGCTGATCGTTGTTGAATTTATTCACAATAATCTGCAAGAACAGCAGAAGATTGCAGGTATGTCCTTTGATGAAATGCTTGAGAAATTCCGTGGAAAGGAGAAGGAATAATGAAGAATATTCTGCGTGTTTTTAAGAATGACTTAAACAAG
Organism: Pseudocoprococcus catus; assembly: GCF_902381825.1. Lineage (GTDB taxonomy): Bacteria > Bacillota > Clostridia > Lachnospirales > Lachnospiraceae > Coprococcus_A > Coprococcus_A intestinihominis. The sequence continues at coordinate 1,054,369 of NZ_LR698973.1, forward strand.
ATTCATAATAACGTTATTGCCATGATCGTTATCATGGGTATTCTTGTTATTCCGACTCTTTATGCATGGTTCAATATTGCAGCCAGCTGGGATCCGTATGGCAGTACGGATGGCCTGAAAATCGCCGTGGCCAGCGAGGATGCAGGTTATACAAGTGAACTGATCAACGTGGATCTGAATCTTGGTGATGATGTCATTAAGGCATTGAAGGAAAATGACAATTTCAACTGGGTCTTTACAGATGCAGATGATGCAGCCGATGGAGTTAAATCCGGCAAATATTATGCGTCCCTTGTTATTCCTGAGGATTTTACCAAGGATATGATGAGTGTTTTTACCAGTGATGTGACACATCCTCAGATTATTTATTATATTAATGAGAAGGAAAATGCCATTGCACCGAAGGTTACTGAAAAGGGTGCCAGCGCTGTACAGCAGCAGGTGAATGACACTTTCATTGAAACCGTTTCAAAAACAGCGCTGGAGGCAATTCAGCTTGTCAGTAATGCTGCTGATGATGAAGATGATCAGGAGTTGGCAGACAAACTGTCAAAAACCCTGAACCAGGTAGCTTTTGATTTGAGCAGTGCGGCCAATACAGTGCAGTCCTTTGCCAATCTGACAAAATCGGGTGCGTTGATGCTGGATTCAACCACTGAATTTCTGAAGCAGTCCGGTTCTGGTGCGGCAAACAGTGTTGAAGCCTTTGATAAAGCCGGTGAGGGCATTGATTCATTAAACAGCGCTTTGACAGGTACCACAAAGACGATTTCTGATGCATTGGCACAGAACAAGGAATTCTATACAGCTGTGTCAGATGCGGTGGGCAAAGCGCTGGATTCTTATAATACAGATGCGGAGGCCTCCGCCGATGCTTTATATGCCGTGTCAGACAGAATCCAGGATGTGATCGACCGCTATACAGAGATAGAAAATTCCCTGACAGACATCGGCAATGATTTTGATTCCCTGAAGATTTTAAACACAGCCATCAGAGATATCAATGGTTTGATCGATACGGCGATTGCAAGACAGACAGCCATTCGGGACAAGATCAATGAAGCCGCCGGCAGTCTGACAACACTGACCGGGGATGCATCGGATCTCAAGAAAGAAATAAATGATCTGATCGCACAGACAACGGATTCCGTTGAAGAAGTAAAGACAAGCTATGAAGAGAATGTCAAGAGTGGTCTGAATGATCTGGCAGGCAGTCTGTCATCCACAGATTCCTCCATTACATCTATGTTCACAGCGTTGAATGACAGTGTCCAGGATATTGCAGGTGTCACCGACAATGCATCCGGGGATCTGTCGGATGTTCAGAAAACATTGGAAGATTCGGTGAATCTGTTAAAAGATGCTTCTGACAAACTTACCACAGCATCCAGGAAAGTATCAGACAGCGGCAGTATGGATGCCCTGACCGATCTTCTGGAGGAAAGTCCTGAGAGCATGGCTTCATTCATTGCTTCTCCGGTAAAACTTCATGAGAACCAGATTTATCCGATTGAGAACTATGGTTCTGCAATGGCACCGTTCTATTCAACACTGGCCATCTGGGTTGGTGCGGTTGTAATGGCGGCTATGCTGAAAGTTACTGTGTCAGAGAATGCGAAGAAGAGACTAAAGAATCCAAAGGAACATCAGCTTTATTTTGGACGAATGATCCTGCTGGTTTGCCTCGGCATTCTGCAGAGTGCACTGATCTGTCTGGGAGATTTGTATTTCCTTGGTATTCAGTGTGAACATCCGTTGATGTTTATTATCACGGGTTGTTTCTCTAGTCTGATCTATGTCAATATTATTTATGCTTTGACGGTTTCCTTTGGCGATATCGGTAAGGCAGTTGCTGTTGTACTGATGGTTATGCAGGTAGCCGGAAGCGGCGGTACATTCCCAATCGAATGTGCACCGAAGTTCTTCCAGGTTGTATATCCACTGCTGCCTTTCGTACACAGTATGAATGCGATGCGTGAGTGTATTGCCGGATTCTATAGCAATTATTACATGGTTGAGATGGCTAAGATGGCATTATATCTGATCCCGTCCCTGCTTCTCGGTCTGCTTCTCAGAAAGCCGATTATCCGACTCAATGAAGCGTTTATCGAAAAACTTGAAAGTACAAAACTGATGTAACGGGAAAACGGTACAACAAGAAAAGCCCCTTTACAGAAAGGGGTTTTTTCTGTACAATGGAACTATTGAAGAATAAGATATTTTGCAGCTGCAAAGAGGTTGAAGGGCTGCAGAATGATAATGAAAGGAAGATATACAATGACAAATCCAGTTGTAACAATTACAATGACAAACGGAGATGTGATGAAGGCAGAATTATACCCTGAAATCGCTCCGAATACAGTGAATAACTTTATTTCCCTCGTTCAGAAAGGCTTTTATGATGGCCTGATTTTTCACAGAGTTATTTCCGGTTTTATGATTCAGGGCGGTGATCCGCAGGGTACAGGTATGGGCGGTCCAGGCTACAGCATTAAGGGTGAATTCGCCATGAATGGTGTGAGAAATGATCTGAAGCATACAAGAGGTGTTCTGTCTATGGCACGTTCCATGATGCCGAACTCAGCAGGTTCACAGTTCTTCATTATGCATGCCAATGCACCGCATCTGGATGGACAGTATGCAGCATTCGGCAAGGTTGTTGAAGGTCTTGATGTCGTTGATAAGATTGCATCTGTCAGAACAGGATGGCAGGATAAACCGGTTGAAGAGCAGAAGATCCAGTCTATGACAGTGGAATTGTTCGGTGAGACTTATCCGGAACCGGAGAAATGCTAATAAGCAACATCTGAGTATGGCTGCCGCAAGATGCCGTTATCGCAGAGTGATCTGCGGCATTTTGGGCGGCCATTTTTAGAAGGGAGGGTGAGAGATGGCGATTCTTGTTGTGCGGATTGAAGATGTGTCAACCCTTTTAATGAATGAGTTTTTTGACTATAACGGAAGGTGTTATGCCCTGACACGCTCAAGGAAAGAGAATACGGATGTTTGTATCAACCTTGAGGATTTTTATGAGGGAACGGTTCAGAGCGAAAGTCTGGAGGACATACCGGTGGTCTTTGTAAAAGCACAGGATGGCGGCTGGGCTGTGATCGGGTACTATAAGCGGGCAGAAGTGCGCAAGAAGATCATGCGTCCGTCTCTGTTCCTTGAAGGTAATATTCGGGCAGACGTCAGAGAAGCATGGCTGTTTTCTGAGGATGAGCGGAAGCAGATATTTGCAGCACATTTTGGAGAGCGGTATTATGAGGTTGTAGAAGATGATGATGCCCGTTATCAACCGTTGATGGCGTGTATGACAGACAACCCTGGACAAAACAGTCTGCTGCGGTATGATTGTGTGGATATCTTTTTGCAGAGTACCATCCGGAATCAGTATGAGGCGTGTCTGGCAGAATGCGAACGACTGGCTTCGGCGCTGATGTGTGAGACATGTACGGATCTGAGGGAAATCAAGCGGCTTGAAGTGTGTGGACGGCAGGCGGCTGTGCTGAACGGCAGAGAAGCAGACGGCTATTATTATGAAGCGATGGCGGATGAGCAGTTGGGCAGAGTACGACAGGGCATGAAAGCCATCGAGAAAGCCCTTCGTATCGAACCGGAGGGGGCGGATCTGATGGCGCTCAAAGGACAGCTCCTTGTGGGTATGGGAAAGGCTGATGCAGCGGCACAGTGGTTTCACAAAGCCTGGTATGAAAGTGGAGATGATGATTATCTGATGTTGGAAGGCCGGGCATGGCTTTTGGATGAAAAGCCGGATGATGCACTGGAATGTTTCAAGAAGATCAGCGACAAAGGACTTCTGGATGCGGCCGGGATCAACCTTAAAGACATGGAGCAAAGGTGGCCGCCGGTCAGCGCCAGAGGGGTTCGGGGTTAACAGAAGAAACTAGTACATCGTTTTCGAAATAACTACACCATTCACTTGCCAGCGGAATGAAAGGAGCGGATTTCATGAGTGAACAGGAAAACATTCTCAAGTTAAAAGCAATGATTGAGGCATCGGATAATATTGTATTTTTCGGTGGTGCAGGGGTATCTACAGAAAGCGGTATTCCGGATTTCAGAAGTGAGACAGGTATCTACAATACCGTTCACAAATACGGCTGTTCACCGGAACAGATTCTTTCTCATACATTTTTTATGAGAAAGCCGGAGATTTTCTATGATTTTTACAAGTCAACCATGGTTTACAGAGAGGCAGAACCTAATGAAGCCCATAAGGCACTGGCGAAACTGGAGAAGATCGGTAAGCTGAAAGCAGTTGTTACACAGAACATTGACGGACTGCATCAGAAAGCCGGTTCAGAGAAAGTCTATGAGCTCCATGGCACCATTATGAAGAATTACTGTATGAAGTGCGGTCAGTTCTATGATCTGGATTATGTGATGGCTTCCGAGGGTGTGCCGAGATGTGAGAAGTGCGGCGGTATGGTGAAACCGGATGTTGTGCTCTATGAAGAAGGTCTGGATGATACCACCATCAGCAAGAGTGTGCGGGCCATAGCGGAAGCAGATGTGCTGATTATTGGCGGTACATCACTGAATGTTTATCCGGCAGCCGGTTTTATTAATTACTACCATGGCAATAAGCTGGTACTGATCAATAAGAGTGAGACACCATATGATCATGAGGCCAACCTGCTGATTCATGACAGCATTGGCAAGGTATTGAAAGCCTGCGTGGCAGATTTGTAGAAAATGCAGTGCAATCTGACCAATGCTTTTGTACATTCGATGATAAATGTATATTTTTAGGCATTTTAACTAAAAATATATTGAAATAGGACATATAAAGCGTTATACTGTCTATGTTGTAAAACATCTTTTCAGGGCAGGGTGCAAGTCCCTACCGGCGGTAAAGCCCGCGAGCGAAGAAGAATGGCATGATTATTTTTCGGATGCATGATCCGGTGAGATTCCGGAGCCGACAGTATAGTCTGGATGAGAGAGAAGAAGATTTGCATTTTATTTGAATGTTGACCTTTGTATGTATGCCCTGAATTCTTTGTGTGAGGATTCAGGGCTTTTTCTTTTATGAAATATGAAAAAGGAAGTTCTGACAGGATCATCCGCCGGAATTTCCTGATGTGACTTTTGATAAAATGTAGTCTCCATGAAAAGAATGCTGTACAGAGTCGCAGATGACTGACTTGCAAGAATGTATCGGAGGTATGGAAATGGAAAAGTTTTATCTTGGATTTGACGCAGGAACACAGAGTGTAAAAGTAACCGTATATAATGAGAAAATGGAATGCGTGGCATCTACATCAGCACCGACAACACTGACTTACCCGCATCCGGGATGGGTGGATATGGATGTGGATGAATATCTGGCGCTGACGGTAAGCGGCATGGCTGAATGCAGTCGGCAGATGCGCGAGAAAGGCCTGGATCCGAAACAGATCCAGTCTATTATGGGGGATGGTATTATCTGCGGAATCGCCGGTGTGGATGAAGAGGGCAATGCCATCACACCATATATTAATTATCTGGATTCAAGAACCCAGGAGGATGAAGTGCTGATCAACAGCTGGGATTTGGATATCTGGGGCAGGGAAACAGGCAATCCTGAGGCAAAATGCATGTTTCCGGCACTGTTTGCCAGGTGGCTGCTGAAGAATAATGAAGCTTTTAAGGCCCGCGGAGCAAAGTTTATCCATAATGCGCCTTATGTACTGGCACATCTGGCGGGGCTGAAAGCAAAGGATATGTTTATCGACTGGGGCGCTATGTCCGGATGGGGCATGGGCTATAAGGTTGAAGAAAAATGCTGGTCACCGGAGCAGTTGAAGATTCTTGGTATTGAGGCATCCATGATGCCGAAGATTGTCAAACCATGGGATATTGTCGGACATTTGACAGAAGAAATGTCAGAGAAGACGGGACTGGCAGCAGGAACACCGATTTGCGGCGGCGCCGGCGATACGATGCAGTCCATGCTTGGCAGCGGCAATATGGGAGCAGGACAGGCTGTGGATGTGGCAGGCACCTGTTCTATGTTCTGCGTTTCCACAAAAGGTATTATTCCTGAACTCAGTAAGAAGGGGGCCGGACTGATTTTCAACAGCGGTACATTGCCGGATACCTATTTCTACTGGGGCTATATCCGTACGGGCGGCTTGGCGCTGCGCTGGTTCAAGGACTCTGTCTGCGGGCAGGAAAAAGACGGTGATTATTTTGATGTACTGAACAATGCAGCCAAAGATATCCCGGCAGGATCTGATGGCGTATTATTCCTGCCGTATCTGACGGGCGGTACCAATGACGTGAAAGAGGCCACAGGCTGTTTCCTTAACATGACGCTGGATACAGATCAGGCTACTCTCTGGCATGCGGTATTAGAGGCTATCGGCTATGACTATATGGAAATTACAGACCTGTACCGTGGTGCCGGTGTGGATATGAGCCGTATCACCATCACAGAAGGCGGCAGCCGCAGCGAAATCTGGAACCAGATGAAATCCGACATGCTGGGCAGCGAAGTGATCACATTGAAGAATGCCGGCGGCGCTGTGGTGACAGACTGTATCGTCGGTGCCTATGCACTGGGACATATCACTAATATGAAAGCGGCATTGACAGAAAGTCTGGAGATTAAGAAACTGTATTATACCAATGCGGAAAATCATGATTTTTACGCTAAACAGTATGCGCTGCAGAAAAAACTGGTGAAACAGGATATGAAAGAGGCGTTCCATACACTGAAAGCGCTGCACTAAAAAGGTGGGCTGCCCTTGAAAAATGATTGGCCTGCAGCTAAGAAGTATTGATAACAGGATTAAAATGAGCAGCGCGCAGACATAGAATATCGACAAAAGACTGGCAAATGAACCGTTCAACACAGGTACACTTTCGTTGACAGACACTGGCAGTAGTACATAAGGTCCTAAAAGACAGGATTTAAGTACCGACCATGTCTGAAACACCTGTGTTTGAATGGTTCATTTGTCAGTCTTTTTTGAAGTTTTTGGCTGTACGCTATTCATTTGAATCCCATTTTGAGGGTATTTGAGCTGCAGACAATTTGTTTTTGAGCAGCCCGCATAGATAATATTGGACTCGAAAGATTTAGATTGTTGGTGTAAAATAAAAATATCGGAATGGGAATAGGAATTAAAAAATAGATTTATTGGGGAGATGATGTGCGGATGGAAGAACCTTTGATCATTCGGCGGGATGAGTATATGTTTGAGAGTGGTATGAAAATATGTTTAGTAGGATTGATAGTAGTTGTATTATGCTCAATAGCGGCTTTATATAGACATATTAATCCGTTGGCAGATGAGATATATAGTATTAAATCTGTAGATGATATTATTTCCTGTGGCTGGCTGGTTGGTTTATGTATTGTTGTATTTGTGGGTGTTCCTGAAATGGTGAGAAGTTATGGATTTAGGTATAAACTGGATGAAAATGGTATTACCGAAAAGTACAATAACAGTGCATTACGGACGTTGAGGACCTGGGCGGAGTGTGATAGCTTGGGAGTAAAAATGGTTGGCGAATATCGAAAAGGTCAATATCGAAAAATTGTTTGTTCAAGAAATATTGGCGGTTCTGTACTGGAGATTTGCTATACGCCGGAAATGTGGAAAAAAATAAGTACATATGTCGGGCGGCATGGCGTTCAGATTTTAGAACCGGGGATAAATGTTTCAAGGAAAAGAAAAAAATATAGAAAAAAAGATATAAAGGCAGGCGAAAGAAAAAAATGTGTTTTACGAGATATAAAGGGAGAATTTCTAATTAATGATAAAGAAAGTTTTCAGAGAGAAAGAAAAAACTTTGCTAAGACTACGGGCATCTTAATGGGGCTTTTGGTGTTTGTCTGGTATCTTATATTGTCGTTTATAGATGGCTCTTTTATCAAGTATATATGGGCTTTTCCGGCTGCAGCAGCATTTAATGGGTTAGTATTATATAATGAAGAGGCGGAGGCCGGAAATAAATGGACAGTCAGCAGAAAAGGAATAGAATCGACATCGCCGTTTAGGAAAAAAACAATTTTTTATGAATGGAATGAAATAGAAAGAACAGGTGTTTATTCGGAAGGGGGACAACTGGGGTATTATATATTTTTTAAGATTTATGAGAGGCGTAAAAAAATAAAAGTACGTTTTACAGAAAAGCGATATGAAGAATTTTTGAAATATGTACCGGAGGGAAAGGAAACGGACCCTATAACCGGTGAATTTTTGATTAGATGGCGTTCGGCGATGAGAAGCTACGGCAAAAGCCGGGATGACTTTGATGAATGGTAGAAATGAAACAGAAGAAAATGGCGTGCAGTCCAGAAAATCCATTGGAAAATCTGGATTAGCACGCCATTTTGCTGTTAAGACAAAGTTACTTGCAGCAAAACTATTTAATTCGTTTAGCCAGTACGGCAAATCGTCCGTCCGTTGTATAGTAATCGCAGGTGGACAGTGTAATAATCTCATCTCCGAATGACGGTGCATTTTCCTCGTCATAGTACAGGGAAAGGTTTTTAATGTTGTTTAGATATTCTTCAAAATCATAGGCAGTCTCTGCGTTGATGAAATCATAGTATTTGAATTCTTCTGAATCCGGGTCATAGGCCTTGGACTGGAAGGAGGCAAATATTTTGTAAGTGCCCGGACGATACATGGTATCAAAAGTAACAATAGAGTGTTCTTTCAGATAATCATTGTCCTGGAAATCCATCAGCGGGCCGAACATGGTGCCGTTTTTCATATGATGGCCGTAAATAATGGTGTCTGTGCTGGATGGATTGAAGGTACATCTGGAATCGACAAAAAGCATACCGCCGATATCATAGTCGCCGTTGAAGTTCTTACGCAGATAGTGTTCCGGGTCATCCGGTGTATACATGACGGGATTGTTGATATTGGTGCCTTCAATGGAAAGCCAGCCGATGAAATCCTTATTCTCATTGTATAAATTGCCGTATTTCTCCATCATGGCCTCAGATTCAGCCACAGGGTCTTCTTCATCGGAATCATCGGAAGCTTCAGTGACATCAGTGTTAATTCTGTCAGCCAGCTGGTCAATGTTCTTCTGGGTTGTGTGTGCCTGCCATGCGTATTTGCCAAGGGAAAAGGCACTCCAGCCAAAGCAGATGATGGCAATGATCAATATGATTGTTCCAATTACTCTTTTCATATAGTATTCCTTCTTGAATATATTATTGTAACTGTTCAGAGCCAGCCTCCAAAATGCTACGCATTTCGTCGGTGTGGCGTATCCGCCAAATAAAATTTCAAAAACAGTTTTAAAAATGCAAGCATTTTATACCTGCTTTTTGAAATTTTGCCTGGCTCTGAACAGTTACATATTATTTTGTTATGCACTAAGTATAAGCGGGATTTTTATGACTGTCAATGAAGTAGATTATTTTAATGTATATTGAAAAGAAAATTTCATATGCTATAAAGCCATCAGGCAATAAAAGATAGCAGTTGGTTCATGCAGTGGCAAACTACACCAGCCGCAACGGCGATAATAAAAGAAAGCATAAAAAATATTTTATTGAAATGATTTGCAGAAAATACCAGATTTTTTAAATTAGATATGGCGTTTTAAAAAGTAGTATGCTAGAATACATGTAGGTATGCTTTGGGTAATGTGAACAGATTGATAATGATTTAACGAAATAAAATCGTGCAATTTGTACATTTTACAAAAAGCAGCAGTTACATCATTCAATTTTAAGGAGGAATTATTCCAATGAACATTTTAGTTATTAACTGTGGTAGTTCATCATTAAAGTTTCAGTTAATCGATATGACAACAGAAGCTGTACAGGCAAAAGGCCTTTGTGAAAGAATTGGCATTGACGGCAGCCGTATTGTTTACACACCAGCCGGCGGCGAGAAGATGACAATCGAATCTCCAATGCCTACCCATACAGAAGCAATCAAGCTCGTTCTTGATTGTCTGACAAACGCTGAATACGGCGTTATCAAATCTCTTAAAGAGATCAATGCAGTTGGTCACCGTGTTGTCCATGGCGGCGAGAAGTTTGCAAGCTCCACAATCATCACTGATGAAGTCATCAAAGTTATCGAAGAATGCAACGAACTTGCACCACTTCATAACCCAGCTAACTTAATCGGTATCAATGTTTGCCGTGAACTGATGCCAGGCGTACCGATGGTAGGCGTATTCGATACAGCTTTCCATCAGACAATGCCTAAGAAAGCATATTTATATGGTCTGCCGATCAAAGCTTACACAGACTACAAGATCAGAAGATACGGTTTCCACGGAACATCTCACAGCTTCGTATCCAAGAGAGTTGCTGAATTCCTTGGCAAGCCAGTTGAAGATCTTAAGACAATTGTTTGCCACCTTGGCAACGGTGCAAGTATCTGTGCAGTTGACGGCGGCAAGTCTGTAGATACAAGTATGGGCTTCACACCACTTGCAGGTCTTGTAATGGGTACACGTTCAGGTGATATCGATCCAGCTATTCTTGAGTACTATGCGAACAAAGAAGGCCTTACATTAAGCGAAGTAACAACAGTTCTGAACAAGAAATCCGGTATGGAAGGTCTTACAGGCGGCAAGAGCGACTTCCGTGATCTTGAAGAAGGTTACGAAGCAGGCGATCAGGCTTGTATCGACGCTATCGAAGTCTTCTGCTACAATGTAGCAAGATTCGTTGGTGCCTATGCAGCATCTCTGAATGGTGTTGACGTTATCGCTTTCACAGCTGGTATCGGTGAGAACAGCGGTTTCGTAAGAGGCAAGATCTGCGAATATCTTGGATATCTTGGCATTACAATCGATGCAGAGCAGAACAGCAAACGTGGTGAAGATATCATCATCTCCACACCAGATTCAAAGGTTACAGTTTGCGTAATCCCTACAAATGAAGAGCTGATGATCGCTAGAGATACAAAGGCTTTAGTAGAAGCTCAGTAATCGGATCAGATTCTATATGAATACAAAGGGACGTATGAATTTTTCATACGTCCCTTTTTGCGTTGAGAAAGTAGTAGAAGGTGTGATATAATAACCACACAACGAGTGGTTGTTGGGG
>NZ_LR698973.1:1065756-1089080 GCF_902381825.1 Pseudocoprococcus catus
TTGTTGGGGGATAAAGATGAATATTAGTAATAAGATGAAAGAAATACGTGCTATCACAGGATTGACTAGAAAGGATTTCTCGGACAAATATGGTATACCATTGAGAACTTTGGAGGAATGGGAAGCTGGACGAAGAATTCCTCCAGAATATGTGATTCGAATGTTAGCATATTATGTAGGTGTGTCTGCAATAGTTGAGCAAGCAGACGGTAACACTTCTGAAGAAATCAAGAATTCCAGAAATATTAATATAATCAGAGATATAGAAAATAGAAAGATTGTAGTTATTCATGACATTATATTTAAAAACAAGCAAAATATAAAGTGGGATGAAGTGGAACAATATCTGGAACAGTATATTAATGAATTTTATACAATAGCGGAAGATGGGGAGAAGATATATATAGGAAGAGACTTACCGGATGAATATGCACATTCGCAATATACAGCAAGATTAAAAGGAAGTGTGGCGAAAGCAAAAGCAAATGCGGTGCAGGCTGTTCCTGAATTGATACAAATATCAGAAAATGGCAGTTATATAGAGAATAAGAACCAAAAGCATAATTTAGATGCAAAATACGGATGGTATCGATATGATTCCAGGTTTGCAATTGCAATCTATAATAATGATAATGAAGTGGAAAGATATAACGTGTACAAAGTAAGAATGATTATACGGTGTGATGCCGATGGAAAGAAATATCTATATGATATGATTAATATAAAAAAAGAACCGAGTACCCCGCTTGGCTAGATAAAAATCTACGTACGGTAAAAAACCGGTTCCTTAAAAAGGATTTTAACACATTTGTTTTGAAAAAACAAGAGATAAAAAAATTAATACGAAAGTATATGAAGTCTCATTTCAACACCTTCAAAAATCGAAAATGAGATGGAAACATTTTTGGATATTCTTAAATCCGTACACAGTCAACAGGTATTTTCGCCGGAGGCAGAAGAAGCACGAGATTTAATTTATAAAGAAAACCGTATAGACCGGAGATGATCAAAGGTCTGTATGGTTTTCTTTTCTGTTTTTAGCCTTTAATTCTCCATTCCCCAGTCGGCAATGGCCAGCAGCACATTTGAAAGTGTTCGGCCCTTCTCGGTGAGAGAATACTCCACATGGGGCGGAATTTCATTAAATTGATGACGAAGAATAATGCCGTCTTTCTCCATATCCCTGAGACATCCGGAGAGAACCGTATTCGTAATTCCCGGAATATTCTTCGACAACTGGCTGAAACGCAGTTGCTCAGAACCAAACAGTTGGAGCACGATAAAAAGCTTCCACTTCCCGCCGATGATATCTAATGTGTGCTTGATAGGACACGTCATATTAGGATGGGTTTTCATAAAAGAAATATAATCATTTACGGACTCAAATTGACTCATAAGAACTTCTGATTCTCCCTTCTATTGTGAGAACATACCATGATTATTCATCCATAATACTTTCGAAAGAGTGTGCCGGCTATGCTGAATGCACCTGTTTTTAAACCATTCTGGTTCACAACCGTTTGAGTGGCCATGGTATGTTCCACCGTACTATGTTAGATTTATCTGCGTAATTGACACATCTTTAAACAGCATGTATCATGTACTTAGTATATAAAACATACCATAAATAGGAATGGAAAGGAAGATACAAAATGGAATTTAATAAAACAATTGCAGCAAGACAGTCCGTCAGAAAGTTTATAGAGGCCCAGATTACAGATGAACAGTTAAAGGCAATTCTTGAAGCTGCCAACGCAGCACCGGCCTGCATGGGCCAGTATGATCATCTGCATCTGACAGTTGTTCAGAAACCGGAGATCCTGGCACAGATCAATGCGGCATTCCAGAAGGCAGTGGGTGATCCGAACATGCAGGTTACATATGGTGCACCGACAGTGATTTATGTTTCATGCAAGAATGAGGATGAAGAGATTGTCAAAGGATGCAATGCAGGTGTTGTCATGGAGAATATGCTGCTTGAAGCGGCAGATCTTGGTCTTGGTGCCGTTTATCTGTTTGGCGTAAGCCAGGTGCTTTTTGCCAATGAAGAAATTACAAAGCTGCTTCAGATTCCAGAAGGCTTCAGAACAGTTTCTGCTATTGCTGTTGGTATATCAGCTGATGCCTTTCAGGAAAGAACACTGGGTACAGACAAAATCAGCACAACAACGCTGTAAAACATATACTGAATTGGCACAATAATCCTGTTAATACATATATTGAATCAGGAGTATTGAGTGACAGGGAGGCCCTATGCGCCGATTTCTGATTGGATGGATTCTGATTGTCCTTTTACTGCCTTTTGCAGCAGCGTGGATTTATAGTGAATGGTCAGAGAAAAACCAGCAGATAGAACAGGAGTCATCGCAGCTTCAAATTGATGTTCAGACGGTATCGGGTGTGCAGAGAATGGGGACTTCAGATTTTCTCATCGGTGCTATTGCAGGCCAGATACCGGCGGAGTTTGAGGTGGAGACGTTGAAAGCGCAGGCAGTCATGGCAAGAAGCTGTCTATACGAACAGGCCGGAGATAGATATTATATTTCGGCTTCGGATACGGGGATGACCTGGTGCAGTGAAACAGAACGAAAAAAGATGTGGGGAACTTCCTACAAAGAGAATAATGACAGAATCCGTCAGGCGGTCCGGGAAACGGACGGGCAGATTCTGTATTCTGAAGGCGGGCAGATGATTTTGCCCGCCTGGTTTTATATAGGGAATGGAAAGACAAGAAGCGCGAAAGAGGCATGGGGAGAGGAAACGTCGTGGTTTCAGTCAGTGGAAAGCAGCTGGGATACAGAGAGTCCAGAGTATGAGACTACGACAGAAATGACAAAAAGGCAGCTGATCCGACAAATGAAACGGTATGATCCGGCATTTGATTGCCCGGCAGAGACGTTGGCCTCAAATTGTGAGATTACAGCGGTGGACAGTGCAGGTTATGTGACAGAGATCCAGATCGGCAACCGGCTGATGAGTGGAGAAGATTTCCGCTATGCTCTGGAACTGCCTTCTGCCTGTTTTAAAATAGCCTTTGAAAGCAATCAGGTACAGATCAGAGTCTATGGCCGTGGACATGGTGTTGGCTTCGATCAGTATGGAGCCAATCGTCAGGCAAAAGAGGGTAAAAACTACGAACAGTTATTGCAATATTATCTGACAGGGGTGAAAGTAGGGGAATAGGCTTGTTATGTCTGCTGCTTTTGTGATAAAATGAGCGTTAGCGGACAGAAGCAGAAAATCTGTTTTGGTTGAATTGCGAAAGGAGGCAGAAAGGCAAGTGGCAGGTCGGAGTAAAAAGAAGCCATTAAGTCGTCGGCAGGGGCTTGCGCGATATTTGCGGGAACTGGAAGTTGTTGATTATCGACTGATTATATCGATTGTTTTTTTGTGTGTGTTTGGCTTGATCATGATCTACAGTGCCAGTGCTGCGGAATCAGGAGTGTCTTTGGTGTTGAAGCAGTTCGGAATCGGTGCGGGCGGATTTGTTTTAATGTGGATCGTTTCATATGTAGATTATCATTTTTATGAGAAAATAGCAGGAATTATTTATATTGGGGCTGTTCTGTCCATGTTTCTGGTCAAGGTGCCGGGACTTGGTGTGACCAGAAATGGTGCCAGCCGATGGATTGATATTGGTCCCTTTTCTTTCCAGCCGTCAGAGTTTGTGAAGCCGGCAATGGTGATCCTTATGGCCTATTTGCTGACACGTATGGGACGAAAACTGTCGACATTGAAAGCGGATATTGTGCTGCTGATCCCAGGCGTGATTGCGGTAATGGTGATTCTGGTTGTGACCAGGAATCTGAGTACGGCTTTGATTGTTCTGGGTATCATTGCATTCATGTTTTTTATTGCTTATCCGACGAAGAAAATATGGCGGCTGATTGCAGTAATAGGCGTGGTGATCGTGGTTGGTTGGCTTGGCTATTATCATTTTGTCATTGTGCCGAACCATACGATGACATTGACCAACACAGTGACAGAGGCGGCCAGCAAGTCTTTCCGAGATGACCGTATTCTGGCATGGCTTTACCCGGATGATTATCCGCAGGCTTCCATGCAGTCCAGATATTCCATGTATGCCATTGGTTTTGGAGGTATCCTTGGCAGAGGTCTGGGAAGAGGAACCATGAAGTATTATCTGCCGTTTTCCACGAACGACTTTATTTTTGGTGTTATTGGTGAGGAATTGGGCCTGGTAGGATGCGGACTGGTTGTTTTCCTTTTTGTTTATCAGGTGTGGCGTATCTTTACTGTGGCGCAGCATGCCAAGGACAAATTGGGCAGTTATATGGCATTTGGTGTCGGTATTCATGTGGCGCTGCAGGTAATCCTGAATATTGGTGTTGCCACAGGTGTGCTGCCGAATACAGGTATCAGTTTGCCTTATATCAGTTATGGTGGTACAGCCCTTCTTCTGCAGTTGTGTGAGATGGGAATTGTACTCAATATCAGCCGTCAGATTCCGGGCAGACGGGTTCGCATCGGTGATTCATCGCAGAAATCAGAGCATGAAGAGCACCGTCAGATACATGCGGCTTAAATCACATCAGTATTTTAGATGTCTCAGCAAAGAAAATGAATTTTGCTGAGACATTTTTTATGAAAATGTGTATACTTTCTTCGCAGTCTGGTCAGAATATGACCAGAGGTGATAAGAGTGAAAAATATAATGAATATTTTCAAAAAGAATGGGTTTTATGTCATGGCACTGGTGCTTGTGGCAGGTATTCTGGCTGTATCGGGTATTGCCGGATATGTTTCGGGACAGAAAGAACGCGGTGCGGAAAATGCGGCGGAGTTCAAGGATGATGGGGCCGGAACGGCCTTGAATGCACCGGCATCTGCTGAAACGGATACGCCCATCGTGGATGAGATGACGGGTTATAATGCGGATCTGGTACAGAAAATATTGTCAATGATCGAAAATGGCAGTCTGGCACTTGAAGATTTTGAAGATGAAGGGTCTATGAATGGACAGTCAGGTCAAAATGTTTCACAGGAAGCGTCTGCAGAGCTGGCTGATGATGCAGCAGGAACAGAGGCGGATGCAGCGGTTAATGCTGAGTTGGATGAATCGGATGCAGAAATGGCAGGCAGTGTGATCAATGCAGGCTATCAGTCCGGTGATCCGATGACATGGCCGGTTCGCGGAGAGATCGTGATGGATTACAGTATGGATGCAACCACATGGTACCCGACACTTCAGGAGTACAAATGCAATCCTTCGATTTTAATTCAGAGTGAAGAAGGAACGGATGTAGCGGCCGCTTTTGAAGGAACGGTCACCGATGTTTACAATGATGTCCGGTTGGGCAATGTAGTTGAGATGTCTCTCGGAAATGGTTATGAGGCTTCTTACGGGCAGCTTGAGAATGTGGATGTGGCTGTGGGTGACACAATAAGTCAGGGAGAAGTCATTGGTGAGGTCAGCCAGCCGACCCGCTACTATTCAGTTGAAGGCAGTCATTTGAATTTTATGCTGACACAGGATGGAAACCCTGTTGACCCGCTGGATTATCTGGATTAAAGACAATGGAATGATCCGGAGAAATTGTAGATGGTACCTTTTTGAAAACCGGGCATAAGATATAGAGGCGGATGAAAAAATGGTACATATTGAAAAATATGCAACCGTTTTTTTACAACAGCCCTGCACAGATATCGGCTGTTAAATAACAATTTTCATCGGCTGCTTTATCATATAAGGGCAGGTGTCAGTAAGACATCTGTCCTTTTTTCTGTGAGGGATTTACAGTGAAATCAGATTGTCTATTGTGTAAATCCCCTTATATGGTATAATATTGTCAGGACAAATTTGAAAACGGAATAGGAAGCAGCTGGTGCCGCGGGGAGCGGAGAATAGGGAAGCAGGTGAAAGTCCTGCGCGATCTCGTCACTGTAAGCAGGAGTCCATTGCTATTATGTCACTGAGTCATCGGGAAGGCAGCAATGGGTGTTTGAACTGTGAGCCAGGAGACCTGCCAGACTGTGGTACGGGAAATATAGGTTCCGGGTCACGAGGATTGGCTGTACCGAATGTATGAACATTTTTTGTTTTTTCTCCCGACTTTTCCTTTTCGTTTATGATTTGTCACAATATTTCTATTTAGGAGGAAGAACAACATGAAGAAGATGACAACATTCGTATGTGTTGCAGCCATTACAGCCTCTCTTTTGGCAGGATGCGGCAGCAAGACAGCAGAGACAACAGCAGCATCAACAGAAGCAGCTGCAGCGACAGAGGCAGCATCAACAGAAGCAGCTGTTGAAGGTACAGATGCAGACAAGGAAGCAGCCAAGAAGGTTGCAGACCTTATTGATGCAATTTATGTACAGGAGAGAAATGACAACACAGATGAGCAGTGCAAAGAAGCAAAGGCTGCATGGGATGCACTGACAGATGCACAGAAGGAACTGGTTGAAGGCGAGAATGCAGATCCTGATTATTTCGGCAGAGATACAGGTGATGCATCCAAGGATGACCCGCGTAATCAGGATGACATCGGCGAGAACGAGCTGCTGGTAGTCAGCTTTGGTACATCTTTCAACGACAGCCGTGTGAAGGATATCAAAGGTATCGAAGATGCTCTTCAGCAAGCCAATCCTGACTGGTCAGTCAGACGTGCCTTTACAGCGCAGATTATTATTAACCACGTAGAAGCCCGCGATGGCGAATGCATTGACAATATGGATCAGGCGCTGGAACGTGCCGTTGCCAACAATGTGAAGAACCTGGTTGTTCAGCCGACACATCTGATGCATGGTGCAGAATATGATGAATTAACAGCAGCCGTTGAGAAATATCAGGACAAGTTCGAATCTGTGAAGATTGCAGAGCCATTACTGGGTGAAGTTGGTGATGATGCGTCAGTGGTTAATGATGACAAGAAAGCAGTTGCAGAAGCCATTACAGCAGAAGCAGTTAAGACAGCGAATTATGATTCACTGGAAGCAGCGAAGGAAGACGGCACAGCATTTGTATTCATGGGTCATGGTACATCTCATACAGCGAAGGTTTCTTACAGCCAGATGCAGGCCCAGATGCAGGAACTTGGTTATGACAATGTCTTTATAGGTACCGTTGAAGGTGAACCGGAAGACACAGCATGTGAAGCAGTCATTGAAGCAGTGAAGAATGCAGGTTACAAGAAAGTCGTTCTGCGTCCACTGATGGTTGTTGCTGGTGATCATGCCAACAACGATATGGCCGGTGATGATGATGATTCCTGGAAGAGTCAGTTTGTTGCCTCCGGCAACTTTGACAGTGTAGACTGTCAGATCGCAGGTCTTGGTGAAATTCCTGCAATTCAGGATATTTATGTAGCACATACAGCTGCAGCGATTAAATAGATACAGCAGACTGAGTGCTGAATAGAGAGAAATAATTACGAGTAAAGGATTGGACATAAGATGAAGAAGAAAGTGATTGTATTATTATGGGCAGTTATTCTGTGCTGTACACTGGCAGCGGGCTGCGGCAAGAAGAATACATTAGCAGATGGTACATATACGGCAGATTTCAATACAGACAGCAGTATGTTTCATGTGAATGAAGCTTATGACGGAAAGGGCATATTGACAGTTGAGAATGGACAGATGACGATCCATGTTTCCATGCCGTCCAAGAATATTGTGAATCTTTATCTGGGAAGTGCCGAAGATGCACAGAAGGATGGCGCAGAGCTGATCCAGCCTGTGACAGATACAGTAACTTATTCTGACGGGACAACAGAAGAAGTGAATGGATTTGATGTGCCTGTACCGGTCATCGATGAAGAATTTGATCTGGCCTTAATCGGCAAGAAGGGTGTCTGGTACGATCACAAAGTCAGCGTATCCAATCCTGTTGCTGTTGAAGAGACAGAAAGCAAATAAAACAGTTGACAAACAACAGATAAAAGCTGACAATAATAAAGATGGGGCTGCTGCGGAATGTATAGGGCGTTTTGCAGCAGCCCTTTAGTAATAGGAGATTTTGCAGCAGAATTTATAAAGAGTTGGTTTTAACAGAGGGGGAGGATTGCGTGTATGGAAGTATCAGAAATGAATCTGGCGGACGGTGAATATACGGTTGAAGTGACCATGGAAGGCGGCAGCGGCCGGGCTTCAATACAGTCGCCGACAGAATTGACAATAGAAAACGGACAGGCACAGGCAGAAATCGTCTGGAGCAGTTCTCATTATGACTATATGATGGTGAATGGTGACAAATATCTGCCGGTGAATACAGAAGGAAATTCCACATTTGAAATTTCAGTGTCGGTTTTTGATGAACCTATGACAGTGATCGGTGATACCACAGCAATGAGTGTGCCCCATGAAGTGGAGTATACGCTGACATTTGCATCAGAGTCTGTTGCCTCGGTACAGAGCAGCGGCGGAAACGGCATGGGGGGAGCAGGTATTGCTATTGTACTGGCGCTTGTGGTGGCAGCTGTATCATCCATGAGATTGCGCAGACGTAAAAGCAGAAGGATATAGAAAATGAAGAAAATAGTTTTGTTATTCATAGTGATAGGTATACTGGCCGGGATGGTGACCGCTTGCGGTTCTGCCGCTGCCGGTGCTCAGAAGACGCATGACACAGAAATCAGTCAGCAGCTGACCTTCGACCACAGTGAGACGTTGGATTATGCACAGAAGTTTTCAATCGATAGGTATCAGGATGATTATGCTTTGGTGACGATCACAGATGACAGCCGGTACCTTGTTGTTCCGGAAGGGAAAGCGGCACCGGATGATCTGGATCCGGATATTGTTGTGATTCAGCAGCCGGTACAGAATATTTATCTGGCGGCTTCGGCGGCTATGGATATGTTTGTGTCTCTGGATGCATTGGATAGTATCCGATTCAGCAGTCTGAAAGCGGATGGGTGGTATATAGATGAGGCCAAACAGGCAATGGAAGCCGGAGATATTCTTTATGCTGGCAAGTATTCAACCCCGGATTATGAAAAGATCGTTGAACAGAACTGCGGTCTGGCCATTGAGAATACCATGATTCTGCATACACCGGAAGTGAAGGAACAGTTGGAGAAGTTCGGTATACATGTGTTGGTGGATTATTCCAGTTATGAGCCGGAGCCCCTTGGCCGGACAGAATGGGTGAAACTTTACGGCTTACTGACTGGGCATGAAGTGCAGGCGGATAAGGCTTTCGCAGAAGAAAAGTCTGCTTTTGAAGAAGTGAAAAACAGTGTGGCGGATGAAGCTGATCAGGAACCGAAGACTGTGGCATTTTTCTATATCACAAGCAATGGGCAGGCAAATGTCCGCAAGAGTGCAGACTATCTGCCGAAAATGATCGAGCTGGCCGGCGGACGATATATTTTTGATTCCCTGGGGGATGAGGATGATGCCACATCAACCATGTCCATGCAGATGGAAGAGTTTTATGCCGGAGCGAAAGATGCGGATTATATTATCTACAACAGTACCATTGAAGGAGAATTATCTTCAGTGGATGATCTGCTGGCAAAGAGTCCGCTCTTTGAGAAGTTCAAGGCTGTACAGGAAGGGCATGTTTATTGCACATCAAAGAATCTGTATCAGTCAACAATGTCCCTTGGAACGATTACATCGGATATCCGCCGGATGCTGACCGGCGATGATGCGGATCTGACATATATCTACAAACTGGAGTGAAAGATGAATGAAGAGTAGACGATACGGCGCAGCTTTTGCGATATTGGCAGCCTTGCTGCTGATTTTGCTGGCAATGAATTTGTGTATTGGATCGGTGAATATACCATTGTCTGAAATTCTGCATATACTGATGAAAAACAGCGGCAGTGACACCTACACGGATATTGTGATGAACATCCGTTTTCCAAGAGCACTGGCTGCGGCGGTGTTGGGCGGTGGTTTGGCACTGGCAGGCTATCTGCTCCAGACGTTTTTTCATAATCCCATTGCGGGACCTTTTACGCTGGGCATTTCTTCCGGTGCAAAACTGGTGGTTGCCCTTGTGATGGTGGCCTCTCTCGGCAATGCCCTGAGATTGAGTTCATGGGTGATGATTGCTGCGGCTTTTGTGGGGGCAATGATCTGTATGGGATTTGTGATCCTGATGTCAAGTGTGATTGAGCAGATGGCTATGCTGATCGTCAGCGGTGTGATGATTGGCTATATCTGTTCTGCAGTGACGGATTTTATCGTCACCTTTGCGGAAGATGCGGATATTGTGAATCTGCATAACTGGTCCAAGGGCAGTTTTTCCGGTATGACATGGGAGAATGTCAAAGTCATGGTGCTGGTGACGGGAATTGCCTCTATCGGTGTGTTTCTGTTGTCGAAGCCGATCAGTGCCTATGAGATGGGTGAGGCTTATGCGGCCAATATGGGACTGAATGTGAAGAGTTTCAGAGTCCTTCTTGTATTGCTGTCCAGTGTGCTGGCTGCCTGCGTAACGGCATTTGCGGGCCCTGTATCCTTTGTGGGAATAGCAGTGCCGCATCTGGTGAAGTGGCTGCTGGGCACCGCGCGGCCTATTCTGCTGATCCCGGCCTGCTTTCTGGGCGGTTCCGTGTTCTGCCTGTTCTGCGATCTGTTGGCGAGAACCATGTTTTCTCCGACAGAGTTGTCCATCAGCACAGTGACAGCCGTGTTTGGTGCACCCGTTGTCATTTATATTATGATACACAGAAGAAGAGAAAAGGCGGCATAGGATGATGAGGGAAGATTACTTTTACACAGAGGGGTTGACTGTTGGTTATCAGGGTGTGCCCTTGATCAGAGAGATTGCGTTCCAGCTGAAGAAAGGTGAGATATTAACGCTGATTGGACCCAATGGTGCGGGAAAAACAACCATATTAAAGAGTCTTATCCGCCAGTTAAAGCCACTGGCCGGCGTAGTCGTTCTGGAAGGACAGAAGACCGGTGAGATGAGCGGCAGAGATTTTGCAAGAAAGTTGTCAGTGGTATTGACGGAAAGAGTTCGTCCGGAGATGATGACCTGCAAGGAAGTGGTGGCAACAGGGCGATACCCGTATACCGGTAAGTTCGGGGTTTTGTCGAAAGAAGATTGGAAAATTGTCGATGAGGCAGTCAGATTGGTACACATTGAGGATTTGGCTGAACGGGATTTTACAAAGACCAGTGATGGGCAGAAACAGCGTGTCATGCTGGCAAGGGCTTTATGTCAGCAGCCGGATATCCTTGTGCTGGATGAGCCGACATCTTTTCTGGATATCCGCTATAAACTGGAATTTCTCTCGATCATTCAGGAGATGGCAAGAAATGACAGGCTGACGGTGATATTGTCCCTGCATGAGCTAGATCTGGCGGAACGTATTTCAGATAAAGTTCTGTGTGTCAGAGGGGACAGGATTGACCGCTTCGGAACACCCGAGGAGATTTTTTGCGGAGACTATATTTCTGAACTTTATGGGATGACGGCCGGTCATTATGATGCCGGCACCGGGGAGTTGGAGCTGCAGCCTGTTTCAGGGGCACCGAAAGTATTTGTCATTGCCGGGGGCGGCAGGGGCAAGGCTGTTTTTCGCAGACTTCAGAGGCAGGGCATGCCATTTGCGGCAGGAATTCTGTGGGAGAATGACCTGGATTATCCGTCAGCAAAAGCATTGGCGGTTCAGACGGTTGCGGTGCGTACATTTTCAGCTGTCGATGCAGAACATATTGAGAAGGCAAAAGGGCTTATAGACAGCTGTGAAATTGTTTTGACGGTATTCGGCAGGACAGAATGGGCGAAGCTGCCGGATGGTTTGAAGGAGATTCTTGCGTATGCAGAAGAAAAAGGCAAACTCACAGAGCAATGAGAAGATAAAGGTTGATGTCAGCGGAGAGAACAGCGCCGTAGAAAAGGACAGATGCTATACATATATGGTGCGCTGCTCGGATGGTTCTCTGTATACCGGATGGACAGTGGATCTTGAGATGCGTGTGGCGGCTCACAACAGTGGAAAAGGGGCAAAATACACAAAAAGCAGGCGCCCTGTGACTCTGGCTTACTATGAAGTCTTTGAGAATCGACAGGACGCCATGCGCCGTGAATATGCAATTAAGCAATTGCCGAAGAAAGAGAAGGAAAGGCTGGCAGCCTACCACCATCTGTCTTCAATGGCAACGTAGTCTTTGTGGTGGCCGACATACTTGTAAGCCGGACGGATGATCTTGCCTTCATTGGCCAGTTCTTCAATACGGTGCGCACACCATCCGGAGATACGGGAAATGGCAAAAATCGGTGTGAACAATTCCATCGGAAGGCCAAGCATGGTGTAGACAAAACCGCTGTAAAAGTCCACATTGGCACAGATCGGTTTGAACAGCTGGCGATGCTGCTGCATGAGTTTGATGGCAATGCCTTCAACACGGTTGTAAAGTTCGAATTCTTTGGTCAGGCCTTTCTCGTTGGAAAGTGCCTGGGCATATTTCTTCAGAATAACGCATCGTGGATCGGATTCTGTATATACCGCATGACCGATGCCATAGATGAGGCCCTTGCCGTCAAAGGCTTCGCGGTTCAGAATCTTGGTCAGATAATCAGTGACTTCATCATCATCTTCCCAGTTGGCAACATGTTCTTCGATATCTTTGAACATTTGCTGAACCTTCAGATTGGCACCGCCGTGTTTTGGCCCTTTCAGGGAGCCGAGGGAAGCAGCGATGGCTGAATAAGTATCAGTGCCTGTGGAAGTAACAACATGAGTGGTGAATGTGGAGTTATTACCGCCGCCGTGTTCTGCGTGAATGATCAGCGCAATATCAAGAACCTTGGCTTCAAGTTCGGTATATTGGCCATCCGGACGGAGCAGGCGGAGAATATTCTCTGCTGTTGAAAGTTCAGGCTTCGGACGGCGGATGACAAGACTCTTGTCTAATATGTAATGACGATAGCTGTGGTAGCCATAAACAGCTATCAGCGGGAAACGTGCGATCAGCTGAAGAGACTGACGCAGAACGTTATTAACTGAAATATCTTCAGGATGGTCATCATAGGAATAAAGTGTCAGGACACTCTTCTGGAGTACATTCATCATGTTGGCGTTCGGTGCATTCATGATGATGTCACGGACGAAGTTGTCCGGGAGTTCACGATAATTCCCAAGGATATCAAGAAATTCCTGAAGCTGGTCCTTGTTCGGCAGCTCGCCGAAGAGAAGAAGATAGGTAATCTCTTCAAAACCAAAGCGGCTTGTCTTATTGCCTTCAACAAGATTCATGACATTATAGCCCTGATAATAGAGCTGGCCGTCAATCGGAATCTTGCGTCCATGTACGGATTTGAAAGCGACGACATCGGAGATCTCTGTCAGACCGGTAAGGATACCTTTACCGTTGGAGTCACGCAGACCACGTTTGACATCGTACTCAATATACAGATCCTGGTCAAAACGCCCTGAATTCATGCAGTATTCAGCAAGCTTGTCCAGACGGTTATTAAATTCTGTCATTTCTTTAGCCATTATTGTTCAATCCTTTTCTATAAAAATTTACATAATTGCATTATAATATGAAAATACTTTATCATTATATTGGTGTTTTTGCAAGTTGTTTTTTTGATTTTATGCGTCAGTGCAGAAGAATGGATGAAAATATTGATATGCAATTATAGAAAATAAAAATGTCAAAATGTATAAAAATGAAGAAAAACCGCAAAAAAAGTAGATTTATCGAAGAAAAACCACGGATAAATACAAAAGAAACATACGCTTTTTGGAGAAATTGTAAATATTTGTGTAAAAAATGCAAGATATAAAATGTGTTTATTCAAAAAATGTAGGCTTATTCTATGCA
Organism: Pseudocoprococcus catus; assembly: GCF_902381825.1. GTDB lineage: Bacteria > Bacillota > Clostridia > Lachnospirales > Lachnospiraceae > Coprococcus_A > Coprococcus_A intestinihominis. Next base: position 1,079,518 of record NZ_LR698973.1, read on the forward strand.
GTAAACGAAGAAAACAGAGAAAAAGTATGAATAATATAAGAAATAAATGTATAATTATACATAAAAACGATAAAAAAGAAAAGGAGGGTGTTGACGGTTTAAAAAAGAACTGCTAGAGTATTATAACAGATACAAGGAAATACAAGGAGTTTGGAAAGGTGAGAAAATGGAGGCGTTAAAAAATAATTCCCAGGCGATTGTAAGGGCATTGACAGTAGCGGTGGCTGTTGTTTTGCAGGCGATTACAATGGTTCTGGTGGGACGGTATCTTCATGAATATGCTTCCTGGGCTTATGTCCTGTTGGAAATTATAAGCTTTTTGCTTGTGTTTGGTCTCATTAATGATCAGGAGTCCTATCGTCAGTTCTGGTGTGTCATCGTTCTTGTTTTTCCGGTGACAGGCCTGTTTCTGTATTATATGTGGGGACGGCGAAGAAGAAACAGCAAGACGCATATTATGATCAGGGAGACAGAGGCGAAGATGCGCCAGTATGTGCCGCATCAGCCGGAAGTCATGGAGGAATTGCAGGAACTGCATCCTTATAAAGTCCAGATTGCTCGTTTTTTGGAAAGTGAAGGCTTTAACATGTATCGTCACACCGATGTGAAATATTTTCCGCTGGGCGAGGAAATGCTGGAGGCAATGATCGAGGATCTGAAAAAGGCAGAGAAGTGTATCTTTTTGGAGTATTTTATTATCAGTGACGGCGTGATCTGGAAGAGAGTCAAAGAAGTGCTGATCGAGAAAGCAAAAGCGGGTATAGATATCCGTTTATTAATCGATGACTTTGGCTGCCTGGGAATCAATACTGCAGAATTTCGTGATGAGCTTGTCAAGTCCGGTATTCGGCTGGCGGTGTTTGCTCCTATCCATAAAAACGTCGACAGATTGTCCTTTAACTACAGAAACCATCAGAAGATTACAATTGTTGACGGCAACATCGGCTATTGCGGCGGTATTAATCTGGCGGATGAATATGCCAATATTATCCAGCGTTTTGGACACTGGAAGGATACAGCGCTTCGTCTGGAGGGTGAAGGTGTGTGGGGGTTGACGTCAATTTTTCTTGAGATGTGGGAAGTGGCGATGGGGTATGAGATTACCACGGATTATACGGTCTACATGCCGACGGTCAAAATGCCCAGTGACGGATTTGTGCAGCCATTTTGTGATGGGCCGGCCAATAATCCCAATAATCCTGCGGAGGATGTGTATACGCATCTGATCAATAAGGCTCGGGATTATGTTTATATTACAACACCGTATCTGGTTATTGACAGGAAGATGGCGGAAGATTTGTGCCGAACAGCCCGAAGCGGCGTGGATGTGAAGATCGTTGTGCCGCATATCTATGACAAGTGGTATGTCTATATGGTGAATGTGGCCAATTATGGGCCGCTGATTGCGAACGGTGTCCATGTCTATGAATACATGCCCGGCTTTATCCATTCAAAGACGGTTGTCTGTGATGATGAGTGTGCGGTCTGCGGAACCATCAACATGGATTACAGGAGCTTTTATCTGCACTATGAATGCGGTGTGTTCACTTGTGAGTCATCGGCTGTTGCGGATATCCGGGATGATATTCATGAGACATTGAAACAATGTCAGGAAATCTATCTCGATGAGTGGCAGAGCCGTCCATGGTACGAAAAGATCGTTCAGTGGATATTGCACCTGTTTGCCCCTGTATTGTAATATCAGAAACGTGTACGGTAGCCGCAGCGACGGCACAGATTTTCATGAATATGGTGAGAACGGAAGTCTTCGATGATTCGGAGACTTTTTTCTTTGCACAGAATCGTGTCCAGGGATTCTATGAAAATATTGCCCAAAGCCAGATGGCCGTTGTGGTCCAGACAACATGGAACGACCTGGCCATCTGCCAGAATCGCCAATTGATGCCGCAGGCCATGGCAGGTGCCGTTGAAACCGTAATCCGGTGCGTGTTCATCCGGCCATTCAAAAAGCTGGTCAAAATTCACATAGGTATGGGGTGCAATGGCGTTGCCGTGAACCTTGCCCACATAGGCGTCAATGGGCTGGGCCAGATGATAGGCCTGCTCAAGGGTTTCGAGAATAAACTGGTTGCGAAGGCGCTGGTCAGCTTTGGCAGTACCATCCAGATTCCAGAGTCGGAAGCTGATATAGCCCGGTGTTGTCATTGTAAAAGTCCGGGCAAAATCAATGGCATTCTGAAGATAGGAGCGGAAATCCCGGGTATGCATGGTATTGGCATCAAAGCTGTGCAGGGACAGAGAAATCTGACGGGGTGCTGTTTCGCCCAGAAGCAGCTGATGTTTTTCGGGAAGAAGCACTGCATTGGTGGTTAGATTAACTTTTAATCCGTTTTGATGGGCGATGGCCAAAATATCGCCAAGCCATGGGTGCATCAGCGGTTCACCTTTTACATGAAGGCAAATGTAGTCTGTAAAAGGGGTTACCTGTGCAGCAATCTTCGCAAATTCATCCACAGACATCATTCTTGCCGGACGGTCACTGGTGGGACAGAAACTGCAGCTGAGATTGCAGCGGTTGATGATTTCTATATAAATTTTCTGAAAACGTTTCTTTTTCATGATAAAACCTCTTTTTATAAAGTCATAATTCAATAATATAGATTCTGTTGAAAAGTGTCAAGTTGTTGAAAATCATTAAAAGAATGGCTGAATGCGCTGCCAAGCTGGTCCTCAATTAAAAAGTAACTGAAATGCTTTTTTATAATGGTTTTAAAGAAATCTGTCAATATAGATAAAGATATGGTATACTGTGAGTAAGCAAATTCAGATTGCGATTTCATTGACGAAAGGATGTTTTTATGAAGAAAGTATTGACAATTGCCGGTTCCGACTGCAGCGGTGGTGCCGGTATTCAGGCAGATATAAAGACGATGACAGCACACAAGGTTTATGCAATGAGTGTAATTACGGCATTGACAGCACAGAACACAACAGGGGTTTATGGGGTGCTGGATGCAGGTGCTGATTTTGTGGGTCAGCAGATGGACTGTGTGTTCAAGGACATTTTTCCGGATGCTGTCAAGATTGGCATGGTTTCCAATATCGAGACAATACAGATGATCGCAGCAAAGTTAAAGGAATACAATGCGAAGAATATCGTGGTAGATCCGGTGATGGTTTCCACAAGCGGATGCGCGCTGATGCAGCCGGATGCCATGGATACGCTGATTTCTGTCCTGCTCCCGATGGGGGATATCATTACACCGAATATCCCGGAAGCAGAGAAGCTGTGCGGTTTTGAGATTAAGAATGTAGATGACATGAAGAAAGCGGCAGAAGTCATTGGAAGAAATCTTTCAGGCAGCGTTCTGATTAAGGGCGGACATTTGACAGAGACTGCAGATGACCTTTTATACCATGACGGTGAATTTATGTGGTATCGCGGAGAACGTGTCAATAATCCGAACACCCACGGCACAGGTTGTACTTTATCATCTGCCATCGCCAGCAATCTGGCTTTGGGTTATGATATGAAGACAAGCGTACAGAATGCGAAGAATTATATCACCGGTGCTTTGAAGGATGGACTTGACCTGGGAGAGGGAAGCGGCCCGCTGAATCATTGCTTCAATTTATAGGAAATTTGAATGACAGGAGTGGGATATAACCAAATGGAGAGACTGATTATGCTGGGAACGGGCAATGCCCTTGTGACCAGATGTTATAATACTTGTTTTGCAATTCAGGATGATGATGAATATTTCCTGGTAGATGCAGGCGGCGGCAACGGCATCATGCGCCAGCTTCAGGATGCAGATATTTCCATGGCGCAGATCCATCACATTTTTCTGACCCATGAACATACAGACCATTTGCTGGGCATGATCTGGATGATCCGTATGATTGCAACAAAGATGCGCAGGGAACAGTATGAAGGGAATCTTCGGATTTATTGCCACAGTGCATTGGTAGAAACAGTACGAACCATAGCCAATCTGACATTGCCGAAGAAATTTACAAGACTTTTGGATCATCGTATCCAGTTCGTACCCCTTCATGAGGGGGATACGAAGCATATTCTGGATTACGATGTGACATTTTTCGATATCTTATCTACCAAGGCTAAGCAGTACGGCTTTACAATGCGCCTTAAAAACGGACAGAAACTCACCTGTGCCGGGGACGAACCTCTTAATGAGAACTGCTTTGGTTATGCCGAAGGCAGTGATTGGCTCATGCATGAAGCCTTTTGTCTGTATTCGCAGCGGGACCAGTACGATCCATATGAGAAGCACCACAGTACCGTCCGTGAGGCCTGTGAACTGGCGGCTTATCTCAATGTACCAAATCTTATTCTGTACCATACCGAGGATGACAACATCGAACGCCGAAAAGCCCTCTATACAGCAGAAGGCAGACTGTATTATAAAGGAAATCTCTATGTGCCAGACGACTTGGAATGTATAGAACTCGATAAAGAAGAATAATCTCAGGAATGGTATTTAGCATTCAACTTGCGATATTTCTCTTTATAGAAATACTCAGGTTCAACTGCGAAATCTATAACCTTCTGAGTGAAAATATAAAAAGACCCTTCATGGGCAGGTGCTTCTGTCCCGGCCGGTACTTAGATGCCGTATTTTGGCATCTTATGTACCGCTGCTAGGGACAGGCAGTGCGAACGTGCCTGCTATGAAGGGTCTTTTTATATTTTCTTCAAGAACCACGAATTTCGCAGTTACAATAAGAAGTATTGACGTCTAAATACCATATCGTTGGCATTTCTTGACCAGTGTTGAATGATCAATGCCGAGAGCCGTGGCTGCCTTCCGTTTTGTATGGAAGGTGGCCAGGGCTTTTTCTATAATGTGCTTTTCGAGTGCAATGGTGGAAGCTTTCAGATTGTACTCATCTTCGGGATGGGCATAGGAATCTGTGTCCCGGATACCAAGCACCAGAGCTACCGTTTTCTTGTCGATAATATTATTCTGGTTGATAACAACAAGACGTTCTGTGACATTTTCCAATTCACGGATATTGCCCGGCCAGTTGTAATTCTCCAGAAGATGCAGGGCATCACTGTAGATCTCGATGGGCTTGTTGTATTTCTTGGTATATTTTTCGAAAAAATGATAAAAAAGGACTTCGATATCCGCTTTTCTTTCCCGAAGGGGAACGAGCTGGATCGGAACAACATTTAATCTATAGTACAGATCCTCTCGGAAAGTGTGCGCTTCAATGCATTTTAATAAATCTCTATTCGTGGCAGCGATGATGCGGACATCTACAGGGATGGCTTTGTGGCCGCCGATTTTGGTGATCTCGTGGTTCTGCAGGACACGGAGCAACTTCGTCTGCATCTGAACTGACATTTCGCCGATTTCGTCCAGCATCAGTGTTCCGCCGTTGGCCAGCTCAAAAATACCGGTCTTGCCGGATTTGCTGGCTCCGGTGAAGGCGCCGGGCTCATAACCGAACAGTTCGGATTCCATCAGAGTATCCGGAATGGCGGCACAGTTGACCTTCAGAAATGGTTTACCGAAACGTTTGCTGGCCTGATAGATCTGATTGGTAATGACTTCCTTGCCTGTACCGCTTTCACCGGTGATCAGGACGGTGGCATCTGTCGGAGCAACCGCCAGGGCAGTAGAAACAGCCTGATACATTTGATCACTTTTAAAAATCACTTCGGACTGCTGAATTTGCTGGGTACGCAGATAACCGTTCTCGTTTTCTTTCTTCTCAATGGCGCTCTTTAACTGGATCAGCTGGTCCTTGACGGTTTCAAGCTGCTGGATATCACGGTCACAGGCAACTGCGTATTTCAATTCATGCTTGTCGTTAAAAATCGGGAATCCGCTGATGTGGACCGTGGTATTCGTCTTTTTCATCACACCGATAATCTCGGATCTTTTTTGATATTTCAGAATGGTGGGAAGGATACCATTGGTGTAAAGTTTCTTCTCACGATTGATCTGGTGAACATTTTCACCAATAACCTCCGCTTTCGTGATACCGCTGAGCTTGGTGTAGGTATCATTGACATAAATGGTCGTACCGTCCGGGCTTGCAACATAAATGGCATCTGGCAGATTGTCGCAAATCTCTTCAAAATCAATATATTCAGTGAAAAGATGATGCTCGAAATGCTGTATCATTTTGTCCAGTTTCGAAAAAATAGTGCGCTGTTCCTCGGATAGTCCAGAGGCTTTCAGTTTGTCTATCTGTACTTTCATACGCAGGTAATCCTGTTCAAATCGACCGTGTTGGCTCATGTTATCCTCCTAAAATCGATAAAAATATAACGATGGTGATAAAAATCACCGCATGGTGAATATAATCACTTTCTTTTGCTGGAAAGTATACACTTTTTGGTTGTATTTGTCAAATGATGACCTTAAAAACCATTAAAAAACTGGAAAAAACGCATAAATGTACACATAAAAGTGCAAAAATGAGGCGGAAAATAAAGTTGGCACAGATGTTGCTATTATATATTGGCGTAAGTAATTATTAGAAAAATTTAATACTTAATTTAGATTTTAAAGGAGAGATTAACAATGGCAAAGAAAACTATTATCACAGCAGCAGTAACAGGCGCATGGCCAAAGAAAGAGAATAACCCTAACGTACCAATGACTCCATCAGAAATTGCTGATGACGTATATGCTTGCTGGAAAGCAGGTGCAGCCATCGCGCATCTTCATATGAGAGATGACAACGGCAACGGTACAATGGATAAGAATAAATTCATCGAAACAGTGAACCTTATCCATGAAAGATATCCGGACTGCGATATCATCCTGAACCTGACAACATCCGGTGATATCTATGCAACAGATGATACACGTCTTGAACATGTTCAGATTCTGAAACCTGAGATGGCTTCTTATGATTGCGGTTCCATGAACTGGTTAAATGCTAGCCTCTTCATCAACAGCCCTGCATTCCTTGAGAGATGCGGTAAACTGTTCCAGGAATTGAATGTTAAACCTGAAATCGAAGCTTTCGATCCTGGTATGATCGCAAATGCAGCTTACTATCTGAAGAAAGGTGTTCTGAAAGCACCATTACACTTCCAGTTCTGCATGGGCTGCGCAAACGGTATCCCTGGTTCCGTTAAGAACCTTGTATTCATGAAGGAAACAATGGATCAGCTTTGCCCGGGTTCTACATGGTCTACATTCGGTGTTGGACATTCCGCAATGGAAATTATGTACGCAGCAGTTGCTTTAGGCGGCCACATCCGTGTTGGTATGGAAGATAATGTTATGTACTCCAAGGGTGTTCTTGCTGACAGCAATGCACAGTTCGTTGAAAGAGCTGCCCGTGTGATCAGAGAATACGGCAACGAAGTTGCTACACCGGCTGAAGCACGTGAAATCCTTGGCTTAACAAAATAATCAAGTCGGGAACTTCACAGGAGGTGTGAAATGACCTGGGGACCAATGTATATGTATTATCATTGCCCGAAATGCGGCCTGAAATTTGAATATGCCGTTGACATGATCCCGGATTTTGGTGAGAAATTCGGTTATTGTCCGAAATGTGATGTCATGGGCATTTACGAAAAAGACGGTGCGCGTCAGCCTGATGATGCAGATTATTTAGAAGTTGAATAAATGTCGGCTGTTCAGAACATGACGAAAGGACTTCAGAATTATTTTGAACAGCCGTATCAATAGAGAAATAGGAGAAACGTCATGAAAGAAGTTAAAAAGATTTTAATTTGCGGCGGCGGTATGATGGGAAGCGCCATCGCACAGGTTTTAGCAGGACTTGACGATGTCACAATCACAGTATATGATAAATTCCCTGTAGATATTGAAGCAAAGATCAGAAACAACATGAAACTGCTGGTTGAAAAAGAAATCGTGACACCAGCCGATGTTGATAAAGTAATCAGCAAGATCAGCTTCACACAGGATATCGAGAGCGAAGGCGTTAAGAACGCGGATCTTGTGGTAGAATGTGTACTGGAAGATATGCAGCTGAAACAGGATCTGTTCGCACAGCTGGAAGGCATTGTTTCTGAAGATACGATCTTCTGTACAAATACATCCGTTATGAGCCCTACAGAAATTTCTGCAAAATGCAAACATAAAGAAAGACTTGTAGGTACACATTTCTGGAATCCTGGCTTCCTTATTCCACTGGTAGAAGTTGTCAGAACAGAAGCGACAACAGATGAAGTTGTTGAAACTGTGATGGATATGCTGACAAGAGCAGGCAAGAAACCTGTTCTTTGCAAGAAGGATGTACCTGGATTCATCGCCAACAGAATGCAGCATGCATTATGGCGTGAAGCGATTTCCATCGTTGAAAGAGGTATTGCAGACGCTAAAACCGTTGATGATGCCTGCAAATACAGCTTTGGTTTAAGACTGCCATACTTACCGCCGCTGGTAAATTCTGATATGGTAGGTACTCAGTTGACTTATAACATTCATGATTATGTATTAAAAGACCTTGAAGACAGTCATGAACCATCACCACTTCTGAAGGAAATGATCGACGAAGGCAAGATGGGCTTCAGAGCCGAGACAAAAGACGGCAAGAAGACAGGTTTTATGTCCTACACTGAAGATGAAATCGCTGAGATCAACGGTGGTCTGAATGAATATCTGATCAAGATGTTATACGGTAAATAAATAATAAAATAACTGCTCGAAGACGTTTTTAACTGTCTTCGGACAGTTAAAAATTCAATTCTCTGGGGGAGACAGAGGGTTTTAAAGAGAGAAAGGGAGTAGATTATGAGCGAGAAAAAGAAAAAAGGAACGCCGCTTTGGCAAATCAGTAAGAAGTTTAATTTTGCAGCTGAGAAGATTATTCCTGATTCATTTGTTTTCTGTGTAGTTTTAACACTGGTTGTAGCTGTGTTATCATTGGTTGTTTGCCATATTACACCAATTAATTTGTTAACATCATGGTGGGATGGCTTAAGCAGTCAGTTTACACTGGCTTTCCAGATGGGCTTGATGGTTGTTGTATGTGCAACATGTGCACGAAGCCCACAGGTTTCCAAGTTACTTGATGGTCTTGCAGGTCTTGTACATACCCGTACAGCAGCACTGGTTCTGTTGATGGCATTTGGTTATGTATCATCCATGCTGAACTGGGCATTTTGTACAATCGTTACACCGATTCTGGCGATGCAGCTTGCTAAGCGTGTCAAAGGGCTTCATTTCCCAATGATGGTTGCCGGCGGTTACTGCTGTATGATTCTTGGCCAGTGCCTTGGACCATCTGCAACATTGTATTCAAACCTTGCGACAGAAGGCAGCAACTATGCTGAAATCGTAGGTCAGACAATGACAGTTGCTGAAACCTGCTATAACCCGGTTAACGTTGTACTTTGGGTTATTCTCGCTGTTTGCTTTATTGTGTTAGTATTATTTACACAGCCGGGCGACAATGAATTAGTAGAGTTAAGAAATATTGCAACTCAGGCAGATGTGGCTCCAAAGGATTACCAGAGTCATGATAAAGCTCAGACACCAGCTGAAAAAATGAACACATGCAAACCTATCATGTGGGTTGTTGGTGCCGCTATATTTATCTATATCATTTATTCAATTGCAACAAAAGGTTTCTTTGGA
>NZ_LR698973.1:1090122-1142246 GCF_902381825.1 Pseudocoprococcus catus
CAAACCCTTTCTTTGCAACATTAAATATGAACATGGTTATCTTCATGTTTGTTGGTATTAACTGTTTCCTGTTCCCACAGCCGCATTCATGGATGGAAGCACATACAGACAGCATGCATCTGGCAACAGACGTTATCCTTCAGTTCCCATTCTATGGTGCGATCATGGGTATGATGTATGTTGAAGGTGGTCTCGGCTCTGTTATTGTTAACGCAATTGTATCTGTTGCAACAGCAGAGACAATGCCGGTATTCTCATTCCTGTCAGCATCAGTTGTTAACCTGTTCATCCCATCACAGGGTGGTCAGTTTACAGTTCAGGGGCCACTGATCGTTCAGGCTGCTCAGTCTATCCCTGGTACAAATCTTGTTAACTGCCTGAATGGTTTTGTATTTGGTGATGAGTGTACAAACCTCTTACAGCCTCTGTATGTTATTCCAGCATTGTCTGTAGTAGGTATGAAACTGAAAGATGTATGGGGCTTCATGGCATTCATGTGTGTATTCTGGATAGTTATCACATGCCTGGGCTTATACTTCATTCCAATGTTCATTTAATGGACAAAAACAACCTTAGAAAATTTCTAACATAAAAATCCTTTTATATGTATGATCGCAGAAGGGTGTGTGAAAAATAGTTTTTCATGCACCCTTTTGTTATATAAAAAATCCGACGGAAGTGTGGTTATGACATACAGTGTTTGATGAAGAAGGAAGTTATATAATGCGAGGGTTAGCGCAGAAAAATGCATTAGTGACAGGCGCTGCGAAAGGTATCGGAAGGGGGATTGCCGAGCGGATGGAGCAAGGATGCGCTTCCGGAAGATTTGGATATGGCATAAATAACGAAATGAAAAAATCTGCTGGTGTCGAAGAATGCTGGCAGATTTTTTCTATTTTATTGCGGTTGCTGATTTTATTGGTAGATGATAAAATGATGATAGGTATGTGGCTTGATATTGTGTGAGAGAAGGAGCGATTGGAAATGAAAAATTAAAAAATTCCTGTTGGTATTTCGGATTTTTCGGAAATACGAGAGAATGGCTATTATTATATTGATAAGTCTGGTCTGATCGCAGAATTGCTGAGAAATGAAGCAACCAAAGTGACTTTAATTACACGACCGAGAAGATTTGGGAAAACACTGGCCATGAGTATGCTGGCTGATTTTTTTGATATAAGAAGAGAAAACAGAGGGTATTTCTCAGGATTAGAAATAGAGCAACATAAGGGATTATGTAAAGATTGGATGAATCAATATCCGGTATTGTTTTTATCGTTGAAAGATGTAGATGGAACGAATTTTAATAATGCGTTTGAATTATTGAAGTTTGTTTTGGCACAGTGTTGTGAAAATCATGACTATTTGCTAGAAAGCAATAAAATCTCTGAACAGCATAAAAATCTTTTTAATTCTGTTCGTAATCGAACGGCTTCTGTAACGGATGTGCAGGGCTTTATTCTTGTACTAACCAATATGATGCAGGTTTTCTATAATAAATCGGTGATTTTATTGCTGGATGAATATGATGTGCCGTTGGCGAAAGCGAGCAGTAATGGGTATTATAAGGAAATGCTGGAGATTATCAAAGTAATGATGAGTACGGCTTTAAAAGATAATCCGGCAATAAAATTTGCAATTGTGACGGGATGCCTTAGAATTGCAAAAGAAAGTATTTTTACAGGAACCAATAATTTTGTCTCTGATACAATTACTTCTTCGGGGTTGAATGAATTTTTTGGATTTACTCAAAAAGAAGTAAATGGTATGCTGGCTGATGTTGATGCAGAAGGAAAGGCAGATGAAGTAAAAAAGTGGTATGATGGTTATCATTTTGGAGATTATGATGTCTATTGTCCATGGGATATGATGAATTATCTGCGAGATATTCAGCGTCATCCGACAGCCAGTCCTGTAGGATATTGGAAGAACACCAGTGATAATGCGATTATTCGTTCGTTTATTGATTACGCAGGAAGTAATATTACTGAAAAAATCGAGACGCTTCTTTCCGGAGGTTATATTATTCAACATATCAATGAGAATTTGACGTATGATTATTTGCATTCATCGGAAGAGAATCTTTGGAGTATTTTGTATCTGACCGGGTATTTGACGAGAGCAAGAGAAGAAGCAGTAAAAAAAGAACTGCCGGAAGATTTGACAGCATTGATGATTCCGAATAAAGAGATTCGTGAGATATTTGAGACAACTGTCAAGAAATGGTTTTCTGATCATGCCAGAGAATGGAACAGAGAAAAATTATTCGAAGCCGTATGGAATGGAGATAGTGAAAAATTGACGGCAGAGATGACCAGACTTTTGCGTCGGACCATCAGTTATCATGATTATCGGGAAGACTTTTATCAGGCTTTTCTGGCGGGTATTTTTACCGGTGCAGGCTATCGTGTAGAATCTAATCGGGAGCATGGAGAAGGACGCAGTGATATTGTGATATATGATATGCCTCATGGCCGTGTTGCTGTCTTTGAAGTGAAGTATTCGCTTCAACTACAGGATATGGAAAAAGATTGTGATAGAGCGCTTAGCCAAATTAAAGAAAGGTTCTATGCCAAAGAGTTTGAAAATGACTATGATGAAGTTTGGTGTTATGGAATTTCATTTTTCAGAAAGAGATGCTTGGTCAAGAAAAAATAATAATGACGTGCGTTTTGCAGCGCACGTCATTAAAATGATTTATGCGAGCAACGAGCCAAAGTCCGTGCTTGCACGAGACCTTGGCGACTGCCGCGATAACTTGAGAAACTCGCGGAGCGTGTTTCTCATAGTTGAATAGTTAAAGTGTCGTTCCAACAGGTTGCGTTAATGCATTTAAAATATCTTTTGGATTTCGGCTCTTAACAGACAAGGTATAATGCGGTTCGTTGATGTGCTCCAGATAATGGGCATCAGAATCGCTGATGATATGGCAGTGTTCCAGATAGGGATGCTGCTTTTTCAGTTCATGATACTTGGACATATCTTTGATCTCGGCACAGGTAAACTGGCTGTCCGGCGGAATGAAGCCCAGATTGGCCAGCAGACTGTTGGCCGTTTTGTCAATATGGGCCGGTATCATGATTCCGTTGTAATCTCTGGTCAGAGCAAAAACGTCATCAAATGAAATCGTTGTGGCATTAATCAGCAGATTTGGTATGGTGCCAATGATTTCGTCATCTGCATTATAGAGCTGCTGTTTGCCAAAAATCTTCTCATTATTCGGAACGGCCATCAGATGACTGTAGACATATTCGTCAAAGGCCAGAGCATCCTTCAAATCAGCAAAGAGACATACCACATGTACTTCCTCGGAAGTGGTCAGCTCCATTCCTGGAAGGGCGGTCAGACCGTAAGCCTCCGCCATAGTCAGGACTGCGGGACAATTTTTGCATGAATTGTGGTCTGTCACAGCGATTAAATCAAGGCCTTTGATCATGGCCATGCCCACAATGTTGGCCGGTGTCATATCATCATCTCCGCATGGGGAAAGACAGGAATGGATATGAAGATCATAGTTTAAATCAGGCATGGATGCGCTCGTGAACCTTCAGTGCGGCGTCAAAAATCGGCATATCCGTGCTGAGAACGGTGATATGCTGCTGGACAGCCTTGGTCCTGGCGGCATCATCCAGGGAAATACCCTCGGCGAGAACAATGCAGCCAACATCACACAGGGCGGCAACAGCCAGTGTATTGATATTCCCCATGACTGTGACCCATACGCTGTCTTCCGGTGCCTTGCTCATGGCAATACTTAGCAGGTCACAGCAGAAAAGTCCGGAGATGTTGCGGTCTGTGCCATCTCCGACATTGATTGTCTTAAATAAGCCGCTGTCAATTAATTCTTTAATGGTCATGGTCCTGTTCCTCCTCGGATTCAGCATCTGAATTGATCAGATTGTGTGAGTCTAGCAATGCGATTTCTTCTGTTAGTTTGTCCATATAATGCATCAGAATATGGATGCATGCATTCGGGTCTTCGCCGTCTACAATGGCTTCGTGTGAGAAGCGAGAGTAGGTTTCGGAAAGCAGATGAATGTGATTGCGGAGAATGTAAACACAGTCGTTTTTCTCGGCTTTGCCCCGGACGATATCTTCTGCCAGGGCACGGCATGACGGGGCACCGCAGGAACCGCAGTCAAGTCCCGGAAATTCATTGCAGAGTTCTTCGATTTGTTTCATCTTGGTGATGCTCTCAAGCATGGTATCACCAATCCTGAAAACCGGTTCATATTCAACCGTTGTATGCCATCCAAGCTCCACTTTCTGAGGAATATCTTCGCTGTGGGTTCTGGCCACCGGAAGATATTTGTTCAGACGTTTGATCTTGGCTTTGGCAACATAAGGATTCTCTACATTGAGAACACCGCCGACACAGCCGCCGCTGCAGGCATTGAGTTCAATAAACTGCAATTTTGCAAACTTCTCATCTTCCAGGTCTTCCAGAACACGGATGACATTCTCAATACCATCGGCAGCCAGATAGCTGTCTGTGATCATGCCGCCGGCCTCACCGCCGCTGCAGCCCCAGCCAATGCCGATTCTGCCGGAAATCGCCAGATCCATGGGATGCTGTTCGGCAATCTTCATATGCGGCAGTAAAAGGGGATAGACATCTTTGACGGCCAGAACACCGTCTACTTCACTGCGGGTTGTTCCAAGTGGGGATTTGACATAGGTGACCTTGGATGGACATGGTGAAATAAAAATAATGCCGATTTTGTCAGCAGGCAGGCCTGTCTTGGCCATAGCTCGTTTCCTGGCAAGGGTAGCTGCCACTTCAATGGGAGGGAGAATCGGCAGCAGATGGTCAATGAGGTTCGGAAAACGGACTCTGATCAGACGAACAACAGATGGGCAGGCTGTGCTGATAAATGGCCATTGATCTTTGTGTTCATCTACATATTTCCTTGAGGCTTCCGAGACAAGTTCTGCTGCGGCACCGACTTCATAGACATCATCAAAACCGAGGTAGATGAGGGCTGTCAGCAGAATATTGACATCATCCAGGTTATTGAACTGTGCATACAGAGAAGGTGCGGGAAGAGCAACCGTGTATGCGTAGTTGTTGAGTATATCCAGAGAATCGATATGTATTTTCTTTGCATGATGGCTGCAAGTCCGGACACATTCACCGCAGTCAATACAGAACTGGCTGGTGATGCGGGCTTTGCCGTTGCGGACGCGGATGGCCTGGGTCGGACAGCGTTTGATACAATTGATACAGCCTTTGCAGAGGCTTTCGTCAAGGTATACAGAATGAAAGAATTTTTTGTTCATTCTATCACCTTCCTTTCAGTTACATATTAGCAGATTCGGACAGTCATAGTTACAGTGGTGCCGACACCCAGTTCTGTTTCTATCTTCATGTCATCGGAGTATTTCTTCATATTAGGCAATCCCATGCCGGCACCGAATCCAAGGGAGCGGATATTGTCAGGAGCCGTCGAGTAGCCGGCCTGCATGGCCTTGTCGATATCAGGGATACCCGGGCCTGAATCCTTCAGGATCATGGTGACTTCTGTGGGGGAGATATAAATCGTGATAATGCCGCCATTGGCATGGATCACCATATTGATCTCACCTTCGTACATGGCAATGGATACCTTTCTGACGACATCAGGGGGAACGCCTAACTGCTTGAGCATATTCTTGAGGTCACTGCTGGCTTCACCGGCGCGGGTGAAATCTTCGCCAGAGACCGTATATTCTAACTTTATCGTATCGTCCACCTTAAGCACCTCCGACCAGTCCGGCCTTATAGAGTATGCCGCACGCCGTAAACATCGTATGCGGTGTGGCGAGCAGGCAGATATCCCGCTCACGGGCCAGTTCAATCATCTTCTCATCGGGCCGCTTACCACGTACAAAAACCAGACACATAATATCCATCATCTCAGCGGTGCGGATAACCTGCGGGTTGCACAGGCCTGTCAACAGCACCGGTTGATCTTTTACAAAGGCCAAAACATCACTCATCATATCTGAACCGCATCCGGAATGGATTTCGCGTATATCAATATCATCTGATCCATAGATCAGCTCAGCATCCAGCAATGGGATGAGATCTTTTACAAGCATGAAAATTCCTCCTGTCTGTTTCTCCGTGCAGTCTTCCAACTGCTTTGCACAGCGGACGACAGGTGAAAATGCTGTCTGCCTGTTGTATTGCGGAGAAGGGATAATATTATTCTTAAACAGTATAGCATGGGTGGTGTACGATTTCAACAAAAAGTGCTAAAATATATGTGGGTTAAATTAGCGAGAATGACGGCGTGTATTTGTATAAAAACAAAAAATTAACAAACGTTGTTAAAAACTTACTAAACTCTGCGTTAAAAATAGGTTGATTATTATGAAAAATAGTGATATGCTGTCATAAGAAAGCAGATTCATGTTTTTTTAGCAGGACAATCGACCTGTAATATTATGAGAAAAAAGAAGGAGGGATTCTTTTGGCTTCAAATAAGAAAACAGTACCTTTCTATGGTACAGAAGAGCAGAAAGAACAATTGCTGAAAGTCATCCAGGAACTCAGAGATGAGAAGGGATGTCTGATGCCGATCATGCAGAAAGCGCAGGAGATTTACGGATACCTTCCGATTGAGGTTCAGAAAATCATTTCTGATGAATTGAATGTACCTCTTGAGAAGATTTATGGTGTTGCTACATTCTATTCATGGTTCAACCTGAATCCGAAGGGCAAGTATGAGATTTCCGTCTGTCTTGGCACTGCATGTTATGTTAAGGGTTCCGGAGATATTTACAATAAGCTCATGGAGAAGCTTGATATTGCAGGCGGTGAGTGTACGCCGGATGGTAAGTTTTCGCTGGATGCCTGTCGTTGTGTCGGTGCCTGTGGTCTTGCACCGGTTATGATGGTGAATGGTGAAGTATACGGTCGATTGACTGTAGATGATATTGATGGTGTATTGGAGAAATATAACTAGTCATGATGCCTGAGATCGCGTTGAATGTTTTAGATATTGCCCAGAATTCCGTGAGAGCGGAGGCTTCACTGATACAGATTTCAGTGGATGTGGATAAAGCGGCGGACAAATTGACCATTATTATAGAAGATAATGGTTGCGGTATGACGGCAGAACAGACGGACCGTGTGACGGATCCGTTCTTTACAACCCGCACAACCCGCAAGATTGGTCTGGGGGTTCCGTTTTTCAAGATGGCTGCCGAAAGTACGGGAGGCAGTTTTTCTATTCAGTCTGAGCCCGGTGTCGGGACGAAGGTCACAGCGGTATTCGGTTTATCCCATATTGACAGGATGCCCCTTGGTGATATGAATGGAACGATTTATACCTTGATCACATTCAACACACAGATAGATTTTTTGTATACATATACGTTCGATCAGCGTTCCTTTACGCTGGATACGAGAGAATTTAAGAATATTTTAGAGGGTGTGCCGCTGAATAACCCTGAAGTATCAGAGTATATTCGTCAATTTCTTAACGAAAACAGCCATGAAGTTGACGGCGGTGCAGTTGTATAGAATGAGGAGGAGACAGCATGAAATCACTTGCAGAATTGAAAGCCATTCGTGACAGAATGCAGGGTGAGGTCAATATGAGAGAGGACGACAGTTCCAATCATATTCGTGTGGTTGTCGGTATGGCAACATGTGGTATTGCCAGCGGCGCAAGACCAGTGCTTAATAAGTTAGCTGAAGATGTTCAGGCTAAGCATCTGGACAATGTTATTGTTACACAGACAGGTTGTATTGGATTATGTCAGTATGAACCGATTGTAGAAGTTTATGAACCTGGCAAAGAGAAAGTGACTTATATTAAGATGACACCGGAGAAGGCTGATGAAGTGGTAGAACAGCATCTGATCCGTGGTCAGGTTCTTGGTAAATATACATTAAGCGCAACAAATTTATAGGAGGTAGACAGCTATGTATCGTTCCCATGTATTAGTTTGCGGCGGCACCGGATGTACATCCTCCGGAAGTGAGACGCTGATCAGCCTTCTTCAGGAAGAACTGAAGAAGAACGGCTTAGAGAATGAAGTAGCCATTGTTAAGACCGGATGTCATGGTTTATGTGCACAGGGTCCTGTTATGGTTATTTATCCTGATGCAACATTTTACTCAATGGTGAAACCGGAAGATATTCCTGAGATTGTCAGCGAGCATCTGTTAAAAGGTCGTGTTGTTACACGTTTATTATATGTAGAGGACGGCGGCAAGGCCAAAGCACTGAAAGATACAGATTTCTATCGTCTGCAGCACAGAGTTGCCCTTAGAAACTGCGGTATCATCAATCCTGAGAGTATCGATGAATACATTGGTACAGGCGGTTATGAAGCCCTTGGCCGTGTACTGACCGAGATGAGCCCGGATGATGTTATTGAGACAATTCTTGCCAGTGGTTTAAGAGGCCGTGGCGGTGCCGGATTCCCGACCGGTATGAAGTGGAAATTTGCTTCAGGCAACAGAGGCAACGTTCAGAAATATGTCTGTTGTAATGCCGATGAAGGTGACCCGGGTGCATTCATGGATCGTTCCGTTCTGGAAGGTGACCCGCATGTTGTTCTGGAAGCAATGGCTATTGCAGGTTATGCAATTGGTGCTTCCCAGGGTTATATCTATGTCCGTGCTGAGTACCCGATTGCTGTTGAACGTCTGAATATTGCCATCAAACAGGCAAGAGAATATGGCCTGTTAGGCAAGAACATTTTCGATTCAGGATTTGATTTTGATATTGATCTCAGACTTGGTGCAGGTGCTTTCGTCTGTGGTGAGGAAACAGCCCTTATGACATCCATCGAAGGCAACAGAGGCGAACCAAGACCAAGACCGCCATTTCCGGCTGTTAAAGGTCTTTTCGCAAGCCCGACTATCCTGAACAATGTTGAGACTTATGCGAATATTCCACAGATCATCCTGAATGGTGCTGAATGGTTTGCTTCCATGGGTACAGAGAAGTCCAAAGGTACAAAGGTATTCGCTGTCAATGGTAAGATTAACAATACAGGTCTTGTAGAAGTTCCTATGGGTACGACACTTCGTACCATCATCGAGGATATCGGTGGCGGTATTCCAAACGGCAAGAAGTTTAAGGCTGCTCAGACAGGCGGACCTTCCGGCGGTTGTATTCCTGCAGAACATATGGATATTCCAATCGATTACGACAACCTGATCAGCATCGGTTCCATGATGGGTTCCGGCGGTCTGATCGTTATGGATGAAGATACTTGTATGGTAGATATTGCTAAGTTCTTCCTGGAGTTCACTGTAGATGAATCCTGCGGTAAGTGTACACCTTGCCGTGTCGGTACAAAACGTCTGTATGAGATGCTTGATAAGATTACAAAGGGTGAAGGTACTCTGGAAGATCTTGACAAGATGGAAGAACTCTGCTACTACATCAAAGATAATGCATTATGCGGTCTGGGCCAGACAGCACCAAACCCTGTTCTGTCCACACTTCGTTATTTCAGAGATGAGTATATTGCTCATATCGTAGACAAGAAATGTCCTGCCGGCGTTTGCAAGGCTCTGCTGTCCTACAAGATTGATGCAGATAAATGTAAAGGCTGTACATTATGTGCAAGAAATTGTCCGAATGGTGCAATTTCAGGCAAACTCAAAGAGCCTCATGTTATTGATCAGTCTAAGTGTCTGAAGTGCGGTGCTTGTATGGAAAAATGCCGCTTTGGCGCAATCTACAAAGAGTAATGGAGGAGCAGACAATGGAAAATATTACAATCAAAATCAATGGTGTTGAAGTCAGTGCACCAGCAGGCTCTACCATTTTGGAAGCTGCCAGACTGGCACATATTGACATCCCTACACTTTGCTATTTAAAAGAAATCAATGAAATCGGCGCATGCCGTATGTGTATTGTAGAAGTAAAAGGTGCAAGATCCCTTGTTGCTTCCTGTGTATATCCGATCAATCCGGGTATGGAAGTCTGGACCAACACACCGAAGGTTATCGAATCACGTAAAAAGACATTGGAACTGCTTCTTTCCAACCACAAGAAAGAATGCTTAAGCTGTGTCAGAAGCGGAAACTGTGAGTTGCAGCAGTTATGTAAGGAACTGGGTGTTGAAGATGAAAACTATTACTCAGGTGAGATGACACCGGCGATGATTGATACATCCGCTGCACATATGGTTCGTGATAACAGCAAATGTATCCTTTGCCGTCGATGCAGTGCTGTCTGTGAGAAGGTTCAGGGTATCGGCGTCATCGGTCCGAATGAGCGTGGTTTTAAGAGTTATATCGGTACAGCATTCAACATGGATCTGGCTGATACAAGCTGTGTATCCTGTGGTCAGTGTATCGCTGTCTGTCCGACAGGTGCTTTACATGAGAAAGACAACACAGACGAAATCTTTGAAGCAATTGCAGATCCTGATAAATACGTTGTTGTTCAGACAGCACCAAGTGTACGTGCAGGTCTTGGAGAAGAATTCGGTTATCCGATGGGTACAGATGTAGAAGGCAAGATGGTTGCAGCACTGCGTCGTCTTGGTTTCGATAAAGTTTTTGATACAGATTTTGCAGCTGACTTAACCATCATGGAAGAAGCACATGAATTCCTTGACAGAGTTCAAAATGGCGGCAAACTGCCTCTGATCACATCCTGTTCACCAGGCTGGATCAAATACTGTGAACATTACTTCCCTGATATGACAGAGAACCTTTCAAGCTGCAAGTCTCCACAGCAGATGTTTGGTGCTACATTAAAGACATATTATGCTGAGAAGATGGGCATTGATCCTAAGAAGATCGTCAGCGTCAGCGTGATGCCGTGTACAGCGAAGAAGTTCGAAATCGGCAGAGATGACGAAGATGCAGCAGGTGTTCCTGATGTAGATATCGCAATCACAACACGTGAGCTGGCTCGTATGATCAAGAAAGTCGGCATCATGTTCACAGAACTGCCGGATGAAGAATTCGACAGCCCACTTGGTGAATCCACAGGAGCAGCCGTTATCTTCGGTGCAACAGGCGGTGTTATGGAAGCTGCTTTAAGAACTGCAGTTGAGACACTGACAGGCGAAGAATTGAAGAATGTAGAATTCCAGGAAGTTCGTGGTACAGAAGGTATCAAAGAAGCAACATACAATGTTGCAGGCATGGATGTAAAGGTAGCCGTTGCTTCAGGTCTTGGCAATGCAAGAAAGCTTCTTGACAAAGTGAAATCCGGCGAAGCAGACTATCATTTCATCGAGATCATGGGATGCCCTGGCGGCTGTGTCAACGGTGGCGGTCAGCCACAGGTACGCGGCAGCGTTCGTAACTTTACAGATGTACGTGCCATCCGTGCAAAGGCTCTGTATGACAACGATGCGGCTAAATCAATTCGTAAGTCTCATGAGAATCCGGCTATCCAGCAGCTCTACAAAGAGTTCTTTGGTGAACCTGGCAGCCATAAGGCACATGAGATTCTGCATACAAGCTATGTGAAACGTGTCATTAACAAATAATGAGTAGATAAACAAAATCGCTCACTGACAGGGTTGATGTGAACATTCAACCATCGGTGAGCGATTTTTTTGTGATATAAAGAATCTAAGAGTAAAGCAGTCGGTCGCGATGCTGTCCGAAGAGTCGTGTGACAATACCGAGAAGTGTGCCGACGAGAATAGCTGCGATTACAGTGCCGATTCCGACACTTCCTGGACTATGGAGGGCAATCAGACATGTGAGAACGGAAATTACAACCATGGTGCAGTCAAACCGGACTTTGACTTTTGAAAATGCCATGCCTGTAATCTGGGAGACAGCCTGCATAGCACCCTCACCGGCCAGTGGCATCAGATTTGGCGGCAGGTAGAAGAAAATACCGACGGCAATAATCATCGCGCTGATCAGCATCATCACGATACGAATCGGAAGATTGCTCGGTGTTGGCAGGAATGTGACCAGATAATTGCAGAAGGTTGTAAAATAACCGAAGATGACACCAACAGCAATCTGAAGCAGATTGACAGGTTTGAAATTTCGGCGCAGCAGGAGTATCTGAATCAAGACAAGAAAGGTATGAAACAGAATGGTTGCTTTGCCCATTTCAATGCCCCAGACACAGGTCATCGTGTACGGGATGGAACTGACTGGGGAAACGCCTAAGTTGGATTTGACGGAAACGGCAATGCCGATGGTCATCAGAAAAAGTCCGAAAAAATACATGGGTATTCTGATTTTTAAATTGTTATGCTTTTTTGCAAGTTCTTTGTTCATTTCAATTTCCTCTTTCATAATATGATGGCGTCGGTGCCTCTGGCTGTTATCTGTTATAGCCAAGCATCTGACTGTAAATGCGGCTGAGATATTCAATCAACTGTTCCTTTTCTGTTTCAGAAAAATTCTGCAGTGCATGAGATTCAATCGTGTCAAACTCGTTCTCAAGACGTTCAACATAGGTGAGGCCGAGTTCGGTTAAATAAACATTATAAAAGCGATGATTGTCCGGGCAGAGTCTGCGTTGAATCAGTCCTTTCGCTTCCATTCCATTTAAAATAGTGGTGAGAGAAGCTGGTTCGATATGGCAGTTGGCAGCAATCTCTTTCTGAACAGTGCCATCGTGATGTCTGAGATAGTCCAGTACCTTCGGTTGGCCAGGTGTGAGACCTGTATCTTTGACACTGGTAATTAGGGATTTCTGAACCATCAGATGGTTGGCCATCAGTAAATAGTGAAGGGATTCTTTTGTTTCGTTCATCTTTGATTCTCCTGAAAAAAGTGAATATGCGTTGAGATAGAAAACTAATAGTTAGAAATCTAACTATTAATATAATCGAAAGAATGCGGATTGTCAACAGGCAACATATGATCTGAGCATGAATTGATCCGCATATAAAATAATAAAAGCGCTGTTGGCAGTACAGCGCTTTTATTATTAAAAAGAGGAAAGTTTATGAAAAAGATTTATAAACGAAAACCTTGTTGTTTCCTTTTCGTTTATGTCTATACTATACCATTCGCTTGTGACCAAATTGTGTCGAAGTTCTGAATAAAAAGTGAAGAATGGACACAAATCGTTATGAAAATGTAATTGTTGAAGGTGGATGTATATTAAAGTCGATATAGATTGTATTTATAAAGAGTAATAGTAAAACAAGTATTAACAATTATCATATCGGAATAGTATGATAAAAAACAAAAAATTAGGAGAGAAAATCATAATGAAAGACTGAGCATTTGAGATTCAGCATTAAGGAGGACAACAAAATGGCAGAGCCGGAATTGTTGTCAGCGAATTTGCAAGAAGAACAGCGGAAATGGCCGTGGACGGTGTGGAGATCATCTTTTATCCCACATGGATTTACATCGAAGATTATGCCATTGAAGGCATGGAGAAGGAAGTTCAGCCGGATTTGAACAAAACCTATAAGCTGGCCCTTCAGTTTTTGCCTGAAAAGAAAGAGGAGCTTCGAATCGGTGTGCAGCCATCTTATCTGACACCGTATGCAGGGCAGTTTCTGACAGATACCTTTAAAGAGAAAAATCTCGTTGATATCAAGCAGCTGCTCATTGAGGCCAGAGCTATCAAAACACCATGGGAGATCGAAGTACTCAGGGAAGCGGCCCGTTACAGTGAATTGACCATGAACAAAGATTTGTTTCCCCAACCCAGGAGAGAACGCGACAGTTCCTCAGCCGTTATTTACCGGAATTTACCTATAATATTTAAAATGATATGAAATGCAAAGAAATCTTTTTTGCAGTTGACAGAATATGGAAATTATATAAAAATAGAAGAAAAGGAGGGTTTTATCATGGGTGAAGAAAAGAGAACGTTAAGCTGTACGGACTGTGGTGTGCTGAATTGTCATAAGCGCAATGCATCGTATCCGGAGTTCTGTTTGACAGAAAAGCTGACAGACGAAGACATCGCAGAAACGACAGCGCTCTATGAGGATGAAGAAAATCGAAAGGTATCAGTGATCTCGGCGGAGATTGAGGGCGAATTCTATGGCAAGTATACACGTGTTGATGAAATCATTGAATTTGCAAAGCGAATGGGGTACAAGAAGATTGGCATTGCAACATGTGTCGGTCTGATTGAGGAGAGCAGGATTTTTGCAAGAATTCTTCGGAAGAATGGCTTTGATGTATACAGTGCAGTCTGTAAGGTGGGTTCTTTTAATAAAACAGATATCGGTCTGGATGAGAAGTATACATGTGTGACAGGCAATGTGATGTGTAACCCGATCCTGCAGGCGAAGCTTCTGAACAAAGCAGGCACAGATCTGAATGTAGTTATTGGCCTTTGTGTAGGCCATGACAGTCTGTTTTATAAGTATTCAGAAGCGCTGTCAACAACGCTGGTTACAAAGGACCGTGTGCTCGCACATAATCCGGTTGGCGCATTGTATCAGGTTAAAGCGTACTATAAGCGATTACTGGATGATTAAGGAAAACTGAGAATGAAAAAGGACGCCTCCGTCCGGCGATGTCATTAAAAGGAAGATGACATTCGCCTGGTAGGGGTGTCTTTTTTGATGAATGCAATTTGGATCAATCAGCAGTTTTTCTGGATTCTTGCGGTCATGAACTGCTCGAATTCTTCGGCTGTTCCCTTAGTGAAGCCGTTTTTGTCCATGACGACGTAGCTGTTCTCGTAGCGGAGCAGAAAGTAGTGGGACCAGGTTTCGATGCCGGTAAATTGGAAGAGGCGGTACTCGCCGTGGCTCTTGCCTGCAGACTGGTACATGACATTCTTGTAAACTTTCATTTTGCGGGGAATCAGAAGGCTTTCACTGTAGGTGTTCTGCCTGGCTTTGATCTGATTCTTCGGCATGTTCTGGTAGTAGCTGTAGAAGGAATAGATGCAGACAGCGATCAGTGCGATGGTACACAGCAGAGTCAGCATCTGATGCGTGAGAATGCCCAGACGTCCGAAATAAACAGCAGCCAGTGCAGCCAGAATACCTACCAGCAGTGTCATCACATGATACTGTTTCGCCTTCTCAGGACGTTTATAATCCTTCTCAATAATATGATGGATGATGTCTTCATCCAATTGTGTGTGATTCTCAAAAAGCAATTCCATTGCCATAGTAAAAGCCTCCGTAAAAAATGTAGATTCATACAGCAATTCCGCACAGCCTGAAGTACTTGAGGCTGAAAGTGTAAGGAATTGCTGACAGATTAATAATAATTATATCATGAAAATGGAAAAGGAAAAAGATATCAGCTGGCTTTTTTAGTGCAACCGGCGTCAGTCTATGATACAATGTTTTTATACGGCAAATACTGTTGGTGAAGTTGTTCATGTTGTGGCGGGAGGATTTTTATGAAGGTTATTGATTTTAAGAATGCAAGCTGTAAGCATTGCTATAAATGTGTTCGTTCGTGTTCTGTCAAGGCGATTAAGGTCAAAGATGCACAGGCAACGATTATGGATGATCATTGTGTCCTTTGCGGCACATGTCTGGAAGTCTGTCCGCAGAATGCCAAGACCTTTGTCAGTGATTTGGAGAAAGTCAAGGCATTCATTACAATGGGAGAGAAAACGATTGTGTCACTGGCACCAGCTTATCTTGGTATCTTTGATTATGACAAGCCCGGACAGGTTGTGGATGCGCTTTTGAGGCTTGGATTTTCTGAAGTGCGTGAGACGGCAGAGGGGGCAGCCTATGTGACGGAAGCTTATGCCAGGCTCCTGGAAGAAGGGCAGATGAAGAATATCATTTCCACATGCTGTCCAAGTGTGAATGAATTGGTAGAGAAGTATTATCCGGAGCTGGTGGAATATATGGCACCGGTTGTATCTCCGATGATTGCCCATGGCAAACTGATCAAATCCATGTACGGGCCAGATGTGAAGGTTGTATTTGTGGGCCCTTGTATTGCCAAGAAGCAGGAAGCAGAGGGGGATGACCGGACAACCGGTTTTGTGGATGCTGTTCTGAATTTTGAAGAGATTGAATCATGGCTGCAGGAACGTGATATCTCCATCAGAGAATGTGAAGGAAAGCAGCCGACAAATCCAGATCCGAAGGTCAACCGCCTGTATCCGGTGACCAGTGGTGTTATTTCATCTGTTCTGGCGAAGAAAAAGGTGGATTCATATAAGAAGATTTTTGTAGACGGTATTGAGGATTGCCGTGAAGTTTTTGAAGATATGAAAAAAGGGCTGATCGATGGCTGCTTTATTGAGGCCAATATGTGTGAGGGCGGCTGCGTGAAAGGACCT
The DNA here is from genome assembly GCF_902381825.1 of Pseudocoprococcus catus. GTDB lineage: Bacteria > Bacillota > Clostridia > Lachnospirales > Lachnospiraceae > Coprococcus_A > Coprococcus_A intestinihominis. The sequence continues at coordinate 1,106,298 of NZ_LR698973.1, forward strand.
GCCGTGAATAAATTACATATTTCCAAGTACAAGGCAACTATGGTGATCGAGGAACAGGTTGAGAAGCAAGATCCGGCGTATTCTCAGCTGGCAGGGAACATTGATATCAGCAAGCATTTCAGATCGGAGAGAATACAGGACGAAATGCCGACAGAGGAACAGATCACACGGATTCTCAAGGCAACCGGCAAATACAATAAGACACAGGAGCTGAACTGCGGTGCCTGTGGTTATCCGACATGCCGGGACAAAGCCATTGCCGTTTTTCAGGGCAAGGCAGAACAGGAGATGTGTCTGCCGCATGTGTATGAGAAGGCGCGTTCCATGTCCAATGTGGTGCTGGAAGCTACACCTGAAATCGTTTTGATCGTGGATTCAGCTTTCCAGATCATTGAGTTTAATAAGCGGGCAGAGGATGTTTTTGGTATCAACAAATCAGAGGCTGTCAATAAGATGATCTTTGAGATTATGGATGCTTCCGATTTTGAACAGGTTCTGGAGGATCACCTGTCCATCAAACGCAAGAAGATACATCTCAGCGGTCTGGGACTTGTTCTGGTGGAGAATATTATCTATATTGAGGAAATGGATGCCATGCTGGCTATTTTCCAGGATATTACCGATGAGGAAGCGGAGATGGAACGTCAGCTTCAGATGCGGATGGATACGGTGGATATTGCGCAGCAGGTTATTGACAAGCAGATGACGGTAGCACAGGAAATTGCCGGACTACTTGGTGAGACAACTGCTGAGACGAAGGTGATTTTGACACAGTTGAGAGATTCTATGATGAAGGAAGCAGATCAGACTGATAGTCGTCGGAGGAAGATAGAATGGAAGTAAGTGTTGAAACATGCTGGAAAAGTCTGAATAAGATACATGAGGAACTGTGCGGCGACAAAGTGGAGATCCTTAAGACAGAAGATTCGGATGTGGTTATTCTGGCAGACGGTATGGGAAGCGGTGTAAAGGCCAACATTCTGGCAACGCTGACATCTAAGATCCTCCGCACGATGTTTCAGAAAGGAGCACCTATCGAGCAGGGGGTTGAGACGATCGCACGAACGCTGCCGATTTGCCAGGTGCGTCAGGTGGCTTATTCCACCTTCAGTATTTTGCAGATTTTTCATAATGGGGAAGCTTATCTTGTGGAATATGACAATCCGGGATGTATTTTTGTCCGGGACGGCAAATTGATGGATATCCCTTATACAGTCAGGGAGATTGAAGGCAAGAAGATTAGAGAATACCGTTTTCAGGTTAAATTGAAAGACTGTTTTGTCCTGATGAGCGACGGCGTGATCTATGCCGGTGTCGGAGAACTGCTGAATTTCGGCTGGACGTGGGAAAGCATGGCGGACTACACCGTGAAATGTACCAGGGATACACTTTCGGCCAAGCGTCTGGCAGCGATGCTGTCCCAGGCCTGCGACGACCTGTATATGCAGAAACCGGGAGACGATACAACAGTGGCGGTAGCAAGAGTCATTGAGCGAAAAGTGGTCAATATCTTTACGGGCCCGCCGAAGGATATGGATGATGATGAGCGGATCATGCTTGATTTTATTACAAGTCCGGGCAAACATATCGTATCCGGAGGAACAACAGCCAGCATTGCTTCAAGATATCTGAAGCAGCCGGTGACCAACAACTACGACGGCACACCGGAAGTGCCGCCGACATCTAATATCAAAGGCATCGATCTTGTTACAGAAGGTGTTTTGACTATGAACAGAACTCTTTACCTTCTGCGTGAACTGGCCAAAGACGATGTGGATTTTGACATTTTCCTTCAGCTGGACGAAGACAATGGTGCGGCGAAGCTGGCCAAGATCATATCAGAAGAATGCACAGATCTGAATTTGTTTGTGGGCAAAGCCAACAACACAGCCCATGAAACGCTGCTCTTTGATGTCAGCGTCCGGCATAACCTTGTCGAGCAGCTCAAAGAAGCAGCAGAAAAGCTTGGCAAAAACGTCACCATACGGTATTATTAAAGCAGACACTAAAATGCCGCATTTACGACAGGAGGGATGCAGGTGTATACCTATTCGATGACACAATGGCTGGCATTTTTCTTCATCTATTGTTTCTTTGGGTGGTGTTTTGAATCGGTATATGTTTCAGTTCATGAACACAGATGGGTCAATCGAGGATTTATGACAGGCCCCTATATTCCACTGTACGGATCAGGCGCGGTTCTGATGCTTTTTCTCACGATACCGGTAAGAGGTAATTATCTGTTGATGTATATTGTGGGTGCCATCGGAGCAACGGTGCTTGAGTACATAACAGGAACAGTGATGGAGAACCTTTTTGGGGTCCGTTATTGGGATTATACGGACAAGAAGTTCAATTTCCGCGGCAGAATCTGTCTTGAAGCGACAGTTCTGTGGGGATTTTTTACCCTTGCCATGGTGGAAGTGATTCAGCCGCCCATCGAGCATATGGTGATGACGATCAATGACAGAGTGTTGTATTATATGACCTGGGGGATCACGGTTGTATTTACATTTGATTTTGCATCATCCTTCAGAACAGCCATCGACCTGAAAGAAGTGCTTATTCAGGCAGAGCGCGCCAAAGAAGAAGTTCAGCGTATGCAGAAACGAGTTGAAGTACTTGAAGCTGTGGTGAATGATTCACTTGAAAGTGCGAAGGATGGAATGGAAGTCCGCTGGGATGAACAGAAGCAGAGAATGGCACTTTTGACAGAAGAGAGAATGACAGAGCTTGCGAGACATATGGATGCCCTTCGTAAGCGCCTGGAGAACTCAGAGAGTATCGAAAGAATCCGTGAAGCGGTGGAAACATCGGGAGCCGGCGAGAAGCTTGAAGATATTCAGAATGAAATGCGTCAGATGCGCGGCAGAATTGAGGCGATGAGAATGCGTGCACGCACAAAGATGCATCCGAGACAGCTGCATATGATGCTTCGAAATCCTTCTGCAAGATCTTTCAAGTACCAGGAAGGCTGGCGGTATCTGAAGAATAAGATGTCCCGCGGTGAGGACAATGAAAAGAAATAAATGCGCAGGAATCTCTTTGTGCGTATTGAAAGAAAAAATAAAGTGATCGATGGAGGTTGACAAATGAAAATTGCATTATGTCAGACAACAGTTCATAAGGATTGGCATAAGAATCTCAGAAATGCAGAGCGCGTGATCGCAGATGCTGTCAAGACCAAAGCAGATATGGTTGTTCTGCCTGAGATGTTTATCTGTCCATACAACAAGAAAGCCATTTCGGCAGCTGCCCAGCCGGAAGGCGGGGAAGCATGGCAGGCGATGTCAGAGGCGGCAGCAAAGAATCATGTTTATCTTGTGGCGGGAAGTATACCGGAGAGTGCGGATGGGCATATTTACAGTACAGCCTATACTTTTGACAGAGAAGGCAGACAGATTGGCAAGTACCGCAAGATGCATATGTTTGATATTGATGTGGAAGGTGGACAGTATTACAGTGAGTCCAGCGTCATTACGGCTGGGGATGAAGTGTGTGTTGTCGAAACAGAATTTGGTCCGATTGGTGTAGCTATCTGCTATGATGTGAGGTTTCCTGAGTTGTTCCGGCTTCTTGCGAAGCGAGGGGCAAAGGCGGTTGTTATGCCGGCATCTTTCAACAGAACAACAGGGCCGGCACATTGGGAGCTGCTGATGCGGGCACGTGCCCTTGATCAGGAGATGTACGTTCTCGGATGTGCGGCAGCAGGTGACCTGGCAGGTTCTTATAACGGATGGGGACATTCCATTGCGGTGGATCCATGGGGATCGGTCATGGAGGAACTGGGCGAGGGTCCGGGCATGCTGATGGCTGCAGTGGACTTCGCAAAGGCGGATGCAGTACGCAGTCAGATCCCTGTTTTGCAGCAGTTAAGGACCGATATTTATGAAGTTTGTGAAAAGACTGTCGGATAAACAGAAAAAGCCTTGACAAAAGGGACAGAAACGTATATAAATAGATTTGTCAACATTGAAGCGTATGGCCGAAAGAGCGGTAAATGCAAGGGTTTCCGCCGGTTTCATTTGCAGAAGATGACTGCGTACGCTTATGATAATTGAGGAGGAATTATAATGAATAAAGCAGAATTAGTTGCAGCAATGGCTGAGAAAACAGGCATGAAGAAGAATGATGCTGAAAAAGCTTTAAAGGCATTTGTAGATGTTGTTACAGACGAACTTGTAAAAGGTGAGAAGATTCAGCTTGTAGGCTTTGGTACATTTGAAGTGTCTGAAAGACCTGAAAGAGAAGGAAGAAATCCTAGAACAGGTGAGACAATGAAGATCGCTGCTTCTAAAGCGCCTAAATTCAAAGCAGGTAAGGCATTAAAGGATATGATCAACGCCTAATCGAAGATAACACAAGAAGGATTCCCGCTCAGCATTTATCTGGTGAAAGGGAATCCTTTTCTTTTTGTAAAGGAGAAATAAAATGAGACTTGATAAATATTTAAAGGTTTCCAGACTGATCAAGAGAAGGACGGTAGCTAATGAAGCCTGCGATGCCGGTCGTGTGATGATTAACGGCAAAACAGCGAAGGCAGGTACAGATGTGAAAGTCGGCGATGTGATTGAAATCGGATTTGGTACAAGAAATGTCAAGGTAGAAGTATTGGATGTACAGGAAACAACCCGAAAAGAGGATGCGAAAGAGCTGTTCCGTTATTTATAAAAAAGGTCATGAAACGGCAGGCTGTCTCATATACTAGGAGCAATAGCAGATGCTGGCGGTGAAGTCTATGTATATGGAAGAACAGCCTGTGGTGAAGCCTCACAGACTGACAATGCAGAACCGGTCGACGATTCAGGTGACGGGGGTTTCGGATGTGATTGCCTATGATCCCGGAGAGATCATTCTTGAGACATCGGCGGGCCTTTTGCTGATCAAAGGGGCGGAACTTCACATGAATCATTTGTCCCTTGAAAAAGGAGAGACCGGGGTAGACGGCAGAGTGGATAGTTTGACATATTCCGAAGCCAATGGCGGTGCAAGGCAGGCCGGAAGCTTTTTCGGGCGGCTTTTTAAATAACCATGAGTCAGGATGTGGTGTTTCAGGCAAGGCTTTTTGGAATGGCTGTCCTGTGGGGTTCGGGATTGATGCTGGCTTATGATTGCCTGCGGATGCTCAGAATGATGATCAGGCAGCGTAAAGGCATACAGGCGGCAGAAGAAGCTGTATTCTGGCTGCTGGCGGCCGGCTGTCTTTTTGGGTTGCTGTACCGTTTTAATAACGGTGCAGTACGCAATTATATTGTATGCGGAATGGGGACAGGCATGGTGCTCTACAGATGGCTGCTGTCATCCATGGTTGTTCGTTGGATGTTGGCGGTATTGCGCCCGATAAGACAAATAGTTCGAATTTTTAAAACTTTTGTGAAGAATGCAGGAAATACATTGCAATCTGCCGCTGCAAAGCGTACAATTAAAGGTAGAAAGTTACAACAAAGACAGGGGGAGCATGATGACAGCTAACAGGCGGTCTGTCAGAAAACGCAGATCGAAGCATAAAGGCAGTATGAAGATCATTACGTTGATCGTGCTGATGTTATGCGGAGTGTTTGGCGTTTTTACATGGCAGAATACACAGAAGAGTGAACAGTATGCTTTAGTACAGGAGAATCTGCAGCAGCAGATTGACGATGAAGAAGAGAACCAGAAAGCGATTGAAGAGCAGGCTGAATACCAGAAGACAGATGCTTATATTGAGGATCTGGCCAGGGAGAAGCTGGGATTGGTTCATGAAGATGAGATTATTTTCAAGAAGAAGTAATAGAGAATAGAACGACAGAGGAATCAAAATGGCTGATTTATTATATTATCTTGTAGAGAAAATGGCCGGGATTCATGATGCGCTTATGACGTTGAATGATTCTTATGAGACGATGCTCTCCGATAAGGAATTGCATTTTATTGTCATAGGTGTGCTGGGAATGGCATTGCTTCTTGTCATTTTTCCGCTGTTCAAAGCGCTCAGCAAGCATCATGTTCTGGTGATTGCATGGATTTACGTATTTACGGTCATGGTCGTTGTGACCTTTGCAATAGAGATCGGTCAGGGCATCACGAATACCGGGAATATGGAAATGGAAGATATCGTAAGCGGTCTGGCTGGATTTATGTTCCTGTTTATCATATTTGCGGTGCTGAGGGCGATTGTTCTTGGCATTGTACACCTGGTCAGGGGGATTATGGGCTGGGATGATGACGACGATGACGATGATGATGAATAGAAAACAGACGGATAGGAGATGAAACTCTTATCCGTCTGTTTTTGTGTTATAGGTATGAAATATCAGCAATGCACCGATTGCTGTGGGGGTATTTAGATTTCTGTGCTGAAACGGGTGTAATCGGCTTCCGTCTGGGGCATGACGCTGCCGCCGTAAGGGATGATGTAAACATCTTTGTCTTTGATATCAACATCAGCCATGATATCTTCCATGCGGTCATATTTTCTGATGCCCATATCGTTGACGATCCGGGCATCCAGCTTAGGACCGGCCAGCAGAAGAATATTGGCTTGGCGGATATTTTCACAGGCAGCATAGAAAATATAGCCGGCGATCGTAAAGGCTTCACGAAGACTCTGGTCAAGATGGCCCTCTCTCAGCGGTGTCAGCCAGTCAAAGAAATCTTTGGCACCGGCGCCTTCACTGCATTCAGCCAGCATGACAAGTGTTCCGCCGGGTTTGACGGCACGAACGGCATTAAAGAGGCTCTTGGAACCCTGATAGAAGTTCAGATCCTTTGGAAAGCCGCCGCAGCTGACAAAGACAACATCTGCCTGATCTTTGATCGGAAGACCGTAACATTGCTGGACATACTTGCAGCTTTCACGCCATGCAGCATCGAAGTCACCGCAGAAAAGACCGCTGTGTCTGGAGGCGGAGTTGACAACAATATTGATGCCGAAGACCGGATGAAGCAGTGCACCTGCTTCGCGCATGTCTTCATTGATCGGGTTATTGTTGAATTTGCCGGGACCGACTCTCGGATCACTTTGCTCGCAGTGAGGATCCAGGGCCATGGCATGGTTGTGCCGAATAGTTTCACGGCCGGCAATACCGGGAACGATGCTCTTTCTGCCACCGCCGTAACCGGCCATCAGATGATGAACAGTGCCGCCGATACAGATGACCTTGCGGCCAACGGACAGCGGATTGATCAGGACTCTGGTTCCATAGGAGGTTGTGCCGATATCGACAAGATCCGGGGCATCACAGTCGTGGTCCACAACAGCGGCAACATGGTCATAGACATAAGCACCTGTCAGAACCTTCTGGTCGGCAGGTGTATTTTGGTGATGGGTACCGAGGCCGATCAGGACGACTATGTGTTCAAAAGGAATACCGATTACTTCATTCAGATAACGAACCAGTTCCTCACAGATGATATCCTGGCGCATCCAGAAGCGGGTCATATCGCTGATCACAATGGTGATTTGATCTTCAGGGCTCACCAGCTGATCAAGTGCCGGTGATTCGATGACATCCGTGCTGATTGCTTTGAGAAAAGCTGCATGAATGTCTTCAATTGTGTTCATAGGGTTCTCTGTCAGCATCTGAATGCTGCGGGCACCATCAAGAACAAAAGATACTTCGCTTTTGCCATACTTTAAAGAATAATTATTCATCATTTAATCTACTTTCTTAAATTACTGTCTTTGTTCATAGCGGATTTTCTTAATGCAGATTTGCCGTTTTCATCGGAGCGGCTGCTGCATTGTTCTGAATAGTTACATATTAACACTTTAAAGCTGCATAGTCAATGATGTACATGAGGACCTTAAAAAACCCTCGAAAAAACATTTGAAGGGAGGTCTTGTCAGCCGATTGGAATCGTAAGTGTCTCGTTTTTCCATATAATGCATGTAACAGATCCATGAAGCGGCAAAATGCGGATCTGTACAAAATTCAGGAGGCATGTGCATGAGAAAGCTTGGCATGAAAGATTTATTGGTGATCGTCCTTGGTGCGTTCATCAATCTGTTTGTCTGGCACGACAGAAACCCGGTGGGTGTTGCGTTTTTCTGCGCGGCATACGCCCTAATCCCGGGGAAAATGCTGTTGGCGATGGCTGCCCTGTTCGGGATGGCCTATGCACTACCGATGACTTCTTTTATAAGATATACAGGATTGATAACGACGGTGATGGCCATGGCAGCTGTTTTGAAAAAATGGCGGCCGGCCGGGCTGACACCGGTGGTTATGTGTGGTCTGATGGTGTTGACGATGGTGACAGCCGGCGTAGGTTATGGCCTGGCTTACGGGGAAGGCTGGCAGCAGCATATGTTGGACACACTGCCGGAATCGGCATTGGAACTGGCAGCGGCATTTGTGTGTTACTGGCTGTTTGCAGGCATGATCGCCTGGATGAAGGGCCGGCGTCCTGTAGGAAGGAGGAATATGCCGATGAAAGAAGAAGCGATGATCACCAAAAATCAGCTGCATGCTTTTTCGGAATCTTTCAGAAAATTGTCCCAGTCCTTTGAGGTAGATGTCAGTCCCCGCGGCGCTTTAAATGATCAGGAGATGCAGGATATTTTTAATGCCGTAACAGAGCAGGTATGCAAAGACTGCAGCCGGTGCAGTTATTGTTGGGAAAATGTATTTGAGGACAGCTGTGAATCGGCCTATGAGATTTTGAAATTGTGCAGTGAGCGCGTGAATATGAAGAAAAAGGATTTGCCGGAACGCTTCAGGCAGCGATGTGTCCGATCAGATAATTTCCTGGCGGAAGCCCGAAGAATGATGGGGCTGGCGCAGACGAATCTGTCCTGGCAGAACCGCCTGGCAGAAAGCAGATTGGCACTGGCAGGCCAGTTCGGGGAAGTGGCAGATGTCATAGGGGATTTTTCAAAACAGATCAGTGATGAACCTGTCAGAAAAGGGGCACCGGAAAAACAGGCGGTGCACCGGCTGGCGGCTCAGAAAATCAATGTGCGCAGAATCGCAGCGTCTGACCGTTCAAATGGTCGCAAATGCGTTTATATAGAGGCAAAGACACCAAAAAATATTGAAAAAACAGCGCAGGAGGCGGCAGATATCATCGGAAGGGTCTATGGGCGGCGGTATCTGCCGCGACCGGGAACGGCATCGGTTATCGGGCATCGATGGGAAATGCTGTCTTTTGAGGAAGATGTCCGCTATCGGACCATTATCGGTGATGCCAGGATGGTCCGGATGGGGGAAGCTGTTTCCGGGGACAGTTTTACGGTGATGCATATGGAAAGCGGCCAGACTGTGCTGTCCTTATCCGATGGTATGGGAAGCGGTGAGAAGGCAGAAAAGGAGAGCAACCGCATTATTGGGCTTTTGGAACAGCTGCTGTCTACCGGATTTAACCGTCAGTCTGCTATCAGACTGATTCATTCAGTGGTGTTATCCGGCAGTGAACCGCACACCTATTCAACGCTGGATCTGGCTACCCTGGATTTATTTAATGGAAAATGTGAACTGATCAAGATGGGAGCGGCAGCCTCCTTTATAAAAAATGGTCCGGATGTGAAAAAAATCACCTCGGAGGCGCTGCCTCCGGGGGTGCTTCCGGAACCGGAAAATGAAGTCAAGACGGCGGAAATGGTCCACGGCGATATGCTTGTTATGATGAGTGACGGTGTATTGATGGGACTTGGACAGGATGATGACCGGAATGAAGAAAAGATGGCAGAGTTTTTGAAATCCTGTCAGGCGGTGAATCCGCAGGAACTGGCCAATGCCATTTTGAATCATGCGATGGCAGCCTGCCATTATGAGGCAGAGGATGATATGACGGTACTTGTCTGTGGCCTTTACCGCAAACCGAAGTTGTAATATGAGGCATGTGTTTTGGGCGATGTGTAGGAAATGTGTTGAATGCAGTGTGGGTGTCGGATTGAAATGGAGGGGGTTGACGGAATATGTTATACTCAAAATACAGAGTATTCGGACTTTGTAAGGGCTATATGCAGCAATCAGGTAAAGAATGAAAGTATAAGTTGATGAGCTGCCGGAATGGAGTAAAATGAAAGAAAAGGAAACGGGTGATGAAAGTGGACAAACTGGTCAAAAATGTATATGAGACAATCATGGCATCAGGGATGATCTGTCAGGGAGATTCGGTGGTGGTCGGCGTTTCAGGCGGGGCGGATTCTGTCTGCCTGCTGTCTGTGTTGAAAAACCTGCAGATGTCCATGGCACTTCAATTGACGGCTGTCCATATTCATCATGGCCTGCGGGGGGAGGCGGCGGATCGTGACAGGGATTTTGTAACGGCACTTTGCGAAGATATGCAGATTCCGTGTGTGTGTTTTCAGGCAGATATTCGGGCAATGGCGAAGGAGCAGCATTTATCGGAGGAAGAGGCCGGAAGAAAATTCCGCTATGACTGTTTTGAAGAAGTCAGACAGGAAAGGCAGGCATCTAAAATCGCAGTGGCTCATCACAGGGATGATCTGGCAGAGACAGTGCTGCTGAATCTTTTCAGGGGAAGTGGCCTGAAAGGATTGTCCGGTATTCCGATGATGCGCGGCTGTATTGTTCGGCCTCTGCTTGGTGTCGGACGGGCGGATATAGAAGCGTATCTCGGACGGCAGGGAATGTCTTACCGGAATGATGCCACCAATTTTGAGACAGAATATACCAGAAACAGAATTCGACTGGATATTCTGCCCTATGTCACAGAGCATATTAATCAGGCAGCGGTTTCGCATATTGCGGAGACAGCGGCCATTGCATCTGATATCTGTCGTTATGTGGAGAATCAGGCAGCAGCCATTGGAAAATCGATCGTTCAGTGGAACGGGGAGGCGGAATGTCTGACGGCGGAGATTGATGCAGCTGCATTTGTGGGACAGGATATTGCGATTCAGCGCGAATTATTGCGGCAAGTGTTGGAACGGACGGCCGGTCAGCTGAAAGATATCCGGTCTGTTCATATTGGGACGCTCAGGGCACTGTTTTACGGGCATGCAGGAAAAAAGGCAGATCTGCCTTACGGCCTTCGTGCGGAAAGCACCTATCGGACAGTGAGCGTCTCACAGAAAAAGACACATAAAAGTGCAGATGCTCTGCATGAGGATGACGCGGAGATCAGACTGAATGCACCTGGAAAATATGTTTTGGACGGTGGGAAAAGGGAGATTAGCCTTGAAATTTTTCCTGTGGAGAAAAATCTGCAAATTCCTAAAAAAATGTATACGAAATGGTTTGATTATGATAGAATAAAAAATGGACTGGTTCTGCGGCAGCGCCGTCCCGGTGATTTTATGATGATCGGCGGCGGACACAAGAAGGCAATTAGACGTATTTTGATGGATGACAAGGTGCCGCAGTCGAACCGGGAGACATTGAACATGTTGACAGACGGCGGTCATGTCCTGTGGATACCGGATACTGGCCGTATGAGCGAATATTATAAGATTACCGGAGAGACAAGGCTGATTTTATCAGCGGAACTGAAGGAGATTGAAGAATGAAAGAGAAGATTAAGGTTTTATTGCCGGAAGCAGAAGTTGACAAGAAGATTCAGGAACTGGGGGAACAGATCAGCAAGGATTATGAAGGCAAGAACATTCATATGATCTGTGTATTAAAGGGCGGTGTGTTCTTTACATGCGAACTGGCCAAGAGAATCAGCGTACCTGTATCCCTTGATTTTATGTCCGTTTCCAGTTATGGCAATGGTACGACATCATCAGGTGCCGTTCGTATTGTCAAGGATCTGGATGAGCCGCTGGAAGGCAAGGATGTTCTGATTGTTGAAGACATTATTGACTCAGGCAATACGCTGCATTATCTTGTTGAGATTCTTTATAAGAGAAAACCAAACAGCATCAAGATCTGTACACTGCTGGACAAACCGGAACGCCGGACAGCAGATGTGAAAGTAGACTATTCCGGATTCAATATTCCTGATGAATTTGTTGTAGGCTATGGTCTTGACTATGCGCAGAAATACAGAAATCTTCCGTTTATCGGAGTTGTTGAATTTGCAGAATAACAGAAGATAAGTCGAACAGAAGCTGAAGGGGTTGCTGCGCGTTTATGAGCAGCATCCCTTTTTCATCATATTCATCCTATTTTTTGAGGAGAATTATCAATAAAGACAAAAGAGAAGTCATGAAGTGACAGGAGGAGTGTAACATTGAATAATAAGAAAAGAGGAATTGGCCTCTGGGTCGTTGTTCTTGTCTGTGTATTCGTTGGGATTATTGTCAGTGAGGGATGGAATCTGCTGACAACCAGTGATTACTCGTACAGCGATTTCCAGCAGGATATACAGACTAAGGCAGAACAGATTGAAGATGTTGTCATCTCACCGAACAAGGAGACACCGACAGGTATGATCTCTGTAGAGTGGAAGAACGATAGCAAAGAGGAAAGTTTTTATGTCACAGATGTCAATCAGGTCAAGGAATGGCTTGAATCTGTGAATTATACAGACTACAAAGAGACAGATGTCATTAACCGTGAAGGCTGGTTTTACAATAACGGTGCTCTGTTAGTGCTTGGCGGCATTTTTCTGTGGTTCCTGTTCTCCTTTATCAATAGTCAGCAAAGCGGCGGCGGAAATAAAATGACGGATTTCGGCAAGAGCCATGCGAAGATGACAAAGGACGGCAGTCACAATGTAACATTTCGTGATGTGGCAGGTCTTCAGGAAGAGAAAGAAGATCTTCAGGAGATCGTTGATTTCCTGAAGTCCCCTGAGAAGTATACAAAAGTCGGCGCACGTATTCCGAAGGGGGTTATCCTTGTGGGACCTCCGGGAACAGGTAAGACATTGCTGGCCAAGGCGGTAGCCGGAGAAGCCGGTGTACCTTTCTTCAGTATCTCCGGTTCGGACTTTGTGGAAATGTTTGTAGGTGTCGGTGCATCCAGAGTGCGTGATCTTTTTGAAAATGCCAAGAAGAACGCACCGTGTATTGTTTTTATTGATGAGATCGATGCGGTAGCAAGAAAACGTGGAACAGGTCTCGGCGGCGGCCACGATGAACGTGAGCAGACACTGAATCAGCTGCTTGTAGAGATGGATGGTTTTGGTGTCAATGAGGGCATCATTGTTATGGCAGCTACAAACCGTGTGGATATTCTTGATCCGGCAATCCTTCGTCCGGGCCGTTTCGACCGTAAGGTTGGCGTTGGCCGTCCGGATATTCAGGGACGTCGTGAAATCCTTGAAGTGCATGCCAAGGGCAAGCCGCTGGGGGATGATGTGGATCTGGATCAGATTGCCCGTACAACAGCAGGTTTTACAGGTGCAGATCTTGAGAATCTGATGAATGAAGCAGCCATTTATGCGGCAAAACAGAGTCGTGCATATATTGTGCAGGATGATATTCGCCGGGCGTTTGTCAAAGTCGGCATCGGTGCAGAAAAGAAGAGCCGTGTTATTTCCGACAAGGAGAAGAAGATTACGGCTTACCATGAATCCGGACATGCGTTATTATTCCATCTGCTTCCGGATGTAGGACCGGTTTATTCCGTATCTATTATTCCGACAGGTATTGGTGCAGCAGGTTATACAATGCCGTTGCCTGAAAGAGACAATATGTTCAATACCAAGGGCAAGATGATGCAGGATATTGTTGTATCTCTGGGCGGACGTGTCGCGGAAGAATTGATCTTTGATGATATTACAACGGGTGCCTCCCAGGATATTAAGACGGCAACAGAGACAGCACGTGCCATGGTTACAGAGTACGGTATGTCTGATGCAGTTGGTCTGATTAATTATACAAGCGGCAGTGATGAGGTGTTCATCGGCAGAGATATCGGCCATTCCAAGCCATATGGTGAGGGCATTGCAGCTGTGATCGACCAGGAAGTGAAACGTATCGTTGATGGCTGCCATCAGGAAGCCAGACGTATCATTACAGAGCATCTGGATGAGCTGCATGCATGCGCGAATCTGCTCATTGATAAAGAAAAGATAACAAGAGAAGAATTTGAGGCAATTTTTCCAGAGAAAACAGAAAATGAAAAATTGCGCTTTATGTAACTTGCATAAAAAGGTTTGGTGAATAAATAAAACTTTGTGAACACTTTTAAGTGGGGGCATGGTATTATAATAAACGTAAACCCCCCAATACATTATAAAGTTTTTGTTTCACCCCATAAACAAAAATACCTTCTCCAAAAGGACAGCAACGGAAGCTGTCCTTTTTTCTTTGTCCAAAGAGATTAGATAAAAATAATAGGTGAATAGGTGAAATGAGGCTACCGCAATCCCACTGGCTTTAGACGGTGGGTTAAGGTAGCCAAAAGTTAGATATTATTGTATACTTATGGCATGGGAACATGGAAATCTAAAAACAGGCACAAATACTTATTACAATATCACATGTATCAGAAAAAATGCTTAAAAGATATATAGAAAACCAAGGTTAAGGCGGTGATAGCAGATGTTAAAAGCATATAAATACAGAATATATCCCACTAATGAGCAGAAAGAACAGATAGCAAAGACATTTGGCTGCTGCCGTTTTGTGTATAATCGGACACTGGCGTATCGAAAAGAAGCATATGAGAAAGAGAAAAAAAACGTAAATAAAACCAACTGCAACAATTACTGTAACCAGGTTCTAAAAAAAGAATATGGATGGCTAAAAGAAGTAGATAAGTTTGCCCTTACGAATGCAATTTATAATATGGACGCTGCCTATCAAAAATTTTTTAAAGAACATACAGGGTATCCGAAGTTTAAGAGTAAACATGACGGTCATAAATCATACACAACGAATTTTACCAATGGGAATATAACGGCAGATTTTGACGGAGGAAAAGTAAAGCTGCCTAAACTAAAGGAAGTAAAAGCAAAACTGCAAAGAAATTTTATCGGACAGATAAAGTCTGCAACGGTATCGCAGATGCCGAGCGGAAAATATTATGTATCAATTTTGGTGGAAACGGAACATGTGGAACTGACACATACAGATCAAAACACAGGAATAGATCTGGGCATTAAAGATTTATGCATTACTTCAAAGGGAAAGAAATACGAAAATCCAAAAAACATCAGGAAATATGAAAAGAAACTGGCAAAGCTGCAAAGACAGTTAGCACATAAAAAAAAGAGAAGCCAAAATTACAACAAGATTAAAAAAAAGATAGCATTATGCCATGAAAAAATAACAAATAGCAGAAAAGACTATCTGCACAAGATATCCCATGAGATTATCAGCGAAAACCAAGTGATAGTTTCGGAAAATCTGCAGATACAGAACATGGTGAAAGATCATCATTTAGCAAAAGCTATAAGTGATGTTTCATGGTATGAGTTGACAAGACAGTTAGAATATAAGGCAAAGTGGAATGGTAGAAAATATATAAAGATAGATACATTCTATGCCAGCAGCCAGTTATGTTCGGTTTGCGGATACAAAAATACAGAGATAAAGGATTTATCAATAAGAGAATGGTCGTGTCCTGTTTGTGGTGCAAAACATGATAGAGACATTAACGCTGCAAAAAATATACTGGCGGAGGGATTACGACAAATAGCATAAGAAGAATAACTATATAGGGCAGGGACTGCCCGAATTTACGCCTGTGGAGATAGTAGGGAGCAAAACATCCAGTGGATGTTTGTTCTGCTCCGACCGAAGTGGAACGTAGAAACGAGGTCTGTGAAGCAGGAAGTCCATTGGCTTTAGACAATGGGTAGTTCACTTTACTATACAATAGAAATAATTTTGCGGCTGTTGAATGCTGAACATAATTCAGAAGTAATTTTAATGCTTTTGACTAATGTCTGGAAACAGTTTTTATCAATATCTGCGAAACTCTCATTAATCCAGAATGAGAGTTTCACTACAATTTTTTTGACAGGAGCAAGGGAATGAATAGAATTTTGAACAGACAGGCGTTCTTTGCGGATGGGACTCCTTTTTATCGATTATATACATCTGACGGCACTGGTTACGGTGTCAGGCTGCGTTTTCGGACGGCGAAGGATAATGCAGAACTGGTAAGGGTTGTGACGGACAGCATGAAAGCAGATATGCATAAATGTTTTACGGAAGGTCGGTTTGATTATTATGAAGTGATGCTTCATTATCCGGAGTGCGGCACGAATTATTATTTTACGGTTACCGGAGCGGAAACTGACGAAGGCAAAAGGACAGCTGTGTACAATAAACGCGGTGTGATGGACGGTGTGCAGGATTATTATAACTTCAATTTCTATCCGGAGTTCAAGACGCCAGACTGGGCGAAAGGTGCCGTTTTTTATCAGATTTTTACAGATCGGTTCTGTAACGGAGATCCGACAAATGATGTGCTGGATCGGGAGTATAGCTATGTGAAGCTGCATTCAGAGCAGGAGAAGGACTGGCAGGCTTATCCACATGACATGGATGTCTGTCACTTCTATGGCGGCGATCTTCAGGGAATTATGGACAAGCTGGATTATCTGCAGGATCTGGGGATTGAAGTTCTTTACCTGAATCCGATTTTTGTTTCACCATCCAATCATAAATATGACATTCAGGATTATGATTATATTGATCCACATTTTGGCAGAATTGTTGATGATGCAGGAGAAGTACTGGAGAAAAGCGATATGGATAATTGTCATGCCAGCCGCTATATCCGTCGTGTAACCAATAAGAAGAATCTGGAAGCCAGCAACGAACTTTTTGTTCAGTTTGTAGAGGAAGTACATCGCAGAGGCATGAAAGTGATTCTGGACGGTGTGTTCAATCACTGCGGTTCTTTCAATAAATGGATGGACAGAGAGCGGATTTATGAAGGACAGGAGGGCTATGCGCCGGGGGCATATGTGGATGAGAAGAGCCCTTATCGCAGCTTTTTCAAATTTCATTCAGAAAAATGGCCGTATAATAAGGATTATGATGGCTGGTGGGGGCATGATACACTGCCGAAGCTGAATTATGAAGAATCTGAAAGTTTGTGTGAATATATTCTGAGAATCGGACAGAAGTGGGTGTCACCGCCTTACAATGTGGATGGCTGGCGTTTGGATGTGGCGGCGGATCTCGGTCATTCTCCGGAGTATAATCATTTATTCTGGAAACGTTTCCGAAAAGCAGTCAAAGAAGCAAATCCGAATGCCTTGATTCTGGCTGAAAATTATACAGATCCGGCTTCATGGCTTGAAGGGGATGAATGGGATACCGTGATGAACTATGAGGCATTTATGGAGCCGATCACATGGTTCCTGACCGGTGTGGAAAAACACAGTGATGAGAGAAGAGATGATCTGCTGTGCAATCCGGAGACATTTGAAGGTGCTATGAGTCATCATATGTCACGCTTTGAGTATGATTCTCTCTATGTGGCCATGAATGAGTTGTCCAATCACGACCATTCAAGATTCCTTACAAGAACCAATGGACAGGTTGGAAGAATTCAGAGCAAAGGGGCAAAGACCGCTGAAGAAGGCATCAATGATGCTGTTATGCGGGAGGCTGTGATCATGCAGATGACGTGGCCGGGCGCACCAACTGTTTATTATGGGGATGAGGCCGGTGTCTGCGGATGGACGGACCCGGACAATAGAAGAACTTATCCGTGGGGTCATGAAGATAAGCAGATGCTGCAATTCCACAAAGAAGCCATTCGAATCCACAAAAGTAGCACGGCACTGCGTACCGGTTCCTACAAAATGCTTTATACAGCATGGGGAATATTGGGCTATGGCCGTTTTGATAAGAATGAGCGGTATGCAGTCATTGTCAATAATACACAGGAGACAGTGAATGTGGCAGTGCCGGTTTGGCAGATTGGTGTGGCAGATGGAAGCCGTATGGAGCAGCAACTGATGAGTGTGGCAGAGTCGTTTACAAAGGTGCCGGATATTTATGTTGTAACAGATGGCTATTTGATGGTAGCGATGCCGAGGACATCGGCTGTTATCCTGAGGGATATCGGATAAGCAATATGTCGGATGGAAGGATATTTGCATAGCTATTTTGACGCAGTACGGATATACAGTGGAATTTTAGGGGTTGAATTTTAAAATTAAATATGATATCATGGATAGCGGTCAGAAATGACTTATGGATGGATTCCCGAGTGGCCAAAGGGGACAGACTGTAAATCTGCTGCGACACGCTTCGGTGGTTCGAATCCACCTCCATCCATGATTTTATAGACGCCATGTATTTGAGTCATCAGGTACGTGGCGTTTTTGTTTTTCGGGAAATACTTGCATCTGCCTATTGATTATTTTTGGGATAAAAGATATACTGGTATTTAATAATACGCATGCGAACTATTTAAAGAAGAATCAGGAGGGCACATCATGCAATATGAAGGAACTGTTTACAGACCACCGAGTGAGGCACGCAGTCTGATTGTGCAGGTAACTGTGGGCTGCGCCCACAACACCTGTACATTCTGCACGATGTATAAAGACAAGAAATTTAAGATCAGACCCCTTGCAGATATACTGGCGGATTTTGATGAGGCTGCGATGCTGTATGGCGGCCATATTCGCAGGATTTTTCTGGCAGACGGTGACGCATTGATTGTGAAAACGGAAATGCTGATACAGATTCTGACGTATATCTGGGAGAAATTCCCGAATCTGGAGCGAGTGACTGCTTACGGAACGACGCAGGATATTCTTCATAAGTCTGAGGAAGAACTGATGCAGTTGAAAGCTGCAGGCCTTGATATGGTTTATATGGGAATTGAGTCCGGTGATCCGCAGGTTTTAAAAGATGTCAAAAAGGGTGTGACAAGGGAAGAGATGATCGAAGCAGGCAGGAAGCTGAAAAGATGCGGTATTCTCTGTTCGGCCACATTGATTTCCGGCCTTGGCGGACGGCAGCGGCTGAGAGAACACGCCGTTGCATCGGCTTCCCTGATCAGTGCGATCAAGCCGGATTATGTCGGATTTCTGACATTGATGATCGATCCACAGGCACCGGTTTATTCGAAGATTGTTTCCGGGGAGCTGGAACTTCTCAATCCGGAGGATGTGGTGGAAGAGATGAAATTGTTTCTTCAGAATGTGGATTCCGAGGGTACGGTTTTCAGGTCCAATCATGCATCGAATTATGTTATCCTGAAAGGAACATTGAATGAGGATATTCCGTCTATGCTGGCGTATCTGCGGCAGGTAGAAGAGCAGGGCAAATACAGAGAAGAACGTTGGAGAAGATTTTAAAATAAAGGCGCTTACTCGGATGCTGGCAGATTTTGCTGCCGGTGTCTGAATAAGCGCCTTTTGGTATCAGCATGGCGGTACTGAAAAATATCAGAAAATTAAAATATTTACACAAAATATATTGACAAATGTGAAAATGATGCTATAATTAAAGCATAAAAAGAAAGTAACAGAAGAAATTAACAAATAACTCACGAGAGTAGAAAGGACTGATTCCAAAATTCTAAGTAGCTTTATACCAAGTGTCTAAAAGTGAAGAAGGAGGTACGGACCACCAGAAAGTTTATTTTAATTTTTTAAACCGAAACTGAAGAAAGGAGTATAGTCCAATGTACTGTACAGAAGAACACCAGTGAAGGGTCATCTGATGATTATATATAACGTCGGATGGCTCTTTTTTTGCGTTTCCAGGGGTGGCGGTGAACAGTTTTCACTTTTTAGTATTGCGCATTTGCTTCGGGTAATATATACTGAACCAATGAAGAGAGGTTTTAGTTATGTCAAAAAGATGTGCTTTTTCTGGTCACAGGCCTTTTTATTTTCCATGGAAAGAGAATGAGTCTGATCCGGCCTGTATACATTTGAAAGCAGCCCTGGAAGCTGAAATCAACAAGGCTGTAGCGGACGGATTCTTTTATTTTATTGTCGGCGGCGCTGACGGTGTTGACACATGGGCTGCTGAGATTGTATTGGAGAAAAAGAAAACGAATCCGGAGATTAACTTGGAGCTTGCGAAGCCCTTTGCGGATTATAACAAACATTTGCAGAATGATTATGGTCGGAGACTTCGGGCCATTGAGGAAGCCGCGGATCGTGTGACGGTTGTATCAGATGGTGCGGATGAGGCAGCGGATTATATTTTGCGGGACTGCTATATGGTGGATGCCAGTGAGCGGATGATCATTGTCTATGACGATGACAGCAAAGGACCAAGCGGTACGAAGGATGCGCTGCTTTATGCGAGATCCAGCGGTGTGGAGATCCGTCAGATCCAATGGATGCATTTATAAGAAAGAAGAGGTAATTTGTTGAAAGAAGAATTTAAAAAATATCTGGCAATGATACTGGCCGTATTCTGTACAGCGGCATTGAGTATTCTGTTCTTCTTTATATTATTCAGAATGGATGCGCTGCAAAGTCTGATCGGCAAGATATTGAATATACTGATGCCGTTTATATATGGTGCAGGCATTGCCTATGTTCTGAAGCCGTTGTGTAATACCTACGAGCGTTTTTTGAACAAACACTGGCATCCGAAGCGGCAGAAGCTGATCGTTACAGTGAGTGTGATCGGAAGTATTGTGACAGGTCTGGTGGTCATCTATGCAGTCCTGGCTATGCTGCTTCCGCAGTTGGCACTGAGTGTGGCAAGGATCGCACGGTCACTGCCGGAGATGATCGAGAGTATCAGTCATATGGTGGATCATCTGTTTGAAGGCAATGAAGTGATCCAGAATTATATTATGCAGTTGTCGGATGCAGGCACAGAGTCCCTTTCAGGATGGTTAAAGGAGAGTATTCTTCCGTATATGAATATGATCCTCACCGGTTTATCTGACAGTATGATCAATGTGGCAGGAATTTTTATGGATCTGTTCATTGGTCTGGTGGTGGCTATTTATCTTTTGTATGGACGCAGAAAATTCAAAAAGCAGGGCAAACTGTTGTTGTACAGTCTGTTTAAGGAGCGTTGGGCGGATAAGATTATCGAAGAGATACGTTTTGCGGATAGAGTCTTTTCGGGATTTATTGGTGGTAAGCTGTTGGATTCAGCTATTATCGGCGGTATTTGTTATATTGGAATGATGATCATGGGGCTGCCTTATGCGATCCTCATCAGTGTCATTGTCGGTGTGACGAATATCATTCCGTTTTTCGGACCATACATCGGCGCTATTCCATCGGCAATCATTTTGCTGACGGTCAGTCCGATGTCCTGTCTGATGTTTGTTATTTTTATTATGATTTTGCAGCAGGTGGATGGCAATATCATCGGGCCGAAGATTCTTGGAAGCAGTACGGGATTATCTGGTATCTGGGTGCTTTTCTCTATTCTGCTTTTCGGTGGATTATTCGGTTTTGTCGGTATGATCATTGGCGTACCCGTTTTTGCGGTTATTTATGATCTGATCAGACAGCTGATCATCAGAGGCCTGGAGCTTCGAAGCAAGTCAAAGATGTTTGATGATTATCAGCAGGAATATCCGCGCAAAGAATAAAAGCAAAATATTGAAGGAGTGATAGAGGTGTTGAAGAACTGGAAAGTACAGGAGATTGGCGGTGCAGTGGCCCTGTTGATCTGCGGGCTTGTTTTATTGTTGATGCCGGAGCTGACGCTGGTCACGATTGCCAATGTGATCGGTATTCTGGTGATTATTATTGGTGCGTTTTTCCTGATCGGTTATTTTCTGAGGAAGGAACTGGCAGCGGGCAATAATGATCTGATCAAAGGAATGGTGATTGTCTGCATCGGTATTTTTATTTGTGTGAAATCGGAACTTGTGGTTTCTGTTTTGCCCGTTGTTCTGGGAATCGGTGTTGTCCTCAGCGGTATTCTGAAGCTGCAGCATGCTTTTGATCTGAAACGAATGGGATTTGATACATGGGTGCGGATCGGTCTGACAGCAGCAGTGAATATTTTTATCGGTTTAATTGTCATACTGAATCCGTTTTCAACCGTGGCATGGCTGATGCGTCTTGTGGGCATCGGATTCCTTTTCAGCGGTGTGACAGATCTCATTACAACCATTTATGTTTCTAAAAAAGCGTCTGAATATTATGTGGATGGTAAAGCTGAAGAGATGGATGAGAAAATAAAATGACACTGCAGCAGTTAAAATATGTCATTGCTATTGCCGAGAAAGGGAGTATTAATGAGGCGGCAAAGGTGCTGTATATTTCACAGCCCAGCCTGACCAATGCCATGCATGATCTGGAGAATGATCTGGGAATTCAGCTGTTTATCCGCAATAATAAAGGCATCCGTGTGACGAATAAGGGAGAAGAATTCCTCAGGTATGCAAGGCAGGTCATTGAGCAGGTCGTACTGCTTGAGGACAAGTACCTTAATAAGGAGCCGGAAAAGCAGTATTTTCATATATCTGCCCAACATTATAACTTTGCGGTCAGGGCATTTATTGATCTGGTGCAGGAATATGGGCCGGATGAGTATGATCTGGCACTTTCGGAGAAGAAGACATATGACATTATAGAGGATGTCAAAAATGGTCGAAGTGAGTTGGGAATCCTGTATCTGGCAGATTTCAACAAGAAGGTCATTATGCGGACTTTGAAGGAGTATAATCTGACTTTTACGGAGATGTATACAACGAAGCCCTACATTTTTATTTCAGCGAGACATCCCCTGGCAGATCGGGATCTGATCCGGATGGAGGATCTGGATCCTTATCCGTATATTTATTTTGAACAGGGCGAGAGTAATTCTTTTTATTTTGCGGAAGAGGTTCTCAGTACATTTCAGCATAAGAAGTCCATTCGTGTGACGGACAGGGCAACGTGTTTTAATCTGATTCTCGGACTGAACGGCTATACACCGAGTGCGGGTATTTATATTGAAGAATTGGGCGGCGGCGATCTGATCTGTAAGCCGTTGGCATTGGATGAGACGATCCATATCGGGGCGATCGCAATGAAAGATTCAGTTCGGAGCGAGATTGGCCGTAAATACCTCGAATTTTTAAAAAAATATCTGATCGAATAACGGCAGATGCTGCTGTCGTAATAATAGGAGCTTGTTATAGCTGATGACTATAGCAAGCTATATTTTTTGGGAATTATGCAAATTTTGGAAAATGGTATAATATAAGAACAGCATGTGATGAATTACTCACCGCCCGGACTGACATTCCCTCAATACAGTTAATTTTTATTAACTTTGTCAGGCCGGGCTTTCTGTTACAAAGCAGTGTAAACATATCACGGAATTGGGGAGAGAGGATTGCAGATATGAATTTGATGGCATTTAAGAGAGGGCTGAGAGATGGCATTGCGATTGCAATTGGTTATTTTTCAGTCTCTTTTTCATTTGGCCTGACAGCGGTTGCTTCGGGCATCAGCTGGTGGGAAGCCGTGTTGATCTCGCTGACGAATCTGACATCATCCGGACAGTTTGCGGGTATCGGGATTATAGCGGCATCAGGGTCCTATGTTGAAATGATGGTGACGGAACTGGTCATCAATATGCGGTATGCGCTGATGAGTATTTCTTTGTCACAGAAGCTGGATCCGACATTTAAGCGGTGGCAGCAGCTGATCCTGGGTCACTGCAATACGGACGAGATTTTTGCGGTGGCTATGAGCCGGAATAAGACTGTAACACCTGCGTATATGACCGGTCTGGCCGTTCTTCCGTATATCGGATGGACAGGCGGTACCCTTGTAGGGGCTATCTGCGGCAATATTTTGCCGACAACTCTCAGCAACGCATTGGGTATTATGATCTACGGCATGTTCCTGGCGATTATTATTCCTGCTATGCGGAAGGAACATCCGATTTTTGTGGTTGTATGCGTGGCGGTACTGCTGAGCTGCATCATCCATTTTGTGCCGGCATTTTCATTCATTACAGACGGATTTTCAATTATTATCTGTGCGGTGGCAGCATCCGCGGCAGGCGCGCTGCTTTATCCGGTGGCAGAAGAAGAGGAGACCGAACATGCAGCATAATTACTGGATTTATCTTTTTATCATGTTTGCGGTGACATATCTTGTGCGTGTCCTGCCGCTGGTCGTTTTTAAGAAGAAGATTACCAATCGTTTTGTACGGTCATTTCTGACCTATATTCCATATGCAGTGCTTGCAGCGATGACTTTCCCGGCTGTGTTTTTTGCAGTGGACTGTATCCCGGCAGCGGCAGCCGGTGTAGCAGCCGGTGTGATTGCGGCACTTGCGGGAGGCAGTCTGTTTACCGTTGCCATTTCTGCCAGCGCAGTGGTTTATGTTCTTTTACTTATTCTTTAAATCGTATTCAAAAACAGCTGAATTTTATACTTTTTTGTAAAATTCAGCTGTTTTTCCTGTAATTATTATGGTATTATTTTCCTATGTACATTATGACAGGAGGAGAAAGAATGAAAAAGCTTGTTGCAGTGACAACAACTATTTTGATTATTCTGATTGCTGTACTGGGCATCTTCATGATTAAGGGGCATGGGTCTGACAGCAGTACGGCGAAATCGACACTATCGGATCTGAAAGAGAGTCTGTCTGATAAAAAGGAAGATACAAAGGCAGCGGAGGCATCCAAAGACAGTGATGCGGACTGGGTGTATGATGGTGAGCTGCTTCACATGAATAAACAGATGAAGACCATTACCTATGAAGGAAGAGATTTTAAGGTCAAGTTTACCAATCCGTTTTATGAAAAAGGCAGTGACAACTACATCAGTGTCATTTTTTATGATAAGACGCATGGATATCTGCTGAAGTCTCTGGGAGAAGGCACGGACAGTGCATTTTATGAAGCGTATAAAACAGAAGATGGCTGTGAGACATGGAATAAATGTACCGCAGATGTATGGTTTGACTTAAATGGCAGCAATCATTTGGAGATGATCAGTGAGAATGAGATCGTCTATGTATGTTCAGTGGTCAATGAGAATCTCGGTACCAATGAGACGACCATCAGCTACAGTGCAGACGGCGGTGATTCATGGCAGGCATTTAAGAGCAATTCCGGCGGTGACAGTGAAGCAATCAAGGCTATCATTGACAAGATGACACTGGAGCAGAAGGTGGCACAGTTATTTGTTGTTTCTCCGGAGACACTGACCGGTGTGGATTCCGTACAGTATGCGGGCGATATGACCTATCAGGCTTTACAGGATTATTCGGTGGGCGGTATTGTGTTTGAGAAGGATAATATTGATTCATCAAGCCAGTTCAGTACGATGACAGATAATCTGCAGTCTTACAGTGAAGACATATCCGGCCTTCCGCTTTTCCTGGCAGCAGCCGAAGAGGGCGGAAGCGCATCTGTTCTCGGCAATAATGACAATCTGGATGAATACTATGAGAACAGCTACAGTGATGACGACAGTGACTATTCGTCATCATCAGCAAATTCGGTACATAGCGGTGCACCGTCCATGTCTGAAATCGGACGCAAGAATGACAGTACCAATGCCTATGAAGCAGGCAAGTCCATCGGCAGTCTGATGTCAGCATATGGATTGAATCTTGATCTGGCACCGGTTGCGGATGTTTTATCCGGCAACAGTACCGGCATCGGCGATCGTACATTTGGCACAGATGCCCAGACGGTTTCCGATATGGCATCGGAAGTTATAAGAGGTATCCAGGAGGAAGATGTGAATGCGGCTATGAAGTATTTCCCGGGATACGGCGCAGCATCTTCGAACATGTCCGGTTTTCCGGTGATTAACAGTTCACTGGATGAGCTGAAGAAGAAGGAATTCCTGCCATACAGCAATGCCATTGCACAGGGATTGGATTTTATTATGGTGGGACATATTTCTGTGCCGAATGTGACAGGTGATGATACACCGGCTTCGTTGTCTGAGAAGATGATCAGCGAGGTCCTTCGCCAGGATCTTGGATTTAAGGGAATTGTTATGACAGATTATCTGAACGACAGGACCATAGTGAAGAACTACAGTGCAGCGGATGCAGCGGTGAAGGCTATTCAGGCAGGGGCTGATCTTCTGCTTGAACCGGATGATTTGGATGCAGCCTACGAAGGCGTACTCAAGGCAGTTAAGAAAGGTGATATCACAGAGGATCGTCTGGATGAATCCATTTACCGAATTCTCAGAGTGAAGCTTTCCATGCAGGATGAATCCTCAGATACGACAGAGTCAGAGAGCGTCAGTGACTATTAGATACAGGGCAAAGTATAAACTTCTTCTAAAATAATGCCCGTATTCCTGTTAAAGACTTGACGTTTTCGGGAATCTGCTGTATATTCGATACACAGACAGGACAGATGGATGGCTTTTCCATTTGTCAGTAAGATATATTAGGAGGAGTATATGAGAAGACATACCAGAATCATGTTATTTATGCTGCTGGTAATGCTCTTGGCTTTGACAGGGTGTGAGAAGACATATACCGGCAATGCAGATACGCAGACCTCATCCGATTCAGAAGAATTGACAGAGACTGTACAGGAGACGGAGACGAATCCGGAAACTGTGCGTGAAAGTGTGGAATCAGATAAAGTCACAGAAGGCAGCACACAGAACAAGAAAGTGTTTGAGAGCAGCCTGGGTTACAGTGTGATTTATGATGACACCGTATTTGAATATAATCGCACAGGAGATTATGATGAAATCGGTCTGAGAGGACAGACATTTTCTTCAAAGCCGGTTTTCTTCGCGGCCATGAAGATCAAGAATGAAGACATCCGGACGGTGATGGATCAGATTTTCAACAATTTTGCACAGCAGACAACCATCGGAATCAAGGCTTACAGCGCAATTTGCCAGCCGACAACGGAAGAAGTGGATGGCGGCAAGAATCTTAAGTATCATAATCAGTATCTGGTGGAGCTGGCCAATGGTGATGCATTGCTCTTTGAAGTCCAGTGGTTTGAAGAGAACAAGAATTTCAAAGAGACAGAAGCGAAGGAAGAGCGTGAAGTTGCTGCCGAGACTGAGAGTGTTCGGGAGACGGAAGAAACAGTCAAGGATACAGAGACAGCAGCTGAAAGCAGCAAAGAAGTTGTCGCTGAGAGTGCCAGCAAGAAGCTGTCAGAGATGTTGGATTCTATTGAGATTGAGGTGCCGGTTAAAGGCGAGGAGCCTGCGGAGGCATTGGAGTCGGTTCATGAATCCGGGACAGAGACTCAGCAGACTGAAGAAACAGCGAAATAACATAGACTTATACATTTGATGTATAGCCGGAAGATATAAATGTATTGACACAGCGTATGATTTCCAGTAATATATTTATGAAGCAGCGTATATGAAGTACGCATACGAATAAAGTGTATCATACGAATAATTATTCAGTATATTTATTTTAACAGATATATGCACAGGCAGTGCATGATAGTGGAGTATGAAGCTCCTGTCCTTTTGGGCAGGGGCTTTTTGCGTTTGTAAATACAACTTTATTTAATTTTATGCAGAGGGGTAATTGAAGGGAAAGTCGATGAAGAAGGATGAATTATTAAAGAATATTGAAAAGTATTGGACAAATCGTGCAGAAGGCTATTCACAGGTGAATCTTGAAGAACTGGCAGGTGAAAAATGGCCGGTCTGGTTGTCGGTCATTGAAGAACATATGCCAAAAGTGGAAAGAAAAGGGA
Source organism: Pseudocoprococcus catus (assembly GCF_902381825.1). Classification (GTDB taxonomy): domain Bacteria; phylum Bacillota; class Clostridia; order Lachnospirales; family Lachnospiraceae; genus Coprococcus_A; species Coprococcus_A intestinihominis. The sequence goes on from NZ_LR698973.1 coordinate 1,133,705, forward strand.
TAAGAATTCTGGATATAGGAACAGGACCAGGTTTTTTTTCAATTATCTTATCAAGAGCCGGCTATCAGGTGACAGCTATTGATTATACAGAAGAAATGCTGAAAAAAGCAAAGAATAATGCCGGTATCCTGGCAAATAAAATCGAATGGTATCAGATGGATGCACAGGCGCTTCGGTTCGCTGATAATACATTTGATATGATTGTCAGTCGAAATGTAACATGGAATCTGGAACATCCAGATAGGGCATACTATGAATGGATGCGTGTTTTGAAGCCTGGCGGCGTTCTTTTGAATTTTGATGCCAATTGGTATCATCATTTATTTGATGAAGAGAAAAGAGCTGCATATGAGGCGGATCGCAATAAGGTCAGCAGTCTTGGAATGCATGATGACTATACGTGTACGGACATTGAAGCAATGGAGGCAATTGCACGTCAGGTGCCGCTTAGTCACATTCAGCGTCCGGAATGGGATCGTCAGATTCTTAAACAATTAAATGGTATACAGATACAGTTGGATGAAAAGGTGTGGCAGCGTGTCTGGTGTGAGGCTGAAAAAGTGAATAATGGTTCTACACCGATGTTTATGGTTGCGTGTACAAAAGCACCGGTACAGCAGACAGAGCGGCTGAGACTTCAGGCTGCGATGGCATAGATAGAGGAGAAAGGTTTTGGCAAATTTATGAAATTTTTGATAAAAAAGGCGGGAGGCTTTTGCCTGTTGATCATAGGCATTACATTTTTATCGTTTCTCCTGTCTTATCTGTCTCCGGGAGATCCGGCACAGATACTATTGAATAATCAGGGGGTAAAAGCCAGTGAGGAAGCGCTGCAGTCCACCCGGCATGAGCTGGGACTTGACCGACCGATGATTGTTCAGTATGGTGATTGGCTGATGGACTTATGCAAGGGTGATATGGGCACTTCTTATAAGTCCAATCGGCCGGTATTAAGTGAAATGACAGCAAAGATTCCGGGAACACTTATTCTGACAGTGACAGCACTTGGGGTTACAATGCTGCTTTCTATTCCTTTAGGTACTTGGTGTGCGTGGCATGCAGGCGGCAAAGCAGATCGCCTGATTCAGATGGTGACTTATCTATTTGCTTCGCTTCCGTCTTTTTTTCTGGCGCTTTTACTGATGTATTTTTTGTCTTTAAAGATAAAAATATTTCCGGTGATCGGAAGTCTTAGTCTGAAAGGACTTGTTATGCCGGTTTTGACGTTGGCATTGACCTTGTCAGCCTGGTATATACGTCAGGTGCGAGCCATTATCAGAAAAGAAATGCAGGGATCCTATATAGATGGCCTCAGGGCAAGAGGTATGTCTGAACGGCAGATTTTATTTGGACACGTACTGCGTAATTGCAGAGGCCCATTAGTGACTTTGATCGGGATATCTTTTGGCAGTATGCTTGGTGGTACAACAATTGTGGAGAGTATTTTTTCATGGCCGGGAGTCGGCAAATTGGCAGTAGATGCGATTACAGCCAGAGACTATCCGGTGATACAGAGTTATGTTGTCTGGATGGCAGTTATTTATCTGAGTATCAATTATCTGATTGAATTTTTGTATCCTTTGCTGGATCCGAGGACAGGCAGGAGGAGACAGAAATGAAAAAGAAAAAAATGATCAAGTTCAGACTGATAATTCTGATGGTACTTTGTGCAGGCCTTTTGCTGGGCGCATGGATCGTGCGGGGGCATTTGATTCATGAACCATTTCGTACCAATGTGCGTCAGGCTTTTCAGGCACCCTGCAGAGAGTATATCTTTGGGACAGATAATCTGGGAAGGTGTGTTGCCTGCAGAATTCTTTATGGCGCAGCGACATCCCTTTATGCGGCTGTTCTTGCCGTTCTTGCTGTATTTATTATCGGAACGGCAGTTGGTGTTACAGCAGCATATGCCGGTGGTATTGTGGATCGGATATTAATGAAGATTACATTGGTTTTTCAGGCTTTTCCGAATTTTATTCTGGCAGTTGCAGTAGCCGGAATGCTGGGAACAGGCTTAAAAAACAGTGTGCTGGCGCTGGGGGCTGTTTATTGGATCACTTATGCAAAACTGTCCCGAAGCCTGGTTTTGTCAATCAGAGATTCTGAGTATATAAGGGCAGCAAAAATATGCGGTGCAGGACCGACGGCAATTATTTTTAAATATATACTGCCGAATATGGTTTCACCGCTTATTGTGACGGCTGCTCTGGATGTCAGCAGTTTTATACTGAGTATGGCCGGTTTATCGTTTCTTGGGCTGGGGCCGTCCAGACCAACAGCGGAGTGGGGAGCCACCATGAGCGAGGCGAAAACATTTATCCAACAGGCGCCATGGTGTATTGTATTTCCGGGGCTGGCGCTGTTGGTTACAGTTGTTATATTCAATTTATTGGGAGATGCACTTCGTGATGTGATTGATGAAGGGTAATAAAAGGGTAACATTTTAGATTTATATAAAAAAGAACAAGGAGTAATCAAATGAAAAAGAAATTATTAACGATTGCTGTGACAGCAGCAATGGTGCTTAGCCTTGTGGCCTGCGGCAGTAATGGTGGGAACAATGAAACAAAGGCGGCGGAGACAAGTGCGTCAGAAACAGCAGCTGAGAGTGCTGTTTCTGACGGTGATGGTGAGAAAACACTGAAAGCCGGTGCAACAACAGGATTTTTCGGCGCAGAGAGTCTGGATCCTGCAAACAACTGGGATGGATGGATTATGTCCATTTATGGTATTAGTGAGAACTTGTTCAGATTAGATGATAATCTGGCACCTCAGCCATGGCTGGTTGACAGCTATGAGAATACGGATGATACAACATGGGTATTCACATTAAAGGATGGCATCACATTTTCCAATGGTAATGCCGTTACTGCAGAAGCTGTAAAGAAGTGTTTTGAAAGGACTTATAATAATAATACCCGGGCGGCCAGTACACTGAAAATTGATTCCATGGAGGCTGACGGCCAGACATTGACGATTCATACACCAGAAGCGAATCCTACAATTTTGAATGATCTTTGTGATCCGATGTTTGGCGTTTATGACGCGGAAAGTGAGATTGATCCTGAACTTGGGGCATCATGTACAGGACCTTACGTGGCGACTGCTTTCACAGCTATGACAGAAGTAAAGATGGACAAAAACAGCAATTACTGGGGCGGAGAACCGGCAATTGATCATATTGAACTGAAAATTATGGATGATGTAGATGCGTTAAATATGGCACTTCAGAATGGAGAAATTGATATGATTGCACAGCTGCCGGCAGCAAGTGCTTCACTTTTCTCTGATACAGATACCTATACAATTGGTGCAGCAACATCAACAAGATCCCAGTTTCTTCAGTTCAATCTTGAATCAGAAGCATTGAAGGATGTGAATATTCGTAAAGCCATCAGTATGTGTATTGATCGTGAGGGCTATGCAGATGTTGTATTTGCAGGATATGCAAAACCATCCTATGGCATTTATCCGGATACATTGAGCTATGGCGGTACGGATGGCATTAATCTTTCTGTTGATAAGTACGATACAGAAGCAGCCAAAGCGCTGGTAGAAGCTGCAGGTTACACACCGGAAAAACCTCTGGAATTAAAACTGGTTACATACAGCTACAACACAGGTTTACTGCAAATGACAGATATGCTGCAGCCGGAGCTGGAAGCAATTGGAATTAAGTTAAGTATTGAGACTTATGATGTACTGGATGATGTACTTCAGGCTGGAAACTTTGATATTGCAGCTTTGAGTTATGCCCTTGCACCAACAGGTAATGCTCAGTATCTGATCAATATGTTGTTTGCATCAGATGGCACTGATAATTATGGCCATTACAGTAATTCAGATGTAGATGCGGATGCACAGAAACTGGAAACTACCTTTGATACATCTGAAAGAGATGCAATCGTCAAAGATCTGACTCAGAAGGTTGTAGATGATTGCCCGGATGCTTTTATTGCCAGCCAGCAGCTGCTTATTGTTTATAACAATAAAGTAACGGGTGTGGATGTGAATCCATCTGAGTATTATCTGATTACGAATACATTGGATATTGCGGAGTAAAACATATGCTTTCAGTTGAACAGCTTTATGTGAATTACGGAGAAAAAGAAATACTGCATGATGTCGATCTTCAGGTTGATCAGGAAGAAATTGTGATGATTGTGGGAGAGAGCGGCAGTGGGAAAAGTACTCTGGTGCGCAGTATCATGGGCCTTTTGGGTGAAGAAGGACATATTACTAAAGGAAATATTGTTTTTCAGGGGGTCAATTTGTGTCAACTGAACAAAAAACAATACCGGGAGCTGAGAGGCTCCCGTATTGCTATGGTTTTTCAGCAGCCGGAGAGTTCTTTTGATCCCACTCAGATCATTCATCGTCAGTTTTACGAGGCTATGAATGTACATAGGAAAGTCAATGTGCAGGAGGCAGAGCAGACAGCAAAAAGCCTACTTGGAATGCTTGGATTCAGGGAGCCGGAAACCATTCTTTCAAAATATCCTTTTGAATTAAGCGGCGGCATGGCGCAGCGGGTGGCTATTGCGTTGGCTGTTGTTAATGAACCGGCGTTTTTGCTGGCTGATGAGCCTACGAGTGCCTTAGATGTGGTTGTACAGAAGCAAACATTGGATGTGATATTGGATATGCGTCAAAAATTGCATATGACAATGCTGATGGTGACGCATAATATGGGAGTTGTCGCATATATGGCGGATAAAGTCGGCGTGATGCATCATGGCCACCTGGTAGAATGGGGCAAAAAGACAGAATTGTTGAAAAATCCACAGCATCCATATACCAGAGAATTGATTCGTGCGATTCCGACCATGAATGGCATTCTTCCGCAATATCAGGAAACACCGCAGATGAAAGGTTGGAAGAACAAAGTATGGTATTCTGAGACACATTGGGCATTGATGGCGTAAAGGGCATAGGAGATATGAAAATAGCAGAAATTAGAAATCTCAGTTATAGTTATAGAGAAAATTGTGGACAGAAAAAGGCTGTATCGAATGTTTCTTTTGATATTGATGAAGGGGAGTGCCTTGGCCTGATTGGAGAGAGCGGCAGTGGTAAAAGTACAATTGGCTCATTGATAGGAAATTTTCTGACAGGGTATGAAGGAAGTATCCATTTGATGTCTAATGAAAAAGAATTGGCAGACATGTCAAAAAAGGAACGGCATGATCTGTATAGGGATATACAGGTGGTATTTCAGAATCCCTGGCAGTCTTTCCCGCCTAATATGTGTGTAGGAGAAGGTATTGCAGAAGGTATTCGATATTATAGTCGAGGATTAGCTTCAGATCAGAAAAAGTTAAAAGAGAAGGTGTTGGAGACCATGCATCTTGTGGGACTATCCGCATCTTACTATCAAAAGAAATGCAGAGAGCTGAGTGGTGGAGAGTGCCAGAGGGCAGCTATTGGGCGTGCGATTATTCGATCACCGAGGCTACTTATTTGCGATGAAGTGACAAGTGCATTGGATGTGTCGATTCAGGCACAAATTATGCAGCTTTTATTTTCACTGAAAAAAGGGATGGGGATGGCATTGCTTTTTATTTCCCATGATCTTGCACTGGTAGGCGGTATTTGTGATCGGGTCTGTGTCCTGCATGATGGACAGTTAGTGGAAGAATTGCCGGGAGGCAGGGAAATGTATGAGAAAGCAGAACATCCATATACAAGATTGCTGATGAAGTCAGTGCTGGATATTATATAGAAAATTTGTAACTGTTCAGAGCCAAGCAAAATTTCAAAAAACAGGTATAAAATGCGTAGCATTTTGGAGGTTGGCGCTGAACAGTTACAAAAACTTTAAGAACATCGCTTACATTGATATCGGTACATGATAGTGTATTGATTGCATGTACGGTGTTCTTTTTTTTACGAATTCATTTGTTGTCAGAACAGTATATGGACGGTATAATGGGACTATATGCAGAGGAATTTTGGGCATAGCTTGATAATTGTGTTAGTTTGATTCACAGGTAATTGCAGAATATAAAGCATTTTTGATGGCTTTAAAAGACTGAGAAGGTGCCATTACCGTGAAACGAAAGGATGGATTTTCGTGAATTTCTGTTATGATGTTTTGAATTATAAGTACCCATCCAGGCGGGAGGTAGTCTACGGGCGAAAGGGCATGGTCTGTACATCTCAGTCGCTGGCGGCTCAGGCCGGACTGGATATTATCAAGGCCGGAGGCAATGCGGTGGATGCGGCGTTGGCCACGGCAGCCTGCATGATCGTGCTGGAGCCTACATCCAATGGCTTCGGCAGTGATGCTTTTGCACAGGTCTGGATGGACGGGAAGCTTTATGGACTTAATGCCAGTGGCTTTTCGCCGGCTTTGCTGACGAGAGAGGCGTTGATGGATAAAGGCTATGAACAGATGCCGAAGTTCGGCTGGGAACCTGTGACAGTCCCGGGAGCTGTTTCCGGATGGAAGAAACTGCATGACCGGTTCGGAACATTATCCTGGGAGAAGATCTTTGAACCGGCGATTCGCTATGCGGAGGAGGGCTATGTGGTGACGCCGGTGATCTCCAAAATGTGGCGTCAGGCATGGGATGATTATGAAGAAAGCCTTTCACCTGAATTGTTTGAGGAATGGAGGAAAGTCTTTGCACCGGATGGTCATACACCTCGGGCCGGAGAGATTTGGTCATCCAAAGCCCATGCAGAGACATTCAGGGAATTGGCGGCAACGGAATGCGAGAGTCTGTACAGAGGCCGCCTGGCGGATGAAATAGACAGCTATTCAAGGACAACCGGCGGTTATTTGAGAAAAGGGGATCTGGCAGCCTATGGGGCCGAATGGGTACAGCCAGTGAGCACTTCCTACAGAGGTTATGATGTGTGGGAAATACCGCCGAACGGTCACGGCATTGTTGCACTGATGGCTTTGAATATCATGGAATGTATGCAGTTTGCGGCCGGCCATGACAGTGAAGAAGTGGTTCACAGGCAGTTGGAGGCCATGAAACTGGCCTATTCGGATGGGCAGCAGTATATTGCAGATCCCCGAAGTATGAAAGTAACGACGGAGCAAATGCTGTCGAAAGTCTATGCTGCTTACCGTGCGGCCAATATTGGTCAGCGTGCAGCCAAACCGCAGTACGGAAATCCTGCCAGCGGCGGTACGATTTATCTGTGCACAGCGGACGGCGCAGGCAATATGGTCAGTTTTATTCAGTCTAATTACTGCAATTTCGGTTCCGGGATTGTAGTGCCGAAAACAGGCATTGCACTTCAGAATAGAGGATTCAATTTTTATATGGACCCGGAAAGTGCCAATTGTGTCGGACCGCATAAGAAGACCTATCATACCATTATCCCGGGATTCCTGACCAGAAATGGCAAAGCCATCGGCCCTTTTGGTGTCATGGGCGGTTTTATGCAGCCTCAGGGGCATGTACAGGTGATGATGAATCTCATAGATTTTCATATGAATCCCCAGGAGGCACTGGATGCCCCGAGATGGCAGTGGACAGGTGATATGAATATTGAGATTGAACAGGGCTTTCCGATGGATATGGCAGGTCGATTAAAAGCCAGAGGACACCATGTGACGGTGGCCACAGACAGCATGGATTTTGGCCGGGGACAGTTGATCTTCAGAGATGAGAATGGCATACTGACCGGGGCAACAGAACCAAGAGCCGGTGGCACTGTAGCAGCCTGGTAGAAGCTGACAGTTGGTTAAGGTAAGCGATAATAAGAGTTGGAAGAGAGTATATAAAAGATGGACTGGAAAAAGTATTTTAACAGCACCATTCTTTCAAGGGGAAGACAGTATTACCATGAGGGAAGAGTCAAGCGGCTGACACATCGTGATCACGAATGGTTTGCGGCTGTTAAAGGCAGCAGGAGCTACAATGTCATCGCCCGGATGGGAGAAGATGGAGATATTGAAGGCATGGAGTGTTCCTGCCTTTATGCATATAGCGGCCAGAATTGCAAACATATGGCGGCACTTTTGTATGCGGTGGAAGCAGATCAAAAGGAAAATGATGTTCAGACAGAATCAGAGCTGGCACAGCAGAGAATGGATAAGGAAGATAAAGTCATTTTCAGCATCTGGCGGATGAGATCCTCAGCGGTGAGATGGGCGGTCTGTCTGCATTGACAAAGGATGAATTGATGGCACTGCTAAGAGTATAAACTCTAAAAAAATCAAAAAAAGTTAAAAAAACTGTTGACAAATCTTTCACTATGAGGTAAGATTAATAGCGTCGCTGGTGCAAACGAGCGACGGTAAGCCCAGATAGCTCAGTCGGTAGAGCAGAGGACTGAAAATCCTCGTGTCACTGGTTCGATTCCGGTTCTGGGCACGCAGGTGTAGTTCAATGGTAGAACATCAGCCTTCCAAGCTGAATACGTGGGTTCGATTCCCATCACCTGCTTTGAAAATGAATATTTTATTTATTATGCGCGAGTGGCTCAGTTGGTGGAGCACGACCTTGCCAAGGTCGGGGTCGCGGGTTCGAGTCCCGTCTCGCGCTCTTCTTATATACAAAAGGTATCCTAAAAGGATACC
>NZ_LR698973.1:1142512-1156717 GCF_902381825.1 Pseudocoprococcus catus
ACCTTTTGTATATAAACGAGTCCTGCCGGACTCGAACGGTTCATATCTTCGTTCCACTTCGGTCGGTGCTAACGGAAGTCCAATGGACTTCCAGCACCCCGTCTCGCGCAATGAAGGACTCCGCCGGACTCGAACGGTTCGAGGTCTCCGCTCTGCTCCGGTCGGTGCAGAACCGACATCCACCGGATGTCGTGCACCGTCTCGCGCTCAATCAGAAAGAGGTTAGAATCGATATATATATGCAAGAGTCCTGCCGGACTCGAACGGTTCGTATCTACGTTCCATTTCGGTCGGTGCAGGGGCAGGATTATTTTTTTAGTTTTATAAGAAATGAGGGAGTAGCAGGCGCGTTTTTTCAGCGTAACAAGTCAACATACTGGCCATTGGCCTGGCTTGTTTTAAATAGCGAGACTCATGTATAACTGACAGGCTATACGTGCGTCTTGTGTGAATACAGAATAAATGACAGGTATAGTCGATGGACTATACTTTTTTTATGTCGTCATAGGATTAATTAAGAGAAAAATTGGGAGGTTAGTATGAGCTGGAGTTTGGTTTTTGTGGTCAATAGTATTTTGCTGGGTGTAGGACTTGCGATGGATGCTTTTTCTGTGTCCATGGCGAATGGTTTGAATGAGCCGAATATGAAGAAGAGAAAGATGCTGGGGATTGCTGGGACTTTCGGTGTATTTCAGGCGTTGATGCCGATGGTCGGGTGGATATGTGTCCATATGATCGTAGAATACTTTTCAGCATTTGAAAAATTTATTCCGTGGATCGCACTTATCTTGTTGGGATATATCGGCGGACATATGATCTATGAGAGTGTCTGTCCCAGGGACAGTGAGGAGGAGGAAACCGGCGTGGGCTTCTGGGCATTGATGGTCCAGGGGGTAGCCACATCCATTGACGCACTGTCCGTAGGATTTACGATTGCTGAATATGACTGGCTGATGGCTCTGGTCTGTTCCCTAATCATTGCAGTTGTCACATTTCTTATCTGTATTGGAGGGCTGTTCATTGGCCGTAAATTCGGAATAAAGCTGGCAGGCAAAGCGCAGATATTGGGCGGTGTGATTTTGATCGGTATAGGTCTGGAAATTTTCATCAGCAATGTATTTTGAAATTGATTGAAAAGACAATTGGTGCTTTTTTCAGAACGGGTAGAAATGCGTTTTGCTTTTCTTGACAAAAACATATCTGTATGTTATCATGATAGCGCGTTAGTAGAGTAAAGAGAGTGAACCGTGAAAACGTAAGATGGAGGCATTTATGAAAAAGGGTTTAGCTTTATGCATGGCTGCAGTATTAGCCATGGGATGTTTGTTAACAGGCTGTGGAAGCAGTGATACAGGCGCGAAGTCAACAACAGAAAGTGCTGCGGCAAGCACGGAGGCAGTGGGAACGGAAACTGCCGGAACCGAGGCTGCCGGTACTGAGACGGCCGGTAATGGCAAGACATTTACCGTTGGCTTTGATGCCAGCTTCCCGCCATATGGTTATCAGGAGAATGGCGAGTATGTCGGTTTTGACCTGGATCTGGCGCAGGAAGTCTGTGACAGAAATGGTTGGGAACTTGTGAAGACACCAATCGACTGGGATGCCAAGAATATCGAATTAAATGGGGGTTCCATTGACTGTATCTGGAACGGCTTTACGATGAATGGCCGTGAAGATGATTATACATGGACACCGGCTTATATCAACAATACACAGGTATTTGCAGTGAACAAGAACAGCGGTATCAAAAAGGCAGCTGATCTTGCAGGCAAGAATGTCCTTGTTCAGGCGGATTCTTCAGCACTGGCAGCACTTCAGGATGAAGAAAACACAGATATCAAGGCTTTGGCAGATTCTTTCGGCAGCCTGACACAGGTACCGGATTATGAGAGCGCGCTGATGGAGCTTGAAGCAGGTTCCGCAGATGCCGTTGCCATGGATGAAGGTGTTGCGCTGACGAAGCAGGCCCAGAATGACAATATTGTGATCCTTGATGATGTGATTTCACAGGAACAGTATGGCATTGCTTTTAAGAAAGGCAATGATGAATTGAGAGATCAGGTATGGTCTACATTACTTGAAATGGAGAAAGACGGCACTGTAGATAAGATTGCAGCGAAGTATCCATCCATCAATACAGCCAATATCTGTATTAGTGACAATGAATAAGAATTGAATAGAGCATCTTGGCTGCTGCAAAATTCATCAATTGATTTTGTGGCAGCTCTTTTGCTCTTATAAAGGAGGAAATGAGAATGACGGTCATGCAGATTGTCCAACAGTTATTTGGCAGTATGGGTATCACGATGGAAATCTTTTTTGTTACACTGATTACATCGCTGATTCTCGGCCTTGGTCTGGCCCTGATTCGTATGTCAAAGAATCCGATATTGTCAGTGATTGCCAAATTTTATATTTCTGTCATGCGTGGTACACCATTGATGCTGCAGCTGCTTGTTGTATATTTTGGCCCTTTTTTTATTTTCGGGATGCAGATCACGCCATCTTACCGCCTGAAAGCTGTCCTGATCGGCTTTGCTTTAAATTATGCCGCTTATTTTGCAGAGATTTACAGATCCGGCATTGCAGCGATTCCGGTTGGTCAGTATGAGGCGGCCAGAATGCTGGGATACAGCAAAACACAGACATTTGCCTATATTGTGATGCCTCAGGTCATCAAGCGGATTATTCCGCCGGTAGCCAATGAAACCATTACCCTGGTCAAGGATACATCTCTGGCTTTTACATTGGCGGTAGCAGAAGTATTTACCGTGACGAAACAGCTGGTGGCTTCCCAGTCATCCGTTGTTCCGTTTATTGTGGCGGGTATTTTTTATTACATTTTTAATCTGATTGTGGCGGTATTTTTTGATTATCTTGAAAAGAAAATGGATTATTACAGATAGGAGGAGAGCCCATGCGTTTACTGGAAATGAACCATATTAAGAAAAGCTTTGATGGGCAGGAAGTCCTGAAAGATATATCTATTCATGTGGATGAAGGTGAAGTTTTGAGTATTATCGGGCCCTCCGGTTCCGGTAAGTCTACCATGCTGCGGTGCGCGACGATGCTTGAGACCATTGATGACGGAGAGATTATTTATCTTGGGGATAAGGCGGCTTTCAGCAAGGAGGGACATGCAGTGTATGCCAAGACGGCGGATTTGAAGAAGATCCATAGTTACTATGGACTTGTTTTCCAGAATTTCAATCTGTTTCCGCATTATTCCGTCATAAAAAATATTACGGATGCCCCATTGAGAGTGCAGAAAAGAAATAAATCCGAAGTTTATGCAGAGGCAAGAGAACTTTTGAAGAAAATGGGCCTTGAGGACAAGGAGAATGCCTATCCTTATCAGCTGTCCGGCGGTCAGCAGCAGAGAGTATCTATTGCAAGAGCCCTGGCAATGAAACCGAAGATTTTGTTCTTCGATGAACCGACATCTGCGCTGGATCCGGAGCTGACAGGTGAGATCCTGAAGATTATTAAGAATCTGGCAGCAGAAAAGATGACAATGGTCATTGTTACCCATGAGATGAATTTCGCCAAAAATGTGTCGGATTATGTGGTTTTCATGGACAAGGGTGTGATCGTTGAGGAAGGCAAACCGGAAGATGTGTTTAATTCAGAAAATCCTCGAATGAAGGAATTCCTTGGCAAATTTGAATCATAAATCAAAAATAGCGTAAAAAAAGGTTTTTTTTCGGTGTATTCAGTGGTATGATAGTCAATGCTGATCAAGTCGTGTGTGTGTCCAGCTTGAAATAACAGTTACAGAAAGGATTTGTAAGACGATGTTATTTTGCAGTATAGAATTCATATTTCTGTTTATGCCGATTTTTTTGTTGATTTATTATACTGTTCCGGAAAAATATGGCAACCTGATACTGTTTTTGGGAAGCCTGTTTTTTTATGCCTATGGTGAACATCGGTTTTTCTGGCTGATTCTTGTTTCGCTGGTGATCCATTACGCATTGACCAGGTATTCCCAGGGAAAAAGCCGGAAATGTCAGAGGATTTGTCTGGTGGTCATGCTTATGTATGGCTTTGGCATGCTGTTTATATTTAAATATATGGATTTTTTTGTAGCCAACTGGAATCATCTGGCCGTCTGGCTGGCGGACAGGGGAAGCAGTGTGAAGCTGCCCCATGTGAATGCACCAGAGGTATCGCTGCCTTTGGGCATCAGTTTCTATACTTTCCAGATTGCAGCTTATGCCATTGACGTTTACAGAGGTCAGGTGAAGCCGGAGGAACGTTTTGTTGATCTGGGCGCTTTTCTGAGTATGTTTCCTCAGTTGATCGCCGGTCCGATTGTATTGTATCATGATGTGTCAGCGCAGCTGAAAAAGCGTGTTTTGAGTTGGCGCCATATGGAAAATGGTATTAAGACCTTTATCATTGGTCTGAGCCTGAAGATGCTGTTGGCGAATACCTTTGGGACTTTGTGGAATCAGGTTCAGACGGCAGGTGTCAGTGCAGCGTCTGTTCCAATGGTTTGGCTGGGAGCACTGGGATATACCTTTCAGATTTATTTTGACTTCCAGGGCTATTCTATGATGGCTATGGGGCTTGGAGAAATGCTGGGATTTCGAATTCCCAGAAACTTTCGGCATCCGTATATGGCGACTTCTGTTACAGATTTCTGGCGTCGCTGGCATATGACTCTCAGCGGATGGTTTAAGAATTATGTCTATATTCCTCTCGGCGGTAGCCGTCACGGCAAAGTCAGAATGCTGTTCAATATGTTTGTGGTCTGGTCTTTGACCGGGTTATGGCATGGCGCCGGATGGAACTTTATTCTGTGGGGCATGTATTATTTTGCCCTGTTGATGATAGAAAAGCTGTTTTTGCTGAGATTTTTTGAGAAATATCCTGTTGTCGGATGGTGTTTCACATTTCCGGCAGTGGTGACCGGATGGGTAATTTTTGCATCGGATAATCTGAGTGCAGTCAAAACCTATCTGATGCAGATGTTCGGACATTTGAGTGATGCCGGTTACTGGACAATGAATCTGGATCTGTTTGGGCAGACTGTACGGCAGTATGGTATTTATCTGGTGTTGGCCTTTATCTTTTCGACGGCGTGGCCTTATGGGAAATACCGTGAGAATAAGAACAGGCTGCTGACAATTTTGATTCTCCTTGTCCTGTTTGGCCTGTGTGTCTATAAGATGCAGACAGCAGCCAGCAATCCGTTTTTATATTTCAGATTTTAGGAGGTGCAGAGGATGCGTGGATGGATCGATTGGGCCAGAAAGTATCCGATGACGATGCTTTTGATCATCTGTTGCCTTATTGGCGGCCCTTACTTTGGCGGGCAGCGTGCGATCGAGGCCTACAAGAATTATACAGGGAAGGCAACGGCGGCGGATGTCCTTGGTACATGGACCCAGAAGGCAGCAGAGCATCCGACACTGCTGAAAGCGGATGCCCAGGGAACGAAGGAACAGCAGGCCGCCAAAAAAGGCGGACCGTTTACGGATGTGGATCAGAGTTATCTGGATGATGCGGTGTTTATTGGTGATTCCAGAACGGATACATTGAAAATGTATGCGGGATGGGAGAATACGACGTACTATGTTAAGACCGGAACTAACATCTGGGATATCATGGATGTGGTGCCGGATGATGAAGACAGGACCATTGATGAGGAACTTCAGAATAAACAGTTCGGCAAAGTTTATATCATGTTGGGAGTGAATGAACTGGGAACCGGTACAGCGGAAACCTATTACCAGCAGTTCAAAAAGGTTGTGGCGCGTATCAGGGAACTTCAGCCGAATGCGTTGATCTTCGTGGAGTCTATTATTCATGTATCCGCCGAGAAGGATGCAGAGGGTACAGTGATCAACAATACAGAAATCAACGCCCGCAATAAGTGGCTTAAAAAACTGGCGGACAACAAGATGATTTTTTATCTGGATTACAATGAAGTTCTGGATGATGAGAACGGTGCATTAAAAGCCGATTCCACCTTTGATGGTGTTCATTTGCAGGCGGATAAGATTGAGCCGTGGAAGCAATTTATCCTGAGTCACGGCGTGAAATAGGGCAATCGATTTATTATTTAATGCGGCCGCTTTCCCTATGGCAATCTTATATAAAATCTGCTAAAATAAAGTATATGGAAAATCATTTTCATGAGATGACTTGATTTATGGATATTCAGAAAATAGCAAAACGCTTGTTATTCTTGGATAAACATTTAAATTAACAGTTCGCAGCAGGCGGTTCAACATCGCCGGTCCTTAGGCGCTGTTTTTTAGCGCCTTAGTACCGTTGCAGATGTTGTGCAGCGGAAGCGTACCTGCGGTGAACTGTTAATTTAGATGTTTTCGAAGAACAAGGAAGCATTTTGCACCATCTGAATTTACAGAAAGGGGGATTTTTATGGGATTAAAGACGGTTGTTTTGAATTCAGAGAGGATGAATTACGATGGCAAGCTGGATTTGTCCGTTTTGTCATCTGAGGTCAAGGAATATGCTTCTACAGAGCAGGATCAGATTCTTGAACGTGTGCAGGGGATGGATGTTGTTGTGACGAAGGAGATGCCCGTTGACGGCGATACAATTGCCCGTTTTCCGGATTCTGTTCAGTTGATCTGTGAGGCCGGAACAGGATACAACAATATCGATATTGAAGCTGCAAGGGCCAGAGGTATTACGGTATGCAATATTCCGGCTTACAGCACAGAACGTGTGGCCCATACAGCGATTATGATGATTCTGAATCTCAGTTCCTCCATGCAGATCCAGCAGGCAATGCTGGCAAGGGGAGACCGAAGCAATTTTACGAAATGTATGCAGGTCAGTCATGTGGAAGTCAATGGCAAGGTCCTGGGTATTGTGGGAGCCGGAAACATTGGACGTGAAGTGATCAAGGTGGCACAGGCCCTTGGCATGAAAGTACTTGCTTATGTAAGGACACCGAGAGCCGATGAGGATAATCTTAAGTACGTTTCCTTTGAAGAATTGCTGAAACAGAGTGATTATATCAGTCTGCATTGTCCGCTGACACCGCAGACAAGACATATGATCAACAAAGAGACCATTGCCATGATGAAACCGACAGCTTACATTATTAATACCGGCCGCGGTGCCCTTATTGATGAACCGGCGCTGATCGAAGCGCTGAAAGAGGGAAGAATTGCCGGTGCAGGTCTGGATGTACAGGAGACAGAGCCGCCGGTACAGGATAATCCGCTTTATGATATGCCGAATGTTATTCTGACGCCGCATATGGGCTGGAAGGGCCTTGAGACGCGTCAGAGACTGGTGTCTATCCTGGCTGCCAATATTCAGGCGTTTGACGAGGGCAGACCTCAGAATGTGGTCAGCTAAGCTTCATTTTGGCTTATATTTAGCTAAAGAGCAGATTCTTTAAATGAAAAGGTTTGATTTCCTGCATATTTGTGATAGAATAGCTTATGTTCGATTTGAGTAGGATGTGTATTATAGTAGAATTGCAGAGGTGCAGGAAAGATGATGAATTATATTATTGTATTTTTTATTTCAATGGTGCCGCTGATTGAACTCCGCGGCTCCATTCTTTATGCCACCGGAATAGGACTTCCGTTTTTGCCGGCCTATATCACAGCCATTATCGGCAATATGCTGCCGGTACCTTTTATCTTTCTGTTTGCGAGAAAGATACTGGTCTGGGGAGCTGATAAGCCGGTCATCGGCAGATTTTTCAGTTTTTGCCTTGAGAAAGGCGAGAAGGGCGGCAAGAAGCTTCAGGCGAAGGCAGGCAGAGGTTTGTTTGTGGCGCTTTTATTATTCGTGGGCATTCCGCTTCCGGGAACAGGTGCCTGGACGGGAACTCTGGCAGCCAGTCTTCTGGATATGGATTTCAAGTCCAGTGTGGTGGCTGTTATGTGCGGTGTACTCCTGGCCGGCATTATCATGGGAGCCGCAAGTGCGGGACTTTTTGGCGCGCTTGGCGCATTGATTGGCTAGAAACCTACAAGGAAGTCTTTGAAATATGCAGGAATCGGATAAGACGCATGACTGCCGGGCAGATATGTATTTTATGCCGGTGATGCCTGATTTAGAATGAGAGAGGAAAGAGCTAATGATAAACATGTTGTTTACCGGTGTGCCGGCGAATATAATGGCACTGGCCGGTCTGGTATTTGCTTTTATAATGACCTGTCTGCTCCTTGCCAAGTGCAATGACAGACTGCCGAAGGATCAGGGAAGAGAATTTGCTGTGAACGGTGCCCTGTCTGCGGGAAAGCCGAGAGGTGCAGGATTTATATTTATCCTTGTATTTATTGTATCGATTGTTTTATTCTGTGAGTTGAATACAGAGATTATTATTTACCTTGTATTACTGGCAGCTGCCATGATGACAGGATTTCTGGACGATTGTTCCAGAGCCCCTTGGGGAGAACTCAAGAAAGGGCTTCTGGATTTCGCCATTGCGGTCATGGTTGCCATTACATTTTTGAACTTTAACAGCAACGTTGTAGAGTTTGCAATCTTCGGCGGCAGTATCACGATCCCTCCGGTGATCTTCGGTATTCTGACCGTTGTTCTTGTATGGGTATCCATCAATGTGACAAACTGCAGTGATGGTGTGGATGGTCTGTCCGGTACGCTGACGATCATCACATTGATCAGTTTGTATATGGTGGATCAGATCAAGGGAATGGATCCGGTCTTCTCCCATACGATTTTGCTGTTTGTCATCTGTATTCTGGCTTATCTCTGGTTTAATGCAACACCGAGTAAGCTGATGATGGGCGATGCAGGTTCAAGAGCCATGGGCTTTTTCATCAGTATTGCAGCCCTGAAGACGGGAAGCCCATTTGTTTATATCCCTGTAGCGATTGTACTGATTCTGGACGGCGGTCTCGGTCTTCTGAAGGTATCGCTGCTTCGCTTCCTGAAGATCAGGATTCTTGTGAATACAAGAACACCGCTGCATGATCATGTCCGTAAGGTGATGGGATGGTCCAACACACAGGCTGTGTTCAGATTTGCCATCATTCAGATCATGATTTCAGCAGCAGTTATTTATCTGATCATGTAATAGAATAGCGTTTATTATATAAAAGGCCAGTTCCGTTGAATGACGGGACTGGTCTTTTAGACTATCTGTATTTAATGTTTAATTTTGCATTTTGCGCAGGCACTTGGGGATAATGCACATCCGCCAAGGGCCGTTTCGCGCAGTTCAGCAGGCAGTTTTTTTCCGACGGTATACATGATATCCATCATTTCATCCAGCGGGATCAGCTGGTGAATACCTGCAAGGGAAATTTCAGCGGCCACAATGGCGTTGGATGCACCGGATGCATTTCGGTTCTGGCATGGATATTCTACCAGGCCACCCACCGGGTCGCAGACAAGACCCAACATGTTCATAAGCACTGTTGAGGCGGCATCTGTACATTGTTCCGGTGTTCCGCCCATCAACTCGACAACAGCGGCAGCGGCCATTGCGGCAGCAACGCCGATTTCGGCCTGACATCCGCCGACGGCACCGGCAACGGTTGCATTGAGCATGGCAAGATAGCCAATGGCAGAACAGGTGAAGAGTGCGTCGATGATCTGGTCATCGGTGAAATCATATTCTTCCTGAAGTGCCAGAAGGACACCTGGAATAACACCGGATGAGCCGGCTGTCGGTGCGGCAACGATGAGCCCCATGGAAGCATTGACTTCCAGCACACCCATAGAGTAGGCAATCGCTTTGGAAATCAGATTGCCGGCAATATTTTTCCCGGAGGACTGCAAGTCAGACAGTTTGCTGCTTTCACCGCCAATCAGACCGCCCATGGACTGGGAAGGCTGGTTGATGGCTTCTTTGGTGGCATCCTTCATGATTTGAAGGGAGACAGCCATTCTGGATCTGATTTCATCCAGAGGCTTTTCTGTCATCTCACATTCACGATCCATCATGATCTGAGAGATGGGTTTGTCATATTCTTTGCAGAGAGATAATAACTCTGCAGCTTTTTTAAAATCCATGTTGTGTTCCTCCCGGATTATGGTTCGATAATCATAACGTCGTGTACATAATGATTGTCAGAGATCATTTCCTTAATACCCTTCGGAAGGTCTCCGTCGACTTCAACAAGGGTGTAGGCCGTCTGACCTTTGGATTCGCGGAACAGACGCATGAAGGCAATGTTGACTCCGAAATGGCTGAGAACGGCAGTGATATGCGCAACAAGACCTAACTGATCCTGGTGTACCACAATAACGGAACTGTATTCACCGGTGAATTCAACTTCAACATTGTTGATCCTGGAAATACGTACTTTGCCGCCGCCAAGGGATTCACCACGGATAAGCATGGTTGTTCCGGCTTCATTTTCCATCAGGATATCCACAGAGTTTGGGTGAATATCGGTGACGGTGTCATTCGGTATAAAATGATATTCAATGCCGCGTTCGGATGCGATTCGGAAAGAATCCCGGATACGTTTGTCATCTGTATGGAAACCAAGTAACCCGCCTAAAAGCGCGCGGTCTGTACCGTGGCCGGAATAGGTATGGGCAAAGGAACCATACAGCGTAAATGTTGCTTTTATAATAGGGCCGTTGATCATCTTCTGGGCGAGATAAGCAATCACGGCTGCGCCCGCTGTATGTGAGCTTGAAGGGCCGATCATATTAGGGCCTAATACATCAAATGCGCTGAGTTGTGCCATAGTTATCTCCAATCTGCTGTAAATAATAGGATGTTGTGTTAGACTTCTTCGTCAAATGTTTTGCTTAAGTAAGTCATATCTACAAAAGTACCACAAATGTAGAGTGGAAGTAAAGGGATAAAATATTATTTTTGTCGTTGAGCTCTGATTTTGTACAGGATAACATACAATGTTAAATGAATCAGATTTATGGATTCGATAAAAATAATATCTGTCACTTCTCTAATTCGATACACGATTATAATGTGGAAATTCTGCGACAACCCATATGTAGCATAGTGTAGTTGAAAATTGTAATATATTACCATAGGACTTGAATTATATTCGATTATAAAACATGCATTAAAGTCATATAATAATTGTATTATATTTCAAAAGGCGGAGAGCATGTGAAATTGACGATTGGCAAAAGAGTAAAAGAACTGAGAGTGAAGAATAAAATGACGCAGGAGCAGTTGGCGGAAGCTGTAGATGCCTGTGTTGGATATATAAGCAAGATTGAGAATAACAGAGTGAATAATATCAGCCTGTCATTGGCATGTGAGCTGGCATCTGTACTGAATGTTTCATTGGGATATCTGGTTGGTGAATCCACAGAGAATGAAATGATGGATGAAGAGATGCTGAGAAAATACGGTGCGTGTACGGCAGATGAGAAGAGAAAGCTGTTAAAGATTGTAGATATTTTAAGGGATGAGGATTAGTCCCGGGATACGTGCTTTTGGCTGAATAGAACGAGAAGTCTGATAGCAGGCAATACAGATTTGGAGAACCGGATGCAGCCGATACTGAAAAGAAAAGCGGCAGTTCCTGAAATACAAAGTGTAGATCAGGCTGTCGCTTTTTGTGCGTTCTGAATCAAATGATGTTGGGGTCAAAAGGTCAAATAGACAATTTCATATCGCCGCTTTTGATCCAGTTTTTCTTGCGCATGGCTTCTGAGAAGACCAGGGTAAGAAGACCGGGAAGAATAAAATGAAACAGAAAAATCTTGATCAGGACGAGAACCGGACTTTCAACGGCCGTCATTGTCTGCCATGTCATAATCTGTCCTACCAGGCCGGATGTACCCATACCGCTTCCGGTGGCATTATTGGTCATGCCAACAAAACGGCTGATGGCAATTGGCCCCAGAATAGCTGATGAGAGAATTTCAGGGATCCAGATCTGGGGATGGCGGATGATATTCGGTACCTGAAGCATGGAAGTGCCGATACCCTGTGCAAGCAGGCCGCCAACGCCGTTTTCACGGAAGCTGGCAACAGCGAAGCCGATCATCTGGCAGCAGCATCCGATGGTGGCAGCACCGGCAGCAGGACCTGAGAGACCGAGGATGATGCCAAGGGCAGCAGAACTGATGGGAAGGGTGAGTACCATACCCATGATGACAGATACGACAATGCCCATGATCAGAGGCTGTTGAACCGTGCCCCAATTGATGATATCACCAAGGCGTGTCATGATCGTTGACACAGGCGGACCGACGATAATGCCCACTGCACCGCCCGCGATAATGGTGACAGCAGGGGTGATCAATAAGTCCAGTTTGGTTTTGCCGGCAGGGAGAGAACCAACAGCAATGCCTGCAAGAGCAGCAATGAAAGCTGACAGAGGATCGCCGGGAACGCTGTAGACCAGGGCACCATCAGAAAGAATGGAACCGGAGATAATCGCAGTTGCATAAGCGCCGATCATACCTGCGGCAGCGGCAGATAATGTGACATAAGTCGAGGATTTATACTTGTAGGCGACACCGATACCGATGCCGGCGCCGGTGAGACGCTGGGCCATAACGGCAAAAACACCCAGATAATAACCGAAATCGCCGCCGATCAGATCAGCGGCCTGTTTGAGGATTGTGCCGATAATCAGGGTGGAAAACAGGCCGAGGGCCATGCCGCTCAGACCGTCAATAAAAATCAAATTTAAAAACTTCTTAATTGTTGACATAGAAAAACTCCCTGTATACACATGTGTCTTGTCAGTCTTTGCCAAATAAAAAGGTTGACCTTATGCGCGAACAAGGTAACCTTTTTCACGAAGTGCACATTCGATATTGTCCAACATGACTTCGGATCGGGCTTCAACTGTGTGATAATGGGTGCCGCCTGCGATGATATTCAGCGGTTTGGCATTGGAATACTTCAAACGGTCACAGAATTCTGCCACATCCCGACGGTTCTCCAGAATGAGATTGGCTGTGATTTGCCCGTAAATCTCATGTTCAATGATGACATCAAGCACCTTGCCGCCGTTGTCAACAATGGTATTCAATTCATCTGCAATGGCATCATCGCTGTGGTTGACACAGTAAATCCGGTGACAGGCTTCCGTCTGCTGACTGTACAGAACATATCCCTTCGTTGTGGCGAGAATATCCTTATTCACTGCACGCAGCAGCGCAATATCCTGAACAATAACCTGACGGCTGACACCAAGTGAACGGGCCAGGGCACTTCCCGAGATAGGAGCTGTGCTGTCCCTCAGCATCTGCAGAAGCTGTTCGCGCCTTGCTTCACCTTCCTGCATGTAAATCCTCCTTCCTGTATATGTACTGCCCGGACAAACATCAGCATCTGCATGCATCTGATCTATATGAATCCAATCTGCAAGCATCAGGAAGAAATGCCTGTGGGCAAAATCCTTATGACTAATATGATAACTTTAAAATCATATTTTGTAAAGGAAAAAGATATGATATAATGGGGAAGAGGTGAATAATAAAATGAGATACTATAATCAGACAAACTATCCCCATGTTCCATATCCGACACTGACAGATCTTCCTGAACTGGGACGTTCAGATACAACCGTTAGAGATGCGGGCTGTGGCCTCTGCGCTTCATGTATGGTTGTTGAGAATATGACAGGCAGGGAATTCCCATTGATCGACTGTCTGGAACTTTCCATCAATGTCAATGCCAACCACAGTCCGGGCACAGACTTAACCGTCCTTGGACCGTATATTGCAGAACGCTTTGACCTGGATCTTGTGATCACAGATGATCCTGAGCTTCTGAGAGCGCATCTGAAGAAAGGCTATATGGCCGTTGCATGCTCTGCAGGGGACAGACCGGAAGAAGATTATATCGGTGTATTCTCACATGGCGGGCACTTTATCGCTGTTGTGGGTATCGAAGAAGACGGCGAGCATATCACAGTCCTTGACCCGTCATTAATGCCGGATAAATATCAGGAAGACGGCCGTCGTGACAAGGTCATTGTCAACGGCAACGTCCTTCATACAACCATGAAGGTTCTGGCAGAAGACTGTCGTTACAGAGAAATCAAATACTATGCAGACGGCGACTTCAAGAAATGGCTGGAGCAGGAAGAACCGGATGCCAACAAAGACCGTTACTTCCTTTTCAGCCCTAAAGCATCCGAGAGCAGATAAACCGAATCAATATCATCAATTTTGGAGAATGATATGTACAAAACTCTGCAGGGGCAGTATCCGGTTATCTTTCTCACACGCCGGATAAAAGAATAGCCAGGGAATAAAAATAATCGTCCACGGGCAGGTGCTTCTGCCTGT
>NZ_LR698973.1:1157048-1174950 GCF_902381825.1 Pseudocoprococcus catus
TCCCTTCAAGGACTATTGAGTATTCACAAACAATTTTACTTATAGAATGCCACGAATGCGTTGTAGGCTTCGTAGACGTCCATCTTGGATACGATTTCCATTGGTGCATGCATGGACATAACTGGTACACCCAGGTCAACCACATCGATGTTCATACCTGCGATGAACTGTGCAACAGTACCGCCGCCGCCTTCATCGACTTTGCCCAGTTCGCCGGCCTGCCAGTAAACGTTGTGGGCTTCCATGATGCCGATGACTTTGGACATGGTTTCTGCGCTGGCGTCACTGGAGCCACTCTTGCCTCTTGCACCTGTGTACTTGGTCAGGACACAGCCTTTGCCAAGGTAGCAGGAGTTGCCTGCTTCATAGACATCAGGGAATGTCGGGTCAAAGGCAGCACTGACATCTGAGGACAGGCACAGTGCGTGCTGGATCATGTCTTTATAAGAAACACCTGCATTTTCGGCAAGATATTCAAGATAATGGCGAACATAATCGGAGTGAAGGCCTGTATTGCCGACGGAACCGATTTCTTCCTTGTCGGTGAGGATGGTTACAGTTGTATATGTAGGATGCAGAGTATCCAACTCTGCACGGAGTGCCGGATAAGCACATACACGGTCATCATGAGCGGCAGATGCGATCAGGCTTCTGTCAAAACCAACATCACGGGCAGGGCCTGCGGCAACAATTTCAAGTTCAGCACGATAGAAATCTGCTTCAACAATACCGTATTTCTCATTCAGGATCTGAAGAACTTTTAACTTCACAGGGTCCTTTAAGCCTTTCTCAGGATAAGGAATGGAACCGATGAGAATATTCAGTTCTTCACCTTTAATACCTTCTGCCAGGGAACGCTGATTCTGTCTTGCTGCCAGATGCGGCAGCAGATCACTGATATAGAAAACAGGATCGGCAGGATCTTCACCGATATTCACAGTAACGGCATCGCCGTTTTTCTTGTAGATCACACCGTGAAGAGAAAGAGGAATTGTTGCCCACTGGTATTTGCGGATACCGCCGTAATAATGGGTCTTGAAGTAAGCAATATCATTCTTCTCATAAACAGGCGTTGGCTTTAAATCCAGTCTCGGTGCATCGATATGAGCGGCATTCAGACGAACACCTTCATCTAAAGGTGCAGTACCGAAGGTAGAAGCGATAATCGCTTTGCCGCGGTTGTTGAAATAAACCTTATCTCCGGGCTGGTAGGAAGCCTTCGGGTCGAATTCTGTGTAGCCGGCTTCTTTTAACATCGTTTCGGCTTTTGCCACACATTCACGTTCTGTCTTGGCTTCGGATAAAAATGCTTTGTAAGGTTCGCAGAAATCATAAGCTTCTTTGACACGTTCCGGAGCTTCCAGGGCAACGGAAGGAAACTTCCATGTCAGTTCTTCCTGGAGTTTCTGTCCGGCAGTCTTTTCATTTGTGTTTTCCATTGTAAAAATCTCCTTAGTTTATTATAATAATTCGCCGACATAGTCCGTCGTCATGCGAACGGCCTGGTCGATAAAGGCCTGAAGCGGCCCGTTGGACAGCATGGCAATACGGGTATTGCAGCTGTCGAAAGGAATCAGAATCCGTCGGGCATTGCTGGCCCCGATCGCCTGGGCCATAGTCGGTGTTAATTCGCCGAGAATGGCGTTGGCAACAACAATAGCAACAACGCCCACGATAATATCGGAGCGCCCTGCATTGAGGACGATGGCATTCTCGCCTGTGGCACCATCATTCGCACCGCCTTTGAGCATGTTGGAGGTGGCCAGGGAGTTGGTCCCCAGCGCACGGATGGTGACAGGCAGATCCTTTGGAAGGACAGAAGTAAGGGCAGAAATGTACTGTCTGCCGATGCCGCCGCCCTGACCGTCAATCACACTGATTAATATATTTTTCTTTTGCATGTTTCTTCCTTTCAGGTTAAAATCACTGTTCTTAGTATAGCTTAAAAAGGGAAAAAAAGCAATGATGCCGACGTTAATCCAGAATATCGCTTGTCATTTTCTGATGGGTTTTCTGATAGAAAGTCACGTGATTATGCATGTCGCAGGTAGCCAGCAAAACTTCCCTCAGATTAGAAATATTCTGGGCATGCATTTGTTTATTCAGCCACTGGATATCTTTGCCGGCATGCTGCAGATTTTTCTTTATAATATGTCCGTCTATAATCACGTTTGCCACAAGAAAATCCTGTTCAGGAACCAGAGACATATCTTTAGGAGTGACAGGGCGTTTGTCGGATTTTGGCAGAAAACTCATACGGCCATTGGGTTCCAATAGAATTGTCTGTAGATCCGACAAATTAAAATAGCCGTTGACTCGGCATTGCAGCAGCATTTCGGATAGATCTATTTTCCCTTTTAGGAGATTCTTTTCATAGACTGTGTCATGGTCCATCAGAATCAAAGGTTTGCCGGAGATGACTCGACGGGCGGCCATGGATTTGACGGAGATATAGGAAAGGACAATGGCAGCCAGGGCATAAACGATCATGGCGGTCAGAGGCAGCCACCAGTCTTTTTCAAGGGAGGTGGCCATTTCAGCGGCAATAGAACCAATGGTGATGCCGTTGATATAATCAAACATGCTCATTTCAGACATCTGCCGGTAGCCCATGAGTTTGGTGAGGATGAAAAGGGCAATCAGGGAGAAAAGTGAGAGAAGAATGACGTTTAAGATATCCATAAGAAAACCTCCAAAAAATTTTAACCATCATCTAAAAATAGAAAATCATTTGCTTGATTATACGTGAATTTAACAATGGCATTAATAATATGTGTGTGTGCAGGAAAAACTATACAGTTGTTTTATAGTGATGCTCGTTTATATCACCAATGGAGATGACATCGGGCAGCACAAATGATTACTTAATGACATCGTATTTAAAAGATTTTGCAAAAATACACCGGAACAGTTGCAAGAGGACTGGATTTAAGTGTATAATAAATTAAATTTGAGCAGATATTCATGCAAATTGCTTTGGGAAATCTTGCAAAGCAAGGACAGGAGGTTCTATGATTACATTACTTCAAAATGGTGCCTGGTTATTGAATGGCCAGGAAATTGTTGAAGATACTGCTGATAGTACGGCAATTCTTAATTCGAAGCTCGGTTATGTACCAGAGAAAAAAGATGCAGCAACGCAGACAATGGCTTACAATATTTTGCAGGCACATAATACTTCTGATTCAAAAGAGCAGTTAAAGATCAAGTTTGACAAGATGACATCCCATGATATTACGTTTGTCGGTATTATTCAGACTGCAAGAGCAAGCGGACTTGAGAAATTTCCGATTCCGTATGTACTGACGAACTGCCACAACAGTCTTTGTGCAGTCGGCGGCACGATCAATGAAGATGACCATATGTTTGGACTTACATGTGCCCAGAAATACGGCGGCATTTACGTACCGCCACATCAGGCAGTCATCCATCAGTTTGCCCGTGAAATGCTGGCAACCTGCGGCGGCATGATTCTGGGGTCTGACAGTCATACACGTTACGGTGCCCTTGGTACAATGGCTATCGGTGAAGGCGGCGGCGAATTGGCCAAACAGCTGCTTTGCAGAACGTATGATATCAATATGCCTGGGGTAGTCGGCATTTATCTGACGGGCGAACCGATGAAGGGTGTAGGTCCTCAGGACGTGGCATTGGCGATTATCGGTGAAGTATTTGCCAACGGCTATGTGAACAACAAAGTCATGGAATTTGTAGGACCAGGTGTTTCCAATCTGAGTGCAGAATTCCGTATTGGTATCGATGTTATGACAACAGAGACAACCTGTCTATCTTCTATCTGGCGTACAGATGACAAGATCGAAGAATTTTACGCATTGCATAATAGACCGGAAGATTACAAAGAACTGAATCCTGGAAAAGTTGCTTACTATGATGGTATGGTTGTGGTTGATCTCAGCGCCATCAAATCAATGATTGCAATGCCGTTCCATCCAAGCAATACATATACAATTGAGGAGTTGAACGCCAATCTTGAAGATATTCTGGATGATGTGGCAAAACGTGCAGCAGTCAGCTTTGACGGTGCCGTTGATTACACATTGAAGGACAAGATTGTTGACGGCAAGTTATACTGTGACCAGGGTATTATCGCAGGATGTGCCGGCGGCGGATTCGAGAACATCTGCGATGCAGCGGATATTATGAGAGGCCGCAGCATCGGTTCAGACAAGTTTACCATGAATGTTTATCCTGCAAGTACACCAATTTATATGGAACTGCTGAGAAACGGCGTGGCAGCTGATCTGCTTGCAACAGGTACCGTTCTGAAGACAGCTTTCTGCGGTCCTTGCTTTGGTGCTGGTGACACACCGGCGAATAATGCTTTCAGTATCCGTCATACAACACGTAACTTCCCGAACCGTGAAGGCTCCAAGCTTCAGAATGGCCAGGTAGCTTCTGTTGCACTGATGGATGCCCGTTCTATCGCAGCAACAGCAGCTAATAAAGGATTCCTGACACCTGCAACCGATCTGGCAGATATTGAATACAAGCATCCAAAATATCATTTTGATAAGACGATTTATGACAACAGAGTTTATGACAGCAAGGGTGTGGCTCATCCTGAAGTGGAGATCCATTTTGGACCAAACATCAAGGACTGGCCTGCAATGACCGCTTTGACAGATGATCTGATCGTTAAGGTTGTATCCGAAATCCATGATCCGGTTACAACAACCGATGAATTGATTCCATCCGGTGAAACATCTTCCTTCAGATCCAACCCGCTTGGTCTGGCTGAATTTACATTATCAAGAAAAGATCCTGCTTATGTGGGTCGTGCGAAGGCTGTTCGTGCACTTGAAGAGGCAAGACAGGCCGGCGGATGCCCATGTTCAGGCGGTACAGAACTGTCTGATGAAGTCAAAGCAGTTATTGAGAATATCAAGAAAGCATTCCCGGATATGGATGCGAAGAAAACAGCTGTAGGCAGTACGATTTATGCGGTGAAGCCGGGGGATGGTTCTGCCCGTGAACAGGCTGCTTCATGTCAGAAGGTACTTGGCGGATGGGCCAATATTGCTAAAGGCTATGCAACAAAGCGTTATCGTTCCAATCTGATCAACTGGGGCATGCTGCCATTTATCTATCCTGAAGATGAGCTGCCGTTTGCCAACGATGACTATATTTTCATTCCTGACATTAGAAAGGCGATTGAGGATAAGCTGACAGATATTCCTGCTTATGTTGTGGGCGAAGAGATGAAACCGATTACATTGAAGATGGGTGAACTGACAGATGATGAACGCAAGATCATTCTTGCAGGTTGTCTGATCAACTACTATAAAGAGGCTTAAGAGACTGAGTAAGTCAATGCTGCTATATTGAGACAGGCCGGCGGTAGCTTTTGCCGCTGTCGGTCTGAACTTCACATATTACGGGAGGACATGACGATGAAGATTAAAATGACAACACCGCTGGTTGAGATGGACGGCGATGAGATGACAAGAATTCTCTGGAAGATGATCAAAGACGAACTGCTTCTTCCATTTATTGATCTGAAGACAGAATATTATGATCTGGGGTTGGAGTACAGAGATCAGACCAACGATCAGGTAACCATTGATTCTGCCATGGCAACAAAGAAATACGGTGTTGCTGTCAAATGTGCAACAATCACACCGAACGCTGCTCGTGTGAAAGAATACAATCTGAAAGAAATGTGGAAGAGCCCGAATGGTACGATCCGTGCCATTCTTGATGGTACTGTTTTCCGTGCGCCAATCGTTGTGAAAGGTATTGAACCAACAGTCAGAACATGGAAGAAACCAATTACTATTGCCAGACATGCATATGGTGATGTTTATAAGGCAACAGAGATGAAGATTCCTGCAGCAGGCAAGGCGGAACTTGTTTATACCAATGAAGCCGGTGAAGAGACACGTGAACTGATTCACCAGTTTGATGGACCGGGCATTATTCAGGGGCAGCACAACATCTGCGCTTCCATCGAAAGCTTTGCCAAAGCATGCTTTAATTATGCACTGGACACCCATCAGGATCTCTGGTTTGCAACAAAAGATACCATTTCCAAGAAATATGACCATACATTCAAAGACATTTTCCAGGAAATCTTTGATGCAGAATACAAAGAGAAATTTGATGCAGCAGGCATTGAATACTTCTATACACTGATCGATGATGCAGTTGCCCGTGTCATTCGTTCAGAGGGCGGTTATATCTGGGCTTGCAAGAACTATGATGGCGATGTTATGAGCGATATGGTAGCTACAGCTTTTGGTTCTCTGGCGATGATGACATCTGTTCTGGTTGCACCGGATGGCACTTATGAGTATGAAGCTGCTCATGGTACTGTTCAGAGACATTATTATAAATATCTGAAGGGCGAAGAAACATCTACAAACTCTGTAGCAACCATTTTTGCATGGACCGGCGCTCTGAGAAAACGTGGTGAACTGGATAATATTCCTGAACTGATGGCTTTTGCCGACAAGTTGGAGAAAGCAACCATCGATACGATTGAGAATGGTACAATGACCAAAGACCTGGCACTGATCACAACCATGAAAGATGTGACAGTTGCCAACAGTGAAGAATTCATTAAAGCCATCAGAAAGACGCTGGAAGCAGCATTATAATAGACGCTTTATTGAAAATCGAACAAAAGGCAGCCTGCCATCTTTGATATTAATGAAGGCGGCGGGAAAGTCTTAAATAAAGGAGAGACAAATGGGAATCGAAGAAAACGAAGAAATGGACGAATTTGATACAGTGACACTTGAGATGGAAGATGGCAGCGAAGTAGAATTTGCCATCTTGGATGAATTCGAGATGGAGACTGAAAAATTCGTTTTACTCGGTGAAATCGAAGGAGACAATATCAACACAGATCCGGATGGCATGCTGTTTATGAAAGCAATCATGGATGAATCCTGTGAAGAAGATGAAGTCATTCTGAACGTCATCGAGGATCCTGAAAAATACAGCGCAGTTGTTGACTTTTATGCTGAACTGGATTAATTAAATCAATAGTTGTATGAGCGAAATATCCTGGCAGGACAGGCTTTGAGCTTGAATGTCAGGATATTTTTGTTTGATTTCTTTTGGAATATTTTGTATAATTATAAACCGTACAATATTTTATATCCCAGTGGAATGATAAGTCCACTGAGTTTTTGACTTGCATAATCTAACTAGGAGAAGCATTATGGCAGAGAATACAAAGAAACAGGATTTGGCAACGGGTGCTGAATTGACATTAGAAGAGAAGATTAATAAGATCAAGTCTCGTGAGATTACAGAGGCTGAGAAGAATATGCTGACTTTACCTGCTTTTGAGGCAGCTTGTGAGGCAGTGAAGAAAGTGACACAGGAAACAGGTCTGATTTACAGCAAATATTTCAGTGATCACACAGGCAATAAGATATATTTTAAACCAGAGAATATGCAGCTGACAGGTGCCTACAAGCTGAGAGGCGCTTATTACACAATCGGTACGCTTACAGAGGAAGAGAGACAGAGAGGTCTGATTACGGCATCTGCCGGCAATCATGCACAGGGGGTTGCTTATGCGGCGCAGTGTTATGGTGTAAAGGCTGTTATCGTCATGCCGACGACCACACCGCTGATCAAGGTAGAGCGTACAAAGGCTTATGGTGCAGAAGTGGTTCTTTACGGTGATGTTTATGATCAGGCATGTGAGAAAGCTTATGAACTGGCAGCAGAGCATGGTTATACATTTATTCATCCATTTGATGATCTGCGCGTAGCAACAGGACAGGGAACAATCGCTATGGAAGTGATTCAGGATTTGCCACTGGTAGATTATATTCTTGTTCCAATTGGCGGCGGTGGTCTGGCAACAGGCGTATCCACACTGGCCAAGATGCTGAAGAACAATATCAAAGTCATCGGTGTTGAGCCATCCGGTGCAGCTTGTATGAAAGCATCCCTTGAGAATGGCAAAGTGACAACGGTTTCACCGGTCAATACTATCGCAGATGGTACAGCGGTTCAGACACCGGGTACCAAGATTTTCCCATATATCCAGAAGAACCTGGATGGCATTATCACAGTGGATGATGAAGAACTGGTTGTTGCCTTCCTCGATATGGTTGAGAATCATAAGATGATTGTTGAGAACTCAGGCCTTTTGACTGTTGCAGCGCTGAAGCATTTAGATGTGAAGGGCAAGAAAGTCGTTTCTATTTTGAGCGGCGGCAACATGGATGTTATCACCATGTCATCTGTTGTCCAGAATGGTCTTATTGCAAGGGACAGAATCTTTACCATCTCTGTTCTTCTGCCGGATAAGCCGGGTGAACTGGTCCGCGTATCCCAGGTTATCGCTGACAAGCGCGGTAATGTGATCAAGCTGGATCATAATCAGTTCTTTAGCACTAACAGAAGTGCAGCAGTGGAACTGAAGATTACACTGGAAGCCTTTGGTATAGAACACAAGAAAGAGATTATCCAGGCGTTGGAAGAAGCCGGCTATAAGCCAAAACAGATTCGTCCGAACTTATAAAATACAGAATAGGGTTTAAACATATGAAACGGGGAGCAAATGAAAAGTATCATTTGTTCCCCGTTTATCTATTGGACTGAAAATTTAAAGGGCCTGTTTTATTTCAGCAAAATTGATGTAAAGATGCAATGGCAAAGAAAGTATTGCGTATTCTATGAGAGATGACCTATAATAGATGAGTGATATTCGCAAAGCGCTTACTGAATTTGGGACTGACCGATAAGCGAGTGATGGATGAAGAAGAGATAAACAGAAAAGACATAATGGCTGAAAATGTATAAGTCATAGAATAGAAATGTAGAAATGAACTGAGGGAGAGAGAATGAAGATTGTGTTGGCAGCGATCAATGCCAAGTATATTCATGCCAACCTGGCAGTGTGCAGTCTGCGGGCTTTTTCGGATGAATATAAAGAACAGATTCAGATCAAAGAATATACGATCAATCAGTATACAGAAGATATACTGGCAGATCTTTACAAGGAGAAAGCGGATATGGTCGCTTTTTCCTGTTATATATGGAATATGGGAATGGTGGAGGAACTGACGGAACTTTTGCATCAGATAAGGCCGGATATGCCGATCTGGTTCGGTGGTCCGGAGGTATCTTATGATGCTGCGGAATGTCTGGAGCGAAATCCGGGAGTGACCGGCGTTATTCGTGGTGAAGGAGAAGAGACATTTCATGAATTGATGCAGTACTATATTGACGGTAGTGGAAAGCTTGAGGACATTCGGGGGATTGTTTACCGTGAAAACGGACAATTGGTGGATAACGGCTGGCGTGAAGTCATGGATTTGAACAAGGTACCTTTTGTCTATGAAGATATGAATGATTTCAAGAATAAGATTATTTATTATGAAACAAGCAGAGGATGCCCATTTTCATGCAGTTATTGTCTGTCTTCCGTGGACAAGAAGGTGCGTTTAAGAGATATGTCCCTTGTGGAAAAGGAACTGCAGTTTTTCATTGATCATGAGGTGCCGCAGGTCAAATTTGTGGACAGAACTTTTAACTGTAATAAGAAACACGCTATGGCTATCTGGCGTTATATCAAAGCCCATGACAACGGTATAACGAATTTCCACTTTGAAATCGGTGCGGATCTGCTGGATGATGAGGAGCTGGCGATTCTGTCAGATATGCGTCCGGGATTGGTTCAGCTGGAAATCGGTGTCCAGTCCACCAATGACGCGACGATTCAGGAGGTTTCCAGGACCATGCGGCTGGATCGCCTGGCAAAGGCTGTGCATACCGTGAATGTCGGACATAATATTCATCAGCACCTGGATCTGATCGCCGGACTGCCATATGAAGATTATGACAGATTCAGACAGTCTTTTAATGATGTGTATCAGATGGAGCCGGAACAGCTGCAGTTGGGCTTTTTAAAGGTATTAAAAGGTTCCAGGATGTATGATATGGCTGAAACATATGGCATTGTTTATCGAAAAAAGGCGCCGTATGAGGTGCTGAAAACAGACTGGATGAGTTATGATGATATTCTGAAGTTAAAAGGTGTGGAAGAAATGGTGGAGATTTATTACAACAGCCATCAGTTTGAGCAGTCTGTGACATATCTTATGCATTTTTATGAGGCACCTTTTGATTTCTTTGAAGATCTGGCAGCGTTTTACGAGCAGTGCGGATTTGGCAAAGTACAGCATGGCAGAATGCAGCGATATGATATTTTGCTGCAGTTTGCAGAGGAACGGCATCTGGGGAAAGTGGTCAATGATATGGCTGCAGCTGATAAAAAGAAGGATATTCAAGAGGTACACGGTGATGCCATAGAAATTCTGAAAGCCACCATGCTTTACGATCTCTATGCCAGAGAGAATCTTAAGTCGCGGCCGGAATGGGCACATGAGATTCTTTATCGTCCGCTGTGTGAAGATTTTTACAGGAATCGGGAAATGACAGAAAGGTATCTGCCATCCTATGAGGGATGCACGGCCCGCCAGATGAAGCGAATGACCCATATGGAAGGATTTGCCATGGATATCCGGGCAACGGCGGCATCCGGGCAATGGACAGGAAAACCGGAAGTACTGCTGTTTGATTATAAAGAGAGAAATCCATTAACGTATGCAGCAAAGATGACGGCAATTTCTGTGTCGGAATGCAATACTGAAATGGAGGAAACAGCAAATGGTTAAAGATTATGTGGTATTTGACCTGGAGACGACAGGACTGTCTCCGGATAAAGACACGATCATAGAAATCGGCGCCCTGAAGGTCATTCAGGGAAAAGTGGCAGACCGTTTTTCGGAGTTTATTAATCCTCATCAGAAGCTGACGCAGCAGATTTCCGAATTGACCGGCATTACGGATGACATGCTGGCCGGGGCGAGAAATCTGCAGGTGGTTGTGGGAGATTTTGTCGATTTTTGCGAAGATTATGTGGTTGTCGGTCATAATCTGGGGTTTGATTATCGTTTTACCAAAATGGCTGCCGAAAAGTACCATCTGCCTTTTGAGCATGAGGGTATTGATACTTTAAAGATTGCTAAAACTGTACATAAGGATCTGCCGTCGAGAAGTCTGGGCGCATTGTGTGAACATTACGGTATTATCAACAGTTCCGCACATCGTGCTTACCATGATGCATTGGCGACGGCTAAATTGTATCAGACGCTGGCCCATTATTTTGAAACATCGGAGCCGAAGCTTTTTGTACCGGAGAAGATGGGCTTTAAGGCAAAAAAGCAGCAGCCCATGACAAAAAAACAAAAAGCCTACTTGAAGGATTTATGTAAATATCATAAAATAGAGTTTAACGATGCAATGGAGCAGATGACAATGAGTGAAGCGTCCCGTTGGATTGATAAAACGATTCTTCAGTATGGACGCATGAAGCGTTTTAATAGGAGTGATAGAAATGAATAAAAAGACAACAAAGATTATTTCAACGATTATTGTTGCATTGATTGTAATTTCCATGGTTCTGAGCATGGTTATCCAGTTTGTTTAGCATGTGCAGTTATTCAGACAGGGCGTTGAATAACATGAGATGTATTGAAACCGAAGACTGACAGGATAGAGAGAGCCTGTGGGGGACATATGATGAAAAAAGCTTGGAAAGGAATACTGGGACTGTTAATGGCAATGACATTCACAGTGTCAGCCGGCAGAATGGTTTATGCTGAGACGGTTGATGAAAATCATGAAGTGCCGGAGGGGGTCACTGTCAATGGTATGGAACTTGGCGGCCTGACGGTGAAGGCGGCAGAAGATAAGCTGCAGCAGTATATGGATGAAGTTTGCGGCGGTTCCGTGACATTAACTGTTTCAGGGGAAGATGTCACTTTTGCCTACAAGGATTTTGATATGCATGCGGCGGACAGTACAGTTGTGCAGGATATATGTCAGATCGGCACAAAGGGCAATTTGATCAGGCGCTACAAAGAGCTGTCAGATGTGAAGAATAATAAAGCTGAATTTACATTGAAGTTTGAATATGATCATAACAAACTGAAGGAAGTTATCAGTGAGAAGACAGAGTCGTATAATAAAGAGGCTGAGAATGCGTCACTGGTGCGCCATTCCGGTGAGTTTATCATTACAGATGATGTAACAGGGGTGAAAGTGGATACAGATGCCACAACAGCTGAAGTTGAAAAGGCGTTAGGCGATGGCTGGGACGGATCCAGTCAGAAACTGGATGCTGTGGTTGAAGAGACGAAAGCGGCTCATACAAGTGATGAGCTGAAACAGGTGACAGATCTTCTCGGCGGTTATTCAACAGATTATTCGTCATCCAGCAGCAATCGTATTGCCAATATTGCCAACGGTGCATCGCTGGTCGATGAGACGGTTGTCTATCCTGGGGATACATTTTCTTTTTTGAATCATGTAACACCTTTTACGGCGGCGAATGGCTATTATCAGGCCACCGGCTATTCAGGCGGTCGGGTAGTACCAAGTACTGGCGGCGGTATCTGCCAGGTTTCATCCACGATGTATAATGCCGTTTTGAGAGCGGAACTGGAAGTGGTTGAGCGTTCCAATCATGGTCTGACTGTTGGATATGTGCCCCTTGGCGCAGATGCCACGGTTGCGGAGGGCGGTGTGGATTTCAGATTCAGAAATAATCTGGATGCACCGGTTTATATTGAAGCCTATACGTACGGCGGACAAATCTATGTGAACATTTACGGGCATGAGACAAGAGCTTCCAATCGAAGCATTGAGTTTACCAGTGTGACAGATAAGACCATTAAGCCCGGGGATGATGTTATTACCAAGGATGATACACAGCCGGAGGGATGGCAGGAAGTGACACAGAGCGCCCATGACGGCTATGTAGCATCGTTTTATAAGAAGATTTACGTGGACGGAAGCCTTCAGGATACCGTCTGGATCAACACAAGTTATTACAGTGCGTCTCCGAGGTATATTACTGTCGGTACGAAGAAGGAAAGCAGTGATGACAATAGTGATCAGAAGGAAGAGGCAGATAATACAAGCGGCGACAAGAAGAATGAGTGATGTATGCGCAGCGTCGGTTTGAACTGCGGAGCATTCGATGGTCAATAGAGAATGAATATCAGGAGTTGGGATATGCTGGATTACGGCAAGGTGACAGACACAATTTACAAACGTTCTGTAAGGAAAGTAATAGAGAGAAATGTGCCGGGTGCGGGGGACGATCGCATCGGCGGAAGGGATATATTATATTTTGCGGCGGACAGTGATAAAGCGATGCTGACGGCTTTTGCGACATTGACAGGCAATCAGCTGGCAGCAGCAGGTGCGGTGCATCTGGCAGTCAATCGTCTGGCAGCAGCAGGCGCCTATGCGCTGGCTGCGAATATACAGTTGATCGTATCCGCGGAATTACCGGAGAAATCCATCAAAGCACTGATGGGATCGGTTTCTGAGAGCTGCGGGAAGCTTCATATAACATCCGTGCAGGCGGATGTAGCTGCGGTTCCGGGTTTGACGGAAACTGTCATTACAGCAACAGCTATTGGGGAAGCCGGAGGCCTTTTTGAACCGGAAAAGGCCGAGGCGGACCAGGATATTATCATGGCTGGTTATGCAGGCGATTATGGTGCGGCAAAGCTGGCTTTTGCCGGTCAGGCAGAGCTGGAGCGGCATTTTAATCCTGTATTTTTGAGTCCTGTGATGGAAGCGGATTATACAGGAGATACAATTTCGGCTGTATCAGCTGTCAAAGCGGCAGCGGCAGCCGGAGTGAGAAGTATGTATGCCTGCGGCGAAGGCGGTGTTTATACAGCTGTATGGGAACTGGCGGAGAATGCAGGGCTCGGAGCTCGTATTCAGCTGAAGGAAGTACCGCTCAGGCAGGAGACAGTGGAGATTTGTGATTATTTTAATATCAGCCCATATCAGCTGATGTCAGCAGGCGCAGTGCTTCTGACGGCCACGCATGGTCAGAAAGTATTGGCGGAGCTGGCTGCCGCGGGCATCCCGGCTGTTATCATCGGACATCTGACTGATGATAATGACCGGGTGGTTTTAAACGATGAAGAAGTGCGCTTTCTGGAGCCATTTCGATATGAGAGTCTGAATCAGGCAAGATCTGAATCATAGAAAGCAGACAGCTGAATTTGATCATCTATAGTAATCATAGAAAAGGGGTATGAGAAAATGAATGAAATGAAAGAGAAGATTTTATCTGTCATAGAAAAAAACAGCAAGATCAGCATCAAGGATCTTGCAATTGTACTGGGTGAACCTGAAGAAGAAGTTGCAAAAGCCATTTATGAGATGGAATCAGACAAGACGATTTGCGGTTATCATACAATCATTAACTGGGATAAGACAAATCGTGAAAAAGTTGTAGCATTGATCGAAGTGCGCGTGACACCTCAGAGAGGTCATGGTTTTGACCATATTGCTGAGCGTATTTACAACTTCCCTGAAGTGGACACTGTCTATCTGATGTCCGGTGCTTATGATTTCTGTGTGATGCTGGAAGGCAAGACTTTGAAACAGGTGTCTGCATTTGTTTCCGAAAAACTTTCCACACTGGAATCCGTGACAAGCACAGCAACCCATTTTGTACTGAAGAAATACAAAGACCACGGTACAATCATGGTTTCTGAGACAAATAAGAAAGAAAGGCAGCTGATCACACCATGAGAAACCCATTATCCGATAAAGTCATAGACATTAAACCTTCCGGCATCCGTAAGTTTTTTGATCTTGTCGTGGAAATGAATGACCCGAATGTCATTTCTCTTGGTGTGGGTGAACCGGATTTTGATACACCGTGGCATATCCGTGAGGAAGGTATCTATTCTCTGGAAAAAGGCCGTACATTTTATACATCCAATGCCGGATTGAAGGAACTGAAGGAAGAAATCAGTGCTTATCTGGAACGCAAATGCCATGTTGAATATGACCCTGTGAACGAAATTATGGTGACAGTGGGCGGTTCTG
The DNA here is from genome assembly GCF_902381825.1 of Pseudocoprococcus catus. GTDB lineage: Bacteria > Bacillota > Clostridia > Lachnospirales > Lachnospiraceae > Coprococcus_A > Coprococcus_A intestinihominis. The sequence goes on from NZ_LR698973.1 coordinate 1,171,965, forward strand.
AAGCCATTGATATTGCCATGCGCGCCATGCTCAATCCCGGTGAAGAGGTCATTATTCCGCAGCCAAGTTATGTTTCTTATCAGCCCTGCGTTGTGCTGGCGGATGGTGTGCCTGTGATTATTAATCTTCAGGAAAAAAATGAATTTAAACTGACAGCAGCAGAATTGGAAGCTGCGATCACACCAAAGACAAAGATTCTGGTGCTGCCTTTCCCGAACAATCCGACAGGCTCCATTATGACGGAGGAAGACCTAAAGCCCATTGCCGAACTGTGCGTGAAGCATGATATTTTCGTTATCAGTGATGAAATTTACAGTGAACTGACTTATGAATATCCGCATACATCCATTGCATCCCTGCCTGGCATGAAGGAGAGAACGGTTCTTATCAACGGTTTTTCAAAGGCTTATGCTATGACAGGATGGCGTCTCGGTTATGCCTGCGCACCGGATGTGATTCTGCATCAGATGCTGAAAATTCATCAGTTCGCCATTATGTGTGCACCGACAACCAGCCAGTATGCGGCTGTGGAGGCTCTTCGCAATGGTGATGATGATGTAACCATGATGCGTGAATCCTACAATCAGCGCCGACGTTTCCTTGTACATACATTCAGGGAGATGGGACTGGACTGCTTTGAACCATTCGGCGCTTTTTATATTTTCCCAAGCATCAAGAGCCTGGGCATGACCTCAGATGAATTTGCAGAAGAATTATTGAAGAAGGAAAAAGTAGCAGTTGTTCCGGGTACAGCATTCGGAGACAGCGGCGAGGGTTTCCTGAGAATTTCCTATGCCTATTCTCTTGAAGAATTAAAAGAAGCGACAGATCGTATGGCACGTTTTGTCAGCTGGGTGAGAAAAGAGAAAAATCTATGAGTATGAATATTGTTTTGCTGGAACCGGAGATGCCTGCCAACACAGGCAACATCGGACGAACCTGTGTGGCCACCGGTACCAAACTGCATCTGATAAAGCCGCTGGGCTTTGAAATTACGGACAAGATGGTTAAGCGTGCGGGACTGGACTATTGGCCGCACCTGAACTATGAAGTGTATGAGAATTTTGAAGATTTTCTTGAGAAGAATCCGGATTGTATCGGCAAGCTTTATATGGCAACAACAAAGGCCAGACATATTTACACGGAAGTGGCCTATGAGCCGGACAGTTATCTGATGTTTGGCAAGGAAAGTGCCGGTATCCCGGAAGAAATTCTTGTGAAATACGAAGATTATTGTATGCGTATCCCGATGGAATACAACATACGTTCATTGAACTTGAGCAATTCAGTGGCCATTGTGCTGTATGAGGCCCTCAGACAGCATCAGTTTGCGCAGATGGAACTGCAGGGGCATCTGCACAGACTGCATTGGCACGAAGAGTAACGAAAATATCAAGTGCTTTGAAAGAGTCCACGCCCCTTCTAATTCTATTGGCAAAACTGTGAGAATCAGCTAAATGTTTACCAACAGAGTTAGAAGGGGCGTGGGCTCTTTTCAGAAGGATTTGATATTTTCTGTTTGGTTTTATTTTGGACGGGCAGAAGTGCTTAAATTTGTTGGGAATATAAATTAGGGCTTTTCTATTTGACGTCTTTCGGATATAATAGTGAAGAATCTTGAGACGCTATAGAGAAGAGGAGAACTTTTATGGAAAACAAAAGAATTATACAGGTTGATGAGAAAGTCCCTGTAAAGCTGCTGATTCCGCTCAGTATTCAGCATATGTTCGCCATGTTCGGTGCATCTGTGCTTGTTCCGTTCGTGTTTGGTATTAATCCGGCAATCGTGTTGTTTATGAATGGTCTTGGTACGCTGCTGTTTATTTTAATCACAAAGGGACGTGCGCCGGCTTATCTGGGCTCCAGTTTTGCATTTCTGGCACCGGCAGGTATCGTTATCAGCAAATGGGGCTATGATTATGCCCTGGGTTGTTTCGTGGCCGTCGGCTTCTGCGGCTGTATTCTGGCATTGATTATTTACAAGTTTGGTTCTGAGTGGATCAATGTGGTCCTGCCTCCGGCAGCAATGGGCCCTGTTGTTGCCCTTATTGGTCTGGAGCTGGCAGGTACGGCAGCTTCTAATGCAGGCCTGAAGGATGAAGTGCTTCTTCCGGCCAATATCATTGTTTTTCTGGTGACACTTTTGACAGCCGTTATCGGTTCTGTCGTATTCCGTGGATTTTTGTCTGTTATTCCGATTCTGATCGCTATTATTGCCGGTTACGTGGCTTCTCTGGCATGCGGTATTGTTGACTTCTCAGAAGTGGCAGCGGCGCCGTTGTTTGCCCTTCCGAACTTCCAGACACCGAAGTTTAATATGCAGGCCATTGCTATTGTACTTCCTGTTCTGTTAGTTATCACCTCCGAGCATATCGGACATCAGATCGTTACAAGCAAGATCGTGGGAAGAGATTTGTTGAAGGATCCTGGTCTGCACCGTTCTTTATTTGCAGATAACTTTTCAACGATGCTCTCCGGTTTTATCGGTTCTGTTCCGACAACAACTTATGGTGAGAACATCGGCGTTATGGCTATGACAAAGGTTTACAGTGTTTACGTTATCGGCGGTGCAGCGGTACTATCTATCATCTGTTCCTTTATCGGCAAGATGACAACACTCATCAGTACGATTCCGGGACCGGTTATCGGCGGAATCTCATTCCTGCTCTACGGTATGATCGGTGCATCCGGTATCCGTATCCTTGTAGATGCACAGGTAGATTACGGCAAATCCCGTAATCAGGCTATGACAGCCGTTGTATTCGTTACAGGTCTTTCAGGCATTTCCGTACAGCTCGGAAGCATTCAATTGACAGGTATGGTACTGGCCTGTGTTGTTGGTATGATCATGGGTCTGGCATTCTATATTCTGGACAAACTGAAACTGACGAATGACAGAGAAGAATAAAATGCGCGAATAAAACGTGCGAAACACAAGTTGGTTCTTAGAAGAACATAAAGAAATAGCAGTTGACGACGACGACGA